>JAWKSZ010000089.1:0-27911 GCA_041402045.1 Planctomycetota bacterium | reverse complement strand
GCTTGCCCCCGCCCGGTATGTGCGTCCCTCCACCTCTCCGCAACAGAGGGCACTCCTGCCGCGATCGCGCCCGAGCGGAGCTTCCCCCCGCCCCTGACCGAGAGGCAGCCGGCCGTTCCCGCGTGCGTTACCCTGAAGGCGAGGAGCGGACCTTGGTCGGAGCGCGCGGGCTGAGCTGGGGGATCGCGCTGGCGCTGGTCGTCGCGGCCAACGCCTGCGCCCAGGGTCGCCCGCCCTTCTACCGCGTGATCGACAGTTGGCTGCAGCAGGACCTGTCCGCGGCCGAGCGCTTCTGCAAGCAGGTGGACCCGGGCACCCCGGCGCGGATCGCGGCGGAGGGGGTCGTCGCCGCCATGCGCGGCGAGTTCAAGGACGCCCAGGCCAAGCTCCAGGCCGTGCAGCGCGAGGTCGGCGACTACCTGATCATCAACGAGATCCACGCGCTGTGCTGCGCCATGAACGGCGACTTCGTGCGCGCGCGGCAGGTGCTGGGCGAGGACGACGACGGCGTGCGCGCGCTGCGCATGGCGGTCGAGGGCCCGTTCTGGGCCGACGTCCCCCACGTGGCCCCGCTCCTCGAGCGGCGCTCGCCCTCGGGGCGCTACCGGATCGTGAGCGACGTGGGCCTCGGCCGCCCCCTGCCCGTGCTCGAGCAGGAGCTCGCCGCCGCGGACCCCGCCGCGCGGGAGGCCCTCGCCAAGCGGATCGCGGGCCAGCACAAGGCCCTCGACCAGCTCGGCGAGATCATGGACAAGGCCTTCACCAACTTCGAGCGCATGTTCGGCGAGCTGCGCCACGTCGACGGCGTGGCCACGGTGTTCGTGTTCGCCGACCGCAAGCGCTTCGAGACCTTCCGCGGCGCGTTCAACCTCTCGAGCGAGCACGTGGCCGGGACCTACTTCCCGATCGCGCGCACGCTGGTGTTCTACGCCGACGACTCGCCCGAGGACCTCGCCGCCACCGGCCTCGAGATCGGCCTGGGCACGCTCAAGGTCCTGCTCCACGAGTCCTTCCACCAGTATCTGCACCTCTGCGTGGACCGCGTCCCGCCCTGGCTCAACGAGGGCTTGGCGGAGTATTTCGGCAACCGCCTGAGCGAGGAGATCCTCGCGGCGCGGGACCCCGCCGCGCCCAAGGCCTACCCCGACCGGCTGAAGGACGTGGTGTTCCTGCGCGAGAAGGTCCCCCACATGGCGCCGGTGCTCCCCCTCGAGGACCTGCTCGACCAGAACCAGGCCGAGTTCATGAGCTCGCCCCAGCGCGCGTTCACGAACTACGCCCAGTCCTGGGTGTTCGTGCACTTCCTCGCCTCCTCGCCCCCCGGCCGCGGGCACCTCATGGGCTACCTCCGCGGCCTCCGCGACGGCGACTCCGCCCCGCACCTCAACGGCAAGCTCCTCGGCATGGACGACCAGCGCGCCATGCTCGAGCGCGGCTGGCGCCGCCACGCCGGCAAGCTCCACAAGCACTACCTCGACCAGGACCCCGGCATGGCCGCCTGGTTCGAGGAGCAAATGGAGAAGCTCCGCGAACGCACCCGCGAGGGCGGAGACCAGTAGCCGGAGGCGCGGAGCTCCCTCCCCTGCCCCTGCCCCTGCCTCTGCCCCTGCCCCCTCTGCTGGCGATCCCGGCGCGCCCACGCAGGGGGCGTCCTCTCCGTAGGGGCGCAGCTTGCCTGCGCCCATCCCATCGACGGCGCGCGATCGCGTCGGACGCAGCGGGCGTTCTCCCTCCTCTCCACCGAGCCTGCGCTGTCCAGGGTAGCGGGGTCGTCCCACTCGTGTCCGGCACAGACGTGCTCGGCGTGCGGTCGCCGCTGGGTGCGCCTGTATGGGGTAGGGGCGTGGCTTGCCCCACAGGGCGGCTCCGCGACCGAGGCCTGACCGGCTGCTGCCCAATCCGGCGCGCAGAAACTTTCACAGGGGTAGGGGCGGGTTTACCCGCCCGCGGCGTCGGCCCGCTTCCGCAAGGGTAGGGGCGGGGCTTGCCCGGCTCTGCCTCCCGCCCGGGTTTGTGCGTCCCTTGTGCCTTCGGGTGCCGGCGGAGCCTGAGCAGGCTGGGAATGCCTCACACTACGAAGGGGTGGAGGGAGACAAACCAGTGGGCGGGGCGTAAGCCCGCCCCCACCAGGGGGAGCAACGCCTCTTCCGCAGAAGAGTCTCCGCGCTGCGCTGCGCGCCGAACACGCCTGGGCTCGTCCCGGCCCGGGTCTGAGGATCCCCAGCCCTGCGTCGCTCCCGCAGCCGCGGGGAGGGAGTAAACTCCCACCCATGACCTTGATCCCGATCTCCACCGACCTCGCCGCGGTGGCCGTGTTCGACCCCGAGGTCCTCGCGCACCGCGTGCGAGACCGCGCCGACTGGTGGCGGATCGGCCCCCTGGCCGAGCTGCCCGAGCTCCGCAACGGCCAGATCACGATCGTGCAGACCGGCAAGGAAGGCCCCTTCCGCCTGGTGGCGCGGGAGGGCGAGCCGACGGACGCCGAGCTCGAGCTGATCACGGGCGAGGTCGGCGGGCTGGGGGTCGAGGTCCGCAGCGGCCAGCTGTTCGTGGGCGCCAGCGAGCGGCTCCCGGGCGACGGGCGCGGGGAGCGCCTGAGCTACATCCCCGACACCGGGGTCCTGCTCGACCTCGCGCCCGGGCGCTACAGCCTCACGATCCACGCCCTGCACTGGCGGCACCTCGACGCCTACTACGACGACGACAACGAGGTCCGCGAGGACGCCCCGCCGGACCTCCTGATCCTGTGGGGCCCCCAGGGCGCGCTGGACTTCCCCGAGCCGCTCCCGACCTGGAAGGACCTCCTCCCCCGGGCGGAGGCCAAGGGCTCGACCCACGTCCCCAAGGGCACCGTGCGCCGGCGCTCCTCCTCGTCCTCGAGCGACGCCCCGCGCCGGCGTCGCGGCGGCGGCGGCGGGCGCAGCGAGCCCGAGCGCACCGAGCCGCTCCCCCCGCCGGCGCGGATCACGACCCGGGTCGCCGAGGAGCGCGCGCCCCTGAGCAGCGCCCGCGTGCGCTCGGCGTTCCTCGAGGTCCTCGACGCCGCGCTGCGCCACCCCGAGCCCAAGAGCCCCTGGCGGACCGTGGTCTTCCAACCCCGGGAGCGACACCTCCTGGGCCACGACGTGTCCAAGGCCGACCTGCACAAGAAGACGACCCGCGTGCGCGAGCAGCTCCGCGTGCTCGAGGCCAAGCTCAACGCCAACGACGCGCTGACCCTGGCAGAGAAGGTCGAGCTGCAGGCCTCCGTGACCGGGGTGTATCGGAGCCTCGACGGGCTGCTCGGCGAGGCGGCCCGCCTGATCAACGAAGGGAAGCAAGGGTGAGCGAGGGCGTGCCCGAGCACATGATCGTGATCGGCGATCGGGTGCTGATCCGACCCGAGGACGAGACCCGGACCTCGACCGGGCTCTACCTGCCCCAGGGCAGCGGCGAGTCGGCGGACGTGCGCGCGGGCCGGGTGATCTCCCGCGGCCCCGGCGTGCCCCTGCCCTCCCCCGAGCCCGACGACGACGAGCCCTGGAAGGAGTCCCGCCGCGACCCGCGCTTCCTGCCCATGCAGGTCGAGGTGGGGGACTTCGCGCTGTTCTACAAGAAGGCCGCGATCGAGGTGCGCTACCAGGGCGAGACCTTCCTCGTGGTCCCGCAGTCGGCGGTGCTCGTCGTCGTGCGCGAGCCGCCGACCCCCTGAGCCGGTCCGCCCCGGACCACGCCGCGAGCGGGTTCCGCGACCTGCTGCTCCTGGGCGGCGGCGCGCTGGGCGCCGCCGCGCTGGGCTTCGTCTCCCTGCGCCTGCTCCTGACCCAGCTCAGCCAGGCCGACTACGGCCGCCAGAGCGTGTTCCTCGCCTGGGGCGGCTTCGCCACCGTGCTGCTCACCTGGCCGGTGTGGTCGTCGTTGCGCCTGGGGGCCGAGGAGTTCGACCGCGAGGCGCGGCTCAGCCGGACCCTGGGCTCCCTCGCCGCCTGGATCGCGCTCAGCGCGGCGGGGCTCACCGGCCTGGTGTGGCTCTGCCAGGGCCCGATCGCGGCCTCGGTCGGGATCCCCGCCGCCGGGCTCCTGCTCCTGTTCGCCGGCGCCGCGGCCCTGGCCCAGCTCGGGACCGCGCTCCTGCGCCCGGTCGGCCAGGGCGGCTGGATCACCGTCGCCTCGGCCACGACCCGCGCCGTGCTCTGCGCGCTCCTGCTCCTGGCGGGGACGGGCCTCGACCTCCGGCGCGCGCTGTTCGCGGCGGCGGTCTCCCCGCTCCCGGTCGCGCTGTTCACGCTGTGGGCCGTGCGCCAGGTCGCCCCGCGCCCGACCCCGGACGCCCAGGTCATGCGCCGCGCGGCGAGCTACGGCGGCCCCCTGCTCCTGCGCTTCCTGGGGATCACCGGGCTGCTCTACGTGGACGTGCTCGTGCTGCGGGCCATGCTCGGCGAGGCCGCCGCCGGGAGCTACGACGTCGCCTACCGCGTGGCCGAGCAGGCGGTGGTCCTGGGGGTCGTGCTCGAGGTGCTCCCGGGGCCGCTCCTCGCCAGCGCCGCCGCCCGCGGCCAGCGCGCGACCCGCGAGCGCTACCTGCGGGTCGGCGCGCCGCAGGTCACCCTGCTCTGGGGCTTCGCCGCCGCGCTGCTCGTCGCCCTGGCCGAGCCCCTGCTCCTGCTCCTGGGCGCCCACACCCCCCACGCGAGCGCCCAGGCCCTGCAGCTCCTCGCGGTCGCGGTCGCGGTGCGCGGCGCGGGGCTGGTCGAGCGCCCGGTGCTCCAGGCGGAGCTCGTCTCGCGCTGGCCCACGGTGTTCTGCCTGTTCGGGCTCGCGCTGAACCTGACCCTGGACGTGGTCTTGATCGCCCGGGGCTGGGGGATCCTGGGCCCGGCCCTGGGCACGCTCTGCGGGTTCGCGCTCGAGGCCGTGTTGCGCACGGCCTACCTGCGCCGGCGCTTCACCGGGACGACCTGGCGCGTGCACCTGGGCGCTGGCGTCGCCGGCGCGGCGTATCTGGGCGCGCTCCTCGGCCTGGGGAGCCAGGGTCTGCTCCTGGCCTGGGGGGCCGCGGCCCTCGTCGCCCTGGGCCTCGGCCGGCGCTGGGGCCTGTTCCCTGCGGAGACCGCCGCGCTCCTGGGCCAGGTGCGGCTCCCGGGCGCGGTGCGCCGCGGGCTCGCGCGCTTCTACCGCGAGCCGGACCCGGTCCCCGCCCCGGACCCGCAGCGCCGGCGGCTGCTCCTGGCGATCACGACCCTGCACCCGGCCGGCGCCGAGCGGGTGGTCTACGAGCTGGCGACGCGCCTCGACCCCGCGCGCTGGCAGGTGCTCGTGGTCTCGCTCTCGAGCCCCGGCGGCGACGACGGCGACGTGGCCCGCGCGCTGCGGGCGCGGGGGATCGACGTGGTCGCGCTGCGCATGCGGCACAAGCTCGACCTGGGCGCGGCCTGGGAGCTGCGGGCGGTGGCCCGCCGCTTCCAACCCCACGTGGCCCACGCGCACCTGTTCCACGCCGCGACCCTGGTCCGGCTCCTGGTCCCGCGCCCCGCGCGCCGGGTGAGCTCGCTGCACGTGGTCGAGCGCCGCCGGCTCCCGCTGCGTTTCGCCGTCGCGCGCTGGCTCGCCGGCCGCGACGACGCGACCACCGCGGTCTCCGACGCCGTGGCCGAGTTCGCCACGTCCCGCCTGGGCGTCACCGCCCCCCGGGTCGTGCCCAACGGCGTCGACCTCGCGCGCTTCGCGACCCTCCCCGACCGCGCCGCCGCCCGCGCAACCCTGGGCCTCGGCGACGGCCCGCTGATCGGCGCGCTGGGCCGCCTCGATCGCCAGAAGGGCTTCGACGTGCTCCTCCCCGCGCTGGTCGAGCTCGACGGTGTGAGCCTGGCCCTCGCCGGCGCGGGTCCCGAGCGCGAGGCCCTCGCGGCCCAGGCCCGGGCGTTGGGGATCGCGGACCGCGTGCGCTTCCTCGGGCTCCTGGACGACGTGCGCCCGCTCCTCGCCGCCTGCGACGTGTTCTGCATGCCCAGCCGCTGGGAGGGCTTCGGCCTGGCCCTCGCGGAGGCCATGGCCTGCGGCCTCCCCTGCGTCGCCAGCCGGATCGACAGCCTGCCCGAGGTCCTGGGGGACGCCGGCGTCCTGGTCCCGGTCGAGGACCCGCACGCCCTGGCCCAGGCCGTGGACGCCCTCCTCGCCGACCCCGACGGCGCCCGCGCCCTGGGCGAGGCCGCCCGCACCCGCGCGCAGCGCTACGCCGTCGAGTCCATGGTCGCCGGCTACGCCGCGATCTACGCCGAGGTCGCGGGCGGCGACCCCCTCCCTCCGCAAGGTGGAGGGCCTGACAGACCCGGGCGGGGATAAACCCACAAGTGTTCGGCGCGGTACCCTGAAAAACGGCCGCGCAGGAAGGGAGGCTCCGCGCAGGGTCGAGCGCTGGACGAAGCCCCGTCCCTCCGCAGAACAGGCTGACAGACCTGGGCGGGAGCAGTCCCGCCCCTACCCCGAACACGCAGCCGCGCAGGAAGGAGGCACCGCGGAGGTCGAGCGCTGAACCGGAAGCCCCCTCCTCCGCAAGGTGGAGGGCCTGACGAACACCAGGCGGGGATGAAGCCCGCTACCCCAATTCAGGGCGATCCGGCGATTCGGTGCGAGACCCGGACGGGGTTCCGGCAGGGCCTCGGCCCACGAGGTGCCGATCGGCAAGAACCCTCAATCCTGCGCGTGTGCGTTTTCAGGGTAGAGGCGGGGTTGATCTGGGTATTCGACGCAGTCTTCGCCGTCGAGGCTCGAATCGGCTGTGCCTCTCAATCCGGCGCGTGTGCCCTCACGGGCGGTAGGGGCGGGGTTTGTCGGTTGATCCCCGCCCCGCGGAGTCGGGGAGCGTTCGACCTGCGCGGAGCCTCGAATCCTGCGCGTGTGCGTTTTCAGGAGGTAGGGGCAGGGATTTCGCTCCCCGCCCGCCGGACGTCGAGGAAGGCGTTCGATCCTGCGCGGAGCCTCGAATCCTGCACGCGTGTGCGTTTTTCGGGGTAGGCGGGGCTCGTCCCAGGAGTGTTCGGCACAGCATGCATGAGCGCGTGGCGCGCTGGCCAGCGCGGAGCTCTTCTGCGGTGGCGTTGCTCTCCCTGGCGTAGGGGCGGAGACATCCCCGCCGGTATGTGCGTCCCTCCACCCTTCGGTGGAGGCCTAGCCGCGGCGCCTGCTCGGGCTCCGCCGCCACGGAGGCTCGAGGGACGCACATACCCGGGCGAGGACAAGCCGGCTCATCCCGCCAGGTCATCAGGCCCTCCACCTTCCGGAGGAGGGACCTGCTTCGGCATGACTCCTCGAGCCGCTCGCCGTCGCTCACCGCGTCAAAGGCTTGCTCCAGCTTCGCGGCGGCGCGGGCTTCGCGCTGGGCCTCGGCCTCGCGGAAGGCGGCCCTGCGCGCGGCGTGGGCGTCGCGCCAGGCGCTTCACGCAGGCGGCGCTCCATGACATGGTCTGCTCGTTCTCCCCCAGAAGTCCCGGGCGGCGGCGCAGATCCCGGGCCTCGCCCAGGGGTCGGCGCGCCGAGGACGACCTGAGGGCAAACCTCGACGTGGTGGTACCGCCGCCCGCACGCGCTCGGCGTAGGGGCCGACGCCGACCAGCTCGATCACGTCGGCGGGAGCCTCGGCCCGGAGCAGGTGCCAGCGCGCCTGGTCGCCGTAGCGCTCGACCAGGAGCTGACAGGCCGTGGCGGCGGTGCGCCGCTCCCAGAAGGCGCGGCCGTCGAGGGCTCGGAGCAGGACCGGGAGTGCCTGGAGCCCGAAGTGCTCGAGCAGCTCGTCGCGCTGGCGGGCGCGGATCAGGCCGCCGTCGCCGTTCTGCGGGCGGCGGTTCCAGGTCTCGACCAACTCGCGCATGCGCCGGCGCTGGGCGGGGGAGGCGCGCAGCTCGGCGATCCGCTCGGCGGGCGAGGGGCCGAGCTCCGCGAGGGCGGCCTCGAGCTCACGGCGCAGGGGCGCGAGCTCGGCGCGGCGCTGGGGGGACACGTCGGCGGCCCAGAAGCGGTCGCCGGGGGCGCCGGTGGCGGCCAGGATCGCGGCGAAGGCAAAGGGGGGCAGGCAGAGCAGGATCCGGGGCACGGCGCGTTACTTGGTGGACGCGGGATCGGTGGCCGCGGGGCTCTGGCTCGTGCTCGTCGGAGCCCGGCGCAGGAACACGGCCTTGAGCTCGAGGTCGAAGTCGTAGTGGACCATGGGCGCGTTCCAGCCCGGGTCGAAGCTCAGCCCGGACCACGAGCCCAGGAGCCCGGTGTCGTAGGCGCGGTCGTAGGAGCCGGAGTAGGGTTCGTAGCGCCAGTGGAGGTGCTTGCCGACCAGGACCTTGCGGTACTCGCCGACGACCACCGCGTGGGCGCCGACCTCGGCGGCTTGCTCTTGGAGGGCCTCGACCAGGGAGTCGCCGCCGTAGCCCGCGGGGACGCTGGCCACCGCGCGCCCGATCGGCATGTAGTCGCCGGGGAGCGAGCTGAGGCTGTCCACCACGAGGGGCGCTTCGGTCTCGGGGTAGACCTCGCCCTGGTAGTCCACCTCGGCGCAGCCGGCGCTGAAGGCGAGCAGGGCGACGAGGCAGGTGAACAGCGTGCGGGTCATGGACGATCTCCTTGACCCCCTCCAGTTCAATCCCCGGGCCGACGCAAGGGACCACGAAAGCGTGGGTTACGCCGGCGCGCGAGACGCCCGTGTCCCGTCAGGGCTCCAGCGCTGTCCCCCACAGGGCCGCGGGGTCGGGGACCCAGAAGCGCCAGGGCCGCTCGCGGGCCTTGCTGATCCCGATCCGCGGGCCGCGCGCGACCGCCGCCTCGGGCACGGCGGGGGCGTCCACGCGCCCGCCGTCGTCGGCGAGGGTGATCGCGTCCCGTCAGGGCTCCAGCGCTGTCCCCCCCAGCCCCGCGGGGTCGGGGACCCAGAAGCGCCAGGGCAGCTCGCGGGCCTTGCTGATCCCGATCCGCGGGCCGCGCGCGACCGCCGCCTCGGGCACCGGGGGGGCGTCCACGATCCGCACGCGTTGGCCTATGCGCCCGCCGTCGTCGGCGAGGGTGATCGCGAGGGCCTGGCAGAGCTTGCCCGGGCCGTCGGTCCAGCTCCGCCGGGGCTGGGGCGCGCGGCGCGCGGCGATCCGGTCCAGCCCGTGGGTCGGCCACAGCGCGCGCAGGAGCACGGCGGCGCCCTCGCCCGGGGGTCCGGTGACCAGGTTCACGCACAGCGAGCGGTGGATCCGGTAGACGTAGACGTGCCCGCCGCGGAGGAACATGCTGCGGTTGCGCGGGGTCGGGCCGCGGTGGCTGTGGGAGGCGGGCTCGGAGGGGTGGTAGGCCTCGGTCTCGACCAGCGGGCCGCCCACGCCGTCGACGAGCAGCAGCTTGCCCAGGAGCCCGCGGGCGACGTCCAGGACCTCTCCGGAAAAGAACGACGCGGGGAGGCTCGAGCCCCCCCGCGCGCCGTTCTTGGAGCGAGACCGCTTCAGCTCAGGGAGCGCCCGGGGTGGGCGTGCCGTTGGCGAAGGTCACGAGGAAGTCCTCGGAGGTCTCGTCGTTGGTGGTGATCCCGTTGCCGCCGGTCTGGACCTCGGCGCCCTCGGTGAAGTCCACGCGCTGGATCCCGTTGGTGGGGAGGCCGGTCACGGGGAAGTCGGGCTGCATGAAGGTCGCGGTCTCGGCGGTGTAGGCGCCGGCGGCGGTGTCGGCGTCGGGGCCGTCGATCGTGACGCCGGTCTTGTCGATCCGCTGGTTGGCCGCGGTCGAGGTGCCGTAATACATGTAGTCCAGGTCCTGGACCAGGTCGGAGGTCCCGTCCCAGCGGAACAGGATCGTGGGCTCGCCGCCGTTGGTCAGCACGCCGCCGGTGCCGGGGATCGGGGTCGCCGACCAGGCGGGCGGGTTGGCGGTGTCGGCGGTCAGCATTTGGACCGTGGTGCCGGCGGCGTCACGCATGCAGTAGGTGGCGTCCTGGGCGTAGGTCGCCTGGAAGCCGCTGCCGCTGTAGGCCACGGTGATCGTCTGCCCGGGCTGGATCTGGGCGCCGGCGGGGAAGCGCACCAGGTAGTCGAACGCGTTGTCCGGCGCGAAGCCGGCCCCGGTGGGCAGGTTGTAGTACCAGATCGTGCTGGCCTGGTTCGTCGCGTCGGTGAGGAACACGTCGGTCAGGTCGATCGCCTGGGCGGTGGGGTTGAACAGCTCGATGTACTCGCCGTCGGTCGGGGTCGGGACGATCTCGCTGATCAGCAGGTGGTCGTGCACGAAGAGCGTGATCGGCTGGGCCGGCGTGGGCGTCGTGCCCGTGAGCGTGATCGCCGTCCCGTTCTGGGTGACGGTCACGTCGGCTGCGGCGGCGACGCCGAGCTCGATCGTCTTGCCGGTGATCGTGGGCGCGGTGCTGATCGAGGCGTCGACCACGACCAGGAGCTGAATGTCGGCGCCGGGCGCGATCGAAATCGCCTGGGCCACCGAGAAGCTCACGCTGCCGTCGTCGGCCTGGAACTGGATCGGGGCCGCGCCGGTCCCGAGGGTCGGCTCGCCAGCGTCGAGGGCGCCGTTCTTGTTGTCGTCGCCCACGAGCTTGATCTCGCCGAGCTCGGTGCTCTCGTCGACCGTGCCGCTGGCGGTGATCGTGAGGCCTTCGAACTCGACCGCCGCCGCGTTGGTGGCCGGCGCGCTGAGGGTCACCGTCAGCGCGACCAGGTCCGCCGCGGGCTTGGACTCGGTGACGGTCGCCGCCACCACGTCCAGCGCCAGCTCGTCGCTGCCGGTGTTGGTGTTGTTCGAGTTCGTGTTTCCAGTGGAGTTCGAGGTCACCGGAGAGGTCGTCGAGCTGCGCTTGCTGCTCTTGTTACCGCCGCAGGCGCTGAGCCCGAGCACTCCGAGGACCACCAAAACCATTCCAAGTCGTTGACCGCGCATGACACCTCCGCGCCTGATCTCAGCGAACGGTGATGCACTCCGCCTGCCACACGGCCCTGTGAACTAAGTCCCGTGAGGGGAACGTCTAAACGCGACCTTTATCGATCCACTTCGACGCAATCCCGAAACTGGAAAGGAGTGTGAGAACAAAAGGCTACGCCCCAAGCGTCCGATTTATCGAGCCTTAAAGGCGGAGGCCGCGATGGGGTGACGGTATGGGTGCAGCAAATCGGAGGCTGGGTGGGCGGCGTGGCGATGGGATGGGCGGCGGCGCGGTGGAATGTCGTCCACCCGCGGGCGGCCCGTGACGTCGGCGGGGACAGGGCGCGCTGCGCGAGCCGGTGGCCCGGCGGTGGGCAGGCGGGCCGATGCTGATTCACCGCCGAGGCGCCGAGAGCGCCGAGGGCACGCAGAGCGGGGGCAGGGCGCTGCGCGAAGCCCGGCGGAGGGCGGGCGGGCAGATGCTGATTCACCGCCGAAGGCGCCGAAGGCGCCGAGGGCGCAGAAAGGTCGGCGGGGGCAGGGCGCGCTGCGCGAGAAGCCCAGCGGAGGGCAGGCGGAGCGACCAGTGGTCTGCCGAAGGCGCCGGGCGCGCGCTGCGCAGAAGCCGGTGGCGCGGCGGTGGGCGCGGGCGGGCGAATGCTGATTCACCGCCGAGGCGCCGAAGGCGCCGAGGGCACCTGTCGGCGGGAACAGGGCGCGCTGCGCGAAGCGAGTGAGAGAAGGGTGCTCCGCCTGGGGCCCGTGCGGTGGGGTCTGCGCGCTCGCGCGGCCGCGCAGCGGCCCGACGGCGAACCGACACCCGGCAGCGGGCAAGGGCGCCTGCGCGGAGCCGGTGAGAGAAGGGTGCTCCGCTTGGGGGACGCGTGCGGTGGGGTGGGCGCCCGCGCCGCGTGGCCGACGGCGAACCGACACCCGGCAGTGGGCAGGGCGCGCTGCGCGGAGCCGGTGAGAGAAGGGTGCTCCGCCTGGGGGGACGCGTGCTGTGGGTTCGGTGCGCGCTCGCGCGGCGGGGGTGGGATGGGCGCAGGCGAGCTGCGCCCCTACAACGACGTGCTGTTCGGCCGCACGACCGGTGACGATGGGATGGCGCGGGCGCGTTGTTCTGCCGCACGGCCGGTGATGGGATGGCCCGGGCGTGTTGTTCGGTGGCGCGGGCCGTGATGGGACGGCGTGGGTCGCGCTACTCGCCCGTGCGCTTCCGCACCGCCGGTGCTTCTACGCCGGCAACGACACCGACCTCAGGGTAGGGGCGGGGCTTGTCCCCGCCCGGGTCTGTCGTCCCTCCACCTCACGGACTCGGCAGGGCTGGTCGGCACGGTGGGGCGCCAATCGCGGTGGGCGGCCGACGTTCCCCGGGTCCGACGTAGGGGCGCAGCTTGCCTGCGCCCATCCCCATCCGCGCCCCGGTCCCGCGCGGCGCGGCCCCTGCCTCTGCCCTGCTGCCCCTGCCCCGTCTTCAACGACCCAGGGCCCACGCGGGGCGCTACAGGGCGCTGGCGAACTTCTTCCCCAACCCGGTGATCAGGTGGTTCCCGGTCTTGTCGTCGCGGGAGGCCTCGATCAACTGCAGGTCGACGGCGTCGCGCACGAGCTCGGAGAAGGTCGAGTAGCCGTGGAAGCCCTCGCTGAAGGAGGGGTGGCGGCGGGTGATCGCCTGCTTGACCGAGGAGGCGTAGACCTGCTCCTTTTGGCGGAGCAGGCTGCGGGTGGTGTCGAGCACGAGGAACAGGGCCTCGGCGCGGCGGCGCTCGATCTGGCGGCCGCCCTTGACCGACTGGCTGGCGGCGAGGCGCTTCTGGCCTTCGTCGACGTCGACGGCGGCGAGCTGCTCGTAGAAAATGAACTCGTCGCAGGAGTCGACGAGGAGCTTGCTCGCGGTCGAGCGGCAGGCGATCCCGACCACGGTCTTGTCGTACTCGCGGAGCTTGCTCACGAGCGGGGTCACGTCGCTGTCGCCGGTGACCATGGCGAAGGTGTCGATATGCTCCTTGGAGATCACCATCTCCATGGCGTCGACGACCATGCGGATATCGGCGTTGCTCTTCTGGCTGCGCTGACCCTTGGGGGTCTCGATCAGGTCGAAGCCCAGCTTGTGCAGCTCGAGCTTGGCCTTGTCGTGGCTGCGCCAGTCGGCGTAGGCGCGCTTGAAGACGACCTTGCCCATGTCGAGCACGCGCTCCAAGACGTTCTTGATATTGAATTTACGGCCCGAAGGCAGACCGGCCACGATCTCCTCGTAGTCGATCAGGAGCGCGATCCGCGAGAGGTCTTCCTTCAAGAAGACATCTTCTTCTGCAGCTCGGTGCGGCCCAGGGGGGTCAGCCAGATCTCGAACTGCACGTGGTCGAGCTCGTCGCGCATGATGATCTTGGGCTCGGTGTTGACCTTGCCCTGGCCCTTGAGGGTGTTCAGGTCCTCGAACAGCTCCTGCTCGGACATCTCGGTTCCGAGGCGCTGGAGGGCCGTCAGGAGCTTCGCGATCCCGAGCTTGGGGCGAGGTTGGCGCAGCGGAAAGTGCTTCATGGAGAGCAGCTTCATGATGGCCAGGTGCCGATCGTCGGACATGTCACCTTCCTGAGCCCCTAGGGTAGCGTCGCCTCGGACAGGAGCAACCCCGGCCCGATCCGCCCCCCGCCCCGGGACCCTTTGCCGAACCTTCACCGAAACAAAAGGACTTATGCCGGCACGCAGGATTGAGATCGGAGTCATGATTGACGTACTGCCGGCGCCAGGTCTCAATGGCTACGGGCCCTGGGGCCGAGGAGCAGCATGTCTGGGCGCTTGGCGGTGAGCTTGAACAGCGACGGGACGGTCACGCTGACAGGCACGCCGACCCGTTCTTCCGGCACGCGGACGCGATCCGCCAGTTGCTCACCAGCTCGACCGGCGCCCAGCTCGACCCCGACCTGCGTGAGTTCTGGGAGCGCGCCACCAAGGCGGCCCCCGCGACCCCGCAGCTCTCGCCCCGCGCGCTCGAGGCGCTGTGGGGCGGCTACTACCTGACCTGCCTCCGCGACTTCGAGGGCTTCGGCCGCGACGACCTCGAGCGCACCCTGGCGGGGCTGGCCCAGCACCCGATCACCACGGGGACGCTGGTGAGCCTCGCGCGCCGGGGCGAGCTCGAGCGCGTGGCCCGCGGCCGCTACCGGCTCAGCGCCCGCGCGCGGGAGCAGGTCGAGGCCCAGCTCGGCGGCGGCGAGGGCGAGGCGGGCCAGCTCGACCTCAGCAACCTCGGCGCCTACCTGCGGCAGGTGCCCACCGGCCGCAAGTGGCGCACGGTGCTCGTGGTGATCCACTTCCTGCGCGAGCACTGCGGGGTGGACGAGGTCGACCAGCACCTGCTCAGCACCTGCTTCGGCCGCCTGCGCGGGGTGACCAAGCCCGGCGGGCTGTCCTCGCTGCTCAGCCAGAGCCTCTGCAAGCAGCGCGGCCTCGTCGAGCGCGGCTCGAAGCGCGGCCGCTACCGCCTGACCCAGGCCGGCCTGGACCTCCTGCGCGGGGACCTGGGCGTGGCCAAGGCCGACACGGCGCTGCACTCCGAGACCGAAATGGCCCGCACCGGCTAAGCTCCGGGCCCACTCCCTCGCAGCCCTCGTTACACTTCGCCCATGAGCGACGACACCCCCCTCGAGGCGCCGGACGAAGACCTCGTCGTCTGGGACGAGTCCGACCTGGGCCCTGCCCTCCCCGGCGAGCAGAGCAAGGCTGCCCTCCTGAGCGAGGTCGATCGGCCTGCGCTCCCGGGTCCGTGATCCCTGCGCGCCGAGCGCACGGCCATGGCCGGGAAGAAGTATGCGCTCGAGGTCATGCTCGAGGGCACCCAGGCCAAGGTCCAGGCCATGGACGAGCTGCTCAAGACCTCCCGCGACCCGGCCCCGGTCCAGCTCGAGCAGCTCCGCGAGCTCGTGCACCAGGCCCTGCTCGTCGCCGAGGGCCGCGGCTCCAGCGGCGACGGCCTCGAGGCCGAGCGCCTGGCCCAGCTCGAGGCCATGAACACCCTCGAGACCAAGTACGCCGAGCTCAAGGAGCGCGCCGCCGGCTACCGCTCCGAGCGCGACGCCCTGCGCACGGCAGCGGGCAAGGTCGAGCGCGAGCTGAACCAAAAGCTCGCCAACCTCGCCGAGGCCCGCAAGCTCGCCGTCGCCGAACGCGACGCCGCCCGCGCCCGCCTGGACGAGCTCGAAGCCCAGCTCGCCGCCGCCGGCACGGTAGACCGCGAACGCGCCGAACGCATGGAGCAGATCCTGGCCCAAGCCGCCCAGGACGCCACCCTCCTCGAGCGCGTCAGCGTCCGCGCTCAAACCCGCGCCTCCGGCTCGCGCACGGCCCTCGCCGAAGTCGAACCCGTCGCGGACTGAGTATCCTCCAGGCAGGCGGTGTCCGGAACTGGACCTGCGATACGTCGACGTGGGCACCTACAACACCACGGAAGCTCGCTTCGAATGTCCGCGCTGCAGGGCGCTCGAGACGTACTCGCGTAGACCTGTACTTCGGCGACACTCACAGCTGCAGGAGGTCGCGCTGGGCGAGGTCTACCCCTTTCGCCCGCGGACGCCACCCGACGCCGGAGGTCCCCGCCAGGGGGCTCGGGGCTGGGCATGGGCTACGCCGAATGCCCAGCGTGCGCTCACCCTCACTGCCTGGCGACGATCGAGGACCACCGGCTCGTCTGCGTGGCGCCGGACATGGAGCACCCGCCGTTCATTCCCTGACGCGACGTGGGAGGCTCGGATCGCGTGCCCTGTCTGCGAATCGACCCAGACCCTCCTGCAGACCTACGAGGGCTCTGAGATCGGCAGATTCGAGTGCGCTGCAGAGGGGTGCGGAGCGACCTGCTTCGTGCGCCACGACGACTCCGGAACGCGACCGTGATCCCCTACGACCGGACCGCACCCCGGAACCGCGCCCGCTGAAGACCGCCTGCCGGTCCGCGGAGCTTCTTCGCCGGCAACGGCACCGAAAACCACGGTAGGGAGGAGCTTGCTCCTCCCGGTCTGTGTCCCTCCACCCCTCGGAGCCGGAGGCGCGCCGCACACGCCTGCGCACCAGCGGAGCCGCACCCGCAGGCAACGGCGCCGAAACCAGGGGTAGGGGCGGGGTTCACCCCCGCCCGCGGTTGCCGCCGCGCCTGCGTACCGGCGGAGCCTCTTCCCCACCCCCGGCACGGCAACCCAGGGTAGGGGCGGGGCTCATCCCTCACCGACACAGAGGGCCACCGCCGCGCGCCCACCCTCGCGAACCCACCGCCAACACGCCGTAGGGGCGCAGCTTGCCTGCGCCCATCCCACCCCCGACGCGAACACGACCTCGCGGAGCTACGCCGGAGGCCGCTCCTCGAACTGCGGCGCGGAGCCCCCGATCTGGTCCCACCCCGCCTTCGACCCGACGAACAGGTGCTGCCCGATCTCGACCTCCGGGTCCCCGTCCAACGTCCCGAGCGTGATCCCCACGACCGCCCCGCCGTGGGTCGCGACCAACGTCGACCCGCACCGCTGGCAAAACCCGAGCCCCCAGCCCGCCTCGCTGACGTAGTCGCGCACGCCGGCCTCCCCGGCGACCCAGCGAAACGTCCCCGGCGCGACGAAGGTCATGGCCGATCCAGCCCCACTAAACGCCTTGCGACACCGCGAGCAGTGACACGCGTTCGCCGGCGCCAACGCGCCGGCCACGACATACCGCACGTCCCCGCAGAAGCAGCCGCCGGGGTGCTCCACGCCTACAGCCGCGGGAGGACGATCTTCGCCGGCTGCTGGTTGTACTTGCCCTTCTTGTCGGCGTAGCTCGTCTCGCAGGGCTCGTCGGACTGATAGAAGAGCACCTGACACAGCCCCTCGTTGGCGTAGATCTTGGCCGGGAGGGGGGTGGTGTTCGAGATCTCGATCGTGACGTGGCCCTCCCACTCGGGCTCGAGCGGGGTGACGTTGATAATGATCCCGCAGCGGGCGTAGGTGCTCTTGCCGAGCACGACGCACAGCACGTCGCGGGGGATCTTGAAGCGCTCGACGCTGCGGGCCAACGCGAAGCTGTTGGGCGGGATCAGGCAGTGGTCGGCCACGATCTCGACGAAGGCCTGGTTGTCGATCGCCTTGGGGTCGACGACGGCGTTGTGAATGTTCGTGAACACCTTGAACTCGTTGGCGACGCGCATGTCGTAGCCGTAGGAGCTCAGGCCGTAGCTCACGACGCCGTCGCGGACCTGGTCCTCCACGAAGGGGACGATCATGTCCGCCTCCTGGCTCATTCTGCGGATCCAGCGGTCACTCTTGATCGCCATCGGGCTCTCCTGCGCGCGCGGCGCTCTCGGGGGCGGGGGCGGCTCGCCGCGCGGCGAGGGCCTGGTGAAGGGTGTCGGCAGCCAGGTCGGCGCCGTGACGCTTGAGGGCGGGCAGCCCGCCCAAGGCGGCGTCGATCGCCTGTCGATCGACCCGCGCGACCTCGCCCAGGGCGCGGCCCTGGACCAGCTCGCTCATGACCGAGGCCGCCGCGATCGCGCCGGAGCAGCCGGAGACCCGGTAGCGCACGGCGCCCACGGTCTCCCCCTCCAGCGCCAGCGCCAGCCGCAGCCGGTCGCCGCACACGGGGTTCTCCCCCTCCACGCACACGTCCGGGTGCGTGAGGTCCCCCACGTTGCGCGGGTGCTGGAAGTGCTCCAGGAAGCGTGGATCCACGGTGACTCGCTCGACGGCCGCCGCCATGCGGGCTGGCGGCCAACCGCGGATCCTAGCGCCGACCCCTGACCAGTCAACCGCGCCAGCCAGCGGGCGGCCGCGCGGTCCCTGGGACTGCCCACCTGCCATACGACCTCGAGCCCATCGGTCCCAGGACACGCAACGCGGCGTGACCTCGAGCCCATCGGTCCCAGGACACGTAACGCGGCGCGACCTCGAGCTCATCGGTCCCGGGACTGGTAACGCGGCTGCGACCTCGAGCCTATCGGTCCCGGGACTGGTAACGCGGCACGACCTCGAGCTCATCGGTCCCGGGACTGGTAACGCGGCGCATGACCTCCGCGCGCCAGCCGCCCGCACCCCAATGCACCCACCCCAGTCTCTCCCACTCGCCCGGCCCGCCCGTCCGCCCTCTCGCCGCCAGCAAACTTTTTCTTTCTTTCGGGGCAAGCTCCAACCGCAGAACTCCCCGACCGCTTACGGCCCGCAGCGAATTCTGAATAGGGCCTCCGCGCGAGCTCGTGGGAACCACGCGACCTCGGCGTACGTCAAACGACTCGTGAACGGCGGAACGTCTCCGCCGCCACGTCAACCAGAGCGCCGGGCTCGAGCCCGGTCACGAAGGAAGGAGGGGGACGATGGAATCCCCCAGTCGTTTCACCAAGATCTACAAGTTGAACCCAGACCGCGTCGTGTTCTCGCTGAAGGGCATGGAGCGGGAGCTGGCCGGAAACCGGTGACGGCCTGGAGCAAGTGCGGGAGCACCTGCGCCAAGCCGTCGACCTCGCCCGAGAGGCCCAAGCGCTGCAAACGCGCTGGAAGGGCAGCCGCGGAATCGGTTGTTCGGCGGCGAGGCCCAAACGCCTCGACGCCGAGCTCGACCGGCTCCTCGGTGCGCTCGACGCGCAGCTCGACGTGATCGTGCGCACCTATGGCCCCGACGCGCCGGAGGGGAGTGCGGCCACTCGTGTCCGCGAGCGGCTGTTTCCCCGAGGCGTCGGGCACCTGGTCCACCTGCCCTACGTGGAGGAGGCGGAGCAGGTGGAGAGCATGCTCGCGCGGGTCGACGCCGACCCGGAGCTGGCGAACGAGCTGGCCAAGCTCCACGGGACGACGGTGCTCGAGCGGGTGCGCGAAGCCCACGCGCGCTACGCCGAGGCGCTCCAACTCGAGGCTGCCCCGCCCCCGGCCTACGCCGAGGTCGAGCAGGCTCGTGAGGCGCTCCACGAGCGTTACTGCGCCGTGGTGTCCCTGATCGTCGGCCTCAGCCACCTGGCTGACTCCGACAGCGCCGAGGGCCAGGCCCTGGCCCGGGCCCAGCAGGTCGTCCTGGAGCAAGACCGCTCCGTGGGGATCGTGCACCGCCGCCGCCGCGGTGGCAGCGCCGACGAGGACGACGTCCCGTCGGTGGACGGTGCGGACGAGTCGCCGCACGTGGCCAACCCGCCCGCGCTCCCGTCCTTCGACGTCGGGTTCGAGGACGAGGCCGCTGCTTGAGGTTTGAATGGGAGGGCGTCCTGCGGGGCGCCCTCCTCTCCTCTATGTAGTAGACGGTGCCCTCCTGCGGTCCTTGCGGGCTAAAGAGGCGCTCACCACGAGACGGCTGCGGGTGGCTTCAACGAGCGCAGGTCGAACCCCAGAACTCGGGCGATCTCGGATCTAGGAGCACACTCATGGTCTCTGCCTTGCGCACAGCAGACGCCACGGCCTTGGCCTCTCGTGCGGTTGTTAGACTTTGGCGACGAAGGCGCGCAACCCACAGGGTGACCCCGTCACGGCCATACTGCATTGCCGTGAGCATCTCGGCTGCGAGCGCACTACGGAGCGCGCCGCGATCGTCCAGCACCTTCGCCAGGTCAAGCGCTGAAGGACCACTTTGAACCCAGGCCAATGCCCCGTTGAAAGTCTGCATCTGGATCTGCCACGGCTCTGCATGACTCCTCCATATCGCTCCAACGTGGTCCGCAAGCTCTCGCAGGTCGTAGACCTGTTCAGCTTCCACCACTCGGCCCCAGCAAGGCGGAGACCTGGACCGAGGAGTAGCATCCCGTGATCCGTCCTCGGCGTGAGCGGTCGGAGGGGGGAGGAATGACCCAGCACTCGGGCGAGCGCCAGGTAGTGAACACGTATGTCCACCCCGAACCCTCCCCCCTATCTGCCTATCCCGCCGATTGTGGAGTCGTGCCTCCAAGCTCTGGGTTCGGGGACGGGTGAGGTCGTTACCATTCGCCTGTAAGATCGTCCCCCTTGGAGGATGTCGATGGCCCCTGACGTGGATTCTGAAGAAGCCGACTCTGACTCGGAAACAGGCCCAACTTTCCCACCAGCAGAGCGCAAGGTCGTCACGCAGCCGCTGGATTTGTCCGTTCAGACGCTCGTTGACCAGTGGAACGCCAAGGAACTCCTTCTCCCCGAGATCCAGCGGGAGTATGTCTGGGACAACAAGCGTGCGAGCAGGCTGGTCGAGTCCCTGCTGCTCAACATCCCGATTCCTGTGCTCTATTTCGCTGAGACCGAGGACGCCAAATTCGAAATCATCGACGGGCACCAGCGGGTGCGCTCCGTCGTTCGCTACTTGAACAACGAGTTCCCGCTGGGCGGCCTTCAGGTGTTGTCGGAGTACAAGGGCAAGCGCTACCACACGCTGCCTGCACGAGAGCAGCGGTTCTTGAAGATGCGCACTCTCCGGGCTGTCGTGATCTCTTATGAGTCTCACCCGAGTATGAAATTCGAGATCTTTGAGCGCCTGAATACGGGATCTATCTCACTCAACCCACAAGAGTTGAGGAACTCGATCTACCGGGGGCGGTTCAATCGGGAGCTGCACACCCTGGCGAAGAATGAGGAGCTGCGAAAAATCGTCGGGACTAGGTCGCCTCGTCGCAGAATGGTTGACGAAGAGCTAATCCTCCGCTTCTTGGCACTTCGGGCGAACTTCGAGGATTACAAGCCCCCCCTCAAACGCTACCTCAACAACTACATGCAGGCAGTGCAATGCGCTGACGAGGACCAGGTGGAGGAGGCGGCACAGATCTTCCGCGAGACCATCACTGTTCTTCACGCAACTTTGGGCGACGGCGCATTTCGCCTCGCTGACCGAACAGGGGAGCCAACTGAGAAGGCGATCAATAGAGCGCTCTTCGACTCGCAGATGCTGGCCTTTTCTTGGGTTACTAAGGAGCCAACCGCAAGCCAGCGCAAGAAGGTGCTAAAGGAGCTTGCCAGTCTCTACAAGGACCCTGAGTTCCTCGATACGATCCGTCGGGCGACCGGCGATAGGACACGAACGCGTCGCCGCGTGGGCCGAGTAGTGGAGGCACTTGAGTCCGCTGGGCTTACTCTGGACGTGCCCGTAGATCTCAGCAGCGAATAGTGGACCTTGCGTGCCGTCAAGTGCCCTTGCCGACTTGCTATCCGGATTGGACGAGGTGAAGAACCTTCTGCGCGCAAAGCCCAAGTCCGCGTCAAGGCAGGAGATTTCTGCCCTCTCAAGCGTGGTGGGCCGAGCCGGAATCGTGATGCTGACCAGCCACTTCGAGCGGTACATCTACGCGGCGAACGAGGAAGCCGTCGGGTTTGTCAACCAGCAGAGCCCCTCGTCCCACAAGCTGCCCTTGACCCTTCGCCTCCAGCACAGCAAGCCTCCACTTGACGAACTGGAGAGGACCTCCTGGGAGAACCGAGCCCAGCAACTCCACGACTTCGCTTCCACCGACGCTTGGCTCTGGCGAACGGATGTTCCGGGCGACGTACTCGCCACCCCCCTGCTCGCGTGGATGAAGTCCCCCAAACCCAAGGCTCTGATCCGCTACTACCGCATTTGGGAGATTGAGAACATCTTCAAGGCGATCACGCGAAACGACCGCAACGCCCACACTCTCCGTCTCCAGGTTCAGGGATTCGTAGACAAGCGGAACGCAATCGCCCACGGTGATCTTGGGGAGAAGGCAACCAGACGCGACGTGTGGAGCTACATGAAGACTGCTCGAAATTTCTGTGAACGCTCCGACCGTCAACTGGCCCGTGCAATCGCGAAACTCCTCGGTAGCAACCGGCCATGGTAACGACCTCACCCGTTCCAACTGGCCCGTGCAATCGCGAAGCTCCTCGGTAGCAACCGGCCATGGTAACGACCTACCTCACCCGTTCTCGAACCCAGAGCCTTCCGCCCCGCCGCTAGACCTGCTCTTGGTGGCCCAAATCGACGACCTCCGACCCCCGCCCTCGAGGGGGGCTTTGCGGACCGCGCCCGAGGACGCGCTGAGCGACGATCGTTGAGCCTCGATCACGGCCACCTCGCGGCGGGAGGCTGAGGCGTCAGGGCTGACGAGTGGGAGCGCGGCGTCGTGACCAAGCTCAAGGCTCGACGCTCGACGCGGTGGTGGTGACCAAACTCGACACTCGACGCACAACGCTCTGCGCGGATCGACAGCCCCCACCAGACGACTCTCTGCAAGCCCCCTGCGGGCCTTCCCCCGTGGGCGGCCGATACTGGGCGGCCCTGCGGGCCTTTCCCCGACCGTCGGTTCGGGTACACGGCTCGTAGGGACAGCTAGGACACCTAGCTAGCGAGCTGGGAAGAAGAGCGAGCAGGGAACTGCCCCGGAGGAAGGGCGACCTCTTGGACACTATGATGCTGCGCCTACGGTCGCTCCCCAACGAGCGTGCACCAAGCGAATCGACGGCGAATGCGGACGGTTCTGCTGAATGTAGATTTGAGCGCTGCGAGGAACACTTGTCCCTCTGCCGGCGTCAGTGCTTGCCGAACAGCCTCAGCCAAACTGGGCGTATACGGATTCGCAGCGGAATGCAAAAACACCTCCCATGGAGGGAGGGCGGAGAAGCCTTCGTACGTCTCATAAGACATCGTCAACGTATCGAACCCAGCCTCCCTGGCAGCATCCTGGAGATCCCTTTCATCAAAGCACAGCATCTGTTCTCGCCACGCATCTTGCCCAGAGTGAAGCACGGACCGTACTTTTCCCGCAAGGCCTTCAAGAGGCGGAACTTCGATCCCGCGGATACCTCGTTCTACATGCTCTCCAAAGCCAAAACTGTTGATTGGCTCGCCAACAACGAATCGTCCTCCCGAGCGCAAGACTCGATGGAGGTTCCGGAAGACAGCCTTCTTGTCTCGGACATAGAGCAGGATGCAGCGCGCCACTGCGACATCAACACTTCCATTGCCAATCACCTGGAGACGTTCGGCACTCGCGCGCACGAACCTTGCTCGATCACCAAACCCGAGACCGCTTACACTCCGACGGCAAGCCTCCAACACTTCTGGAGAGTCGTCACAAAACGTCACGCACCCAGTCTCTAAAAGCACGAGCGCCTGAATCCCAAGAAGCCCGTCGCCACACCCAACATCGATCACTGAGTCTCCGGGCTTCAGACGGGCTAGCTCCAGCAAAGCGTCTCGCTGCGCGTGCAGCAGCTGGCGAGCGTGGTCTGCCCATTTCCTGTCACCAGCGAAACGAGATGTCGAGAACCAACGTGGCCAGTCTCCGTCGCCGCTCACCCAACGTACCCGGGTCTGCTTGAATCTCTAAGCACTTCGCCAATCCTGGCCCGGTTCACGGGTAGAGTGGCGCTAGCATGCCGAACGCGTTCAAGCATACTCCGCGCCCAAGCGACCAACCTTACGTCCCCAATGACACGACCTACCCGGAACAGGTCCATGAGAGGCTCGAGGCCAAGAGGGTAGCTCCTGAGCGAGCGAAGGCTGCAATTCACAGCCTCCTCAAATCGCCCGAGCTCACACGCAACATGGGAAGCGCGGTGCCAGGCAATCATCCGATAGGGCGGTCCACAAACGGCGGCCCACACGTAGGCCGAGTATGCCTCCTCTAGAAGCCCAAGACGTTCTCTATACTCACCCACTTGGGTCCACAGTCGCGGGTCGTATGGGTCAGCAGAGAGACCCGCGGTTTCCACGAGTTCCAAAGCCTCATTGTCTCTTCCGAGAAATGCGCTAACTCGAGCTGCTGACTCTAGTGCGGCATGAAGATTGTCTCGCCGGAGAAGAGTCTCACGTTCGGAATTCGGTTTCGCGTCTCGAGCGTGCTGCAAAGATCCAGCCGTCGCCCTCTCCAATTCCTGAATCTCGAGACCAAGGTACGGAATAAAACTCGCGAATCGAAAGTAGCGACTGGATAGAAGGTCGATCTCGAATGCGGAGAAGCGATCCGAGTTCCGAATCTGTTCCAAGAGCGCAGCTGCACGTTCTTGCCAGACCAAAGCGGCCTGCTGGTCCCTGAGGTCGCGGGCATACTGAACACCCGCGTTTACGCAGAGCTGCAATCGCACCCGCAGAGTCTCAGGGCTCCGCTCGATGCGGCTCCAGATCAACTCTGCGCTATCAGGCACCCCGCGAGTCTCAAGCGCGAGATGCTGCAGAAACAGCCGGGTGTAGGCATGGTGAGCCCAGTCCGCGTCTAGTCGATCTGGCTCGAGACCTTCAGGGACCAAGGACAGCGCGTCCTGTCGGAAACCAAGGTATCCCAGGAGCCGCGCAAGCAGCATCCGCTCTCTCGCGTCCTTCCTGCCGCAGCGGATCCGCTCCCTCCTCTCGAACACTGATTTGACTCGAGCCGAAGACTCTTGGAGGGATTCGAGACTCCCGCCGTAGACGTCGTCAGCAGACCAACTGTAGTCGTTTACAGCTCCCGCTAGCAGCTCGTATCTGAAGGGTCCCCGAAAGCAGTGCTGGGGATAGAGCGAGACGTAGAAGGGATCCGCGTTCTCGGTGACGGCGTCCCACGCCAACAGCGGCGCGTGAGCATAGACAGGAGCACGCGCGATGTCGATTGGCCGCTCGAGATCCCAGAACATACCGAGGCGAGAGTGGACTTCTGTGGCCTCAATCGCCTCTCTGCTGCATCGTCCCGGAGCTTCGGCGACTATCGAATCAAGATACTCGACTGGTAGGGGCAGAGCTGGCGAACCGCTCTCGCAAGCTCGCTGTCGGATCCACTCGCTGTTGTCAAAACACGCAACACTCACCTCTTTTACTGCACGCCTAAGCAGCCCTTGCACGCGAGGAAAGGAGATCGTGTAGAGATCATAGAAGTCCTCTAAGTGCACGCGGCCAGCTGCTTGTGCTGCCCTCAGGGTAGAAAAGGGTCGTTCGACTGGGCCGGTCTGGCACGCACGCAAAAAGTGACGACGCGCCGTTTTCAGATCTCCCGCCATTAGCGCGGCCTCGCCGGCTATGACTGAAGCTTGGGGACAGCTGCCGTCAATCTTGACCGCCCTCTCGGCAGCCTGCGCAGCGAGGGCATACTCTCCGGCCTCTAACGAGATCACGGCGAGCACCCCCAAGATTCGCCGGGAAAGTTCGAGTGTCTCAAATGAGGGGCTTTGCTCCTTGTCAAGATTTGCCAAGCTCAACGCAAGAGCCTCTCGTGCCGCCTCCCTCTCTCCCGTCCTGTGAAGCATGAGTGCCTCGAACCTCTCAATAGAGGAGCGCGCCAGTCTCCCTATCTCGGCAGCTTGCGACGAGTCCAACAGAACCCGCTCAAGCGCCCCGCGTGCCACGACTATCGACGACCAGCCTCTCGCGAGATCACTAGTCAAGCGAGTTCGCCACGAGGCAATGGCGTTGGCGCAGAAGAATCCAAGATTCGGAGCCTTCGGCTTCCCTGAAGCAAGTGCCGATTCAAGGACCTTGTGGTGGTGCTCAGAGGTGGCCTGCGCCCTCTCTACCAAGGCGCGAAGAAGCAGCCGCCACCAAAGCTCGTCGCCGCGACAGCTTTCCCAGCTATCCAGAGCAACTTCAGCATCTCGATAGAACCCTGAGTAGATGAGGGTTCGAATCGCATGCACGCGGTCCCCGACCTCAAGGGCGACCCCGTCCCGAGCTCTCAACGCCCTCTTCCATGCAGGGTGATTGCAGCGAACGGACTCTGAGACCGTCGGGATCGGCAAGCCTGCGCTATTGAGGGTTGACCTTGTTGAGTGAAGAAGCACCATTGACGCTCCCCACGAGTCGAATCGCGCGTCAAGCCAGTGAGCTGCTGACCGCGCAGCAATGCAACTCCATGGGTGAAAGGCCAGGTCAATTAGCGGAGCCCACGCCAAACTGGCGGGATCCTCCAGGCTGTAGAGGGGATTCAAGACGCTATCTCCGTCGCTCACTCTTAGAGCGGCAAGTAGATCGACAGGGTCGCAGGGTCAGCAAAGACAAGGCAACTCGCGATCATCACTAACGAGAAGTGCCCAAGCGTTATCGGATAGGCGAGCGTGTATGCACCATGAGTGAGCACCGCCAGAGAAGCTCCCACCCACCAAGTCTCGGAAAACGACATGAGAACTGGAATGGCGACGTGGAGCAGGACCGTAGCCCGCATCAGCGGTCCCCAACGGCGATTAAGCACCTCGTCTGACGCGAGGACAAACTGGGCCCTGAACCAGCGAGGATAGTATCCGTCCGCATACTTCCGCATGGGCCCTTCGTCATTGAGGTATCGCAGCGTCTCGTAGATGACCTTGCCGCTAAGATAGTGCGGCGATCTAAGCTTTCGGAGGGCCGTGGCTAGATAGACGATCGCGAACGTAAGAACCAGGAGCGTCTGCTGGAAGCCATCTACAACCATAGGGCCTTCTCCAAGCAGGGCGTATGTCTTGTGCCCGGCCGGGCCTAGTCCAAGGACAAAAGCAACGAGCGCGAACAAAGATACATGGAACTTGAAGTAGATGCGGGCCTCCACCACGAACCAAACAAACAGCAAGATCGAGGCTAACTGGGAGCAAACACCCAAAGCAAGACAGAGGGCCAAGGGGTGCTTGACTACGTAAAGGCAGCGATAGACGACCGGCGAGATGAGCGGGAGTCGTCCCTGCCAGCTATCCAACGTGTAGAGGAAGCTGTCTTCCTCAAAGTACCAGAAGTGCCCTCTGAGTGTCTCGATCGCGAATTTCAGAAGGCACGAGACCGCGAAGACAATGCGGAACACTGCGATCGGGCCTGGCTCAACATTACCTAGGTCGCCACGTGCGATCGTCTCAATCCACCACACGCCCCGCCTCTATCAACAACACTCTCTCTCCGTCTGGCCCACGTAGGCTGGCCTTACCGGAGGGGCGAAGCCCATGAGTGCTCTCAAGGAAGAATAGGAAGAGTTCAAGCCCAGAGCGATTCATGATCAGGCTCGAATGGGGTAGGTAATCCCATGGGTTGATGGTGACTGCCTCGCCCGAAGAGTCAGAAACCCAAAGGGTCATCCTGCAGTGTTCAAACGTGCTGAACATGTGCCAGGAAGCAAAGCGAGCCTCGCGCCCAAACGCACGGACAATCACAAAGAGGATGTAGCAACAACCGAGGAGCAGCTGAGCAAAGTTTGGAAGTTGCATGGAGCTTTGCTTAACCGATCAGCATCAGGTACAGGTCAAGACCGGCGAACGGTGAAGGCCCTTCCAGAGCCGTGACTTCACTGGCACTAGGCTCGTGTCCTCCCAGAACTCAGTCCATTTCACACTCGCGGGAGACAGACCACAGGTCGACGTGGGAAGCCGTGAAACCCACTTTGTTGATCTTGATGAGCCCACGAAACTCAACCGAGACGTAGTCACCGCCCACGGGGCCGGTCAGCTTCACCGCATACCCGAGCGCTCGGGCTTCAGCGGCAAGCTCGGCGAGCTTTCCTCTCGCAACAGCGATTCCGCCCGCCTGGTCGATCCTTATGTCTCCCTCATTTGTGAGCTTTCCAACGATCTTCGACAACCCTTCGGTTGCCGTCTTCGTTGTTGGCTTGCTCTTAGCCTTCTTGGCAACCTTCTCCTTGGCTTTCTTGGCAACCTTCTCCTTGGCTTTCTTGGCAACCGTCTTCTTGGCGGCCTTCTTCTTGGCAACCGTCTTCTTGGCGGCCTTCTTCTTGGCAACCTTCTTCGATTCTGAGGTCATATCCACTCCTTGGATTTGAGCGCAGGTCCTAAGTCTGCACTCGAAGTAGACTATCACATCACCACCTACTGCATCGAGCATGGCCATGGTTCGAGCGTTGGGCGGCCCTGCGGGCCTTCCCCCGTCCTCTGTTGGGCGGCCCTCCGGGCCTTCCCCCGTCCTCTGCTTCCCCCGTCCGTGGGCGGCCCTGCGTGCCTTCCCCCGTCCGCTGGGCGGCCCTGCGGGCCTTCCCCCGTCCGTAGGTTCGGGTACACGGCCCGTTCGGCGGCTCCTCGTGGCATTGCCCGCGACGCCCTCACGCCCGTGCAACGGGCTCGAGTGGGTCCGCCTAGGCGCCCCAATTCCACCCCTCCGCCGCGCAGTGAGTACACGCCGCCGCGCGGCCTGACCCAAGCAGGTCAGGCTCGCTGAGGGCCACGGATCGGCGCGCTTCGGGGGCGAGGCCTACGCGT
>JAWKSZ010000088.1:0-29074 GCA_041402045.1 Planctomycetota bacterium | reverse complement strand
TTGACGTAGCGCCCGAGGGTCCGCCCGTAGAGCAGCTCCGCCGAGCGCGCGCTCTTGGCGAAGATCCCGTAGTGCACCCAGAAGTCGGTCTGGGTGATCCCGGAGAAGAACTCGTCGATCCGGGACTCGTCGCCGGTCTCGAGGACCACGACCAGCTCCTTGACGAACAGGCCCAGGGTGAACTTCCCGGCGCCCGCGGACTCGTGCAGCGCGCGCGAGGCCATGAGCGGCGCCCAGCGCAGGGTCCCGTCGCCGCGGCGGAAGTTCGCCAGGGGGTCGGGCTGCCCGCTCGCGGCCACGTCGAACGCGCGCAGGCGGCCGCGCACGGTGCCGTAGCGCGCGAAGTTCTTCACCCGCTCCAGGAGCGTGGGCTCGGCCCCCGCGAACAGCTCCAGGGCGCGGCGCAGGTCCGCGGCCTCGGGCACGCTGCCCAGGCCGCGCAGGCGCTCGGCGGCGCGGCGGTCCGCCGCCTGCTCGGCCTTGAGCCCCTCGAGGTGGGCCAGCTCGTGGGCCACGAGCACGCCCAGGGTGCGCTGGAGCACCTCGAGCTGCTGCCCGGCCGGAGAGCGCGCGGCGCGCACGGCGACCGCGTCCAGGAGCCCGGTGGTCACGCGCACGGTGCGCGTGGCCCGATCGGCGCTGGCGTCGACCACCGCAGTCGGCTCGATCACCAGGCGCGCGTCGGCCAGGGGGGCCCCGCCTGCAGCCTTGAGCTGCCCGAACAGGGCCTCGACCGCGCTCCGCGCGCGGTCGTAGTCGGCCAGCGGCGCGCGGGGGGCCTCCGCGCCCCGGGGCGCGAAGCGCTGCAGCTCCTCGGGCCCGAGCACGCGGCCCCGGCTCGCGTTCTGTCCGAACTCGATCGCCCACTTCTTGGGCAGCTCATAGGACTCGCCTGGGGTCGTGGGGTCCACGATCTTGGGCGCGGTCCGCCCCTGATTGCGGGGGTTGGTGCGGTAGCCGAGCTGAGGGATCGCCTCGGCGACCATGCGCTCGTGCAGCCACAGCGGGACCTCGAACGCGACGACCCGCGCCCCCGGGCGGTTCTCGAGGAAGTGCCGCGCGTGGTCGAGGGTCCCGGTGCTCACGTTGAGGGTCACGGGCTCGATCTTGACCGCGCCGCCCTCGAGCAGCGTGATCAGGGGCTTGCTGGCGCGCTGCCCTTCGCCGCCCTGCACGCGGTAGTAGGTGACGGTGGCTTCCTGGTTGTGCGCCAGGGTCCAGCCGCGGCCGCCCCGCACCAGGTAGGTGTGCCACTCGGCGACCTCGAAGGTGTGGGTGCGGATCGTGGCGCCCACGCCCCCCGCGCCGGCGCGGACCCAGCCGCGGTCGGTCCACTCGCGCTGGCCCGCCCCCGCGGTCGGCGGTCCCCGCGGGCCCGGGAGCGTCACGTCGGCCGAGAGCCAGGCGCCGGGCCCCTCGTGGGCGAAGGTGTGGAGCACCGGCCGCAGGCCCCAGCGCGCGTGGGCTACGTCCTGGGCCCACACCCAGTCGCCGACCTGGATCGCCTCGATCGGGCGCGGCCCCTCGGCGGTGAGCACGAGGATCCCCGGCGAAGGAAACCCTCCGGCGCGCGGTCGACGACTGCGTGGAGGACGGGCCAGGGAGCGAGGACCCGTCGACGCACGATCAGCGCAAAGAGGAGGTTCACGCGGTGCGTGCGCGCAATATCATTGCCCAACAGACGGACGTTAAGGCCTTTGTCCGCAAGGACTTTCCTGAACCGTTCGGGGGTTCCAAACCTGGGGCCACGAGACGCAGTCGACACCGACGGCACGACCCACGGAACGAGTGGGCGACCGGACAGGCCGTCCTCCCGGAAGGACGCCGACCTCGGCCAGGATCGACCGGTCGCGTCGTGCACACAATCGAGGAGAAGAAGGGATCGCCCGGGGCCGCGTCGTTGGAAGGAAGGAAGAAGAAGGAAGTGACGCCCTCGACCGCTGTTGGCCTCGATTGCGAGCGCCATGCCCCGCGTAAGTCTTTGCGCGAAGGCTGACCGTCCCGCACGACCTCACCCAGATCCTGGAGGAGCGTCGCACCCGATCGGGTCCAGCGTTCACAGGGGGAGGCGGGATCGAGTAGGGCTCGACCGGCGCGCGCACCGGGGTGAAGAAGAAGTGCTGGAAGGTGACGCGGAAGCCGCCCACCATGGCTCGCGTGCTTGCGCAGGCTGTGGCGCTCGCAGCTCAGCTCAGGGAGCTCGAGCCCCCCCGGGAATGAAGCTCACCACGTCGAAGGACTCCGGGCTGGAACACCCCACGACCTTCTGCACCAGCTCGGGGATCGCCCCCGGCGCGCAGGTCGGCGTTGGTCTCGAAGCTGACGTAGCCCGACCTCCTCCGGGGGTCACGTGCAGGGTGTAGTAGCTGTCGTCGGGCCCCTCGCGCAGGGCGTTCAGGCTGTAGCCCCGGGGTCGAAGCGCGTGCCGTCGACCACGTGCCCGAGGACGAGGTCGTGCAAGCCGAGCTCGCGGGCCCGCGCACACACCACCTCGCCCTCGCCGAAGAACGCGCGCCCGGTCGTCACGATCCCGTGCATGAGCACCTCGAGGGTCGTGTCCTGGGGGAGCGGGGTGTAGGGCCGGGTGGTGTGGAACAGCTGAATGCAGTGGCAGTGCTCGTCCCCGAAGCGCAGGGCCGCGCCGCCGAGCCGCGCGTGGAGCCGGGCCGCGTCCTCCTCGAAGGTGGTCGGCTGGTCCCGGGGGAAGTGCTCGTTCTTGCGCTCCAGCGCGAGGAACGCGACGGCGTCGGGGTCTATGTGCTCGAGGGCCGCCTCCACCGCGTCGGCCATGCCGGATCCTGCCACCAGCAGGTGATCAGGGCGAAGCGGTCGTCGTAGACGAACAGGCTCGACTCGCTGAGCAGGTAGGCGTCGCACTGGGACGTGGAGATCTGGGACAGGATCTGCGCGCGGGCGGCCTCGACCACCCGCTCCCACACGGGGCAGCCGAGCTCGCGCAGCGGCTGGGTTCCCCGGCGCCAGCACCAGCTCGACTTTCTTCTCGGACCTTCGAAGCCTGACGGTCATGGGCGTGCCCGTGGGCTGGTGGCCCAGGCACCATTCTAGTCCCCGCGCCTGCCAACTCCACGCCCAGCGTGAGGGCGCTGCGCGCCGGCAGGTCGCGGCCCGCAGGCTCTGCTCTGCTCCTGCGAGGAGTGGACAGACGGAATTCGACCGGGCCAAGGCGATCGACCAGCGCTTCCAGCGCTTCCTCAAGGAGGAGGCCGCGGAGCGGCTCCGCTTCCCGCCGGCCCCCTCCTCCTGGACCCGGACCCTGTTCGCCGCTCTACGAGAGCCAGGTGATCTCCGCCACGTGGACTTCGCCGCCCGGTCCTGCGGGCGCGGGATCAGAACTGCTACCTGGTCGGCAGCGCCGGCCACGAGGGCAACGCGGTCCTGGGCGAGCTCTTGCGGCTCGACGACCCCTGCTTCCTGCACTACCGCAGCGGCGCGCTCATGATCCAGCGCGGGCGCAAGCTCCCCGAGGAGGACGTGGTCAAGAACACGCTCCTCGGCATGTGCGCCGCGGCGACGACCCCCTGTGCCAGGGCCGCCACAAGGTGGGGCGGCCGCCCGCTGTGGGTCGCCCAGACCTCGACGATCGCGACAGCTGCCCAAGGTCGTGGGCGCGGCCCTGGCGATCGACCGCGGACACCGCCTGGGGGTCGACGTGGGCGTCCCGATCGACGCGATCGTGTGCTGCTCCTTCGGCGACGCGAGCGTGAACCACTCCACGGCGCAGGGCGCGTTTCGGCGCGGCGTCTGGAAACCATACCAGAAGATCCCGGTCCCGCTCCTGCTCGTGTGCGAGGACAACGGCTGGGGGATCGGCGTCCCCACCCCGCCGGGCTGGGTCCAGGCCAGCTTCCGCGACCGCCTGGGCTTCGCCTACTACGAGGCCGACGGCAGCGACCTGCCCCTGGCCTACGAGGTCACCCGGCGCGCGGTCGAGCGCTGCCGCCGCGAGCGCCGCCCGGTGTTCCTGCGCCTGAACACGGTGCGGCTCATGGGCCACGCGGGGAGCGATATCAGTCGACCTACCGCCACGTGACCGAGATCGAGACCACCGGTACGCGACCCGCTGATCCTCGGCGCGCGGCGCGTGCTCGACGCCGGGCTACGCACCCCCGAGCAGCTCTACGAGCACTACGAGGGCGTGCGGTCCCGGGTGCTCGTGGCGGGCGCCGTGGCCGACGAGCCCCGGCTCAGACCGCCGAGGAGGTGCTCGCCGCGCTGGCGCCCTACCACCCCAGGCCGTGGACCAGGAGGCACGCCGCTCGGGGCCGACCGCCAGTCAAGCCCGCCCTCGGCCGCCAGCGCCACATGGCGGCCATGATCAACCGCAGCAGAAACTGCACGAGGCGCTCAGCTTAAATGCCCCCAGGCGCTGGTCTTCGGCGAGGACGTGGCCCGCAAGGGCGGCGTCTCTACGTGACCACCGGGCTCTGGAAAGGCCTTCGGCCCCAGGGCGGGTGTTCAGCACGCTCCTCGACAGCAGGCGATCTCAGCCTCCGGGATCGGGGCCGCGCACTGGGCTTCCTCCCGATCCCCGAGATCCAGTACTGGCCTACATTCACAACGCCCTGGATCAGCTCCCGCGGCGGGGGCCTGCTCCGCTGCAGTTCTTCTCCAACGACCAGTTCAGGAACCCCATGGTCGTGCGGATCGCCTCCTTCGCCTACCAGAAGGCTTCTGACGGGCGCTTCCCACAACGACAACGCCCTGGGCGCGCTGCGCAGATCCCGGGCCTCGTGATCGCAGCGCCCGCCCGCGGCGGTGAGAGCGGTGGGCATCACTCGCACCTGCCTCGCCCTGGCCCCAGGTCGACAGGCGGGTGGTCGCGTACTCGAAGCCGATCGCGCTCTACATGACCAAGGACCTCTACGAGGACGGCGACGGCGCCTGGCTCAGCGACTACCCGGAGGACGACTACGCGATCCCCCTGGGCGAGGGGCGGGTGTATCACCCCGAGGCCCAGGACGTCACGATCGTGAGCTACGCCAACGGGCTGTGGCGCTCGCTGCGCGCGGCCAAGACCCTGCGCGAGGAGCACGGGGTCGCGGCGCGGGTGATCGACCTGCGCTGGCTCCAGCCGCTGAACCTCGAGTTCGTGACCGAGCACGCCCGCGCCACCGGCGCGCTGGTCGTGGTCGACGAGTGCCGCCGCGCCGGCGCCCTCGGCGAGGCGGTGCTCGCCGGGGTGGCGCTGGCCGCGCCGGGCACGCGCATGGAGCTCGTCGCCGGCCACGACTCCTACGTGCCCCTCGGCCCGCCCATGCAGCTCGTGCTGCCGCAGGAGGAGGACGTGGTGGCCGCCGCGTTGCGCGCGGTGCAGAGCGCCAGGCAGGCGTAGCCGGGTTCGGCGCCGCGCCAACCAACGACGACGGGCGCGGCCTCGTGGCCGCGCCCGCGTCGAGTCCCGTGTCAGGCCCTCGCTAGTCCTTCTTGGCGCTCGCGGGGAGGGTCGGCGAGGTCGCCGTCTGCGCGGCGTCGGGGTCGTGGAGCACGATCTCGACCCGGCGGTTCTTGGCCTTGACCCCCGCCTGCAGCGGGCGGGTGGGGCCCCACGAGGAGAGGTAGGTCTGGTTGGAGGGGATCCCGAGGCCCTCCAGCTCGACGCGCACGCTGTTGGCGCGCATGGCCCCCAGGTCGTAGTTGTCGCGGTAGCGGTTCTTGGCCTTGCGGATCGGGTCCGAGTCGGTGTGGCCCACGACCTCGACCACCTTGGTGGCGTACTCCGGGCGCGAGAGCAGCTCGGCGAGCCCCTTCAGCGCCTTCTTCCCGGCCGGGGTCAGCGCGTGCTGGCCCGCGGCGAAGAAGATCTCGCTCTCGAGCACGATCCCGCCGTACTGGCTGATCACGAGCGGCCCGGTGTTCCCGGGCTCGGTGCTCGCCATTTCGTTCAGGCGGCCCTGGAGCTCCTCCTCGAAGGTCTTGCGGGTCTCGCGCAGGGCGTCGTAGGAGAGCTCGAGGCGCTCCTGCTTGACCTCGAGCTGCTGGTTGGCGATCGACAGCTCGCGCTCGGCGAGCCGCTTGTCGACCACCGCCTGCTCGGCGGCCTGCTCGGCCGCGTCGAGGCGCCAGGTGAGCTCGCGAATCTGCTGCTCGAAGGGCTCGGTGCTCGCGCAGCCGAAGGTCAGGGTCAGGGGCAGGACAAGCAACAACCGGCGCATGGGATTCTCCTCTACCCCCAACCCTTCGGCTCCCGGCCTCCACGAACTTGAGGGTTTCTGATGCCGGGTGCAGAGGTCGGGTGTGTGGGGCGGTCGAGTGGGGGACGGGGGGTGTCACGCCCGCTCGCGGTCGAGTGGGACGGGGCGTCTCCCTGCTCCGGGTCGACCCACGTTAAGTCCTTCACTCGTGGCATTCCGCGGGCCACGGGGCCAGAGCGTGAACGGACGCGATATGCAATGCAGCGAGCGAATCCGCTCACCCGCCGTGTCCTCGCGGACGCAGTGGGGACGTCGTGCATAGCACCTAGCGTCTGGCACTCGAGATGCTGAGGGTAGGTCACGAGGGAAGACATGAAGAAGGTCCTGCTGAGTTCTCTGGTCGCCGTATTCCTGGCCGGCACCACGTCTTCGGCGTGCGGCGGCATGGCTGCGATCCTGCGGCGAATCCTGGCTCTGCAGGAGGCGATCGCGGCGATCCAGGCGGCCCAAGAGGCGACGCCGGTCACGTCCACGCCGACCGAGAGCACCCCTGAGCAGCCCGCGCCCGAGCCGCCCCCGCCTCCGCCCCCGGTCTTCGTGCAGGCGGCCCCGGACAGCCTCGAGCTGTGGGACGCCCGCGAGTCGGTGGCGATCCCCGAGGAGGTCGCCCCGATCGAGCTCGAAGAGCAGGTCGTGATCAGCTAACCAACCCAACCGGGTAAACGAAACGACGCGTGGCGCCCCTCGTGGGCGCCATGTGTCGTGGTTCCTAGAGGTCTGTGTTCTTAGGGGTCTGTCCCAGACCCCCTCAGGCTCGGGGCGAAGCCCCTCGCCCTCACCCCACAGGAGCCTCGCGGGCTTCGCCCGCTCCGGCAGGAAGGCCCGGACGGGCCTCGTCCGCGCTTCGCGCGGGACATTCGCGGGCTTCGCCCGCTCATGCTTCGCCCGCTCGCTCGCTCCGCCTGCCCGCCCGCTCGCTCCGCCCTCCGCCCGCTCGCTCCGCCTGCCCGCCCGCTCGCTCCGCCCTCCCGCCCGCTCGCTCCGCCTGCCCACCCGCTCGCTCCGCCCTCCCGCCCGCTCGCTCCGCCTGCCACCGCTCGCTCCGCCCTCCCCGCCCGCTCGCTCCGCCCGCACGCTCCGCCCGCTCGCTCGCGCGGGACATTCGCGCGGGACATTCGCGGGCTTCGCCCGCGGCGGGAGGTCCGCAGACGACTGTGAGCTTCACCTCCGCGAGGGCGCTTACTCCAGGTTGGGTTCGCGGCGGTCGAGGTCGGCGAGCTCGCGCTCGACCGCCTGCCACTGCTCGTCGGGGCCGTCGGGGTAGCTGCGGGTGGCCTCTCCGCCGCGCTCGAGCACGTTCTCGATCTCGATCTCGGTCAGCGCCACCCGCGAGACGCCGGCGCGACGGTCCTGCTCGACGGGGTCGACCTCGTCGGTGTCGTCCTCCTGGGGCAGCTCGAGTTCCGCGAAGCCGTCGCCCCGGACCTCGAGCTCGGTGGCCTCGACGTCGAGCTCGGTCAGGGTCCCGGGCTCCGGGAGCTCCGCGGCCTCGCCCGGGGTGAGCGCGTCCTCGACCCACTCGTCCGGGGCGTCGGGCTCGAGCTCGGGCTCCGGGGGCGAGGCCTCGAGCTCGTCGGCGGTGTCGTCGCCGGGCAGCGACTCCTCCTGGGTCTCGAGGCCGTCGGCCGAGTCCTCCAGCGCGCGGGAGTCTTCGAGCGGGTCGGGCTCGGCGGTCGGCGCGCGCTGGGCGCGGACGACCTGGGTGCTCCCGTCCGGGGCCACCACGACCTCGTCCACCGGCTGATCCAGGCGCTTGTTCGCCTCGCGCTCGGTCATGAGCACGAGCTCCGTGCTCCCGAAGACCACGCGGACCCCGGGCGCGAGGGTCACCTCGGCGTAGGGCGCCAGGCGCTCGTCGCCGACCAGGACCCCGTTCTGGCTGCCGAGGTCCTTGAGCCGGATCCCGCTAGGCGTCGCGGCGAGCACGGCGTGCTCGCGAGACATGGTCCGGTCGGCGCGGAGCAGGGGCACCGGCGAGGTGCGCCCGAGGACGAGGAACGTGCCCTGGACCTTGACCCGGGCCACCCCGCCGTCGCCGCGCAGCAAGAACACGTATTCCTTCACCGGGGTCGCTCCCAGCTCTGAGAACGCCACCACTCCAACCAACGTTCCCTCCCGCGCGCGTCGAAGGGCTGAACCCGGGGGTCGTAGCGGATCTGCGCCTCGGTCCGGCGGGTGAGGGCCTGGGCCGCGTCGGCGCGGACCTGGGAGCCCAGGAGCTCCTGCCCCAGCGAGCGGAAGTCGAGCAGCTCGATCAGGAGCGAGCAGGCGTCCTGGAGCTCTGGGAGCTCCTCGGCGTAGCGCAGGAGCGCCTGGGCCAGGCCAGGATCCCCCGCCTCCCGGGTCCAGTCGCGCACGACGCGCACGGTCTCGGGGTCGTGGAGTCCGCAGGCCCGCGCCGCCTCGAGCAGCGCCTCGCGCTCCCCGGAGCTGGGGCTGCGCGCGCCGAGCAGCACCTGGCGCACCGCGGGCGCGCTGGCCTCGGCGCCCCAGGCCGCCAGGGTGCGCAGGACCTCGATCCGCAGCGTGCGCTCGCCGGCGCCGAGCAGCCCCTCCACCGCCTGGCGCGCGTCGGGCGTCGGCGGCGCGGTGGCGAGCTGGACCACGGCCTGCCTCGCGAGGGCCAGCTCGTCAGGCCCTCGCCGCGGCGCGCGCAGCAGTCGGGCCAGCGCGCCGCGGGCCTCGGGGACCGCGGGCAGCGCGTCCAACGCCCCCTGGCGGATCCAGGGCCCCTCGTCGGGGTCGAGGGCGATCTCCTCGAGCTCGGTGCGCAGCCCGCGGGCGAGGCCCAGCTCCTTGATCGCGGCGAACAGGCGGAAGCGGTGGCGCGAGCCGCCGCGCAGCAGGTGGCTGCGCAGCGGGAGCAGGAGCTCGGCCTGCTCGAACAGGCGCAGCCCGGCGATCGCGTCGGGGTAGAGCGCGTCGTCCAGGTCCACCGCGTAGCGCAGGAGCTCGCTGAGCGCGGCCTCGTCCCGCTCTCGGGCGCCCACCCGCAGCTCCGCCACCAGGGCCACGCACGCCAGGCGCCGGCCCTCCCGGGCGTCGCCCGCTTGCCGGCTGAACTGCTTGCTCCAGCCCAGGAGCTCGCTCCGCCCCAGCTCGCCCAGGCGGCGCAGGACCGCGAGCTGGACCTCGGGCGCCGCGCCGGCGGCCCCGAGGACCTCGCGGCACAGCGCGCCCACCGCCGCCGAGTCGCGCAAGAGCGTCAGCCGGTCGAGGGCGACCTGGGGCTCTGGGGTCTGGACCGCGGCCACCAGGCTGCGCAGGAGCGCGTCGCTCTGACCCCGCGCGGCGAGGCTGATCAGCGCGGCCTCTTGCGCCGGGCCCGGCCGGGCCGCGTGGTGCTCGAGCACGCGGTCGACCTCCGGCGGCCCCCCGCGGCTCCAGCCGCAGGCCACGAGCGCCCCGCGACGGACCTCGGGGCGCGCGTCGCTGGCCGCGTGCAGCAGGCGCAGCCAGGTGGCGGCGTTGGGCTCGACGCCCAGGGCCTCCCAGGCCACCGGGTCGCCCACGCGCACGAGGTGCAGACGCTCCGAGAGCTCGTCGCCGCGCGCCACCGCGCACAGCACGGGCAGGATCAGCGTCCAACTGCGGGAGCCTCGGGCCACGACACCTCGCCGCGCCTCTGGGCGCGCGCTCCCCAGCGTAGCAGCCCCGACCCGAGCGGACACCGCGCGGCGAGGGCGCGAGGCCGGAACCCGCCCCTCGCTCGTGGTAGAAGAGCACCCAGAGAGCGACGGCGCATGGACCCCGACCTCCGCCTCGGCCATATCGCCGTGCGCATGGGAGCAATCCGACCCCAGGACCTGCCGCAGCTCATGCGGGAGGCGCGGATCGGGGTCCCGGACGAGCGGGGCAAGCCCGTCCGCGGCCTGGGGCAGATCCTGCTCAAGCGCGGGCTGATCTCGATCGACGACTACCTCTACATGGCCCGCCAGGTCTCGGAGGAGCAAGAGGCCAACCAGGCGCGTCAGGCCCTGGAGCAGGTGACCACGGCCTGGACCGCCTACGAGTCCGGCGAGCTGGACCGCGCGGAGTTCGAGGAGATCCTCGGGCGCTCGGGCGAGCCGATCCTGCGCCCGACCGAGCCCGTGCGCACCTTCGGCCCCTACACCCTGGAGGGCGAGGTGGCCCGCGGCGGCATGGGGATCGTCTACCGCGCCCACGACCCCTCGGGCCGGATCGTGGCGCTCAAGGTCATGATCAACGCCGACGACGACGAGGTGCGCCTGCGGCGCTTCGAGCGCGAGGCGGAGCTGGCCGCGGCCCTCGAGCACCCCAACGTGGTGAGCATTCACGACGCGGGGCGGATCGACGGGATCCCCTACTTCACCATGGACCTGATCGACGGCGAGAGCCTCGAGGACCTCATGGAGCGGGGGCTGGAGTTCGACGAGCTGATCAAGGTCCTGATCCAGGTCTCCCGCGGGCTGAGCCACGCCCACGAGCGCGGGGTGGTGCACCGCGACCTCAAGCCCGGGAACATTCTGGTCGACGCCCGCGGCGACGCGCACATTACGGACTTCGGCCTGGCGCGGGACCTGGCCCGCTTGACCCGGCTCACCGCCGTGGGGCAGGCGGTGGGCACCCCCTACTACATGGCCCCCGAGCAGGTGCGGGGCGAGCGCGACGTCGACGGGCGCGCCGACGTCTACGCCGCGGGGGTGATCCTCTACGAGGGCCTCACCGGCGACGTGCCCTTCGACGCCGAAACGCCCTTGACCCTGTTCCGCAAGATCGACTCGGAGCCGGTGCTGCTCGAGCTCGACGAGGAGCTGGGGATCGACGAGCACATTCGCACGATCGCCCTGCGCGCCCTGGCCAAGGAGCGCGAGGACCGCTACGCCGACGCCGCGCTGCTCGCCGAGGACCTCGAGCGCTACCAGCAGGGCCTGCCCCCGCGGGCCGCGGGGCCCAAGCTCGCCACGCGCCTGTTCGGGCACCGGCTGTTCGTGCCCGCGGCGACGCTGGCGCTCCTGGCCCTGATCAGCGCGGGCTTCGCCGGGACCCTGCTCTACCGCCGGCACCGGGAGCGCGCGGCCTTCGACGGCGGGGTCGCCGCCGCCGAGGCGGCCCTCGACTCCATGGAGACCGCCCTGGAGCAGGCCGGCGCCGCGCTGACCACCAAGCAGCCCGAGGCCGCCTGCACCCTCGCCGCCGAGGGCCTGGCCCTGACGCCCCAGGGCGACGACGCGACCCCCCGCGGACGGGGCGTCGCCCAGGGCTTCCGCGAAGGGGGCGGCCCCGCGCTGCTCGAGCGCCTGCACCGCGTGCACCTCGAGGCCTGGGTCGCGCGCAGCGCGCAGGACGTCGAGTCCTTCCCCCGCGCGCTGGAGGCGCTCAGCGCGGCGACCGCCCCCGAGGTCCAGGCCAGCCCCGAGCTCGCCCTGGCCGCGGGGATCCTGCTCACCCGGGCCGGGCGACCGGTGGAGGCGCTCCCGCACCTCGACCGCGCGGTGGTCGCCCTGGAGGAGCGGCCCGACGCGCTCCTCGCCCGCGCGCGAGCCCGCGTGGACCTCGACCAACACCTGGGCGCCGCCGCCGACCTCTCCACCGCGCTCAGCGCCGACGCCCCCAGCGGGGAGGCGCTGCTCCTGCGCGCGCGCGCCTACCTCGCCCAGCGCCGGCTCGCGGCGGCGCTGACCGACGCCCAGCGCGCCCACGACCTGGACCTGCGCGATCCGGCGCCGCTGCTCGTCCTCGGCGACGTCGCCCGCGAGCAGGGCGAGCTCGACGCCGCGCGCGCCCACTACCTGGCCGCGGCGGGGCAGGACCCTCAGGACACCCGCGTCGAGCTGCGCCTGGCGGAGCTCGCGCTGCGCACGGGCGAGCCCGCCCGCGCCCTGGTGCACCTGGACGAGGCCGTGCGCCGCGGCGGGCCGCAGGACACCGCGCTGCGCGTGCGCGCGCACCTGGCGCGCTTCGACCTGGCCGCGGCGCGGGAGGTCGCGGGCACCCCGCCGCGGCTGCGCGGGCTGCCTCGCGACCAGCGCCAGGCCCTGGCCGCGTGGCACACCGCGCGGGCCGAGCTCCTGCTCTGCAGCGGAGACGTTGCCGGGGCCTGGGGCGCCCTGGAGGACGCCCTGCGCGAAGACCCGCGCCACGACGTGGCCGCGCTGTGGGCGGCGGACCTGGCGCTGCGGCCGGACGGCCCGGGCGCCACCGCGCTGCGGCGCGTGGTCGAGGCCGCGGGCACCCCGCCCCCGGGCAGCGCGCGCTGGCTCCTGGCCCGCGCGCGCCTGGCCCTGGCCGAGGACGACCTCGCCGAGGCGCGGGAGCTCGCCGAGCACGCGGAGAAGTTCGCCGACGAGCTGCTGCGGCCCCAGGTGGTCGAGCTCCTGGGCGACCTCGAGCCCGAGCGCACGCCCTCCTCCGAGGCCTGGGAGGCAGGCCTCGCCGGGCCCGAGCTGTGCGCGACCCTGACCCGCGCCGGGCGCGAGCGGGTCGCCCTCGGCGAGCCCCAGCCGGGGTCGGCCCTGGCGCAGAGCGGGGTGGCGCGGCTGCGGGCGGCCCTGACCCTCGACCCCGAGCGCCTCGCGGCGCGGGTCGCCCTGGCCGCGGCCCTCGGCGCCCAGGGCCAGACCGCCGAGGCGCGGGCGGCGCTGGAGCCGGCCCGGGCCCTGGCCCTCGGCCAGCCGGAGCTGGCGCGGACCGACGCCGCCCTCGCGCTCCGCGCCCAGGACGCGCACGCGCTGACCCAGGCGGCGGTGAGCCTCGAGGCCGTCGCCGACCCGTCCCCCGAGCTCGTGCGCCTGGCGGCGCGGGTGGCCCTCGCGCGCGAGCGCACGGACGAGGCCCTGGCCCTGGTCGAGGCGCTGGGCGAGCGCGGGCACGCGCTGCGCGCCGAGGTCCTGGCCCAGCTCGGGCGCGAGGACGACGCCGCCGCCGCGGCCGCCGCCTGGGACGCGGCGCTGGCCGAGCGCGAGACCCTGGCCGAGCTCGCCACGCGCACCCGCGAGGCGGGGGAGGCGATCGACCGGGTGATCGAGGTCCTCGAGCGCGCCGTGCGCCTCGGCCCGCGCTTCGACACCACGGGGCTCCAGCTCCGGCTGCGCCTGGCGTCGTCCTACCGCGACCCGCGGGCGCGGCTGGAGGCGCTGGAGGAGCTCGTGCGCCTGCCCGACCCCGGGCTCCTCGACGCGGCCGACGCCGCGCTGCGTCCGGTGTGGACCCCGCTCACGGGGGAAGCTCAGCAGAGCTTGCTGCGCCGTGCTCGCGACGGCGCCCCGGGCCCCCGCGCGGCGGTGGTGCTGGCGGCGGCCGAGGACGCCCTGGCTGGGGGTCAGGACGCGCCCCGACTGCGCCTGGGCCAGCGCCACGCCGCCGAGGCCCTGGAGGCCGCCCCCGGCTCCTTCGGGCTGCACGTGCTCGCGGCGCTGCTCGACGTGCGCCTGGGGTTCCCCTACCGCGCCCGCGCGCGGCTGGAGGTGCTGAACCAGGTCGACGCGAGCTCGAACCTCCTGCGCTACGCGCTGGCCGAGGCCGCCGCCGGCTGCGGCGACGGCGCGACCGCCGACGCCCTCCTCCTGCGCCTGCGGGAGGAGGACCCCAGCGGCCCCTGGAGCGAGCGCAGCGACCGCTCGCCGCTCCTGCGAGACCGCTGAGTTCGAGGGGTTCGTCCCAGACCCCCTCGGCGCTCCGCGACGCCCTGCCGAGGCGCTCCGCCAGGACCCCGCACGCGAGGGGCCGGCGCGCGTTCGACACACGAGGACGAGGCGGGACTCGCCGGAGCGACCCCCGCCTCGAGGTGAGTCCGAGAGGACTCGCGCTTACTCGCTGCGCCAGTCGCCGAGCGCGACGCGGCCCCAGGGGGTGAGCCGATCCTCGTCGAGGCGCAACAGGTCGTCCCCGGCCAGGACCCACACGCCCCCGTCCGCGGTCCAGCCCACGTCGCCCGTGGACGCGCGCTCGAGGCGGGGATCGTCCAGCAGGCGCCGGTCGGCCTCTCCGGGGGCGCGGCGCACCCAAGCGCCGACCTCGCCGGCGCGAGGCATGCGCACCAGGCGCTCGCCGCAGCGGGGCGCCTCCACCGCGTAGGGCTCCAGCTCGACCGCCGTGGTCCCGCTGGCGGGATCCCAGGCGACCCGGTGGCGCCCGCTGCGGCCAGACCAGCGCACGGTCGCGTAGCCGCGCACGTCGGTGGAGACCAGGATCGGCCCGCCCACGGACCCCAGGCGCCGCGGCGCGCGCTCCGCCGTCCCCAGTTCCAGGGCCCAGGCCTGGCCCGTGGCGCTGCACCCGAGCAGCCAGGGGGCGCCGTGCAGACGCACCAGGGCCACGCTCGAGGCGGCGAGCTCCGCGGGCAGCTCGTCCGCGGGAGAGAAGCGCTCACCCGTGACCACGTGCTGCAGGACCCCCGGCCCCTGCTCGCCCAGGCGCAGGAGGTGGGCGTAGCCCCCGACCAAGCCGACGACGAGCGAGTCCGCGGGTGGGTTCCAGGCCGTCCCCTGGGTGAGGTTGCGCACCTCGTAGGGCGCGCCCCGCCGCCAGCGCATGAAGCGGAAGTAGCGCAGCCGGGTGCCCTCGCCGTACCCGCCCCAGCGCACGGCCGGCGCCGCCCACAGGTCGTCGCCGACCCGGTCCAGGGTCACGTCGAGGCTGCGGGTCTGGAGGCGCACCCGCCCCTCGACGGTGGCATACTCCTCCCACTGATAGGGCTCCTGGAGCACCGGCGCCTCGTAGCGCGTGACCGTCCCGTCTCGTGCGTCGTAGCGCACCAGGTCACCGGTCCACTCGACGTCGACCGCGAACAGCCAGTCGCCGACCCAGCGCGCGTGACCGGCGCCGAGGTACAGCGGACGATCCTGGTCGGGCTCGAGCACCGCGACCCCGTCCAGGAACGCCTGGGTCGATCCCGAGTGCTCGATCGCCAGGGCGCCGACCTCCAGGCTGGGGAGCACGGTGGTCGTCGACTCGTGGGCCTGACGCACGAACGACCGCGAGCTATCCGTGGCGCCCAGGTAGCGCCAGGCCCCGTAGGCGGGCGCGGGCACGAAGCCCAGGCACAGCGCGCCCAGGCCCAGCCCCACGGCGATCCGCAGCGGAGGGTTGGCGCGCGCCTTGGAATACAGCCACAGCGCGCCGCTCCCCCAGCTCAGCGCGAGCGCGCTGACCAGCCACAGATCGAGGCGCACGTGGAAGTCTTCCAGGTTCTCGAACAGCGTGGGCCCGACGAGCCCCAGGGCCAGCGCGGCGAGCAGCGCGGCGAGGGTGTTGCCGCACGCCAGGGCGCACAGCGCGCCCACGGGCAGGAGCAACAGGCCCGTGACCAGGAGCCCGCTCGCGTCGACGAACTCCTTCCCCTGGGTCCCCCCGACCGCGACCAGGAGCCCGAGCACCGCGAGGTCGACGGCCAGGGTCAGGGCGGTGGCCACCCCCAGCCGCAAGCAGCCCATGCGGCTGCGGGAGATCGGGAGCGTGACCAGGAAGCGCTCCACCCCCTGCTCGAGGTCGGGCCCGAAGGCATACACCCCGAGCAGCGCCGGGACGAGCAGCAGACACAGCCGACCGGCGGTGTCCATGTGTCGCCCGCTGGAGAGGACCGCGACCGCTGCCGAGAGCAAGAGCGCGAGCCCGAACATGCCAACCGCGGCGGGAGATTGACGGCGCAGCTCGCGCCGGACGAAGGACCAGGACATGGCTAGCGCTCCTCTCGGGCGGGGGCGAGCTCGAGCGCGCCCAGGGGTTGGTTGGCGACGAGCAGCCGTTGCGCGTCGACGAAGCCGACCACGGGCTGGCTGCCCAGGGGGATCACGGCGTGCGGTCGATCCAGGGGGTGCACCAGGCTCTGGCAGCCGCCCCCTGCGCGGTCGAGGGAGCTCAAGGCGAGCTGTTCACCCGCGGCGCTCCAGGTGAGCAGACAGAGCCGCCAGCCGTCGTTCGTGGTCACGGGGACCTCGCGGCGGTAGACCTCGGCTCCGCCGTCGACGGAGTGCACGGTGAGCTGGTCCGCGTTGAAGGTGGCGACTCTGCGCTCGTCAGGGTCGAAGGCGTGGGCCCCCCACTGGGTGTCCAGGGAAGCCAGCTCGCTGTCCCAGGCGCCGGCGAGGCGGCCCTGCTCGAGGTCGAACACGTGGGCGCGGGAGGCGACGGAGCGCAGGGCATAGCTGTCGTCGTCGTTCGCGCGCAGCGCGAGCAGGTAGCGCCCGCTGGGGCTCACCCGCGCGGTCTCGATCCACTCCAGCGCACCGGACACCCGCAGTCGCAACCTCGGAGCGGGCACTCGCAGCACCTCCGACGCGGCGCCCTCGAGCTGCACGCGGCGCGGCAAGGGCGCGCTCCACAGCCCCTCGCCGTCGGCGAGCAGGGCCTCGCCCCCGGTCACACCGACCAGGCGCAGCATGGGCCGCGGGAGCGGGAAGGCGGCCTCCCGGGCGCGCGCCGCGCGCTCCTCCCGCAGGGGGTCGTCGTCGTCCCCGGGCAAGGGCTGCCAGGTCACCAGATCCTGACCGCGCTGCTCAACGAACAGCGGCCCGCTCTCGACCCAGGTGTGGAAGCGGTAGCCGAAGCCGTCGCGGGAGCGTCCAGGGAACTCCGTCGCCGTGCGCTGCGCGACGTCGATCACGTAGCCTCCGGGCTCGAGGCGCTTGCGCACGAGCAGGCGCGTGCCGTCGGGGCTGAACTCGGGGCGCCACGCGTTGGCGCAGGGCGCGATCCAGCGCGTCCCCGCCTCGCGGTCGACGACGGCGACACGGTACTCCGGCCCGCACCACGGGGTCGCGACCAGGGACACGGCGAGGTGCCGACCGTCGACCGAGGGGACCGCGGGCGACGCGGTGAGCTCGAGGTCGGGCTCGATCCCGCGCACGGTCCAGGCCTGGGCCACGCCGGTCCCTCCCACGAGCAGGAGCCCCGCCGGCAGGAGCAGCGCGCCGGCGTAGAGCGCGGGCTTGAACGTGGGGTGGTGCGGCGAGCCCCGGCTGAAGGCGGCCCAGGCGGCGGCGAGGGCGCTCGCGCCGAACAGCGCGACCGCCGGGACGAAGAGCCCGCGCGGGTCGGTGCCGAAGGCGAGGAAGGGGACCGCCAGCAAGCCGAAGCCCGCGGCGCAGGTCAGGATCCCCCCCAGGAGCAACGCCGGCAGGGCGCGCCCCAAGATCACGGTCGAGACCAGGCCGCAGGTGAGCGCGGTCGCGAACAGGCCCCCGAGGGGCAGGAGCGTGCTGGGGTCGCCCCGGTTGAGGTCTCCGGTCTCGAGCATCACCCGGGTCTCCACCGGCTGGAGCAACGCCCCCGCGGTGAGCAGCAGCACCAGCCCCGGGAGGTAGGCCCCGAGCGCGGCGACCTTGGTGCGCGCGATCTGGCCTGCCGAGAGCGGCATGCGGAACAGGAAGGCGGTTCCGCCGCGCGCGGTGTCGGGGGCGAGGGCCAGGACGCCGGCGAGGAGGCCGGCGACGAACGCCGTCCAGGCCAGGACCAGCGTGGCGAGGTTCAGCGTGGTGCGGTTGGCTTCGTAGCCGGTCTCCAGGGTCACCGGAGACCACGTCTGCGGGTCGCCGAGCAGCGTACGCTCGAGGAACACCGCGGCGGTCGTGACCCCGACCACGGCCGCGAACAGCGCAGCCCAGGGCGCGTGGCGCTTGAGCTCGCGCAAGAGCAGGGCGCGGCTCACGCGGCACCTCCCTCGGAGGTCCGGGCCTCGGGGACCGGCGCGGTCAGGCAGGCGAAGGCCTCCTTCATGCTCGCCGGGTGGCGCTCCAGGTCGCGCAGCGGCAGGCGCTGGTCGAGCTGGTGCTCGAGGTGCTCGCCCTGCCCGCGGGCCACGAGGGTCAGGGCGCGGGGGTCGCGCTCGGTGATCACCACCCCCTCGGGGAGCTCGAGGTCGTGGTCGTAGGGCAAGACGCCCTCGAGGTGCGCCACGTAGCGGTTGCAGCTGCGGCGCAGGTCCTCGAGGTCGCCCGAGATCGCCGGCCCGCCCCGGCGGAGCACGATCGCGCGGTCGCAGATTCGCGCCACGTCGTCGATCAGGTGGGTCGAGAGCAGGACCGCGTGGCCCTCCTCCGCGGCGAAGTGCGCGATCGCCTCGAGGAAGTCGTCGCGCACGAGCACGTCGAGGCCCGAGGTCGGCTCGTCGAGCACGAGCACCCGGGGCTTGGCCATGAGCGCCAGGGCCAGGAGCAGCCGCGCGCGCTGGCCCTTGGAGAGGGTCTTGCACTTGGCGCGAGGCGCGAGCTCGTAGCGCGCGCGCAGGCGCTCGAAGCCGTCGCGGTCGAAGCGGTCGCCGTGGACCTCGGCCACGATCCGCGCCAGCTCCTCGACCCGGGAGTCCTCGAGCAGCTCGCGGCGCTCGCTGACGTAGGCCAGGTCCGTGAACACCCGGTGGCGCTGCCGCGCGGGGTCGAGCCCCAGCACGCGCACGCTGCCCGCGCTCGGGGTCAGGAGCCCGAGCAGCATTTGGATCGTGGTCGACTTGCCCACCCCGTTGCGCCCGAGGAGCGCGGTGACCGACCCCTGGGGCAGCTCCAGGTCCAGGTCGCGCACGACCCAGCGCTTGCCGAAGCGCCGCCCCAGGCCGCTGGCCAGGATCGCGGGCGGATCGACGTCCTCTCCAACGCTCACGCGGAGGTCCTCCTGCTCCGAAAGCTTAAGCTCGACACCCATGCTCACGCTCCTCCCTTCTTGCGCGCCGCGCTGCGGCGACCTTTGCGGTATGCGGTCCACGGTCGGTGCACGAAGGCCTCGACCACGTCCTCGTCGCGGCGCAGGTGCGCTGCGCGCTCCAGGGCCTCGACCAGGACCTCCTGGATCTCCTCGGCGTCGAGGCCGGCGTCCAGGGCCTCGCCCACCGCGCGCTCGAAGCGCTCGAGGACCAGGGACTGGCGCCGGGCCCGGGCGGCCTCGCGCGCGCCCTCGCGCACGAACACGCCGCTCCCGCGCCGGCTGACGAGGATCCCGTCGCGCTCGAGGTCGCGGAACGCCTTGGAGACCGTGTTCGGGTTGACCTTCAGCCGCACCGCGGTCTCGCGCACGGTGGGCAGCTTGTCGCCGGGCAGGTAGACCCCCCGCGCGATCGCGTAGAGCACGCGGTAGGCGATCTGCTCGCCGATCGGGACGGGGTCGTCGGGGTTGATGCTCCACTCGTCGGTCACGGTCTCGTCCTTTCGACAGCCGAACACGGCGCAGGCGCCGTGCAGGGCGTGGCATTCCCAGTGGTGGGTCGTCTTGCACCCACCGCAGCGCCACCAGCGCTCCCCCGCGAGCAGCTCGCCGCGGCAGAAGGGGCAGGTGACGGCCTGGGCTCGATCGATCACATTGCGGAGTGTACTAGCTGGCTAGTTCACTGCAAGGTCATTTCTGACTTTTCCCTGACGCTCGCGCCCAGGGGGCTCGGGTCGAGCCCGTCCGCAGCGTGTGGCAGAATGCGGGGCAGAGAGGTTCCTAGTGAGCGTGCTGGAAGACCGGCAGCGGCGCGTCCTGGTCGTCGAGGACGAGCCCGCGATCCTGACCGGGATCAAGGACGTGCTCGAGGACGAGGGCTACCACGTGCTCACGGCCACCGACGGGCACCAGGGGCTGAAGCTGGCCCTCGAGAGCGACCCCGACCTCGTGCTCCTCGACGTCATGATGCCCCGCATGTCGGGCTTCGACGTGCTCCGCAAGCTGCGCGAGCACCGCGTGCGCGGCTCGGTGATCCTGCTCACCGCCAAGAAGGCCGAGGAGGACAAGGTCAAGGGCCTGAAGCTCGGCGCCGACGACTACGTGACCAAGCCCTTCAGCCTGGTCGAGCTCCTGGCCCGGGTCCAGGCGGTCCTGCGCCGCACCGAGCCCCCGGCCGACCCCCTGCGCGACGTGTGCTTCCACGACGTGCGCGTCGACTTCGAGAAGCTCGAGGCGTTCAAGAAGGACGTCAAGCTCAAGCTCACCGCGCGCGAGTTCAAGATCCTGCGCCTGTTCGTGGAGAACCCGGGCAAGGTCGTGAGCCGCAACGAGCTCCTGGACAAGGTGTGGGGCTACGACGTGTTCCCCACCACGCGCACCGTGGACAACCACATCGTGAAGCTGCGCAAGCAGATCGAAGACGTGCCCTCGGAGCCCAAGCTGATCACCTCGATCCGCGGCGTGGGCTACAAGTTCACCGCCGAGGTCGAGGGCGAGCTCCCGCCAGAGCCCACCCCCTAGCAGCTCCCGGCGAGCAGCCCGTCAGAGCCAGCCCTGGGCGCGGTACCAGCGCCCGGTCTGGAGCACGCGCTCGGCGAGGCTCGCCCCCGGCGTGAAGCCCAGGGCCTCGATCTTCGCGGTCGAGCACACCCAGGCCCCGCCGGTCGCCTCCCGGGCCTTGTCCAGGGTCAGCACGCTCGGGCGGTCACGCGCCCGGGCCACGACCTCGCCCGCCGCCATGCTCGCCCACAGCGCCGCCCGCGGGATCCGCAGCGCGCGCACCCGGGCGCAGCCGCTGGCGTCTCCGAGCAGGCGCGCGAACTCCTGCCACGTCGGGCTCCCGGGGTGCGCGGCGTGGTAGACCCCGTGCCCCGGGTGGCCGGGGTGCAGGTCCTCGCCGCCCTCGGCCAGGCGCACGAGCAGCGCCGCGAGGTCCGCCCCGTGGAGCATGGACAGGCGCTGGCGCGGGTCGTGGGGCAGGGGCAGATACCCCCGCCGCGCGAGCTGGAACAGCTTCAACGAGCGGTCGTCGGGCTCGCCGAACACCATGGGCGGGCGCGCGATCCGGATCGGGACCCGGTCCGCGAAGGCGGCCAGCGCCTGCTCCGCCGCGAGCTTCGAGCGTCCGTAGAGCGAGATCGGGCGGGGCGGGTCGGACTCCCGCACCGGGGTCGCGCCGCCGGCGGGGCCCGCGGCGGCCATGCTCGAGACGTGCACCAGGACCGGCGGCTGGGCCTGGTCGGCGCAGGCCTGGGCGAGCGCGCGCGAGAGCCGCGCGTTGTCGCTGAGGAACGAGCGCCGCCAGGGCACCCGCAGCACGGCGGCGGCGTGGAACACCGCGTCCACCCCCGCGAGCCCCGCGCGCAACGCGGCGGGGTCGAGCAGGTCCAGCCGCAGCACCTCGGCCCCCAGCGCCTCGAGGGCCTCGGTCCGCGAGCTGGCGCGAACCGCGCAGCGCACGCTCCAGCCGGCGTCGCGCAAGGCCTGCACCAGGTGCTGGCCTACGAACCCGCTGCCGCCGGTGACGCAGGCGCGGCTCAGCGCTTGCCGCACCCGAGCGCGAGCAGGTAGTGGCACATGGGGGCGAAGCCCGTGTGCACGACCTCGTCGTTGGCCCCGAACATGAACACGTACTCGAAGCGCGCGCGGAGCTCCGCCTCGAGCCGCTCGGCGGTGTAGAGGTTCACGTGCCCGGCGTTGGTGACCGCCGACGCATACTGCTTGGCGGTCTCGTTGGGGGTCCCGATCACGACCACGCCGTCGTCGTCGAGGAGCCGCAGCATGCCGTCGAGGAACGCCCCCGCGTGCTCGGGGTAGACGTGCTCGATCACGTCGAAGTTGACGACCGCGTCGTAGCTCCCGCCCTCGAGCTCGAAGGCGTCGCCGCAGGAGAAGCTGCAGCCTGGCTCCTGGCTCCAGTTGGCCTGAGCGACCTCGATCGCCTCGGCGTCGAAGTCCACGCCGCGGGCGGCCCCGCACTCCTTGGCCAGGAGCCAGGTCCCGAGGCCCTCCCCGCAGCCAATGTCCAGCACGCGCTTGCCGCGGCCGATCATCTTCGCCGCGAACTTGGCGTAGCTCGTGGCGTAGAGCGCGCGCCGCGGCGTCGCGTGGAACCAGTAGCCTACGTGCCGCCCCAGGCGCACGGGCTTGGCGTCGGCCATGCTCTGCTTGACCGCGTCCCACTCGGTCTGGCGCTCAGTCACGGGGGACCTCCCGGGGCCCGCAGGCGATCTGCACCAGGTAGTGGCACATGGGCGAGTAGCCGGTGTGCACCACCTCGTCGTTGAGGCCGAAGGGGAACACGAAGCGGAAGCGCTCGCGCAGCCGCTCGGCGAGCCGCTCCGCAGAGAACATGTTCACGTGCCCGATCTGGCTCTGGGGTGAGGCGTAGGGCACCGAGGTCACGTTGGGGGTCCCGATCACCGCGATCCCGTCGGGGGTCAGGTGGTCGAGGATCGCCTGGAAGAACCCGGCCTCGCGCTCGGGCTCCACGTGCTCGATCACGTCCAGGCTGACCACGGTCTGGAAGCGCCCCAGGCGCTCCTGGGTCAGGTCGGCGGCCACGAACTCGAACCGGGGGTCGGTCCAGTTGCGCCGCGCGGTCGCGATCGCGTCCTCGTCGAAGTCGACGCCGGTGTAGCGCGTGGCGAACTCGGCCAGGATCGGGGTCCCGATCCCCTCGCTGCAGCCCAGCTCGAGCACCGAGCGGTCCTTGCAGGCGAGCTTCGCCGCGAGCTTGTAGCGCGAGAGCACGAAGGCCAGGCGCTTGGGGTCGTTGCGCAGGTTGAACGACCAGTGGCCGCCGAGGGTGACCGGGTGGTCGCCCAGGAGGTCCTTGACCCCGTCCCAGCGCTCCTTCTCGCTCCGGTCCGACACGGGTGGACCTCCTCGCCCGAGAGGATACCGCACCCGGCTGGATCGCTAGAACGTGCGCGTGCGGCAGCCCTCACGGGGGAGGTGGCGTTCCAGGCGGTCGAGCAGCCGCGCCAGGCGGCGCGAGCGCGGCTCCAACGCGCGGGCGTGGGCCAGCCAGCCGCGGGCGCGCTCCAGGCGCCCGGCCTTGAGCGCGGCCCGGGCGCAGCCGATCACCGCCTCCAGGTCCTGGGGGTCCTCGGCGGCGACCGCCTCGTAGCAGCGGTAGGCGGCGTCGTGGTAGCCCGCGCGCAAGAGCGCGTCGGCCTGGCGCAGGTCGCGGGTCGAAGACGCCGCGGCCGGGGCCGGCGGCGCGGGGGCCTCGACCGTCACGCAGCGGGGAGGCGGGGGCGGCGGCGGAGGCGGCGGAGGCGGGTGCCGGGGGCCGAACACCCCGTGGGCGGCGAGGTAGATCGCCACGAACACGACCCAGGCGCCGCCGAAGGACGACGGGCGCCCCTGCCGGCGCTGGAAGGCCTGCGCGCTCTCGGCGCCGCCGCAGCTCAGGCAGCCGCCGAACTCGACCCAGCACGCCGCGTGGTGGCCCGTGGCGCAGCCGGCGCAGCGCGCGACGGCGCGGCGCGGGAGGCGTTCGAGGCAGGCGGGGCAGGAGCGGCTCACACCTCCGTGGTAGCCGCGCGGGGCGCGGTTGACCAGGCTGGGGGCGGGTCAGCGCGCCTGGAGCTCCTCCAGGTAGCGGCGGAGCTGGGTGTAGTCGTCGCGCTGGGGGTCGGGGTCGCTGAACAAGCGGTCGGCGAAGCCCGGCATGGCGCCCTTGCCCTGCGCGACGTGCGCCTGGAACGCCTGGGGTTCGAGCTCCAGCGGGAACAGGCTCGGCACCGAGCCCCCGTCTCCGCGCCCGTCCGCCTTGTGGCAGGCGACGCAGTAGCGCGCGTAGAGCGCGGCGCCGTCGAGGCGACCCTTGCGGTGCCGGCGGTCCCGGCCCGCGAAGATCAGCCCCAGGACGACGGTGGCCCCCACGATCACCAGCGGCAGCCCGAGGGCGATCAGCTTGCCGGCGGCGGAGGAGCCGGGCGGGGTCTCGGGAGCAGGCGGGTCGGCGTCCACGGGGCTCAGTCTACCGCCGGACGCGGCGCTCTCACTCGCCGCGGAGGAAGTGGAAGGGCTCCTCGTGCTCGTAGAACAGCTCGGCGATCTTCTTGGCCAGCGCCTGGGTCAGGCCGCCCTTGGCCTCGTCCGGGTCGAGGAAGCTCTCGCCGTACTGGTCGAGGTAGGTCTCGGGGTAGCGCGCGAGGATCTCCTCCTGCGCCACGTAGATCCCGCCCTCCTCGGCCATGATCTCCGGGAGCCCCGCGCGCCGACGGGCCTCGTTCTGCTTGCGCAGGCGCTCGGCCTCGCGCTCGCTGATCTCCTCGGGCACGTCGTTGCCGACCTTGAACAGGCGCACGTTGGCTCGGGCCACGCCCTGCACGATCCCTACGCCCTTGTCGTCCTGAGGGTCCCAGTGGGTGAGCTCGGCGACCACGACGTAGTCGGCGCCGGTCAACGCGGCCACGTCCCGGGGCTTGAGCAGGCTCCAGTCCTCGACCCGGGCCAGCCCGATCACCTCGCTGTACGGGCGCACGATGAACTCGGCGTTGCCGGCGAGGCGGGTGGTCGCCTGCTCGGCGATCAGGTGCCCGACGTCGACCGAGTCGAAGGCGTTGGTCACCCCCGGCTCGCGCACGGGCATGACCACGAGCGCGGCGTCCTCGTCGATCTCGTAGATCGGCTCGACGGTGTTGTCGTTCGAGTTGCAGCCAGCGAGCACGAGGGTCGCGGCGACCAGGGTCCAGGCGATCTTCATGCGCTGAGCTTACCCCCCCAGGGGTCACCACCTCGTCACGGTTTTGGCCTGCTTGTGGCGCGCCCCGCCCCGAGCCCAGTTCTCAACCGGCAGCTAGCCTGCCCCATTGAAAAAACTTAGGATCCCCGGCCGAAGGAGCGGGCCATGTCCACGCAGCTCACCCAGGTTCGAAAAGGCAACGTCGTGAAGCTCGACGACGACTTCTACAAGGTCGTCGACATGCACCACAACACCCCCGGCAACAAGGGCGGGATCGTTCAGCTCAAGCTGAAGAACCTCAAGACCGGCGGGCACATCAACAAGCGCTTCAACAGCACCGAGTCCATCGAGACCGCCTACCTCGACCGCCGCAGCAGCCAGTACCTCTACCAGGAGGGCAGCGGCTACGTGTTCATGGACAACGAGAACTACGAGCAGTTCACGCTCCGTGAGGACGTCCTCGGCGACGACATGAAATACGTGGACCTGAACATGGACGTCAAGATCGCCTACCTCGACGGGACCCCGATCGAGATGGAGCTCCCGGCGTCGGTGACCCTCGACGTGGTCGAGGCCGAGCCCGCGATCCGCGGGAACACCGCGACCAACGTCACCAAGCGCGTGGTGTGCTCCACGGGGCTCGAGGTCAAGGCGCCCCAACACATTGACGTCGGCGACAAGATCAGCGTCGACACCCGCACCGGCGACTTCCTGGGCCGCTCCAAGGACTGAACCGGAGTTCACGATTCCGAGCGGGCGAGCGTGGCTCCCCTGACGTCGACGATCTGGCGCTCGCCCGCTCAGGATCGTGACTCGCGCACTCCCGTTGGGTGGCCGGCAGACGCCGGCCTGGCGGCCTGAGGGTCTCACCGCCAGGGAGGACGAGGGGGAGCGCCGCTGGAGTCGGGCCCCACGGTCCGCGGGCCTTCAGCGGCCCAATGCAGTGCAGAGGGGCCATACAGCGGCATGCGCGCGAGCCTGTGGCTCGCCTGCGTGCTAGAGTTCAGGGAATGGTGGAAGGCGACGACCCCCCTGCTGTACGACTCACCTACGGGGACCGTGTGTTCACCGTGGTCAAGGGTCGCGTGCCGCTGCGGGTCGGCAGGCACCAGGAGAACGACCTCGTCCTGCGCGACTCCCTCGTCTCGCGCTTTCACGCGACCGTGCGCTGGGACGCCGACGCGCCCCACCCCCAGCTCTACGACAACGGCAGCCAGAACGGCACGACCCTCAACGGTGAGCCCGTGCGCGGCCGCGCCGTGGTCCTCAGCGACGGGGACCGGGTGCAGATCGGCAGCGCGCGCTTCGACGTCGAGCTCGAGGGGGCCGAGGACGAGGCCGCCCCGGCGCTGATCGAGCGCACCTCGGACAGCGTGACGCTGTTCACCGACGGCGGCCCCGAGTTCAACGGCGTGTTCGACGAGGGTCGCCGGCTGCACGACGTCCTGCAGCAGCTCGAGGTCGAGCAGCGCTCGGGGACCCTGCGGGTCGAGCTCACCAAGCCCCAGGCGGGGATCTCCCAAGGGCAGGTGACGGTGTGCCTCGGCCGCCTCATGGCCGCGACCTGGGGCGACCTCTCCAGCGGGCGCGCCCTCGAGGCCCTGCTCAGCCGCCAGGACCTCGCGAGCTACAACTTCACCCGCGAGCTCGAGCCCACCGAGTTCCCGCTGAACATGTGGTATTCGGACTTCCTCCGCCTGCGAAACGCCGAGGGTCAGGTGACCCGGCAGTGGAGCAGCGAGGTCTCGGCCGCCCTGCGCAACGCCGCCCGCGACGACCGCCGGAAGTGAGCGAGCGGACCTCAGGGGCCTCGGAGAGGCCCCTCGGTCGCTGCGAACAGAGCCTAGCCCCTGAAGCCCCGTCGTGAGGCCCGGCCAGCGAGCGGCGTCAGCCGCGAGCGCGAACCGGCAGGCCGCGAGCGCGAAGCCGGCCGAGCCGGCGGAGCGGAGTCTGCGGCCAGCCCAGCGAGCGGCGTCAGCCGCGGTGCCAGCTCCCGGAACCGGCGAAGCGAGTCATGCGGCCAGCCCAGCGAGGCGGCGTCGGCCGCGGCGCTGCCACCGGCGAAGCCGGCGAGCCTTGGGGGTGAGCCCGAGGGCTTTGCCCCGAGGGCGAGGGGGTCTGGGACAGACCCCCTGAAACTAGCGCTTGCTGCCGCGTCCCTTGCCGCGCCGGCCGCCCTTGGGCCCGCCGCCGCCGCGTCCGCCCTTGCCCCCGCCGCCGCGGCGGTTGTTGAGGATCGAGAGCAGGGCCGGCGAGAACTTCCCGGCCATGGGGTGGTCGTCCGGCTTCGGGCGCCGCTCGCGGCGCGCGCGCTCCTCCTCCGTCGCCTCGCAGCGGTAGCCGCTGACGTCGAAGTAGGGCACCTCCTTGTTGATCAGCTTCTCGATCTCCGTGAGGAACCCGCCATCGGCCTTGGTGATGAACGTGAACGCGCGCCCGCTCTTGCCCATGCGCGCCGTGCGCCCCACGCGGTGGACGTAGTCCTCCGGGTTCTCGGGCACGTCGTAGTTGAACACGTGGCTCACACCCTGAATGTCCAGGCCGCGGGCGGCGACGTCGGTCGCGATCATGAGGTGCAGGTTGCCCTCCCGGAACCCGCTCAGGACCTGCTCGCGCTTGCGCTGGCGCAGGTCGCCGTGGATCTCGCCGGCGTCGAAGCCGCGCTTGCGCAGGCGCTCGGCGATCTTGTCCGCGCCGCGCTTGGTGCGGGTGAACACGATCCCCTTCTCCGGGTTCTCGTCGGACACGAGGTGCTCGAGCAGGCCCAGCTTCCGCTCGGGGTCGACCGGATGTAGAACTGCTCCACCGTGCCCACGGTGAGGTCCTTGGTCACAGTGCGCACGACCTCGGGGTCCTCGGTGACCTCCTTGGCCAGGGTCAGCACCTCCGGCGGCACCGTCGCCGAGAGCAGGACCGTCTGCCGCCCCTCCTCGGGCAGGCGCCGCGCGATCCAGTAGATGTCGTCGCGGAACCCGAGGTCGAACATGCGGTCGGCCTCGTCGAGGACGAAGCAGGCGACCTTGGAGAGGTCGAGCTTGCCCCGGCGCATGTGGTCCATGATCCGGCCGGGGGTGCCCACGACCACGTCTGCGCCGTTGCGCAGCGCGCGGAACTGCGGCTCGAGGGGCGCGCCGCCGTAGAGGCACACGGTCCGCACCTTGAGGTAGGCGCCCAGCTCGCGGAACTGACCCTCGATCTGCAAGGCCAGCTCACGGGTCGGGGTCAGCGCCAGGACCTTGGGCGAGCGGCCCTCCTTGCCCAGGTTGCCGCGGCCCTGGTAGAGCTCGAGCACCGGGATCGCGAAGGCCCCGGTCTTGCCGGTGCCGGTCCGGGCCTGCCCGACCACGTCGCTCCCGGCGAGGACCCGCGGGATCAGCTCGGCCTGAATGTCCGAGGGATCCTCCCAGCCCATGTCGTCGAGGCCCTTGAGCAGCTCGGGGGAGAGGTTGAACTTCTTGAACCCGCCGCCCGAGACCTCACCCAGCGGGAGCCGGGCCGACTTCTTCTCGGCGATCTCCTCGCGCTCGCGCTTGGCGGCCCGCGCCTTGCCGCGCTTGCGACGGTCGCGGCGGTCGCTGCGCGGCGGCTCGTCGGCGTCGTCCTCGACCGCCGGGCGCCGCTCGGAGCGGGCCGGGCGTCGCTCGGAGCGGGCGGGGCGCTCGGGCTTGGCCGGGCGCTCGCTGCGCGCGGGGCGCTCGGGCTTGGCCGGGCGCTCGCTGCGCGCGGGGCGCTCGGGCTTGGCCGGGCGCTCAGGTGCGCGGGCCTCCAGGGAGGCACCGTAAATGCTCTTGCTCCCCTGGGCGCGTCGCGGGGCCGCCGTGGCGGGCGCGCGCTTGGTGGGGGGCTGGTCGTCGTCGTCGTCGGGAAGGGCTTCGGAGAAGCGGAGGGCCAACGTATCGCTCCAGGCGCGCCAGCGGGCGCGCGTGCGGTGTGGGGCGCGCGAACCGCGCGCGTAACTCCATGGGCTCACTGTAACGCTGGGGGGCCGCGGAAGTCCACCACGAACGCCCCGGGGGAGCCGCTGGCAGCCTAACCGGCGCCGCCCGCCCCGCACAGCCCGGCTGAAGGGGCTTTCCCCCGAACCCTGGTGAAATGCGGGCTCCTGCTGGCAGAATGCGCCCGCGGAGGAACCGTGCACAAGACAGCGCTCAACGCCAAGCACCGCGCCCTGGGGGCCAAGCTCGTCGAGTTCGGCGGCTGGGAGATGCCCGTGCAATACACGGGGATCGTGGCCGAGCACGAGATCGTGCGAAACCACGCCGGGCTGTTCGACCTGCAGCACATGGGGCGCCTGGTGTTCACCGGCCCTCAGCGCGCGGAGGCCCTCGACAGCCTCGTGAGCAACGACGTGCCCAGCACCAAGCCCGGGCGCGCCAAGTACGCCGTGCTCTGCCTGGAGGACGGCAACGCGCTGGACGACGCGATCTTCTACGTGCTCGAGCAGGCGATCGTGCTCGTGGTCAACGCGAGCAACCGCGACGCGGTGCTGGAGTGGATCCGGCCCCGGCTCGAGGCCTTCGACGTGACGCTCAGCGACGAGACCGAGCGCTGGGCGATGCTCGCGGTCCAG
>JAWKSZ010000087.1:0-29806 GCA_041402045.1 Planctomycetota bacterium | reverse complement strand
CCGTCCGGCCCCTGATAGCCGACCTCGCCGCCCGCGTTGGTCGCGGCGTCGAACCAGGTCCGCGCGGCCTCGAAGGCGTCGTCGGGCACGTCGAGCTTGGCCGACTTGGCCGCCTTGAGCGCGAGGACCATCCACCCCGTGACCGAGGTGTCGTTGTGCCCCGAGCGCGGCTCGTACTTCCAGCCGAAGCCCGGGTTCTGCGCGTCGAGGCAGAAGCGCACGGCCTTCTCGGCGGGCTTGCGGAAGCGGCGGTTGTCCCCGGACACGGCCAGGGCCTCACACAGCGCCATGGTCGCGATCGCGTGGTTGTAGATCGAGCCCTCGTCGCCCGGCCGAAAGCCGATCCCCCCGTGGGCTTCTTGCTGCGTCAGCAGCCACTTGAACCCGGCGTTGACGGTGCGCTTGAACGGCCCCGCGTGGTGGGTGTTCCCGTTGCCGAGGTAGGCCAGGAGCGCGAGCCCGGTGAGCCCCACGTCGTAGCGGCCCATGCCCTGCTCGACGGCCCCCTGGATCTCGCTCGTGTGCTCGCGGAGGTGGCGCCAGTCGTCGGCGTCCCAGCGCCCGTCCCGGGACTGGGCGCGCATGAGCCAGCGCAACGCGCCGCGCACGGCGCTCTCGGTCGCCGGGCTCCCGCCCTCCTGGGCCAGGCCGCCCTTGCCGAAGCGGCTGCCATAGGCGCCCGCCGCGCCGCCGCCCGCGCCGTAGGCGTCGTTCGCCGAGGTCGAGTCCAAGTTCTTGTTGGAGAGGTTCGAGAAGTCGGTGCCCTTGGGCGTCTCGTTCTCGAAGGTGACCTCCTCCTCGAGCACGATGATCGGCTTCTCGACCACCTCCTGGGCCTCGATCTTGGGGGTCTTCTCCATGGCCCGTTCGACTTCTTCGTCGTACTCCTGCTCCTGGACCTGGTTCTGCGCCATGACGACGGCTTCCTTGGTCTCCTCGGGAGCCGCGAGCACGATCAGGGTCAGCAGCAGGGCGATGATGCCGTGCACGACGATCGAGATGCCGTAGCTGGTGCCCAGGACCGCGGCCAGGCGGCTGCGCATGTCCTGTGGCTGATCGTCGAACTCTTCGCTGAACTCCTCGTCGTCGTCGTAGTAGGACTCTTCGTCGTCGTAGTCGCGACCCACGGGCCACCTCCCAAGTGCTGCGTCGGATCTCGGGTCCAGGGACCCCCCGACGGCTCGTCCTGACGGATTGCCAAAAGGCTAGCCCCGAATTGCCAATTCGTCAACTGCGATCGGCGTCATCGCTGTGTAACGGCCGGCAGATCCAGCTAAGCGATTGGCTTCACGAGCGTTGCGATTTTGTCAACGCAGCTCGACGCCCTCGAGGTAGATCTCGACCACGGCCTCCCGGGTCAGCTCCCGGGTCCAGTCCTCGACCTTGCGCTCGTAGAGCCTGCGCCGGAGGGTGTCGTGGATCTCGTCCTGGACCTCGCTCAGCGGACGCATGCCAGCGCGGCGCTTCTCCTCGATCCAGATCAGGTAGCGCGTCCCCTGCTCGTCGACGATCACGTCGCTCAACTCCCCTGCGCCCAGGTCGTCGACCACGCGGTCCAGCGGCGGGTTGAACACCTCCTCCGGCCGGTCCTTGCCCTTGAGCACCACGGGCTTCTCGAACCCGGTGAGCATGCTCGTCTCCCGCGCGACGTCGGGGAAGCTCTCGCCGCCGGCGACCCGCTTGCGCGCCCGCTCGGCGAAGGCGGCCGGGTCCCAGCCCGGCTCGGAGAGCGCCGCGGTCAGCTCCGGCGTGGGCTCGCGCAGGACCATGGACGGCTGGGGGTAGACCACGATCTGCCACACCCGCGTCTCCGGGCGGACCTCGTAGCGCGCGCGGTGCTCGCGGTAGTAGCGTTGAATGTCCCCGGGCGGGACGTAGGCCTCGGTCGAGACGTTCTTCCCCAGCAGCCGGCGCATGATCAGTTGATTGCGCTGCCGCGAGCGGAAGTAGTCCAGGGACACCCCGAACTCGCGCAAGGCGTTGCGCAGGCCGCCCTCGCCACCGTACTGCTCCGCCTGGCGCGTGAGGTCGAGCATCAGCCGACGCTCGTCCTCGGAGCTGAGCGCGATCCCCTCCTGGCTCGCCCGGTGCAGGAGCACGCGCTCCTCGATCAGGATCTTGAGCAGGTCGCGCTCGATCTTGGCCCGGCCCTCCCCGCCCTCGGGGAGTTGGGGGTAGTCGGGGGTCAGCCGACACGCCATGAGCAGCTCGCGGTGGGTGATCGGGTCGCCGTCGACGACCGCGACGATCCCGTCCGAGTAGACCCGCCGCGCGTCGTCCTGGGCCAACGACGCCGCGGCGCACACGATCGAGAGTCCCACCAGGAGGCGCATGCTGGAACTATAGCGCGGATTGGCGGGAGCGAGCTCCGCGACGATCCCCACAGGTTTCCCCGAAGTCTCCACAAACCGTTGAAACACAAGGGACTGTCCCCTGGGTGGCGTAGCATGGGCGCCGCCCGCCAGCGCCCGGGGAACCCCGGAGGTTCCGTCGATCCCCGCGGCTCATGAAAGCAGGACGACCGTGCACCAGAGCGACTTCGTACACCTGCACTGCCACTCCGACTACAGCCTCCTCGACGGGCTGGCGCAGATCCCGCAGCTCGTGCAGCGCACGAAGGAGTGCGGGCAGCGCGCGATCGCGCTGACCGACCACGGCACGGTCTCGGGCGCGATCAACTTCTACAAGGAGTGCCAGAAGCAGGAGATCAAGCCGATCCTCGGCTGCGAGGTCTACATCTCCCGGGGGAAGATGACCGAGCGCAAGCGCGGCTACAACCACCTCACGGTGCTCGCCAAGAACGACGTCGGCTGGAAGAACCTGAGCAAGCTCACCTCGCTGGCCAACCTCGAGGGCTTCTACTACAAGCCGCGGATCGACCTCGAGACGCTCAAGGCGCACCGCGAGGGCCTGGTGGTGGTCTCGGGCTGCCTCAAGGGGCCCGTCCCGGTCCTGCTCCAGCAGGACGACTACGCGGGCGCCCGCGCGCTGGCGGGGGAGTTCAAAGAGGCCTTCGGCGATGACTACTACCTCGAGGTCCAGCCCAACTCGCTGGAGCAGCAGAAGGTGGTCAACGAGGGCTGCCTGCGCCTGGCGAAGGACGTGGGGATCAAGCTCGCCGCCACCTGCGACCTGCACTACATAGAGCCCGCTGACGCCCCGGCCCAGGAGATCCGGATCTGCATTGGCTCGGGCAAGACGCTCCAGGACGACAACCGGCTGAAGATGAAGGAGGACTTCTTCTTCCGCACCTCCGAGCAAATGTTCAGCTACTTCAAGGACACACCGGAGGCGATCTTCAGCACCCGCGAGATCGCCGAGAAGGTCACCGACTACGACCTCCTCCCGGGGCTGCGGAACAAGTACTTCCTCCCCAAGTTCCTGCCCCCCGACGGGAGCGACAGCGACACCTACTTCGACCGCTGCTGCTACGAGGGCCTGCGCAAGCGCTACGGCCCCGAGCCGCCCCAGCAGGCCCTCGAGCGCCTGGAGTACGAGAAGGGGGTGATCCGCAGCCTGGGGTTCATCACCTACTTCCTGATCGTGGCGGACTTCATTCGCTGGGCGCGCGAGAACAGTTGCTCCGTCGGCCCCGGCCGCGGCTCCGCCGCGGGGTCGATCGTGGCCTACGTGCTCTGGATCACCGACATCGACCCCCTGCGCTACGACCTGCTGTTCGAGCGCTTCCTGAACCCGTCCCGCGTGTCCATGCCGGATATCGACGTGGACTTCTGCGAAGCCAACCGCGGGCGGGTGATCGACTACGTGCGCGACAAGTACGGGCAAGAGACGGTGTGCCAGATCGTGACCTTCGGGACGCTCAAGCCCAAGGCCGTGATCAAGGACGTGGGGCGCGTGCTGAGCATGCCCTTCGCCGACGTGGACCGGATCTCGAAGCTGATCCCCGACGGGCCCAAGCTCAAGACCCTGGAGCAGGCGTTCCGGGAGTCCCCCGAGCTCGACGCCCTGCGCCAGGAGCCGCACTACGAGAAGCTGTTCGACATGGCGCTGCGCCTGGAAGGGATCAACCGCCACTGCGGCAAGCACGCCGCGGGGGTCGTGATCGCCGACACCGACCTCCTGGAGCGGATCCCGCTGACGGTGGTCAAGGGCGACAAGACCACGGCCTTCACCATGACCGAGGTCGAGGAGTGCGGGCTCCTCAAGATGGACTTCCTCGGCCTGCGCACGCTGACCCTGATCGACGACGCCGTGCGCCTGATCGCCAAGCGCGGGGTCGAGCTCGACCCCAACGCCCTGCCGCTGGACGACACCAAGACCTTCGAGCTCTTGAGCCGCGGCGAGACCATGGGCGTGTTCCAGCTCGAATCCAGCGGGTTCCGCAAGCTGCTGAAGGAGGCGCGCCCCGACCGCTTCGAGGACATCATCGCCTTGATCGCGCTCTATCGCCCAGGCCCCTTGGGCTCGGGCATGGACCAGCAGTTCATCGACCGCAAGCACGGCCGGGAGGAGATCACCTACCTCACCGACCACCTGGCTCCGATCCTGGGCGAGACCTACGGCTGCATCCTGTATCAGGAGCAGGTCATGCGGATCGCGAACATGATCGCCGGGCTCTCCATGAGCGACGCCGACAACCTGCGCAAGGCCATGGGCAAGAAGAAGCTCAAGCTCATGGAGCAGTACAAGCCGCAGTTCATCGAAGGCTTCGTGGCCAAGGAGATCTCCGCCGAGGTCGCCGCCGAGGTGTGGAGCCAGATCGCGTTCTTCGCGGAATACGGCTTCAACAAGTCGCACTCCGCGGCCTACGGGCTCGTGACCTACCAGACCGCCTACCTCAAGGCCCACTACCCGGTGGAGTTCATGGCCGCGACCCTGACCTCCTGGTCCGGCGACACCGACCGCGTGCTCGAGTACAAGAACGAGTGCGCGCGCATGGGGATCGAGCTCCTGCCCCCCAACGTCAACACCTGCGACGTGACCTTCGACGTGCGCGAGCAAAAGATCTACTACGGGCTGGGCGCGCTGAAGGGGATCGGCGAGGCCGTCGCCGAGGAGCTGGTCCGCGCGCGCCAGGCGCTGGGTGGGGAGGGCTTCCGCTCGATCTTCCACCTGTGCAGCGAGGTCGACGCCAAGCTCATGAACAAGGGCACCCTCGAGGCCCTGATCGCGGCGGGGGCCTTCGACTGCACCGGGGCCAAGCGCCGGCAGCTGGCGGAGGTCGCCGAGCAGGCGATCCGCATGGGGGTCCAGGAGCAGAAGGACAAGCTCAGCCAGCAGACCACGCTGTTCGGCACCTCCCAGCAGAGCAAGGAAGACCTGACCAAGATCGAGGAGGAGCTCCTGCCGCGGGTGGGCGAGTGGACCGACACCGAGCTGCTCGCCAACGAGAAGGCCGCGATCGGGTTCTACCTGACCCAGCACCCGCTGGACTCGCACCGCGAGGCCCTCGAGCGCTTCGCCTCGCAGACCGTCAGCGACCTCAAGGAGCTCCCCGAGGGCGCCGAGGTCACGGTGGGCGGGCTCGTGATCGGGCTGCGCACGATCCTCGACCGGCGCAACAACACCATGGCCTTCGTGACCCTCGAGGACTACAGCGGGACCGTGGACTGCGTGATCTTCGGCAGCGTGTTCGCCGACGTGCGGCAGCACGTGACCAGCGAGGCGATCGTGTTCGTCTCGGGCAAGGTCTCCAAGCGCAACGAGGCGCCCTCGATCGTGGTCGACCGCGTGCTCCCGGCGGCGGAGGCCGAGGGCAAGCTGCGGGTCTCGGTCTCGGCGGAGATGGTGCTCGAGGAGACCACCGAGGAGATGTTCCGCCAGTTCCGCGAGGTGCTCCTCGCCCACCGCGGCAACGACCCCGTCTACTACTCGCTCAAGCGCCAGCGCGACCAGGCCGTGGCCGGCCCCTACCGGGTCGGGAGCAGCCTCAAGGTCCAGGGCACCGAGGCCCTGCGCCTGGAGCTGGTGAAGGTGCTCGGCCCCTCGGCGCGGGTGCGGATCGGAGCCCGGCTGTGAAGAAGACCTCGACCGGCTCGGCGGTGGCGAAGGCCCTGGCGCAGGAGGCCCGCGCGCTCAACCGCGCCCTCGCCCCCGTGCTCGAGCAGGCGCCGATCCACGGCGCCGAATACATCCTGAACCCGGCGGACTACGCCTGGCCGCTCTACGGGAGCTACCTCGAGCGCTACGCGCCCGTGGCGCCGGGCCAGCTCGAGGCCGTGTTCCTCGGCATGAACCCCGGCCCCTGGGGCATGGCCCAGACCGGGGTCCCCTTCGGCAGCCCGGACTTCGTGCGCGACTTCCTCGGGCTCGAGGGCGCCGTGAAGCCGCCCGCGCGCACGCACCCCAAGCGCCGGATCCTGGGGCTCGAGAGCCCGCGGACCGAGGTCAGCGGCCAGCGGCTGTGGGGCGGGATCCAGGCCTGCTTCGGCACGGCCGAGGCGTTCTTCGCCCAGGGCTTCGTGGTCAACTACTGCCCGCTCGTGTTCCAGAGCGAGACCGGGGCGAACCTCACCCCGGACAAGCTGCCCAAGGCCTTCATGGAGCCGATCCTCGCGGCCTGCGACCGCTGGCTCGCCGGCGCCTTGAAGGCCCTCGCGCCCAAGCGCGCGATCGGGGTCGGGCGCTGGGCGGAGAAGCGCCTGCGGGACGTGATCGCCGCCCACGGCCTCGAGCTCGAGGTCGGCCAGATCCTGCACCCCAGCCCGGCGAGCCCGATCGCGAACCGCGGCTGGCTCCCCGCCGCGCGCGCCCAGCTCGACGAGTTGGGGTGGGCCTGGCCCGCGCCGCGAGGCGACTGAGCGAGCCGGGGCTCGCTCCCGCTCTACTCGCGCAGGAGCGCGACCTTCAGCAGATATCCGCGGGTGGTCCACACGAACAGCGCGTCCCCGTCCGCAGACGCCACGAGGTCCGCCACCCGGTCGTGGCGCAGGCTCACGAACCCGACGTGGGGGTCCTCGGAGGCGTCGCTGCGCAGGACGAGCACGCCCCCCCACCCACCGATCGCGACCCCGCCCTCGATCCCTCGCGCGCAGACCTCCCCCTGGAGCTCGCGGGGGAGGCGCCGCACCCGGTTGACGCCGTCGGGGGTCGCATAGCGCACCTCCCCCGGGTAGACCACCAGCAGCCCGTCTCCCCCCACCGCGCAATAGGCAGGGCCCTGCGGGAGGTCGGGGTGCGCGAGGGCGACCTCGTAGAGGGTGGTCAGCGCCGCCCCCTCCAGCTTGGACCTCCTCAGGCGAGCTTGTCCGTAGACCCCGAACGAGTCGACCTCCCCCCAGCGGTCGGCCAGCCGTGGCCAATCCCCGAGCGTGGACAGCTCCCAGGTCGCGCGGGGGGTCATCGCGGCGTCGAACTCGATGAGGCGCGCACCGCCTGGGATCCGATCGACGGCCAGCACCGAGCCCTCGTAGACCGCGACGTCGACGAAGTTCCCCTCTCGCGCGCGAGGGTCCTGCGCCCGCACGCTGTGCTCGTCGAAGGTCAACCTGCCGGCTACGAGGGTGCCCCCTCGAACCATGTAGAAGCGATCTGCGGCGAAGCTCAGGCGCTCGCCGCCGATCTCCTTGTGGTCCTTGGGCTCGGACCGCCAACGCCCGGTGTCGAGGTCCACGACCGTCAGGCCGGACTCGCTGTTCAGCGCCAGACGCGAGGTGCTCAGCCAGTGCAGCCCGCTCGTCGTCATGCGCATGGCCCGTTCTCCGCGGCGGTCCTCCCCCAGGTAGCTGTAGGGCTGAACGGGCTGCCGCCACAGCGGCTCGCCCCCAGGGGTGAAGCGGGTCGCGGTCCGCGAGTTCCCCGAGACGAGGAGGGTCGCGTCAGGCAGCCGGCGAATCTGCTCCACCCACGAGCGCCACCCCGGGTGCCAGTCGCTCTGACGCTCGAGCTCGGGCACCGACCACGTCGTGACCGACGGCCGCGGGTCTCCCGTGTAGAGCGCACGCCCGTCCTCCCTGAAGCACACCGACCGGGCGTTGTAGAACCCAGGCACCTGGGGGGGACGCTCGTAGATCACGCGCTCGGCGAGCAGCTCGAGGGACGGCCAGGTGTAGAGCCGCACGCGGCTGCGGTTGTCGAGGGTCGCGAGCAGGTCTCCCGCCGGGCTGAAGGCCAGGTCCTCGTACCCGCCGGCCGGGAGTTCGGGCGCAGGGGTCGCTGCACCGTCCACGTCGAAGCGCCAGCACCCCTGAGGACCGAGCGCGACGCCGCGCTGCCCCGAGGGCTGGAAGCGCGCGACCTGCACGGACCCAGAGCAGATCAGGGGCGGCGGCGACGCCTGCGCGAGGACGCCCGCCGCGCTCCACAGCCGCACCCCGTCCTTGCCCGCGGTCGCGACCCAGCCGCTGGGATCCACGTCGAGGTCCATGCCAGAGGAGTGCCCGCTGTCCCAGGAGGTTGGATCCTGCCGCTCGCGAACCTGCACGAGCTGCCCTCCGCGGGTGAGGGCCAGTCCGACCCCGTCGGGGGTGAACCCCAAGCCCTCGACCCCCACCCAGGAAGGGCGCGCCCATACGTCCACGACGCTGCCGTCTGCGAGTCGGCTGAGGTAGATCGCGCCGTCGTGTTCTCCTGAGAGCACGAGCCCACGCTCGGCGTCGACGGCCACCTCGCGCACCAAGGCGAGGTGCCCGCCTGGCGCGCCGAGCAGGATCTCGACGGGACCCAAGCCCGTGAGCCGTCGGGGGACCTCGCTCGGCGGCTCCGGGGGCTCCGGTCGCTCCGTCGGCACCTCCGGGGAGCTGGACCGGGGTCGGGTGGCTCCGGCGAGGGCTCAGGGGGTGGCGCCCAGGGGAGCGCCGGCGGCGGCTCAGCGACCGGCGGCGCCGCCGACGGACCACGGCCCACGAACGCCCACGCGACCAGGCCCAGACCGACTCCCGCCACGAGACCCACGAGCGCGGGCGCCGGCGCCCGGGACGCGCGCCGGCGCCCGCGCCCGTGCGCCGGCCCCAGCAGCAGCTCGGCGAAGGCCCCCGCGTGAGGCGGGCGATCCCCAGCGCCGGGCTCAGCGCCCGGTGGACCGCGGCGACCAGCCACTGCGGCAGGCCCGAGGCCGCCTGGTCCAGGGGCACGAAGTCGCCGGCCTGCGCGAGGGCCACGCAGCCGGCGGGGCTCGAGGCCGCGAAGGGCTCGCGCCCCGCGATCGCGGCGTAGAGCATGACTCCCAACGCGAACACGTCGGCGGGGGGCCCGCGGACTTGGCGTCGAAGGCCTGCTCCGGGGCCATGTAGCCCGGGGTCCCCGAGAACACACCGGTCTTGCTGAGGCTGATCCCCGAGGGGTCCAGGGCCCGGTCCGCGAACTTGCTCAGCCCGAGGTCGGCCACCCAGGGCGCGCCCTCGCGGTCGAGGAGCACGTTGGCTGGCTTGAGGTCGCGGTGCACGACCCCCGCCGTGTGCATACGCCCTACGGCGCTCGCGATCCGGAGGAGCAAGGCCCTCGCCTCGCGCCAGGGCAGCGGCCCCAGGCGCAGACGGTCCTGGAGGGTCCCGCCGCTGGCCAAGGGCAACACGGCGTAGGGCCCGTGAGGCGAGCTCCCCATGTCGAGCAAGGGCAGGATCCCGTCGCCGCCGAGCTCCCGCTGCAGCCGACACTCGCGCTCGAAGCGCAGCGCGTCGTCGGCGTCGTAGAGCCGGGGGAGCTTGACCGCGACCTGCTGCCCCTGGGGCGACTGGCAGCGGTAGACCGCCCCCGCGCCGCCCACCCCCAGCACCCCCAGGACGCGATACGGGCCGATCGTGGAGGGGGACGCGGGGAGGTTCACCCCCCGAGCATGGACGCTCGACGCCGACTAAGCCACCCGCTCCGGAGGAGCGGTGGACGCCCTTCAGCTCGCGCGCAAGGCCACGACCCCCAGGTTGTCGCGGCCGCCGCCGCGGCGCGGGTCGTCGGCGCGCTCCAGGAGCAGCTGCAGCGGCTCCTCGATCGGCGCGCTCCCGCGGAACACCCCGGGGAGCTGCGACACGTCGAGGGTCGCCGTGCCCTCTTCGAGCCCGTCAGTCGCGAGCAGGAGGATCTCGCCGGGACGCAGTTGGAAGATCCCGCCGTCGGGGACGACCCCCGCGGGGAGCTTGTCCAAGGGGTAGGTGCCGAGGAAGGGCAGCGGGAACTGCCCGCTGGCCCGGTTCCTGAGCTGGCAGCGCTCCGCGTCCAACAGGTAGAGCAGGCTGTCGCCCACGTTGAGGTAGGTCGCCTCGCGGCCCTCGAGGTGCACGAACAGCGCGGTGGTCTCGGAGCGGTCCATGCCGAAGCGCTCCTGCTGCAGGCGCAGGTCGACGGTCGCCAGGGTCGCGCACAGGCGCTCGAACGTATTGGCCCCCCGGCTCGCCAGGAAGGCCTCGCGGGTATGCCGGACCACCGACTCGCCGGCGCCCCCGCCCCAGTGCGCGTCGGCCACGACCCCCAGCAGCGCGCCGTCCGGGAGCCGGTGCAGCGCCACCGAGTCCTCGTTCGGCCACTCCTTGGGGTTGCGTGAGCGGCCGAGGCCTACGCTGACCCCGCAGGCGGCGTCGCCCGAGACGCAGTCCGTGACGCGCGCGCCCTTCTCGCGCAGGGCCGAAGCGAAGATCACGACGTCGGAAGGTCTCACGTCGCCGAGGGTAGCCCGGATCGCGCGCGGGGAACACCACGCAGAGGGGCGGGTTTTCCCCCCTGAGCCCTGTGGCACAATGCCCCGCTCTCGTGGGGAAGGGGAGCACTCCGTGAAGAGCTTGATCAACCGCCTCAAGCGCGTGCGCGCGGCGATCCCGGGGTGCGAGAGCCTCACCGTCGCCAGCTCCGACGGGTTCATTCTGGCCTCGACCCACGAGGAGCAGCGCAAGGGCGAGTTCCTCGCCGCCGTGACCTCGGTGCTCTTGCACTCGATCAACAAGGGCTTCGAGCCCTACGAGGCCGGCACCCTGCGCGCGCTGGATTTCCGCGGCGAGCGGCAGCTCCTGCTGCTGCGCCTGCAGAAGGTGAAGGCGTTCCTGATCCTGCTGCTCAAACCGGGCGCGCACCCGATCAACCTCGACGACGCGGTGCTGCGCGAGGTCACGATCACCGCCCCCCGCGCGCTGAAGGGGCTCGACGCCGAGCCCCCTTGGACGTTCTACCTGGCTCGCGACGAGGGCTGCTGGATCCCCGTGCGCCGCCGCGGCACCCTGATCGGGCGCGACCGGAGCTGCGACGTGGTGATCAACGACGGCGCCCTCGATCGCCGCCACGCGATCGTCGAGATCCACGGCAACACCGTGCACCTGCGCGACCTCGACAGCCAGGCCGGGACCCGCCTCAACGGACGCCGACTCCGAGGCTCGATCGAGCTGCACCCGGGCGATCGCTTCACCTTGCCCAACCAGGGCGGCTACACCCTGATCTGCGTGGACGGGCAAGGGCAGGTCCTGGGCGCAGAAGCCGCGGGGATCGCGTCGTCCTCGGCGGAGTCGCGCTCGAGCGCGGCCGCCAAGAAGAAGACCGCAAAGAAGAAGACCGCAAAGAAGAAGACCGCAAAGAAGAAGTCCACCAAGAAGAAGACCGCAAAGAAGAAGACCGCAAAGAAGAAGACCGCAAAAGAAGACCGCAAAGAAGAAGACCGCTAAGAAGAAGACCGCAAAGAAGAAGACCGCAAAGAAGAAGTCCGCATAAAGAAGAAGACCGCAAAGAAGAAGTCCGCAAAGAAGAAGTCCGCAAAGAAGAAGTCCGCAAAGAAGAAGACCGCAAAGAAGAAGACCGCCAAGGCCTGAGGCTCGGGAGGCGCGACACTTCAACGCACCCCAGCCGTGCGGTTTCTTCCCTCCCTGACTTGCCCGCCGCCGGTCCACGCGTAGGCTCGACACCCGCGGGAGGGACGCATGTCGACGCTGGCGATCACGTGCTTGCGCGAGCCGGGCTCGGGACGGACCTGGGAGCTCGAGCAGGGGAGGACGCTCACGGTCGGACGCAGCGAGGGCAACGACTGGGTGTTCTCCTGCCGCTCGATCTCCCGCCAGCACGCGATCCTCGACTGGCCCGAGGGCTCGCCGCGCGCCACGGTGCGCGACCTCGACAGCGCCAACGGGACGCAGGTCGACGGGTATCGCGTCCCGCCGCACGAGCCGGTGCCCCTCACCCACCGCTGCAGGGTCCAGTTCGGCGAGCTCTCGTTCGAGGTCTTGCTGCTCACGAAGCAGGTCGCGGAGAGCAGCCCGCGCACGGCCTCGGGCAGGTTCGTGCGCCTGGTGACCAACGGACGCAAGGCCCTCTCTGGGGCCGTGCGCGGCTGGGACGAGCTCCAGGACTTCCTGCTCAAGCTCGAGTCGGTGCGCGCGACGGGCACCCTCAAGGTCCGCCTCCCCCACCGCGAGGTGAGCCTCGCGCTGGTCGTCGGACAGCTGCTCCCCCCGGCCCCTGGCGCCGAGCCCGTCCCCACCGTCTTGCGCGAGTGGGACGACGTGGCCACCTGCCAGTTCGTGAGCGCGCCCCGGGTCGAGGTCGAGGCGACGTCCCTGGACGGAGCGCCCGTCGCTCCCAGCGCCCTGTTCGCCAGCGCCGGCGCCCACACCCGGCGCCTGACCCGCGAGGACCTGCGCCGCGACCCTGCCGACGACGCGACGGACATCCAGGAACTCGACGCCTAGTCGCAGACCGCCGCGGGCGCCCCGCTCGGGCGCTTCCGCCGCACGTAGAGCGTCTTGTGCACCCGGGCCACGGGCTCGCCGTCCTCGTCGCGCACCACGACCTCGAACTCCGGCAGCGCCCGTCGCTCGCGATCCGCGGTCGCGCGGATCTCCGCGAGCCGCTCTGCCGCGAGGGAGAACTCTGCGTGCACGCGGCCCTTCCCCGGACGCACGAACTCGATCCGCGCGGCCTTGTCCCACACCACGTAGTCCGAGCCCAGGTTGCGCAGGAGCATGAGCATGAGGAACGGGTCCGTCATGCTGTAGAGCGAGCCGCCGAACTGCGTCCCCACGTAGTTGCGGTTGAACCAGCGCAAGGGCAGCTCGACCCGGATCCCCCGCAGGTCGCGGTCGAGGCGCGTGACCCGCACCCCGGCGCCGAGGTAGGGCGGATACAGGTTCAGCGCCAACCGCAGGACCCGCGACGAAGCCAACACCCGCGACACGACCCCCATGGCCACCTCCGCCGCGAGTCTAGCGAACGGGGAGGAACCTACGGTTCTTCAGCCTGGGGCGCGCCGCGCCGCACGCCGTAGGTCGTTGCTGGACTTGATCCTGACGCGACGCGTTCCTCCAGGGAGGCGGGAGGCAGGCTCCTGCACGACCACGACGGAGCGGGTCGCCCACGCCGCGCGTTCGCTACACTCGCGCCCATGAAGTGCACGAACTGCGGAGCCGACTCCAGCACCCCCCACGAATGCGAGTACTGCGGGAGCCCGCTCAGCGGGCCCGCGCCCGCCCCCGCGGCGGCGCCATCGCCGGCTCCCGCGCCTGGCGCACCTGCACAGCCGGCGCGGTCCGGCTCCAAGCTGCCCTTGGTCCTCGGGATCGTGGCCGCGGTCGCGTTCTTGATCGGCGTCGGCGGGCTGCTCGCCAGCCGCTCGACTCAGGCGCTGCAGGCCAAGGTCCAGGCCACGCCCGTCAAGACGCCGGCCGAGGCCGCCCAGGCCAGCGGACTGGTGTGCGTCGAGGGCGTCGTCCCCCAGCCCGCGAGCCCGCTGCGTCTGCCCGAGCGCGGGACCGAGGTCCTCTACTACGAGGAGAAGCGCGAGGAGCGCGACACCCGCAGTTCGAGCAGCAGCACTCGCTCGACGTCCTCCCGCAGCTCGTCCTCCCGGCTGTCGTCGAGCTGGCGCACGGTGCGCAGCGACACCCGCTGGGCCGACGCGCTCCGGGTCGGCGAGCTGCGCGTAGTGCCCCAGGGCGCCACCGCGCGCGGCGCGACCCAGCTCCACCAAGCCTCGACCTCGGCCGGCGTCGGCAAGGAGGCCCGGGTGACCTACGTGGGGATCGCCGCGGGGACCCGGGTGACCCTGATCGGCGAGGTCCGCGACGGCACGCTGCAGGGCGGCGACCCGTTCCTGATCGCCGTCGCCCCCAGCAAGCAGGCGCTGGTCGACGACCTCTCGTCGAGCGCCGGGTTCCTCACGGTGCTGGGCTTCGGCGCGCTGCTGCTCGCCCTGGGGGCGGGGGTCGGCGCCGGGCTGACCGCGCTCAAGGGCTGAGCGCGGGTGGAGCCGCGCGTCGACCGCAGGCTCCTGGGCTGGGTCTACCTGGCCGCCCTCGTGCTGCGCGGCGTCGCCGCCGCGCGCTGCGCCTCGCTCTCCCCCGACGGCGTCGTGGAGCTGGACCAGGCCCGGGCCTGGGCCTTGGGCGACCTCGCGGGCGGCCTCGAGCCTGGCTTCAGCCCGCTCTTGAGCCTGCTGACCGCGGCGCTGCACCTGCTGAGCGGACTACCCCTCGAAGGCCTGGCCCTCGCGGGGGTGATCGCGGGCTCAGCCCTCGCCGCGCCCGGGGCGGCCCTCGCCGCGGCCTGGCTCTGCCCGCGCGCGCCGCAGCGCGCGGCCTTCGCCGCCGGGCTCCTGGCCGCCGCTCACCCCTACCTCGTGCGCCTCGGCGGGCAGGTCATGGGCTACGGCCTGGCCCACGGCCTGGAGGGGCTCGCCGCCGGGCTCGCGGTGCGCGCGGCCGCCCGCGGTCGGGCCCGGGACGCTGCCTCGGCCGGCGCCGTCGTCGGCCTGGCCTACCTCGCGCGCGCCGACGCGCTCACGATCGCGGTCGGCCTGGCCGCAGGCCTCGCCTGGTGTGGGCGCCGTCGCCTGACCTCCGTCGTCGCCTTCGCGCTGGCGGCGACCCTCGTCGCCAGCCCCTACCTGCTCGCGCTCCGCGCCCACCACGGCGCGTGGCGGCTGAGCGGACGCAAGACCGTGAGCCAGCTCACCCACGCCACCCCGGTGACCCTGCGTCCGCCAGCGGAGGACACGCTCCGCGCCTGGGTCGACCGCGAGGCCGTGGCCGCCGACGGGAACCCTCGAGTCACGATCCCCGTCGACGGCTTCCTCGGCGCCGCCACCTTCGCGCTCGACAAGGTCGTGGGCGCCAGCGTCCCCCCGCTGCTCGTGCTGGCCTTGCTGGGCTGCGTCCTCGCCGGGCCACGCCCGCGCCCCCCGCCCCTGGCCTGGGCCCTGGCGGCCTTCGCCGCGGGGCAGATCCTCCTGCGCGCGAACTACGGCTACACCAGCCGGATCCACGCCTCCAGCGCGGGCGTGCTCGTAGCGCCCCTGGCCGCGGTGGCGTGGGCCCGGGCGCCCTGGCGGCGCCTCGCTGGCGGGCGGGCGCGCCTCGCCTGCGCGGCGACCCTCGCCGCGGGGCTCGTGGCGCTCCTCCCCAAGGCCCTCGACCCCCAGCAGGAGGGCCGAGGGCCGCAGGCGGCGGTGGGCGCCTGGATCGCAGCGCGCGACCAGCCCCAGGAGGTGTGGGGGATCGACGCCCGAGTCGTCGCGCACTACGCAGGCGCCGCGTATCGCGACGTCCCGTCGCTCACGCCGGGCCAGCTCGTGGACGAGGCTCGCGCCGCGGGGGTCCGCTGGCTGGTGGTCTACGTGCGCCACCGCGCGGCGCGCCCCGAGGCCCTGACCCCGGCCCTCGCCGCAGCGGGCGCCCGCCGGGTCGACCCCGGGTTCGCCGACCGCGCCGGGGCCACCCGCTACCGCTGGCTGGTGTTCGAGCTCCCCGCCGGTCCGATCCAGGGCACGAGTTCGCGATAGGATCCCGGTGTGACCCCCTCCTCGATCTCGATCCTGATCCCCGTGTACAACGAAGCGCAGACCATTGAGGAGCTGCTGCGGCGCGTGTTCGCCGTCGAGCTACCCCTCGAGCGCGAGGTGATCGTGGTCGACGACGGGAGCGCCGACGACACCGTGGCCCGGGTCGAGGCGTTCCGCGACGCGCACCCCGCGTGGGCGCCGCGGCTGAAGCTCGTCCAGCACGGCCAGAACCGCGGCAAGGGCGCCGGAGTGCGCACCGCCCTCGAGCACGCCACCGGGGACCTGGTGGTGATCCAGGACGGCGACCTCGAGTATCACCCCAAGGACCTCCCCGGCCTGCTCGAGCCCCTGCTCGACGGGCGCGCCGACGCGGTGTTCGGCTCGCGCTTCCTCGGCGGCCCGCACCGGGTGCTCTACTTCTGGCACTTCACCGCGAACCGCGCGCTGACCCTGCTCAGCAACGTGACCACGGGCTACAACCTCACGGACATGGAGGTCTGCTACAAGGCCATGTTCCGCCACGTGGCGCTCTCCCTGGGCCTGCGCTCCAAGCGCTTCGGGATCGAACCCGAGATCACCGCCAAGCTCTCCAAGGGCGGCTGGCGCCTCTACGAGGTCCCGATCAGCTACGCCGGGCGCAGCTACGAGGAGGGCAAGAAGATCACGTGGAAGGACGGCCTGGCCGCCCTGTATCACATCCTCTACTACCGCGTCCGCCCTTGAGCCCCGCCCCCGGTGAACTCGGGGTGTTCGCAGGCTACCGCCTGCTGGAAGAGCTCGGGCGGGGAGCGAGCGGCACGGTCTATCGCGCGCAGGACCTTCAGCTCCACCGTGAGGTGGCGCTGAAGCTGATCCCCCTGGCGAACCCGCGGGTGCGCCAGCGCTTCCTGCGCGAGGCCCAGGCTGCCACCCGCGTGCGCCACCCCAACCTGGTCACGGTCCACGCCGCGGGTGAGTCCGAGGGTCTGGGGTACCTCGTGATGCAGCTCGTCGACGGCGAGGAACTCGGGCTGCGCCAGGTGGCTCCGGCGCAGGCCGCGCGCCTCGCCGCGCAGGTCGCGCGCGCGCTGGCGGCCTTGCATGAAGCGGGGATCGTGCACCGCGACGTGAAGCCCAGCAACGTGCTCCTGACCCGGGACGGGCGGCTGCTGCTGGCCGACCTGGGGGTCGCCGCCCTCGTGGGGAGCGAGCGCTTGACCCGCACCGGGGCGATCGTAGGGACGCCGCTGTTCGCCGCTCCCGAGCAGCTCCAAGGCGACGAGGTGGACGCCCGTGCCGACGTCTACGGCGCCGGCGGGATCCTCTACGTGCTCCTCACCGGACAGCCCCCCGGGGGAGCGGCGCCCTCGCTGGGGGAGCTGTTCGAGCGCAAGCGCGCGCTGCCCGAGCCCCCCAGCGCCAGCGGGGCCGGTGATCCTGTCCTGGACCGGATCTGCCTGCGCGCCCTCGCCCCGGACCCTGCGGCGCGCTACCCCGATGCGGCCGCCCTCGCGGACGCCCTCAGCGACTATCGTCCAGGGCAGCCCGCAGCGCGTCGGCGGCCGCGGATGGCCCTCCTGACCGTCGCCGCGCTGAGCTTCGCGGCGGTGTGCGGCGCGGCCTGGGCTTGGCGTCAGCCGCGCGGGCTCGAGCTGGACGAGGTCCTGGCCAGCGCCGGGATCCGCGCCGCGGCGGCGCGGCTGCGCGCGCAGGGCCTCCAGGACGAGCTGGCCGCGCTCGAAGCGCAGGGCCCGCTCCCGCTGAGCGCCGCTCGCGCGCGCTTGCTGCTGGCCATGGAGCAGCTGCTGGACGGGGGCACCGTGGAGCGGGCGCAGGCGCAGCTCGAGCGCGCGCCTGCCTGCCCCGAGCGCGAGGCCCTGGCTGCGTGTGTGGCGATCCTCGACTCCCGCACCGCGGCTCCCTACGCCGAGGCGGCGCTGCGACGCGCCTCGCGGGAGGTGACCTACCTGGAGTTCGAGCAGCTCGCCCGGCTGGTCGAGGCGCGCCGCGCGGCGAACCTCGACCGGCAGCAGCTCATGGACGTGGCGGAGCGGGTCGCGCGCGCCGAAGCGCTCGCGCCCTGTTGGCGCGGCGCCGCACAGGTAGAGCTCTTCCTGCGTCACGCGCGCTGGCTGGAGGCCTCGAGCGCGCTGTGGCCAGGCGCTCCCCTCGACTACGCACGCCGGGTCCGCCTCCAGGCGCTCGAGGCCCTCGTGCGCGCGGACGACCTCGACGCCGCGCTCGTGGTCGCTCCGACCCTGGGTCGCGCCGCCGCGCCCCCCGCGCTCGCCCCGGACCTGGCGAGGCGGGTGGCGCGCCAGATCCCTCCAGACGGCGAACGCCGTCCGCTGAGCGAGGAGCAGGCCCGCCGACTGGCCCTGGTCTTGAGGCTGCGCGCAGCCGTCGGCTGGACCGACCCCGGCGCGCTGCGCGACGAGGTCTACAAGCTCGCGCCACTGGCCGCGAACCTGGCACGCCGCGGGAAGCTGGCCGGCGACCCCGGACCTGGGGAGGACCTCCTCCTGGCCCTGGGTGAGGCGGCCGCCGATCAAGACCCGGCGCTCCTGAGCTACCTCCTGGAGCTCTGGACCGGGTCCTCACACCTGGCCCGGCCCTACCTCGAGCTGATCGACAGGGCCTATCCGCGCGCGGAGGGCGACGCGCGCCGGGTCCTGGGCGCGCGCCGCGTGCGCCTGCTCAGTGTGCTCGGGCTCCACGACCAGGCGATCGAGCACGGGACCGCGCTGCTCGCCGAGCACCGAGACAGCCCTGGCGCCGACACCCCGCTCAGGCTGCTCACGGGCCGCGCCCTCTGCGCCCGCGGGCGCTTCGCCGACGCCCTGGCCGTGCTCGAGGGCACCCCTCCCAGCGACGTGCGCGCGCAAGCCTTGGGCGCAGTGGGGGAGCACCCGCGAGCCTGCGCCGAGGCCTGGAGAGTGCTGGAGTCGAGCTCGGCCGCCGACGTGCGCTGCGTGCTCGCCGCGAACGTGGCGTGGCAGGCCTACCTCGCCGGCGGCCCCGCGCTGGCGGCGCCCGCCTGCCAGGCGCTGGAGGCCTTCGTTCGCCTGGACTACAGCGACTTCCGCGCCCTGGCCTGGCTGGCGACGACGCTGTGGGCGTGCGGTGAGCTGCAGCGCGCCGACGAGGCGCTCCAGGCGTACCAGGCCCGGGAGCGCTTGCCCGCGGGCCTGCGCGAGCGCGCGCGCCGCGCCGGGGCTGGTGGTGAGGAGATCTTGCGCGCCTGGGCGCTCGAGCTGCGGGTCGAGGTCGGCCCCCAGATCCGCTGAGCCGGCGTTCACGACTCTGAGCGTTCGAGGGTGGTGGTTGGCTCCTCGGCGCTCTGGCGCTCCCTCGCCCGCTCAGGATCGGCTCCGCCCGCGGCGGGAGCGGTCATGCACTGCCACGCCCCGGCTGATCCCTCGTTGCGCCCATGCGCCCACGCGCTCCAGCCGCACGCCAGAGAGCTCCGCGCTCGGCGGAGCTTCTGATAGACGGAACCCACGACTCGTCGGCAGCCGGGGGGTGATCGGATCTCTCGACGACCCAGCCTCGCGCGATTCCGTTTAGCGACCCCAGGCGCCGACGAACGACGCAGTCAGGGGCGCCGAGGGCCGGCGAGCAGCCGGACCTCCAACGCGCTGACTCGGACCGCCCCCCGCAAGCCCCAAGCAGCCTTGGATTTCCGCGCGTCCTCGGGCAGAATCCGCCGTTCATGAAGGTCGCGATCACCCACACCCGCTACACGTTCCAGGGCGGCGTCGAGCGCTACGTGTTCGACCTCGTCCGGCGCCTCGCCGACGCAGGGCACGAGGTCCACTACTTCTGCAACTTCTGGGACGAGCACGTCGACCCGCGGATCAAGATCCACAAGGTGCCCAACACCTGGAAGCAGATCCGGTTCATGAAGGTGTGGAGCTTCGACCGCTGGCTGACCCGCAACGTGCGCCGCGAGGACTTCGACATCGTCCACGGGTTCTCCAAGAGCTCGTATCAGGACATCTACACCGACGGCTCGGGCTGCCTGCTCGACTACCAGACCTACTCGATCGACGAAGCCGGAGGCAGCGCGCTCAAGAAGAAGGTCAAGCGCGCCAGCCTGCACCAGAAGCAGGTGCTGGCGGTCGAGCAGCGCCGCTTCACCCGGGGCAACTTCCACCGGGTCGTGGCCATGAGCGACCTGGCCGGCGACCAGATCAAGCAGCGCTACGGCCTGACCGACGACGAGGTGATCACGCTCTACAACGGGATCGACGTCGAGCGCTTCCACCCCGACAAGCGCGCCGAGTGGCGGGACGAGTACGTCGAGCGCCTGTCCCTGCCCAAGAACCCGTTCCTCGTGCTCTGCGTGGGCCACGACTACCGGCGCAAGGGCGTGCCCGCCCTGATCCGCGCCGCGGCCAAGATCAAGGAGCAGGGCGGGCTCCCCGACGGGCGCCAGCTGCGGATCTGCGTGGTGGGCCGCGAGAGCCACCACTACGAGCGCGAGCTGGCCGCCGAGATCAAGCGCCTGGACGTCGTGGACGCCGTGCGGCTCTACGGCACCCAGGACCTGGTTGAGCGCTGGCACGGCTTCTCCGACCTGTTCGTGCTCCCCACGCGCTTCGACGCGTTCGGGAACGTGGTCCTCGAGGCCATGGCCACCGGCGTCCCCGCGCTGGTCAGCGTCAAGGCCGGCGCCGCCGAGGTCGTCGAGGACGGCGTCTCCGGCTGGCGGCTCGAGGACCCCGACGACGCCGACACGATCGCGCGCCGGATCACCGAGCTGGCCAGCGACGAGACCAAGCGCCTGGCCATGGGCCAGGCCGCCCGCGCCGCCGCCGAGGCGCTGAGCTGGGACCACCACTTCGAGCGCATGTTCGCGATCTACGAAGAGGTCCTGGCCGAGAAGCAGCAGACCGCCAAGGTCTGAGCGGCGGGCTGCGCGTGAAGGTCTTGCGAATCCTGCACCTGAACACCGAGCCTACCTGGCGAGGCGGCGAGCAGCAGCTGCTCTACCTGCTCGACGGGCTGGCCGAGCGCGGCGTGTCCTGCGAGCTGGTCAGCCAGCCGGGGAGCCCCATGACCGAGCGCGCCCGCGAACGCGGGCACCTCGTGCACGAGCTGCGCATGCACGGCGAGGCGGACGCCCTGGCGATCCTGCGCCTGCGCGCGCTGATCCGCCGGGGCTACTTCAGCTTCGTCCACGCCCACACCAGCCACGCCCACACCCTGGGCGCGGTGGCCGTGGCCAGCCTCGGCAAGCGCCGCCCGCGCATGCTCGTGGCCCGGCGCGTCGACTTCTCGATCTTCCGCCGCTCGTTCTTCGGCCTGAACCACCTCAAGTACCTGCACGGCGTCGATCGCTACGTGACGGTGTCCGAGGCGATCAAGCGCGTGCTGATCCAGGACGGGATCCCGCCCACCCGGATCGAGTGCGTGCACTCGGGGATCGACGTGGGCCGGATCGTGCGGGCTCCCGAGCGCACGGCCGAGCTGCGCGCGGAGCTCGAGGTCCCCGCCGGGGACAAGCTCGTGGCCAACGTGGCGCACATGGCCGACCACAAGGGCCAGCGCTACCTGCTGGAGGCGGCGCCCCACATCCTGGCCGAGCACCCGCGCACGACCTTCGCGATCGTGGGCGACGGCGAGCTGCGCGAGGACCTCGAGGCCCAGGCGCGCTCGCTGGGGATCGCGGACCGCGTGCGCTTCCCCGGGTTCCGCACCGACGTGCCCTCGCTGCTCAAGGCGCTGGACGTGTTCGTCATGCCCAGCCACATGGAGGGCCTGGGCACGAGCGTGCTCGACGCCATGGCCGCGCGAACCCCGGTGGTCGGGACCCAGGCTGGGGGCATGCCCGAAATGGTCCACGACGGCGAGACCGGCCTGCTCTGCCCGATCCGCGACGGCGCGGCGATCGCCCGCGCCGTGAACCGCTACCTGGCGGACCCCGAGCTCGGTCGGCGTCTGGCCGCCAACGCCTTCGACCTCGTGCAGCGCGGGTTCTCCACCGACGCCATGGTCGAGGGCACCCTGCGGGTCTACCGCCGCATGCTGCGCGAGCCCGCGTGAGCAAGCGCAGACGCCGCGCCAGCGTCAGGCCCCTGCGTCGGCTAGCGCCCTTCCTCCGCCCCTACCGCCTGTGGATCGTGGGCCTGGTCGCGTCGGCCATGGTGATGGCCTCGAGCGACGTCGGCCGCGCGCTCTTGATCGGGCCGCTGCTGTCCGAGGTCTTCCTGCAGTCGGCCACCAGCGACCCGCGGGACGAGGTCGCCGACCGTGACCTCGCGAGCGCGGCCCCCGAGGCCGAGCTCGAGGCCCAGGTCGCGGCGACCCCGGCTCCGGTCGGCTCGGCGCTGGTCGCCCTCCAGCGCCAGGAAGCGCTGCTCCCCCCCTGGGACCCGACCCTGGAGGAAGAGCTGCGGGAGCTGTTCGAGCGCACCGCCGCCGCGCTGAACGAGGTCGCCGACGAGACCCCGACCGACGACCTCGAGGCCTGGTCCCAGATCGGTCGCGCCGTGGCCCTCCAGGGCCAGGCGCAGCGCCAGGCGTCCCCGGCCCTGGCCGCCGCCCTCAGCCTGCGCGCGCGCCAGGAGGCCTACGGAGTGGCCCTGGCCCGGGCACAGCGTCACCTGTGGTGGATCTTCGCCGCGGCGGTCGGCCTGGCCGTGGTCCTGGCGCTGTTCCAGTACATCTCCCTCGTGCTCTCGCGGGTGCTCGTGGCCCGGGTCTACGTCGACCTGCAGAACCAGACCGCCGACCACCTCTTGACCTTGCCCCTGGGCTTCTTCGAGGACGAGAGCCGGGGCGACCTCCTGAGCCGCGTCACCGCCGACCTCGCGCTGACCTCCCAGGTCGTGTCGATCCTGATCAGCGAACTCCTGATCAGCTCGATCCACCTGGGGATCCTGGTCATGGGCGCGCTGCTCGTGAGCTGGAAGCTCTCCATCGGGCTCGTGGTCCTGGGCCTGGGGATCGCGGTCCCGGTGCGGGTGTGGGGGCGCCGGATCCGCAAGAACGCCCGCCGGCGGCAGGGCGCGGTGGGCGACCTGACCCAATCCCTGCAGCAAATGCTGGCGGGGATCCGCGAGGTCAAGGCGTTCCAGCGCGAGGAGCACGAGCTCGCCGCGTTCAGCGCGTTGAATCAGGCCTCCACCGACCACCAGGAGAAGGCGCTCAACGCCCGGGTCGCGGCGAAGTCGTGGATGCAGTTCATGAACGACGTCATGGTCCCCTTGGTGTTCCTCGTGGGCGGCGTGCTCGTGGTCAGCCGCATGTTCGGGATCGGCGTCTCGGAGTTCGGCGTGTTCCTGGGCTTGATCGTGTGGATGTACATGCCGATCAAGATCGTGGGGGTCGCCTACAACGCGTTCAACGACGCGCTCCCCGCCGTGGACCGCGTATTCCAGCTGTTCGACCTGCGCCCGGCATTGGTCGACGCTCCCGACGCGACGCCCTACGCGGACCTGCGCGAGGAGCTCGTGTTCGAGGACGTGCACTTCGGCTACCACCCTCAGACTCCGGTGCTCGAGGGGATCTCGTTCAGCGCCAAGGCCGGGAGCACGACCGCGATCGTGGGCCCCACCGGGAGCGGCAAGTCGACCCTGGTCGACCTGCTCGGGCGGTTCTACGACCCCGACCGCGGCCGGGTCCTCGTCGACGGCCGCCCCCTGACCGAGATCCAGCTCACGAGCTACCTGCGCCGGGTGGCCTCGGTCCCCCAGCAGACCTTCCTGTTCAACGACACCGTGGCCCAGAACATTCGCTACGGCCGGCTGGACGCGACCGACGCCGAGGTCGAGGCCGCCGCCCGCGCGGCGCGGGTCCACGACGAGATCCTCGCGCTCCCCGGCGGCTACGCGTTCATGGTCGGCGAGCGTGGCAGCAAGCTCTCCGGGGGCCAGGCCCAGCGCGTGGCGATCGCCCGCGCGTTCCTCAAGCGACCGGACGTCCTGATCCTGGACGAGGCCATGAGCGCCCTCGACACCGACACCGAGCGCCTGGTGCAGGAGGCGGTGGCCGAGCTCAGCCAAGGCACCACCAGCTTCGTGATCGCGCACCGCCTGAGCACGGTGCGCGCGGCGGACCAGATCCTCGTGCTCGTAGGTGGGCGTCTGGTGGAGCGGGGGACCCACGACGAGCTCCTGGCCCAGGGCGGCGTCTACGCCGACCTCGTGCAGCGCGACCTCGCCTCGGGCGGCGCCGCCGAAGCCCCCGTCCAGCAGGGCGCCTCGGACTCCCCCCCGGGCTAAGCGCTAGCCCTCGGCCAGCGCGGCGATCACCTCCTCGTCGTCGACCTGCCCGAAGTCGAGGTAGTGCGCGCCGACCGCGTAGAAGGGCTCCGGGGTGCGGAGCACGACCAGCCGGTCGCAGGCCGCGCGCAGGCGCGCCGCCGTCGACGGCGGCGCGACGGGCACCGCCGCCACGAGCAGGGCCGGGTGCGCCAGACGCAGCGCGCCCAGGGCCGCGAGCAGCGTCGAGCCCGTGGCCGCGCCGTCGTCGACCACGAGCACGGTGCGCCCGGCGGGGTCGAGGGCGCCCCGAGCCGGGGTGTAGCGCGCGCGGCGCGCGCGGATCCGCGCGCGCTGCGCCGCGACCTCCTGGCGCAGGTAGTCCGGATCCAGGGTCCCCGGGGGGAAGGAGGGGTTGAGCGTCACGCGCCCCTCCTCGTCCACCGCGCCGATCGCCAGCTCCGGGCTCTCGGGCGCGCCCAGCTTGCGCACCAGGACCACGTCCAGCTCGCCGTCGAGGGCGTCGGCCACCCGCCGCGCGAGGGGCACCCCGCCTCGGGGGACGCCGATCACCAGCGGCCGGGTGCCCCGGTAGTCCTCCAGGGCCTCTGCCAGCCGCGCCGCCGCGTCGGCGCGGTCGCGAAATCGCTCCGGGCTCATGTCACTCCTCCTGGGTCTGAGCCTCCAGGCGCCGCTCGGCTTCGACCACCGTGCGGGTGGTCTCGACCACCGCGTCCGCGGTGAGGCTGATCGAGTCGATCCCGTGCTCCACGAGGAACGCCGCGAACTCCGGGTGGTCCGAGGGCGCCTGTCCGCAGATCCCCACCGGCCGAGCCGCGGCGTGGGCGACCTCGTCCGCGCAGAAGCGGCGGTAGCCCGCGGCGGTGACCGCGAAGCCCGGGGGGGACGGCGCAGCCGCTCTCCTGCAGGCGGTTGTAGAGCTCGCCCAGCGCGGCGTTCTTGCCCCCGACCTCGGCGACCCCCTGACTCCCCAGCTCCTCGAACCAGCGGATCCACTGCATGGTGATCTGCCTCCAGGTGCAGTTGAGCACAGTCTCCGCCCGCCGCGAGGGGGCCTGCCGAGGCGGGGGGCCCGGCGACCGGCGACCTGCTATACCTGGAGGGCGTGAGCTCGCCCCGTGGAACCACCCGCCTGGAGAGCGCCGACCTTGCGCGCCTGTTCGAGGCCTTGCAGGCCGCGGGCTACGCGGTCGTCGGCCCCACCGTCCGCGACGAGGCGATCGTCTACGCCGAGCTCGCCGGCCCCGAGGAGCTGCCCCGCGGCTGGACCGACGAGCAGGCCCCCGGCCGCTACCGGCTGCGCCGCCGCGACGACGGGGCCCTGTTCGGCTACGCCGTGGGCCCCCACTCCTGGAAGCAGCTCCTGCACCCGCCCGAGCAGCGGGTGTGGCGCGCGGAGCGCGACCCCGAGGGCGCCCTGCGCTTCGTCCCCGAGGACCTCACCCCCCGACCCCGGGCGCTGCTCGGGGTCCGCGGCTGCGAGCTGGCCGCGCTCCGGGTCCAGGACCGCGTGCTCCAGGAGGGCCCCGCCCCCGACCCGGGCTACGCCGCGCGCCGCGCCGCGGCCTTCCTCGTCGCCGTCGAGTGCACCGCCCCGGCGGCGACCTGCTTCTGCACCTCCTTCGACACCGGCCCCGGAGTGGAGCAGGGCTACGACCTGGCGCTGACCGAGGTGTGCACCCCCGACGCGCACTACTTCCTCGTCGCCGCGGGCAGCGACCGCGGGCGCGAGGTCGCGGCGCAGCTCCCCCTGCGCCCGGCGGAGCCCGCCGAGCGCGAGGCCGGCGAGGCCGCGGTGGCGGCGGCCGCGGCGGCGATCACCCGCCGCCTGCCCCAGGAGGGTCTGCCCCAGGCCCTGGCCCAGGCCCTGGAGCACCCGCGCTGGGACGACGTCGCCGCTCGCTGCTTGACCTGCGGGAACTGCACACTCGTATGCCCCACCTGCTTCTGCACCACCGTCGAGGACACCGCCGACGTGCAGGGCGCCGTCGCCGAGCGCTGGCGGCGCTGGGACAGCTGCTTCTCCCTGGACTTCAGCGCGCTCCACGGCGGGAGCGTGCGCAGCTCGAGCGGCTCGCGTTACCGGCAGTGGCTGACCCACAAGCTCTCGACCTGGCACGACCAGTTCGGCAGCTCGGGGTGCGTCGGCTGCGGGCGCTGCCTGACCTGGTGCCCGGTGGGGATCGACTTGACCGAGGAGGCCGCGGCCCTGCGGCAGGAGCCACACCGTGCGCACGATTGAAGAGGAGCTCGCCGAGCAAGGGTTCACCCGCGACCTGCGCCCCGAGCACCGCGCGCTGATCGCGGGCTGCGGGTCGCTCCGCGCCTTCCCCGCCGGGTCCACGATCTTCCGAGCCGGGGACCCCGCCGACACCTTCTACCTCCTGCGCTCGGGGCGGGTGGCCCTCGAGGTCTACGGCCCCAGCCGCGGCGCGCTGACCGTGGAGACCCTCGGCCCGGGGCAGGTCCTGGGCTGGTCCTGGCTGTTCGAGCCCTATCGCTGCTCCTTCGACGCGCGGGTGGTGAGCGACGCGCGCACGATCGCCTTCGACGGGGCCTGCCTGCGAGGCAAGGCCGAGGCCGACCACGAGCTGGGCTACCAGCTCATGCGGCGCATGGCCCGCGTGTTCACCCAACGCCTGGAGGCCACCCGGCTCCAGCTCCTCGACGTCTACGGCGACCATGCCGCCCGCTGAGCCGACGGCGACCCTCGTCCCCCGCGCGGCCCGCGTGGCCCGCGCCTGGCGCGAGACCCACGACACCTGGTCCCTGGAGCTCGAGGACCCGGGGGCGCCCCCGGCGCGCCCGGGGCAGTTCGACATGCTCTACGCCTTCGGGGTGGGGGAGGTCCCGATCTCGTTCTCGGGCGACCTGACCCGGGTCGAGCGCCCGATCCACACGATCCGCGCCGTGGGCGCGGTCACCCGCGCCCTGTGCGCCCTGGGGCCGGGGGACGCCCTCGGGGTGCGCGGACCCTTCGGCGCGGGCTGGCCCCTGGACGCCGCCCGCGGGCGCGACCTCGTGATCCTCGCCGGCGGGATCGGGCTGGCCCCCTTGCGCCCGCTGCTCTACGCCGCGCTGGCCGAGCGCGCGGAGTTCGGGCGCGTGGTCTTGCTCTACGGCGCGCGGACTCCGGCGGACCTGCTCTACCCGGCCGAGCTCGAGGCCTGGCGGCGAGGGGCCGAGGTCGAGGTGCACGTGACCGTCGACGCCGCGACCCCGGAGTGGCCGGGCGAGGTAGGCGTCGTGACCTCCCTGATCGCCAGGGCCGAGCTCGACCCAACCGCGAGCGTGGCCTGCGTGTGCGGCCCCGAGATCATGATGACCTTCTGCGCGCGGCACCTCCTGGACCTGGGCGTCCCGCCCGAGCGGGTGCACGTCTCCCTCGAGCGCAACATGAAGTGCGCCCTGGGCTGGTGCGGGCGCTGTCAGCTCGGGAGCGAGTTCGTGTGCCGGGACGGCCCGGTGTTCGGCTACGCCCGGGCCACTCCCCTGCTCGCGACCCGGGAGCTGTAGCGTGAGCGACCGCCCCAAGCTCGCCGTGTGGAAGTTCGCCTCCTGCGACGGCTGTCAGCTCAGCGTGCTCGACGCGAGCGAGCTGTTCGCGCTGGCCGAGCGCCTGGAGATCAGCCACTTCCTGGAGATGACCCGCGCGGTGGTCGAGGGCCCCTACGACGTGTCCCTGGTCGAGGGCTCGGTGACCACCGCCCACGACGCGCAGCGGATCCGCGAAGTCCGCGCCCGCTCGCGGGTGCTGATCACGATCGGCGCCTGCGCCACCGCCGGCGGGATCCAGGCCCTGCGCAACTTCGGCGGCGTCGACGGCTTCCGCCAGGCGGTCTACGCCCGCCCGGAGTGGATCGAGACCCTGGGCACCTCGACCCCGATCGCGGACCACGTCCCCGTGGACTTCGAGCTGCGCGGCTGCCCGGTGAACCCGCGCCAGCTCGAGGAGGTCCTCGCCGCGTTCCTCGCCGGGCGCAAGCCCGCGATCCCCAGCTACAGCGTGTGTGTGCCCTGCAAGCGCGCGGGCACGGTGTGCGTGACCGTGGCCCGGGGCACCCCCTGCCTGGGGCCGATCACCCAGGCCGGCTGCGGCGCGCTCTGTCCGCGCTACCACCGCGGCTGCTACGGCTGCTTCGGCCCCAGCGAGTCCCCCAACACCGCGGCGCTCGCGGCCCGGGCCCAGGAGTTGGGGGTCCAGCCCCCCGAGCTCGTGCGGCTCCTGCGCAGCTTCAACGCCCTGGCGCCGGCCTTCCGCGAGGAGAGCGCGCGGCATGAGTGAGCAGCCGGCCCGCGAGCGCACGATCACCGTCAAGGCCCTGGCCCGGGTCGAGGGCGAGGGCGCGCTGCACGTGCGCGTGCGCGGCGACGCGGTGGAGGAGGTGCGCCTCGAGATCTACGAACCCCCGCGCTTCTTCGAAGCCCTGCTCCGCGGGCGCTCCTGGCTCGAGGCCCCGGACATTACCGCGCGGATCTGCGGGATCTGCCCCGTCGCCTATCAAATGAGCGCGGTCCACGCCCTGGAGCGCGCGGTGGGCGCCACGGTGGACGGCCCGCTGCGCGCGCTGCGGCGCCTGCTCTACTGCGGCGAGTGGATCGAGAGCCACGCGCTGCACGTGTTCATGCTCCACGCGCCGGACTTCTTCGGCGTCCCCGACGCGGTGGCCCTCGCCCGCACCGAGCGCGAGTGGGTCGAGCGCGGGCTCAGGATCCGGCGCGCCGGCAACGCCCTGCTCGAGCGCCTCGGCGGCCGGGCGGTGCACCCGGTCAACGTGCGGGTGGGCGGCTTCTACCGCGCGCCCACCCGCGCCGAGCTGGCGGAGCTGGTCCCGGAGCTGAACCAGGCCCGCGAGGAGGCGCAGGAGGCGATCGAATGGCTGGCCCGCCTCGAGTTCCCCGACGTGGAGCGCGACTGGGAGCTCGTGGCCCTGGTGCACCCCGACGAGTACGCCATGACCGAGGGCCGCCTGCGCTCGACGGCGGGCCTCGACGTGGAGGTCGACGCCTTCGAGGAGCACCTGCTCGAGGAGCAGGTCCCGCACTCGACCGCGCTCCACGCGCGGATCGCCGGGCGCGGGCCCTACCTCACCGGCCCCCTGGCCCGCTTCGCGCTGAGCCACGAGCGCCTGCGCCCGGCGGCCCAGGAGGCCGCGCGGCGCGCGGGGCTCGTGGGCCCGACCCGCAACCCGTTCCGGAGCATCCTCGTGCGCCAGGTGGAGGTGGTCCAAGCCCTGGACGAGGCCCTGGCCCTGATCGCCAGCTACGCCCCGCCGCCGCGCCCGCACCTCGAGCTCGCCCCCCGGGCCGGGGTCGGGCGCGCCGCGACCGAGGCCCCCCGCGGCACGCTCCTGCACCGCTACGCCCTGGACGCCGCGGGCCTGATCGAGAGCGCGCGGATCGTGCCCCCCACCTCGCAGAACCAGCCCTCGATCGAGGCCGACGTGGCCCAGGTCGTGGCCGCGCACCTCGACCGGCTCGAGGGCGACGCCCTCACCTGGCGCTGCGAGCAGGCCGTGCGCAACCACGACCCCTGTATCTCCTGCGCGACCCACTTCCTGCGCCTGCACCTGGAGCGCGCGCCGTGAGCCGGCCCCTGGTGGTCGCGGCCGGGAACCCCGAGCGCGGCGACGACGGCGCGGGGCCCGCGGTGCTCGCGCTCCTGCGCGACCCGCCGCTGGCCGCCGAGCTGTTCGCGCCCCGGGTCGTGCCCCCCGACCTCTACGCGCGCTGGTCCCCCGAGCGCGCGGTGATCCTCGTCGACGCGGTGCGCTCGGGCGCCGCCCCGGGCACGGTCCACCGCCTGGACGCCCGCGCGCGCCCGCTGCCCGCCGAGCTCTGCGGGCTCTCCAGCCACGGGCTGGGGCTGGCCCAGGCGGTGGAGCTCGCCCGGGCGCTGGGCGCGCTCCCGGCCAGGCTCACGGTCTACGGGATCGAGGCCGGCGCCTGCGCCCTC
>JAWKSZ010000086.1:0-30698 GCA_041402045.1 Planctomycetota bacterium | reverse complement strand
AGCATGGGCTGACCGATCAGCGACAGCGTCTGGTCGCCGACGGTCCCGCCGAACACGGTCAGGGTCGCGGGGGCGCGACCCTTGAGCACCTCGACCACCGCCAGCTCGAGGTCGGTGACGATCGCGCGCTCGTCGAGGAACGTGCCCCAGCGCGCGCCGGCGTCGAGCACGCGCACGCGCACGATCGCGTCCGCCTCCTGGGTCAGCTCGGGCAGCGCGAGCGGGATCACGCTCGTCGCCTCCGCCGCCGGCGCCGCCAGGAGCAGCGCGCAGCTCAGGGTCAAACTCACTCGCTTCGAGGTCACCGAGACACCTTCCTTCCTTCCGCGGAGAACCCTAAGGATCCGGAAGGGGGCGTCTGCCATGGAACTGTATGCGCGAGCCTTCGCGCCCGGTGTTTCACACTGCTCCCACAGTGTCACGGCTATGTGGGGCGGCCCCGAGCGAACCATGCGAAGCTGCGCGCACAGCGCCTCGTCAGGCGCTCAGGAGCTCCCATGCACGATTCGCCCACCGCCCCCGCTCACCCCTCTCGCCGCGGCGTGCTCGCCCTCGGCCTGGGCCTCGGCGCCAGCGTCGCGCTCTCCGGACGCGCGCGCGCCGAGGACGAAGCCCCGGCGCCGCTCGTGGTCTACGCCGTGCGCCACGCCGAGAAGGGCGCCGGGCGCGACCCCGAGCTGACCGAGGAGGGCGCCGCCCGCGCCCAGGAGCTGGCTCGCGTGCTCGCCGACGCCCCCCTCGGCGCGGTCTACTCCACCGACACGCAGCGCACGCGGCTCACGGCGCAGCCCGCCGCCCAGGCCCACGAGCTCGAGATCCAGGGCTACGCCCCGGGCACCCTCGCGGCCAAGCTCGTCGGCGGCGAGGCGCGCACCGTGCTCGTGGTCGGCCACTCGAACACGACCCCCGACCTGATCCGCGAGCTCGGCGGGAGCTTCGACGTGAAGATCCTCCCCGGCTACGACGCGCTCCTGATCGCCGTCGTGATCCCCGGCGGCCCGACCCTGTTCCAGCAGCTCCACTACGGCGCCCCCAGCACCTCCGGCGGGCACTAGCGCGAAAGCACGCCCTGGAGCTCTTTGACCGAGGGGTGGTCGGGGTGCTCGCTGAGGAGCGCCTCGAGCTCGCGCTCGTACTCCTCCTGCTCGTTGGCCTGGCGCAGGGTGAGCACGAGGTAGCAGCGGGATTCGACGGCGTAGAGCGTGGAGGCGTTCTCGCTGACCGCGACCCGGGAGGCCGCCAGCGCCTCGTCGCGCTTGTTCTGGGCGAGGAGTCCGCGGGTGAGGAGCACCGTGAGCGGGAAAGGCAGGACCCGGTTCACCCCCTCGTAGAGCTCGCGGGTGCGGCGCACGAAGCTCACGCACTGCTCGGGGCGCTTGGTGTCGAGGTAGAGCTGGGCGAGCTCCATGGAGGCCTCGACCTCGAAGGGCACCAGGGCCAGGGCCGCCTGCAGGTGGACCTCGGCCTGAGCGGGGCTCACGGCCTTGAGCACCGACCCCAGGATCACGTGATACTCGTGGCGCAGCGGGCGGGCGTCGACCGCCTCCACCAGGAACCCCAGCGCCGCGCGCGGCTCCTGACTGAGCATGGCCCGGGAGACGAGCACGTCGGGGTCGTGGGGCGCGCGGTCGATCGCGAGGGTCAGCCAGCGCTCCCCCTCCTCGCGGTTGTTGAGGCTGAACTGCAGGCGCGCGGCGGTGGCCAGCACCGCGGGCTCGTCGGGCGCCGCGCGCAGCATGCGCTGCAGCTCGTCCCGCAGCTCGGCGGGGGTCGCCTCGTTCTTGAGCATGTAGGCGAACAGCAGGCTCCAGCCGCGGACGTAGGTCGGCTCCGCGTAGCAAGCCTCGCGCAGCGCGTCCAGGTTGGGTTCGGGGGAGGTGGAGAAGTCGACCAGCACCCGGAACAGGGTGTAGCGGCCCTGGGCGTCCAGGGGCAGCGCCGCGCACTGCGCGTCGATGTACTCGCGCAGGAGCTCGGTCTGCTCGGAGCCCAGGCTGAGCACGAGGAAGTAGCGCTCGAACTCGTCGAACTCGGGGTGGTCGACCTCGACCGCGTCGAGGCCGGCGCGCAGCTCGGCGAGCGCGCCGCGGGTGTCGTAGCGGTAGAGGTCGAGCCCCGCGCGGGTGACGTAGACCTGAGGGATCCCGGCGCCGTGCTCGAGCGCGCGGTCCGCGGCCTCCTGCGCCTCGTCGACGCGGTGCCGGAGCACGCTGAGCTGGGCGAGCTCGCACAGGAGCGGCACCGAGTCGGGGTCGCCGCGCTCCAGCGCGCGCAAGTCCTGCAGCGCCTCGTCCAACCGCCCCAACTGGCGATAGGCCCGGGCGCGGGTCCAGCGCACGTCGCTCAGCTCGGGGCGCAGCTCGAGGGCGCGGCTGAGCGCCTCGACGCCGCGGGTCGCGTCGCCCAGGAGCAGCGAGACGCCGCCCAGGTTGGCCAGGGCCACCGGGTCCTTGTCGTCGAGGCGCACCGCGCGCTCGAACGCGACCTGCGCCTCCTTGGTCCGGCCGAGCGACTTGAGCGCGACGCCGCGCAGGAAGCTCGCCTCGGGGAGCTCCGGGTCCTCGGCCACCGCCTGCTGGGCGTGGGTCAGGGCCTCGTCGAAGTCGCCGTCCAGCACCGACTGGGTCCCGCGCAGGAGCGCGCCCCAGGGACCTGGCCGCTCCATGCGGTCCAGGGCCGCGCGCAGCGCGACCCGCGCCTCCTGCGGACGATCGGCCCGGTGGTGCAGCGAGGCGAGCAGGTAGCCGGCCTCTGCGCCTGCGGCGCCCGAGGGGTCGACCTCCGCGGCGCGGGTCAGGTCGCTCAGCGCCTCGCGCTCGTGGCTCAACCCCGAGGAGATCCGCCCCCGGAGCACCCACAGGTCCGCGCGGCTCTCGTCCAGGGACAGCGCCTCGGTGGCGCGGGCCTCCGCCCGCTCCAGCGCCTCGCGGTAGGCGCCGCTGCGCTCGTTGGCCTGGCGCGCGCTGCGGAACGCGGCGAAGGCCTCCTCCGCCATGGCCTGCGCCTGCTCGTCGTCGACGTTCACCGTCGGCGGAGGCGGCGGCGGCGTGACCGGGTCCGGCGGGGTCAGCGGCCCGCTGCTCGGCGCCAGCGCCGCCGCGGCCGCCCACACCCCGCCCAGGATCAGGATCGTGATCAACACCGCGCCGCCGAGCCAGGCGCCGCGCCGGCGCAGCTCGCGGACCACGCGCTGCCCCGCGGTGGCGCCCACGGAGGTCGGGCGCCCCTCGAGGAAGTTCGTGAGGTCCTCGGCCATGGCCTGGGCGGTGGGGTAGCGGTCCTCCGGGTCCTTGGCCATGGCCTTGAGCACGACCCCCTCGAGCTCGAGGTCCACCGCGGGCTCGATCTGGCTGGGCGGCTGCGGGGCCTCGCCCAGGATCTTCTTGGTCAGCTCCAGGTGGGTCTTGGCGCGGAAGGGCACGCGGTAGGTCAGGCACTCGTAGAGCACGACCCCCAGGGCGTAGACGTCGGTCCACCCGCTGATCAGCTCGCGCTCGCCGCGGGCCTGCTCCGGCGCCATGTAGTAGGGGGTGCCGACCACGCTCCCGGAGTTGGTCAGGCGGTGCGCCTCGTCCTGGTCCATGTCCCGGGCCAGGCCGAAGTCGGTGAGCACCGCGTTGCCGGTGGGGCCCACGATCAGGTTCGCGGGCTTCACGTCGCGGTGAATCGCCCCGCGCTCGTGAGCGTGGTGCAGGGCCTGGGCCACGTCCCGCGCCAGCTCCACCGCGCGCCGGATCGGCACCTGCCGGCGCCGGATCAGGAGGTTGAGCGGGGTGCCCTCGACGAAGTCCATGGTGAAGTAGTCGTGCTCACCGACCTTCCCCACGTCGTGGATCTGCACGATCCCCGGGTGGCGCAGGCGCGCGGTGATCTCCGCCTCGCGGCGGAAGCGCTCGGTCTGGGTGCGACTGGCCAGGGGCCCCGCGAGCAGGATCTTGAGCGCCACGAAGCGGTTCAGCCGGGGCTGGCGCGCCTTGTAGACCACCCCCATGCCGCCGCGCCCGAGCTCCTCCACGATCTCGTAGGCGCCGAACTGCCCGGTGAAGGACTTGCCCAGCCGGCCGAACTCCTTGCGGGTGGGCGGCGGGGGCTTGGGGGGCAGGGGCTGGCCGTCCTCGGTCGGGTCCTCGTCGAGGACCACGGTCTGGAAGCGCTGGGTCGGGCCGGTGGCGATCCGGTCGCTGATCGGCTTCCCGTCGAGCACGATCTGTAGCTCACCTCCGCAGGCGCAGGCCAGGGCCCCGGACTGCACGAGCTGATCCGGGCGGAAGGTCCGCGAGCACTGCACGCAGGTGAGCTGAGCCTTGCTGGCCTTGATCCGGAGGTCGCTGAGGCTGGCCACCGAGATCAGCCGGCGCTGCACGAGCAGCTCGCCCAGGTCGGCGTTGGGATCCTGGTGCTGGCGGGCCATGACCTCCATGAGCGCCGCCGTGGAGACGAGCTCTTCGCGCAGGGCGAGCTTCCCCAGGAGAATGTCGCTCACGTTCGGCACGCCCCGAGGATAACCACGCCGTCCGGGACACGCGCGTTCTCTTGCGGTGCCGCCTCGCCCCTGGCAAGGTCGCCGCCATGAGCGCGAGCTGCCCGACCTGCGATCGGCCCGTGGACCCCGCGGCGGGGACCTTCCCCTTCTGCTGCACCCGCTGCCGCCAGGTGGACCTCTACCGCTGGCTGAGCGGCGACGTGGGGCTCGAGCACCTCGACGACCCCGAGCCCGACGCGGAGTGACGGCGCCCCCGCTCTCGCTGGTGGTCCCGGCCTACGACGAGGCTCAGCGGATCGAGGGGACCCTCGAGGCCCTGGCCCGCTGGCGCGAGCGAGCGGGCCCCGGACGCGGCGCGGAGCTGGTGCTGGTCGACGACGGGAGCGGGGACGCGACCCTCGCCCGGCTGCGCGGCTGGGCCCTCGGCCGCGCCGACGTCCAGATCCTGGCCCTCCCCCACCGGGGCAAGGGGCACGCGGTGCGCGCGGGGGTGCTCGCCGCCCGCGGCGCGCGGGTGGCCTTCGTGGACGCCGACCTCGCCACCCCCCTCGCCGAGCTCGAGCGCCTGCTCCGGGCCCTCGAGCGCGCCGACGTGGCGATCGGCTCTCGCGAGGGCCCGGGGGCCGTGCGCGAGCACGAGCCCCTGTATCGACACCTGCTCGGCCGCGGGTTCAACCGCCTGGTGCAGGCCCTGGTGCTCCCCGGGATCGAGGACACCCAGTGCGGCCTCAAGGCCTTCCGCGGAGCGGCGGCGCGGGCGGTGTTCGCGCGGCTGGCGCGGTATGGCCCCGAGGCGCCCACGGCGCGCGGAGCCAACGTGACCGCCTTCGACGTCGAGGTCTTGCTTGTCGCCCGTCAGTTGGGGCTTACGATCGAATCCGTGCCCGTGCGCTGGCGTCACGAGCGCGGCTCCAAGGTGCGCCCGCTCAAGGACACCGTGCGCATGGCGGCGAGCGTGCTCCAGCTCGCGCTCCAACGGCGCCAGGGAGGAGGAGGCCCGTGACTCCAGGGATCAACCGGCGCGACTTCGTGCGCCTCTCCGTGGGCGCTGGGCTGGGCAGCCTGTTCGCGTGCCCCGAGGCCTGGGGTCGCCCCCAGGGCGGCGGCGCCGAGCACCTGATCGTGCTGACCATGGCCGGCGGCATGAGCCAGACCGACACCTTCGACCCCAAGCCCGGGAGCCGCTCGGCGGGGCCGCTCAAGGCCCTGGCCACGCCGGTCAAGGGCGTGCAGGTCTCGGAGCTCCTGCCCCGGGTGGCGGAGCAGCTCGGGCACCTGGCGCTGATCCGGAGCATGGCGACCCGCGAGGGCGCCCACGAGCGCGCGCGCTACCTACTGCACACCGGCTACGCGCCCTCGGGCACCGTCGAGCACCCGGACCTCTGCGCCTGGACGAGCTTCAGCCGGCCGAACCCCAAGCTGCACCTGCCCCCGGCGATCTGCATTGGCGGGCAACCCCAGGGGGCGGGCTTCCTCGGGGTGGAGCACGCGCCGCTCACCGTCGAGGACCCGCTGCGCCCGATCGAGAACCTGCGCCACCCGCCCGGCGTCGACGCCGCGCGCTTCGATCGCCGCCGACGCCTGCTCGAGGCGGTCGAGCGCACGTTCAAGAAGGAGCACCCCGGGCGCGACACCGCGGGGCACACCAGCGTCTACGCCAAGGCCGACCGCCTGATCCACTCGCCGCAGACCCAGGCCTTCGACGTGAGCCAGGAGCCCCAGGCGATCCAGGAGGCTTACGGCAGCGGGCGCTTCGGCCAGAGCTGCCTCCTCGCCCGGCGCCTGGTCGAGGTCGGCGTGCGGGCGGTGGAGGTCGTGCTCGGCGGCTGGGACACGCACCAGGACTGCTTCACCCGCCACCGCGACCTCTGCGGCCAGCTGGACCGGGGCCTGGGCGCGCTGGTCGCGGACCTGCGCCAGCGCGGGCTGTGGAAGAAGACGGTGGTCGTGCTGCTCTCGGAGTTCGGGCGCACGCCGCGGATCAACAAGGACGAGGGCCGCGACCACTTCGCCGTGGGCTGGAGCGTGGTCCTGGGCGGCGGCCCGCTCCAGGGCGGGCGCGTGATCGGGCGCACCTCGGAGGACGGGAGCAAGGTCGTCGAGCGCCCGGTCGGCGCGGGCGAGCTCCTGGCCACGCTCTACCGCGCCCTGGGCGTGGACCCGGAGCAGGAGCACTACACGGCGGCCGGTCGCCCCATGCGCCCGCTGCCCCCCGAGGCCCAGCCCTTGGCGGAGCTGTTCGCGTGAGCCGCGTCGCCTGGGCCCTCGTGCTCGCCGCCGCGGCCGCCTGCGCCGAGGAGCCCGCCGCCTGGACCCCGACGCTGCAGCGCGACCTGCTGGCGCGCGCCGCGAGCTCGGGCGCCCTCGAGCGGGTGCTCGGGGTGCGCGGCTTCCAGGACCCCGAGCGCGGCGAGGCGCTGCTCCTGCGCGGTGAGCGCGACGGCCACACCCTGCGCGCGACCTTCGAGCTGCGCAGCGTGGGAGCCATGCGCGAGGAGCGCCTCGTGCTCCAGAGCGAGCTGAGCCTGGAGACCGGCGCGTTCACCCGGCTGCGCTTCCTCCTGGTCCGCGGCAAGCAGCGGGTCTCCGGTACGGCCACCGTCCAGGGCGAGGCCCTCGTGGGCGAGGTCCGGCAAGGCGACGAGGCCGAGCCCTTCGAGCGCCCCTGGGACCCGAGCGCTCAGCCGCTGAGCTGGGTCCTGGCGTTCCTCGCCCCGCTCAAGGACCCGACGCTCCCCGCGCTCCTGCGCGGACGGATCTACCACGGCGTCGAGCAGGCCCTCGCCCCGGAGCCGGCCACGCTGCGCTTCGCCGCGGCCGAGCTCGCCCTCGAGGGCGCGCTGCCTGGCGAGCGCGTGGCCAAGGCGGGCCTCGACGCCGAGGGCCGGCTCGCCTGGATCGAGCTCGGCGACGGCGGCCGCGCGCTGCCCCTGCCGGCGGCGGAGGTCGAGCGCCTGGTCGCGGCGCAGCCCGTGAGCCTGGAGTGAGCGCGCGCCCGCGCCCGCACCTCGGGCTGCTCCTGGTGCTGGCGGTGTTCTTCGGCTTCGCGGCCACGGCGCCGGGCTACACCTCCACCACCTTCGACGAGATCCTGCCCACGGCGAGCGGGGCCAGCGGCTGGCGCTACGGGCGCTACGACCGCCACCTCGCGCACCCGCCGCTGGCGCAGTACTCCTACGGCTGGCCCCTGGTCCCGCTGATCGAGCACTACCCCGACGAGACCGCGGACTGGCCGCTGGACCGGAACTACGGCTACGCCCGCGAGCTCTGGGGCAACCTCGGCAACCCCACCGAGCGCATGGCGCGGGTGGCCCGCTTCCCGGCGGCGGTGTGGGGGCTGCTGGCGCTCCTGGGGGTGTACTGGGGCGCGGGCGGCGCGCGCCGCGGGGGGCTGTGGGCGGCGGGGTTCCTCGCCTTCTTGCCCGACCACCTGGCCCACAGCGGGGTGGCCTACAACGACGTGATCCTCACCGCCACGCTCCCGCTGGCCTGGTCGCAGGCGACCGCTTCCTGCGCCGGCCGACGCCCCGCGCCGGGGCTGGCCGGGGTCACGCTGGGCTCTGCCCTCGCCTCGAAGTTCACCGCGGTGCTCCTGGGGCCGATCGCCCTGGGCTGCCTGGTGCTCGAGGCCTGCGCGCGGCGCGAACGCCGCCCGTGGCTCGCGGCCCTGCTCCCGGGCGCCGCGCTGGGAGCGCTGTGCCTCTACCTGACCCTGGTGGTGTTCGAGCGCGGCGACCCGACCCTCGAGCTGTGGCGGGCGGGGCTGGCCTGGACGCTGCACCCGCCCAACGCGGGGACCCCCGCGTCCTACCTCTTCGGCCAGGAGCGCGCGGGGACGCCGCTGTTCTACCTGGTGGCCTACGCGGTCAAGCTCCCGCTGGCGACCCACGCCGTGATCCTGCTGGGTCTGGGGCTGTTCGCCCGCGCGCGCTGGCGCGGGCGGCGCACGTGGCGGCGCTGGCTGCGCGCGCGCTGGCGCGGACCGCTCATGGGGGTCGCGCTGTTCGTGCTCGTGTTCGCGCGCACCCCGCAGAACAACGGCCTGCGCTACGCGCTCCCGGCCTTCGCGCTGCTCGCGGTGTGGCTGGGGCCGGTGTGGGCTCGCGCCTGGCGGCGCGCTCAGCCGCACGCGCGCTGGGCCTGGGGCGCGCTCTGGGCCGCCGGCGCGCTCTCGGCGCTCCTCGCCTGGCCGCACTTCCTGGGCTACATGAACGCGCTGGTCCCCGTCGAGCGCCGGCACGAGGTCCTGGTGGAGTCGAGCCTGGACTGGGGCCAGGGCCTGATCGAGCTGCGGGACTACCTGGAGGAGGCGGGCTACCCGGGTTGCCACCTGGCCTACTTCGGCTCCTGCGCCCCGGCGAGCTACGGCCTGCGCTACCGCCCGCTCCCCGGCTTCCTGCAGATCCCGCCCCTGGACGATCCCCCGACCGGCCCGCTCCCGGTGGCGATCTCCGCGACCGTCCTGGTCGGGCTCTACCTCCCGGGCGACCCCTACGCGGCCTACCGCCAGGAGGAGCCGCTGGCCGTGCTCGCCGGCGGAAGCCTGCTCGTCTACGCCCCGCGCGAGCGCTAGACGGGGGCCAGCTCGTCCTCGGGCTGCTTGGCGGCCTGCTCTTGCAGGAGGTCCTTGCCCTCCTTGGCCCGCTCGGCGCGGACCTGGTCGCCGAGGTCGTCCTGGACCGAGACGTCGACGTCCTCGGGGGCCGGGGGCGCCTCAGGGCGGGCGGGGGACTTGGCCTCGCCGGGCTGCGGCATTTCCACGCGGTAGGTCGGGGCGGGCATGGTGATCCCGGCGTGGTCGAAGCGCTCCTTGATCAGGCGGATCGCCTGGCTCTTGACCTTGGTGAAGTCCGCGTGGCGCTGGTCGACCCACCCGAAGAAGCACACCGTGACGGTGGACTCCGCGAGCTCTTCGACCCGGGCGAACGGCGCGGGGTCGTCGAGCACACCAGGCATACGGTTCAGCACCTCGAGAGCCAGGCGCTGGGCCTCCTCGAGGTCGTCCTCGGTCCCGATCCCCACCGGGAACTCGAAGCGCCGCTTCGGATTCCGCGTGTAGTTGATCAGCGTGCCCTTGAACACCAGCGCGTTGGGCAGGCGCAGGTGATTCCCGTCGGGGGTCATGAGGATCGTGTCGCTGGTGGTCAGGCTCACGACGGTGCCCGAGAACTCCCCGTTGACCATGATCAGGTCGTCTGCGGCGAAGGGACGGCGCACGCTGAGCAGCACGCTGGCGAGGTAGTTCTCCACGATGTCCCGAAACGCGAAGCCCAGCGCCAGGCCGACGACCCCAGCCGCGCCGAGCACGGCCCCCACGAGGGCGGTCGCGCCGACCACCTCCAGCGCCGCGAACACGCCACCCAGGAGCACCGCGGTCTGCAACACCCTCCGCACGACGTCGCGCACCAGCCGCTGCCGGACCAGGGGACCGAGGGCCAGGCTCCAGCCGCCGATCCACCAGGCCACGGCGGCGAACAGCGCGAACACGACCAGGGCCACGCCGTAGAGCGGGAGGTCCGCGATCAGCTCGCGCCCGGCGCCGAAGAAGCGCTCCATGGAGGGGGTCAGCCGCTCGCCAATGTCGCGGGAGATCTCGATCCCGTCGTGGACGTAGAGCACGCCCTCCGACTGCTCGGCGAGCGCGACCGCGCGCGCCTCGTCCTCCTCGCTCAGGGCCACGCCCGAGAGCGACACGACCCCGCCCTCCACGTCGACCTGGACCCGACGCAGGGGCGCGACGCGCTCGAACACGCCGGCCAGGCGGGCCTCGATCCGCTCGTCAGCGCTGGTGGGCTCCGCGGTCGCCACGGCGGCGCGCTGGCGCAGCGTCGTCAGGTCGTTGACGTAGAGCACGCCCGGGAAGCGTTCGGCCAGGGCCACGGCGCGCTCGCGCTGGGTGGCGCCCTCGAGCTCCCCCTCGAGGGTCACGACCCCGTCGCCAGCGCGGACCTTCAGCCCTTGGAACTCGGGGATCCGGGCGAAGGTCGCTTGGATCTCTGCCCCGAGCGCGGCGTCGCCGGCCTCGCTCTTGCTCTCTACCGGCGCCACGTCCGCGGATTGAGCGCGGACGACGGCGGGGCAGACGAGGAGGGCGAGGCACAGGCAGGCGCGGGGGCTCATGCGGAGACTCCAGGGGTGGGGGGTGGAGCAAAATGAAGCACCCTGGGTGCCGCGGTCGCAACCCGCGCTCCGAGCAGGGCCCGGGTCAGCCCTGTCGCGCCCCCTGACACAGAGGTCTCGCCCAGGGGCGGCGCTTCGCGGCCGCCAGGCGTCGTGGGCGCACGGGTTCTGTTGGAACACCGTCGCCGAGGGTGCTATCTCTGGAGGAGAGACGAGGGAAGGGCGGACGCTCCATGAACATGGACTCGCTAGGCACACGGCGCCCTTCTGGGACAGCGCACCGCGTGGGACTCGTCGTCCTCGAAGAGGGGACGGTGCGCGCTGCGAACGCGCGCGCGAGGCAGCTGCTCGGCGCGAGCGAGACGCTCGAGGGCGGCGCCCTCGCGCAGCTCGTCGAGGCGCTGCCCGGCAGCGAGGACGGCCTGGAAGACCTCTGCGCAGGCCGCAGCGCCTGCGCCCGGGGCCGCACCGCGAGCGCCCCCCACGGCCTCGAATTCAGCACATACGGCCAGCGCCCCCAGGTAGTCGCCGTCACGCCACTCGACCTGCAGCCGTCCTGCGCGGAGCGCGTCGCGCACCAGATCAACAACGCCCTGGCCGGCTTGGTCGGCGCGACCGAGCTCCTGCGCGCGGTCGGCGTCGAGCCTCGTCAGGAGCGCATGGTGGAGATGCTCGAGCGCGGGCTCCAGGGCCTGCGCGAGCTGAGCGAGCGCCTCTCCCAGACGGGTGAGGTCTAGCAGCCCACACGCGAGGAGCGAGGGCCAGCCGGAGACCGACTGACCCTCGCCCTTCCTTCTCGTTGGACTCGCTCAGCGCACGGGGCGGATCCGCACCCGGACCATGCGCCCGGCGGCGGGCAGGACCCAGGTGGCGTCGTCGTAGGGACGGAGCCGACCGTTGCCCTCGGCGTTGCCCGCGTCGTGGACCGCCGGGGGCTGGGTCACGCCGGCGCCGCCGGCCTCGTTGGCCTCGCTGCCCGCGTCCCAGATCCCGGCCATGCGGTCCAGGTCGCGCTGGATCGCGTCGGGGGTGCGGATCCGGCCGCCCTCGGTGACCAGCGCCACGCCCTGCTCGCCGAGGGCGAGGAACGCGTCGTTGGAGGGCACGACCATGGTGGCCAGGTTCAAGAAGCGCTGGGTGCGGGTCGCGGTGACGCGGAAGCTCACGGTCCCGCCGGCGGCGATCCCGCTGGGGGCGACGCCCACCGAGGTCACACCGGCGCGGCGCAGCTCAGCGGCGTAGTCGTCGGTGCCGCCCTCTTCGGCCAGGTCGGCCAGGGCGCGGGAGGCGGGGCGGCCGCTGCGGAAGAAGCGCCCGTTGCCGTCGTCCATGCCGAACACCGCGCGGGAGAGCCGGCCGGGGTAGGCGGTCTGGTCGCTGGTGTTGTGGATCGTGACCTCGAAGGTCCCGCGGCCGTCGACGTCCTGCACGCTGACCCGCGCCCAGCCCTGGGCGAAGTCGTTTGCGCTGTCGTCGTAGCGGCGCACGTTCGGGTTCGCGTCGGCGGGGCCCATGTTCGGGCCGGGCTGCAGCGGGGCAATGTAGGGGCCCACGCCCGGCGCCTGGCTCTCCTCGGTGCCCGCGTCGCACGCCCAGGGCGCCCTCGATCGCGGCCTGCTGGCGCGCTCGCCGAGAGCAGGTTCCCACGGGCGTCGAACAGGCTCACCCCGTCGGGCCCGGGGGCCACGAACGCGTCGTTGGTGCGACCGATCATGGAGGCGAAGCTCAGGCGCGGGGCGCGGCGGTCGGCGCGGACGTCGAGCTCGACGAACTCACCGGCGGCGAAGGGACCCGCGCCGGCGACCGCCACGCGGGCCACGCGGGGGTTCGCGGCGAGCTGCTGCTCGAGGACCATGGGGTTCCCGTCCTCGGCGAGCTGCTCCAGGCCCACGGGAGCCGGACGGTCGAGCTCGAACAGGCTCATGTCCGCGGCGTGGGTGGCGTAGAGCACCGGGGTCAACGGCGAGCTGAGCGCATTGCTGCGGTTGGTGAGCCGGATCCGGTAGCCCGCGTTGGTGCGGGTCACCCGCACGGCGACCACGTCGGTCGCCAGGGGCAGAGCGCGGGTCGTGTCGTCGAAGGGACGCAGCACGCCCTCGGCGTAGCCCGTGTTCGGCCCGGCCTGACGCGGGGCCTGGTTGGGGCCGAGGCCCGGGGCCTCGTTCCCCTCGGTGCCAGCGTCGTAGACCATGAGCCCGTCGAGGGTCCGCTCGCCCAGGGGGCGGCCCTGAGCGTCGAACAGGTCCACGCCCTGGAGCGGGGTAGCGACGAAGGCGTCGTTGGTCTGGCCGAGCATGGTCGCCAGACTCAGGCGATCGCCGGGCTGGGCCTCGACGGTGAAGCTGTAGCTGCCGCCGGGGAACGCGGGCCCAGGCATGGTGGCCCCGTCGGGGGTGTTGAACACGCCGTGGGCGCGGACCTCGGGGTTGCGCGAGAGGGTCATGTCGAGGTCGCCCGGGTTGCCGTCCTCGGCGAGGGCCTCGAGCCCCTGGTCGGCCAGCGGGGTCCCGCGGCGGTGCAGCGCCCAGGCGCCGGGCGCCAGGGGGGTGTGGAAGGAGGTCTCGCCGGTCAGGTTCTCGACGGTGACCTCGAAGCGCTGGGTCGTCGGGGTCGGGGTCGGCAGATCCTGGCCGAGGGTCGCCTGCAGGCTCCAGGCGACGAGCACGCCCTGGCCGAAGCGGCGGGTGTCCCGGACCTCGAGGGACCACTCACCCATGAAGTCCTCGCCCTTGAAGGCGGCCAGGTCGCCGTCGGCGGCCAGGTTCAGCCCGAACACGCCGCCCAGGTTGGCGCGGCCGTCGTTGCGCGAGCCCCGGAACAGCTGGACCACGGTGCCCTCGGGGGAGACCAGGCGCACGTCCAGGTCGCCGCGGCGGGGGTGGGCAATGTAGATCCCGACCTGCAGGTCCTCGATCGCCCCGGGGAGGTCCGGGTTCAGGCTCGAGCGCAGGCCGCTGAAGCCGTCGGGAACGCGGGTGTAGGGGAAGTCGCGGACGGTGGCCGTGTCCTGCGCGAAGGCAGACACCGCGGCCATGGCGAGGCTAGCAACGAGAAGGGAGAGCCGCTTCATGGGTCGATTCCTTTGGTTGGGGCGAATCACCCCAGATCTGAAGGTCCGTTTTCGAGGAGGCGCTCAGGCGGCGTTACGCGCTGCGCCAACGGGCCCAAGGATCGGCCGACGGCGTCGAGTAATCCAACTCAATGCTTTTCACAGCACGTTGCGTTTGAGTGAATGGTTGCGTGGACCGCCTGCTGCGACTGACCGAGGTGTGGCCCTACCTCCCCGCGTTCCGCGCGGTGGCGGAGACCGAGCACCTGCCCAGCGCCGCAGAGCGCCTGCACCTCACGCCGTCAGCGCTCTCCCGCGCGATCCGCCAGCTCGAAGAGCGCCTGGGCCTGTCCCTGTTCGCGCGGCGCGGACGGCGGATCGTGCTCAACGACGAAGGCCAGGCCTTCCTGCGCGCGGTGCGCGACGCCATGCGCCGCCTCGACGACGGCGTCGAGGGCCTGCTCGACCCCGAGCTCTCGGGGCCGCTGCGCGTGGTGAGTGTGAGCCAGCTCGCGACCACGCTCCTGGTCGAGGCGCTCCCCGCGTTCCTGGCCGCGCACCCGCGGGTCACGCCTCAGCTCGGCTCCAGCGGGAGCGCGCCGCTCTCGGACCTGCTCCTGCGCGGCGAGGTCGACGTCGCGCTGCTCGAGACCCCGGTGCGCCGCCCGGGCCTCGACCTGGTCAAGCTCGGGACGTTTCCGAACCGCGTCTACTGCGGCCGCGACCACCCGTTGGCCGCGCGCAAGCGGGTGCGCACCGCGGACCTGCTCGCGCACCCGTTCGTGGCCCCGCCCCTCGTCCCTGGCCCGCCCCTCGACGACTGGCCCCTCGAGCTCGAGCGGCGTGTCGTCCTGCGCGTGGATCAAATGCAGGCGGCCATGGCCTCCTGCGCCAAGGCCGGGCTCCTCGGCGTGTTCCCCGAGCGTGTGGTCACCGGCCACGGCTACGGGGAGCGGCTGGTGGCCTTGCCCTGGACGGGGCTGTCGGAGTCCGCGGTCTACGCGCTCACCCGCAGCCGGCTGCACGGGGCGGACGCGTCGGGGGCCCTGGTGGAGGCCGTGGTCGGGGTCGTATGAGCCCTGCGCTCGCGCCTGAGCGGAGCTCCCATGTGGGGTGTGAACACAGGGGAGCGTGAGCGGTGGGCGGGACCTCCGTGGCTTCCGTGTCTCCGTGTTCCTCCCTGGCGTGTCGGCGCGGTCGCGCGGCGGAGCCGCTCGGCGTCGGTCAGTTGGCGAAGGGGAGGACCGTGCGGAAGCCGGCGTCCGGGGGACGCTCCGTGGGGAGGGACTCGGCGCGGTGGGTCAGCTCCACGGCGTCGGCGCGATCGCTGTAGATCGAGCCGCCGCGCAGGGGCTGGGGGCCGGGGAGCGGGAGGCTGCCCTGGCACCACTCCCGGGCGTTGCCGGCGCAGTCGAGGAGCCCGAACTCGGAGCGGTCGAACTCGAAGTGCCCCGAGGGCGTGAACTCGTTGACGAACTCGCCCGCGTCGTTGACGTAGCCGTAGTCGGCGAAGGCGAGGTTCGCGAAGAACTTGCGCTCCGCGGCGTCGGGCTCGAGGCTCCCCCAGGGGTAGCGCCGGGGCTTGGCGGCGGCGGGGTCCCAGCTCGCGGCGACCTCCCACTCGGCCTCGCTGGGCAGCCGGCGTCCGTAGAACTCGGCGAACTGCGTGGCCTCGTAGGCCGACAGCCCGACCACCGGACCCGCGGGGTCGGGGCTGCGCTGCTTCGAGCGCTCGACCACCGCGCCCACCGCGACCGAGGGGTCGAGGGGCGCGACCCCGGCCGCCTGAAAGCGGGCCACGAAGCGGCGGTACTCGGCGTTGCCCACTTCGGCGCGGTCGATCAGGAACCCCGAGAGCGTGACCGTGCGGCGCTTGGTGCGGGACTCGCCGTCCCCGCCCTCGACCCCGATCGTGTAGGTGCCTGCGGGGATCGCGACGAGCTGCTCGTCGGCGCCGGTCTCGGGCACGAAGTAGATCGACTCGTGCAGGTGCACCGGGGTCTCCAGCCGGCGCTGGACCTCGGCGCTGAGCCAGCCCTGGGGGCCCACGTCGCGCACGTGGGCCTCGAGGGCGTCGACGTAGGCCTGGGGCTCCTGGCTGGCGAGCTCGGCGGCGCGCAGGATCGCGGCGTAGCGGTCGCGCTCGACGTCGCTGGCGAAGACCCGGTGCACCCAGCGCTGCTGCCAGGCGAAGAGCAGCGCGCCGCCCAGGACCAAGAGCGCCCCCAACCAGCCCAGGCCGCGCCCGGCGCTGGAGAGGCCCACCGTCGGGCGCGGGGTCTCGAGGCCCTGGGGCCGGAACGCGGTGCCCGAGGGCGTGCTGCCCTGGAGCTTGAGCGGCGTCGCCTTGCCGCGCTCGGCCAGCGCCCCCAGGCGCTCAGCGACCTCGCTGGCCTGCAGCGGGCGGTCGTCGGGGTGCTTGGCGAGGAGCTCCTGGATCAGGACCCGCAGCTCGACAGGGGCGTCGCTGGCCAGGGGTTCGAGGTCGGGGGGCTCGACCTCGCAGTGCAGGCGCGAGAGGTCGTGGGCGTTGCTCGCGTGGAACGGCACCCGCCCGGCGAGGGCCTCGAACAGGAGCACGCCCAGGGCGTAGAGGTCGGCGGAGGCGGTCGCGCTCTTGGCGTCGGTGAACTGCTCGGGCGCCATGTACATCGGCGTCCCGAACGCGTCGCCGGTGCGGGTCAGGGACAGGTCGCCCACCCGCTGCAGCTCCTCGGGGCCGCTGCGCCAGCTCGCGAGCCCGAAGTCGGCGAGGCGCACGCGCCCGGTGGTGTCGAGCAGCACGTTCTGCGGCTTGAGGTCGCGGTGCACCAGGTCGAGCTCGTGCACGGCGGCCAGCGCCTGGGCAATGTCGCGCCCGATCCCGGCCACGAGCGCCCACTCCAGCGGCGCCTCGCGCTTGAGCACGTGGGCCAGGTCCTCGCCGTCGACGAAGTCCATGACCATGTAGTGGTAGTCGCCGGAGACGCCGTAGCGGGTGACCCCCACCAACAGCGGGTGGTTCAAGCGGTGGCCGATCTTGGCCTCGCGCTCGAAGCGCGCCTTGAGGTGATCGTGGCTGGCGACGGAGAGCAGCTTGATCGCGCGGACCGCGCCGCCGTCCTCGCTGTCGGGGCCCGCGTAGACCGCGGCCATGCCGCCGGCCCCGAGCTTGCGCTCGAGGCTCAGCCCGCCAATCGTGCGTCCGAGCAAGGGATCCACGAGGGGATCATACCCCTTGCCCCCGGGCCTGGCCCCGCGCCGACTGGCGCGGCTACACTCCGCCTTCCTCCGAGGTCTCCATGAACGTGCTCGTCCTGCAACCCGGCTTCCCCGCCGAGATCCCCTACTTCGTGCGCGGGCTGGCCCAGGCCGGTGTGCGGGTCCTCGGCGTGGGCGACCAGCCCCTGGCCAGCGTGCCCCAGGTCGCGCGCGAGGGCCTCGCCGCCTACCTGCACGTGCCCACGCTGTGGGACGCGCCCGCCCTGATCCGCGCGCTGCGCGGCTGGGACGTGCGCCTGGGCGGTCGCCCGGTCAAGCTCGACCGGGTCGAGTGCCTGTGGGAGGCGGGCGTCGAGCTCGCGGCCCAGGTGCGCCAGGCCTTCGGGCTCCCCGGGCTCAAGCCCGCGCAGGTCGCGCGCTTCCGCGACAAGCACCTCATGCGCGAGGCCCTCGACCGCGCCGGGGTGCGCAACCCGCGGCACGCGCGGGCGGCCAGCGCCGCCGAGGTCCGCGCCGCCGCGGAGCACACGGGCTTCCCCCTGATCGTGAAGCCCGTGGCCGGCGCGGGCTCCGCCGACACCTACCGCGTCGACTCCGCCGCGGAGCTCGAGGCGCTCCTCCCGCGGCTCGGCGCCGGCGCGTACATGGTCGAGGAGTTCGTGCGCGGCACGGAATACACCTTCGACACCTTGAGCGCCGGGGGCAAGATCCTGTTCCGCAACGTGGAGCTGTATCGCCCGGACATGCTCACCGCGCGCTCGGTGGAGTCGGTCAGCCCGCAGACGATCTCGCTGCGCGACCTGAACGCCCCGGTGTTCGCCCGCGCCCAGGCCATGTGCGAGCGCGTGCTCGCGGCGCTCGAGTTCGACACCGGCCTGACCCACATGGAGTGGTTCCACACCCCCGACGACGAGGTCGTGTTCGGCGAAATCGCCTGTCGCCCCCCGGGCGGCAACTCCGGCGAGCTCATGAACCGCACCTGCGACTTCGACGTCTACCGCGCCTGGGGCGAGGTCCTGCGCCACGGCCGGCTCTCGCGCCCCGTCCAGCGGCGCTACAACGTGGCCATGGTCTTCAAGCGCGCCCAGGGCCAGGGCCGGATTCACGCGATCCGCGGCCTCGGCGCGCTGGAGCGGGACCTGGGCCCTGCGCTGGTGCGCCACGAGCTGCGCCCGATCGGCGCCCCGCGCCGGGACTGGAAGCAGACCTTGCTCTCGGACGGGTTCGTCATGCTCCGCCACCCGGACCTGGACACGACGCTGCGCCTGGCCGACGCGGTGGCCGAGGGCTCCAGCTCTGGCCGCGAACTGAGCCCCCTAGCGCCCGGTGTGCCTAGGGGTCGTGGCTTCGCGCCAGAAGTCGGCGCGCCAGTTCAGTTCCGATCTCGCGCACGCGCGCGCAACGCCAGCAGGAACGCGCACAGTCCGAGGAAGCCCGCGGAGATCCCACCCGGGCTGGCCGCCGAGTCGCCACCCACAGCCCCAGCCCCGCGGTCGCCAGGAGGAGCGCCAGACCTCCCAGGAGGAGCCGGCGGTTCACGTTCGTCGGTCGGCGGGGACGACGGCGCTGGAGTAGACATACGCCGCCGCGCCGAGCGCCACCGGCCCGAAGGCGCCGGCGAGGAGCAGCGCGCGGGTCGTCAACGGGTGCAGCACGACGGGCCACGTCGCGAGCACTAATGACACTGCGCCGAGGCTCCATAGCGCGCACGCCCACACGAGCATGAGTGGCCTGCGCGCCTCCGACATGACCAAGCGCCCCCGCAGGGGCAGCGGCGGGCCTGGAAGGTACACTTCGAGGTGAAACGGCACGCCGCAGTGAAAGCAGGTGTTGGCGTCGTCCGCCCGGACGCCGTCTCCCCCGCAGTGGGTGCACGGGTGCATCGGGGTGTCGGGTGAACGTGCGTCACCTGTCGCCCGCCAGGGGGCAACTCCGGCGAGCTCATGAACCGCACCTGCGACTTCGACGTCTACCGCGCCTGGGGCGAGGTCCTGCGCCACGGGCGGCTCTCGCGCCCCGTCCAGCGGCGCTACAACGTGGCCATGGTCTTCAAGCGCGCCCAGGGCCAAGGCCGGATCCACGCGATCCGCGGCCTCGGCGCGCTGGAGCGGGACCTGGGCCCCGCGCTGGTGCGCCACGAGCTGCGCCCGATCGGCGCGCCGCGCCGCGACTGGAAGCAGACCTTGCTCTCGGACGGGTTCGTCATGCTCCGCCACCCGGACCTGGACACGACGCTGCGCCTGGCCGACGCGGTGGCCGAGGGGCTCCAGCTCTACGCGAACTGAAGGCGCTGCCGCGCGCTCAGTAGTAGCGTCCTGTCTCCGCGTGGAACAGGCGTCGGAACACGAAGCCGAGCGCTGCGACGCCGAGTAGCACGCTCCCCATGCCCGACTGACCCTTCCGGAAGAAGGCCATGCCGGAGCACCCTGCGATCACGGTCACCGCGAGCAACACGTTGCCCAGGGCGAGCGGACCGTTGATCGCGACGCTGTGATTTCGGTATCGCTCCCGGGTCCACGCATAGATCCCCAGCGCGACCGCGAGCGGGCCAAAAGCCCCGAGCAGCAGGAGCGCACGGGTCGAGAGTTGGTGCACGACGGGAAAGGTCGTGTAGACCACCAGGCTCGAACCCAGCGTGTAGAGCCCCGCGAACAGGAGCAGGGTGGTGGGCCAGGGCGCGTGGAACTCACCCAGGAGGTAGCCGCACCCCACGCAGCGCGTGCCCGAGGCGCACCGTCGGTGATACGAGGCGTCGCAGCCGTAGCGCATGCACGAGGACGTGTCGCGTGGATCCAGGCGCTCGCCGCAGCCGGCGCAATGCCCTACGCGGTTCCGGCCGGGCATGGCGTTGCTCCACGTCGCGTCCCGCGCGGGCGCCTCCTCCGTGGCGGTGCCCGGAGTGTGCGATCCCGCAGGGCAGCCCAGCGCGCCGCAGTTCGCGGCGTGCGGGGCGCAGGCCGCGTGGTCGGGAACCCGGCACGAAGGGCAGGGCGAGAGGGCGGCGACCGGGTCGCCGCACACGACGCAGGCACGGGGGGCACGAGCACGACGGGCAGTGGAGGGAGCGTTCATGCGCACAGGGTGTCCCGCCCCGGGAAGGCGTGCGAGCGAATCGGGGTTCCAATCCGCCGAGCCGTTTGGAGTGCGGCTAGCGCCCGCGGCGCAGGGCCTCCCACTCGGCGCGGAGCTCGGCCGCGCGGGCGGTCTCGCCCAGGGCCTCGAGCACGTCGGACAGGGCCTTGAGCACCTCCGGGTCGCGGAAGCCGTCGGCGGGCAGGATCGCCTCGAGGTGCGGGCGCGCGCGCGCAGGCTCGCCGGCGTCGACCCAGGCCAGCCCGGCCACGTGGTGCAGGCGCGGGTCGCCGGGGTGCAGCTCGAGGATCGCCTCGTAGTGCGCGGCGCCCTCGGCGTGGCGCCCGACCTGGCAGAGGGCGTTGCCCAGGCGGAAGTGGAGGGTCTCGGGGTGCTCTGGCGCGCGGTCCAGCGCGCGCTCGAGGGCCGCGACCGCGCCCTCGAGGTCGCCGGTCTGGGCCAGGAGCTCGCCCAGGAGGTGGTGGAGCAGGCCCACCTCGGGGTGTCCGTCGGTGTGCGCGATCCCCTGGCGCAGGACCTCGAGCGCCGGCTCGAGCTGCCGTCGGCTGAGCAAGAGCTGGGCCAGAGCGTAGTAGCGCCCGGGGGCTTCGGCGGGGGCGAGCTCGAGGGCCGCGCGGTAGGCCGCCTCGGCCTCGTCGGGGCGGTTGTGGGCGGCGTAGAAGTTGCCCGCGTTCCACTGCACGTTCGCCGCGTCGGGGTGCGCGGCGAGGAGCGCGCTCAGCGCGGCCTCGGCCTCGGCGTCGTCGCCCGCGAGCAGGTGCAGCCAGGCCAGGCGCCGCAGGTTCTCCGACGTGTCGATCGGGCTCCAAGCAGAGACCCGCTGGCTGGCGGCGAGGGCGCCCTGCACCTGCTCCAGCTCCGGCGCGCTCAGCCGCTCGCCGCGGGACGTGCGCAGCAGGTGGTCGTCCCAGCCCCCGGGGCGGATCGCGCCGGTGGCGTCGTGCAGGCTCGCGGCCCGCGCCTCGAACCCCTGGAGCGCGGCCGCGTAGGCCGTGAGCAGGACGCCGCCGGGCACCCCCAGCGCGAGGAACGCCGTGCCCAGCCGGGTGCGCGCGCCGGCGCGCTTGAGCGCCCAGCCGCCGAGCTTCACGCTGGGCCGGGTGAGCAGCTTGAGCGCAACCCAGGCCAAGGCCGCGCCGCAGCCGGCGAGGCCCAGGGCGAACAGGAACGGGACCCAGCCCAGGAGCCCGTAGAACGCGGCGAACACCGCGGCGAACACGACGACCAGCAGGAGCTCGACCCGCCAGCCGATCCCCTTGCGCGGCGCCGGGTCCTGGCGCGGTCGGGTCAGGACCCCGGGCGCGCCGAAGCCGAAGGACAGGGCGCCGGTGGGGCAAGAGGCGACGCAATCCAGGCAGCGCATGCAGCCCGGGTCCTTGACCGTCCCGTAGTCCCGCACCTCGGCGTGCACGAGCACGTTGGAGGAGCACACGCTCGTGCACTGCCCGCAGTGGTTGCAGGCGTCGCTGACCCGGATCCGCCCGGGGGCCAGGGGGTCGAGCAGGCCGAACAGCGCGCCGTAGGGGCAGGCGTAGGTGCAGAAGCCCTTGGATCCGAGCAGGTAGACGCAGAGGAACCCGCAGGTGGCGAAGGTCGCCAGGCTCACGGGCCAGGTGGGGAAGGTGTCCCAGAACCCGCTCGTGGTCAGGTGCAGCCCGCCGTCGAAGGGCTGCTGCGCGCGGATCCGTTGGATCACCGGCCAGGCGAACATGTAGAGCGCGGCCAGGAGCGGGGCGAAGGCCAGGGCCCGCGAGCGCAGCGGCCGGGGCGTGACGCCCACGCGCTTGAGGAGCCAGCGCGCGCCGTCCTGGAGCGCGACCAGGTGGCAGGCCCAGCCGCAGAAGAAGCGCCCGACGACCGCCGTGCTCAGGAGGGTGAGCGCGAAGAAGATCAGCCCCGCGTTGACCCAGCCCTCGGTCCCGAGCTGCATGGCCTCCGACGGCTCGAGGGGGGTCAGGGTCCGCCCCGTGGCCAGCCAGTGCGCAATGTGCGCGGCGATCAGCGCGTGGACCGTGAGCAGCACCCCGGCGCGCCACCAGCCCATGCGCGAGCGCCGCGGCGCGGGCGGGGGGGCGGAGGAGATCACCGGGAGCGGGCGGGGGCCGCAGGGGCTCGGGTTGGACACGCCCCGAGGATACGCGGGGCGTCCACCTCGAGGTCGCGCGGGGGGCGGGCCAGAAAAAGTGCGCGATCCGGCGGCGCAGGGGGAACCCCTGGATAGACGGGGCCCACTCCGGGCTCCAGCCACCCCACACCCTCCCCAAGAGGCCCCCATGAACCTCCCGAACCGCTTCAGCGCCCTGTGCGCCCTGACCTTCGCCGCCGCCGTGTGTGCGCGCGCGCAGGAGGCGCCGACCTTCACCAAGATCGTCTACGAGCTCGAGACCCGCAGCCTGGGCCTCGAGCTCGAGCGCGCGACCCTCACGATCGACGACCCCACCTCCACCCGCGCCCGCGCCACCGTCGTGGGCTCTCGGGGTGGGGGCGGGCCGCACACGCTGAGCTACGAGCTGGACGACGCCACCCAGCACGAGCTGATCCAGCTCGTGCGCCGAGTCCGCCGCGAAGGACACCAGACCTACACCACCCACCTCGGGCGCGTCTCCCGCCCGCTGGTCCACTTCTCGCTCACGGTCGAAGGCACCGACGGCGCGGTCCGTGGCGGCGACGGCTACCGCGACCACGTCGACCCCAGCCAGGGCGTCGACGGGCTGCTCGCGCTCCTGGACTCGATCCGCTTCAAGGCCGCGGCGGTCCCCTTCGCCACCCGCGAGCGCGAGGTCACGGTCTCGATCGTGCCCCACCCCGACCCGGCCTCCAGCGAGACCCTGGTCCAGGTGCGCGACGGCCAGGCGAACGTGACCACGCGCCTGCGCCCGGCCTCGGTCGTCGAAGCGCTCCGCGCCTACGGCGACGGCGCCCGGGTGCTCCTCACCGGCCGCAGCGTGCTCGAGGGCGAGCAAGGGGCGGCCTTCACCGTCGAGTCCCACCGCCTCGCGCCCCAGGGGATCAACCAGGCCCTCGGCGGCAACTGAGCTCGCCGAGCCGGTTCTTTCCGTTCCTTCTCTTCCGTCGCTCTCGATCGACGAGCGTCGCCCTCCGGGGTGGCGCTCGTCGTCTCGATTAGCCGCCGTGGGCGCCGTAGAGCTTGGCGACGAGCTCGCCGTATTTCTCGGCCACGACCTTGCGCTTGACCTTGAGCGAGGGGGTCAGCTCGTGGCCGACCTCGAACTCCTGGGGCAGGAGCTCGAAGTACTTGATCGTCTCGTAGCTGGGGAGGGCCGCGTTCTTCTCCTCGATCGCCTTCTGGAAGTAGGCCTTGACCTCGGGCTGGGCCACGAGCTGGGCCAGCTCCGCGGCGGCCTCGACCCCGTCGGCCTGCAGCTTGGCCCGGACCTGCTCCTCGTCGACGGTGATCAGGGCCACGCAGAACTTGCGCTGGTCCCCGAACAGGCACACCTGGCTGATCAGCGGGTGGGTCTTGACGTGGTTCTCCACGATCTGCGGGGCGATGTTCTTGCCCGCGGCGGTAATGATCAGGTCCTTCTTGCGGTCGGTGATCTTGAGGAAGCCCTCGCCGTCGATCTCGCCGATGTCCCCGGTGTGGAACCAGCCGTCGTCGGTGAGCACCTCCTTCGTGTCCTCGGGGCGGTTGTGGTAGCCGCGCATGACCACGCCGCCGCGCACGAGGATCTCGCCGTCCGGGGCGATCTTCTGCTCGACGCCCTTCACGACCCGGCCCACGGTCCCGAGCTTGTAGTGGTCGGGGGTGTTTATGTGGGTGGCCGCGGTGGTCTCGGTCAGGCCGTAGCCCTCGTAGATCGTGAACCCGAGCACGCGGAAGAACCCGGCGATCGCCGGGCTCAGGGGGGCGCCGCCCGAGACGAAGAAGCGCATGCGTCCGCCGACCTTCTGCCCGAGGCCCACGCTGAGCTTCTTGAGCGCGGGCCCGCCCAGCTTGAGCTTGAGCCCGCTCATGAGGCCGGGGCTCTTGCCGTCGGCCAGGAGCGTTTGCCGGGAGAGGGCCACGTCCAGGGCCCAGGGGACGTACTTCGCCTTGAACCCGGTGAGCGCGTCGATCTGGCCGCTGACCGCGGTGTGGATCTTCTCGTAGACCCGGGGGACCGCGGCGAAGAACGTCGGGCGGATCTCGCCCATGTTCTCGACGACCTTGGGGATCGACTCGGCGAAGGCCACTTGATAGCCCACGGCGACCTGCAGCCAGTGCAGCGCGCGGGCGAACACGTGGGCCAGGGGCAGGAACGCGAGGGTCACGTCGTCGGGGCCGACCTGGATCGCGCTCTCGAGGGCCTCGCACTCCGAGCTCGCGTTCTCGTGGGTCAGGATCACGCCCTTGGGCTTGCCGGTGGTGCCCGAGGTGTAGATCAGGGTCACCACGTCGTCGGGGGTCGCAGCCTGGGCCGCGGCGTCGAAGCGCTCGGAGAGCTCGCGGTCCTCGCCCAGCGCCAGCAGGTCGTCGAGGGTCATGACCTTGGGCTCGTCGGCGAAGGGGACGTCGGCGGCCTTGGCCTCGGGGGTGTCGCTGGTGTCGAAGATCACCAGCTTGTCGAGCTTCTCGAGCTCGCCGAGGAAGGGGCGGACCTTGGCCCACTGCCCGAGGTCCTCGACCAGGAGGAAGCGCACCTCGGCGTCCTCGAGGATGTAGCGCACGTCGTCGGCCAGGCTCGACTGGTAGATCGGCACCGTCACGCCGCCGGCGCAGAGGATCCCCATGTCGCTGAAGGCCCACTCGGCGCGGGTCTCGGAGAGGATCCCCACCGCCTGGCCCTTCTCCAGGCCGAGCTTGAGCAGCCCCTGCCCGATCTTGCGCGCGGCGTCGGCGTAGCCGCGCCAGGTGATCTCCTCCCAGCGCCCGGCGACCTTGCGCCGCAAGGCGACCTGGCCGCCTTGCTCGCGGGCGCGCTGGAGGAAGCGCTGCGTGATGGTCGTGCCCTGGGCCACGCTGACGCTCATGGGAGGCTCCTCTCGTAAGCCTGGAATGCTATCAGCGCCGGTTGGAAGGCGGTAGCAGGCCGCCTCCGACTGGCGCCCTCCACCGCGACGGGGGTCCGCGCTAAGATGGCTCGCGAGAGAGCCGACCCCGTGCGCGTGCGAATGCAGTGCGGAAACGTCGGGCCGTAACGGGAGTCGTGCCGCAAACCGTCTGGGTCACCCTGAGCGCTGGGAGCGGAGTGCGCCGCTTCGAGCTGGTCCCCGAGCAGCGCCTGGTCCTGGGCCGCGGCGCGCAGGCCGACCTCACCGTGAACGCGGCCCGGATCAGCCGTCAGCACTGCGCGCTGTTCTTCTCCCAGAACCAGGTGTGGGTCGAGGACCTGCGCTCCGCCAACGGGACCTACTTGAACGGCCGCCCGATCACCCGCGCCCCGGTGAACCCCGGCGACGTGATCGCGGTGGGCGGCGTCGGGATCCGCGCCGACTACGAGCCGCCGGTGGAGGTCGAGCTGACCCGCGCCGAGCGCATGCTGGCGGAGGTCCTGCAGCACGACGGCTACCGGATCGGGCGCAAGAACCCGCTCTCGACCGAGCTCGTCCCGGTGTTCCACGCGGTGAGCCCGCGGGGGCAGCGCGTTTTGGTCAAGGCCCTGCCGCTGGTGGCCGGGATCCCCGAGAAGAAGGTGGTGCGTTTCCAGAACGAAGTGCGCGCGCGCAGCAAGCTGCGGCACCCGGGGGTGATCGAGCTCCTCGACGTGCAGCGGCGTCCGCAGGCGCTGTACCTGGTCATGCAAGACGTGGGAGGCCCGCTGCTCCTGGACGTGATCGTGCGTCAGGGCCGGCTGCCCCTGCCCCTCGGGCTGCGGATCGGGCTCGAGGTGGTCCAGGCGCTCAAGGCCGCCCACGCCGAGGGGATCGTGCACCGCGACCTCAAGCCCGGCGGGATCCTGCTCACCAGCGACGGGCACCCCAAGATCGCCGACTTCGGGATCGCCAAGGACCTCTGGAACCTGACCGGGCACATGACCGGGCCCGAGGAGAGCCTGGGCACGGTGCACTACATGCCGCCGGAGCAGGTGACCGGGGCCAAGCACGCCGACCACCGCGCGGACTTCTACGCCTTCGGCGCGACGCTCTACCACATGCTCCGGGGCGAGGTCCCCTTCGCCGAGCTCAAGGGCATGCAGCTCATGCAGCGCGTGCTGCGCGGCGAGGTCGAGGCCTTCCGCGTGGCGGGGTTGCCCCCGGAGGTGGGCGCGGTCGTCTCGCGCTGCATGGCGGTCAAGCCCGAGGACCGGTTCTCCTCGGCGGAGCAGCTCGAGGTCGCGCTCAGCCGCGCGGCGCAGCCCTTCGTCGACGTGCAGGGCTTCGCCGACCCGGGCCTGGGGCTGGCCGGGCCCAAGCAGGGCGCGGAGTCGACGCTGCGCGGGCTCGACCGGCGCCAGATCAGCGTGAAGAACTTCGAGACCCAGCGCGAGCTCCTGGAAATGGTGCAGACGATCGCGTTCCAGGGGCGCACCGGGACCCTGGCGATCCAGGGCGAGGGCGCGAGCGGGCACATGATCCTGGGCCAGGGCCGGGTGCAGAGCGCGGCGACCGAGCAGGGCAAGCGCGACCGCCCCGCGGCGCTGTCGCTGCTCAAGAACGACTCGGGCGCCATGAACTTCACGCCGGACTTCCCCGAGGACTTCCAGCCGGAGCTGGACCTGGACCTGGCCGAGCTGGTCCTGGCGGCGTCCAAGCGCTGAGCCCAGGTGGGCGACGAGCGCCTGCGAGACCTGGAGCGCCGCGCGGCGGGCGGAGACGTCGAGGCCGGCGTGGCCTGGATCCAGAAGCGCCTGCGCCTGGGGACCCTCGACGAGGAGCGCCTGGCCGTGGCCGCCTACCTGGGGGACCCCGCGGCGGCCGCGGTGCGCCCCGAGGCCGCGGGCCCAGACGACGACGTGGCCTGGTGCGCGGGGAGCAGCGCCATGCCCCGGGAGTTCGTGGTGCGGGTCGCGCTGACGCTGGTCCGCGACCTCGGTCCGCCGCCGGCGCGGACCGGGGGACTCGAGCTCTGGGCGGGCCACGGGGCCTTGGCCCCGGCGCCGCGCCTGCTGAACCCGGGGGACTCGCTCGTGATCGGGCGCAGCGGCGCCGCCGACGTGCAGGTCGCCGTGCAGCGGGTCTCCGCGGTGCACTGCCGGCTCGTGGTCGACGCCCAGGGCGAGGTCGAGGTCGAGGACCTGGGGAGCAGGAACGGGACCTACCTGGAGCGAGAGCGGGTGACCGGGCGGGTCCGGGTGCGCCCGCAGGAGCGCGTCTACCTGGGGGGCCCGCGCCTCACCTCCGGGATCACCAGCTTCCGCGTGCTCCCGCGCCTGGTCGTCGACGAGTCCCCGCACGCCCAGGCCTGCGCCGAGGCAGCGCAGGCCTGGCTGGAGGCCCCGAGCGCCCAGGCCGCGGGGGCAGCGCGCCAGGCGGTCCTGCGCCTCTACGGGGCCCTCGACGCGGCCCCGCACTGGCGGCTGAGCCCTGCGGCGCTCGCCGCGCGCGCGGCGGCCGTGGCCTGCTTCGCCCACCCCCCGGCCCTCGCCCTGCCACCTCCGGCGGCCAGCCGCGCCCGAGCCCTGGCCCGCGAGCACCTCGCGGCAGACGCGCTCGGCCCGGAGGAGCCGCTGCCCCTCCTGCCGCCTCCGCCGCTCGCGCTCTCCGGGATCCCGCGGGGGGGCCGTCCTTGGTTCCACGCCGCGGACTGGGTCGAGCGGAACACGGAGCTGCGCGCGCTGCGCGGGCTCGGCACGCGCACCTTTGAGGCGCTGGACCTCACCGGCGCGCGAGAGGTGCTGCGGGCGTTGCGCCTGGGGAACGCCGCGCGGGCGCCCGCTCACGAGCGCCTCGAGCGTACGCTGCGGCTCCAGCCCCGCCACCCCTTCGTCGCCGAGCCGCGGGGGTTCCTCCTGGCCTCGAGCTCCGTGTGCCTGCGGGAGGCCTGGGTCGCGGGACGACCGTTCCTGGCCTGGGCCCGGGAGCACTCGCCGCCGCGGCAGGCGACCTTGATCGCCGACGCGGCCGAGCTGCTCGAGCCCTGGACCGCGCCAGAGTTCTCGGTGCTCCTCCTACGCCCGGACTCGCTGCGGATCAACCGCGGCTCCCCGCGGCTGGTCGGGCTGTGGGCGGGCCAGGCCGAGTCGGAGCTGGCGCGGGCCGAGCTCTTGCGCGACGTGCCGCAGGAGACGCCCCAGGCCCTGGTCCACGCGCCGCCGGAGGTCGTCCGGGCGGGGGCCCGCCCGCCGGAGGCGGGGCTGGTCTATGGCCTGGCGTCCCTGCTCTACCTGGGCTGGGTCGGTGAGCCGGCGTTCCCTCTGGGCGAACAGGTCAGGGCCTGGGTGGCCGCGGTGCTCGAGGACCCGCCGACGCCCCCGCGGGAGCGGGGGGTCGAGGTCTCCCCGGCGCTCGAGGCCTGCGTGCTCGAGGCGCTGCACAAGGACCCCAGCGCCCGGCCGTCCCTCGCGGCCTTCGCGGCGCGATTGCGCGAGGGCTGAACTGCACCCAGCGGGGCCCGGGATGGAACGCAGCGCGGTCCCCACCTGACACGCACGGTTGTCACGGCCGCACTTAGGGTGGCACTCGGCTTGCAAAACTCAGGGGAGCTGGAGAGCCTTAGAGGAGAAGGTTCGAGATCATGACGCGTTGCGCAGCGTTGCTGCTCCTGATCGGCCTGAGCGCGGGCGCGGTCGGAGCCCAGGGCTTGGTGGGCCCGCTCCCCCCGGCGACCTCGGCCGCCCTGGGCGGGTTCGTGGCTGCCTGGGAGCCCGACGGCGGCGGACGGCTCGTGGTGCGCCTGGGGGCCAGCGGCCGCGAAGTGTTCGCGACGCCTGCCGGTGAGGACTTCGTCGAGGCCCTGGACGTGGGCGTGCGCTTCAAGGGCGCGCGCGGCACCTTCCGCCTGCGGGAGTCGACCCGGGCTCGCACGCGGCGTCAGTCGCTGGACCTCGTGCGCGCCACGCCGCAGGGGCTCATGCTCCGCGGGACCCTGACCACCGCCGACGGCCAGGACTCGGTCGCCTACGGCGTGCTCCTGCGTCTGGTGCCCGGCGGGCACCTGGGGCTCTCGGCGCGGATCGACGACCAGACCCGCTTCAACCGGGTGCGGCTGCGCATGAGCGCCGAGCCCGACGAGGCCTTCCTCGGCTTCGGCGAGCAGTTCACCCACCTGAACCTGCGCGGACGGCGCTTCCACGTGCTGGCCCGCGAGCAGGGGGTCGGCCGCGGCAAGCAGCCGCTGACCTTCCTGTTGAACCTGCTGTTCAACGGCGCGGGCGGGAGCTGGGCCACGACCTACGCGCCCATGCCCTACTTCATGACCAGCCGGATTCGCGGGCTGTGCCTGGAGAACAGCGAGGTCTCGCTGTTCGACCTGCGCGGGAAGACGAGCGTGAGCTGCGAGGTCCTGAGCCACGAGCTGCGCGCGCGGATCCTCGAGGGGGAGACGCCCCTCGAGCTGATCCGCTCCTACTCGCTCTACGCCGGGCGCATGCGCATGCTCCCCGACTGGATCCACCAGGGCGCGGTGATCGGCATGACCGGCGGGACCCAGAAGGTGCTCGACACCGTGGGCAAGCTGCGCGCGCACAACGCGGCCTTGAGCGGGCTGTTCCTCCAGGACTGGGTCGGCGAGCGGCAGACGCCGATCGGGACGCGGCTCTACTGGAACTGGGAGTCGGACCCCGGGACCTACGCCGACTGGCCCGGCTTCGTGCGCGACATGAACGCCCAGGGGCTGAGGGTCATGGGCTACGTGAACCCGTTCCTCTCGGACGTCGACGGCAAGCCGAACGTCACCCGCAACCTCTACCGCGAGGCGCTGGCCCGGGGCTACCTCGTGCACAACGCCGACGGGACCCCGCACAAGATCGACCAGGGCGGGTTCGACGCGGGGCTGGTCGACCTCTCGAACCCCGACGCCTGGAACTGGCTGAAGCAGGTGATCAAGGACCAGGTGTTGGCGACCGGCGTCAGCGGCTGGATGGGCGACTTCGGCGAGGCGCTGCCCTTCGACGCCAAGCTCCACAGCGGCGACCCCGCGCGCTTCCACAACCAGTATCCGGTGGCCTGGCAACAGCTCCAGCAGGAGGCGATCCGCGAGGTCGGGCTCTCGGACGAGGTCGTGGTCTTCAGCCGCAGCGGGTTCACGCGCACCCCGGGCACGACCCAGCTCCTGTGGGCGGGGGACCAGCTCACGACCTGGGACCGCCACGACGGGTTCAAGAGCAGCCTCACCGCGCTGTTGAGCTCGGGGATCTCGGGGATCTCGCTCAACCACTCGGACGTCGGCGGCTACACCTCGATCGCGGTCGGGCCGTTCCGCTTCTACACCCGGCCCAAGGAGCTGTTCCTGCGCTGGACCGAGCTCAACGCGTTCACCCCGGTGCTGCGCACCCACGGCGGGCTGGTCCTCGACGCGGGGCACCAGCTCGACACCGACGACGAGACCCTGGCCCACTTCGCGGCCATGTCGCGGCTGTTCAAGGCGCTGTTCCCCTACCGCAAGCGGCTCATGTTCGAGGCCTGGACCCAGGGCGCGCCCCTGGTGCGCCACCCCTGGCTGGTCGCGCCCCAGTTCCCCGAACTCCTGCGCCGCCAGGACCAGTTCCTGCTGGGCGACGACCTGTTCGTGGCCCCGGTGCTCGACCCGCGCCAGGGCACAGTGGAGGCGGTGCTTCCCCCCGGGCGCTGGGTGCACCTCTGGACCCGCAACGTCTATGGCGGGCAGGGGCTGACCCAGCTCACGGTGCCCGCGCCGATCGGCAAGCCCGC
>JAWKSZ010000085.1:0-30773 GCA_041402045.1 Planctomycetota bacterium | reverse complement strand
AAGCCCTCGCCGGCCTCGAGCAGCGCGGCCAGGGCCGGGCCCGGGGGCTCGGCCACCACCCAGAACCCGCGGCGCAGGACCGCAGGCGGGCCCTCCTCCACGCTCCCGACCTCGAGCACCTCGAGCAGACCCGGGTGCAGCACGCGGCTGGGCCGCCCGCGCGGCGCGTCCCCCGCCGGGGCGAACCCGAGCTGGACCCGCCGTCCGCTGAGCAGGCACGTCGCCCCTGCGACCGCCTCGGGGTCGGGGTCGGCGTCGAGCTGGTAGCGGCCGTTGAGGGTCTCGGTCATGGCGGAATCGAGAGGACTCTACCCCACACCGCAGACGTTTGCGCCAGGGTGGCGGAATCCTCGACCCGCCGCGGCTCGCCCGCCGACGCCGGCGACGCGGTAGACTCCGCGCTCTCCAAGGAGGCCCCCTCATGGCACGGCTGGCTCAACGCGTTCGCGACCTCGCCCCCAGTGAAACCCTCGCCCTCAGCGCCAAGGCCAACGAGCTGCGCGCGGCGGGTCACCCGGTGATCAACTTCTCGGTGGGCGAGCCCGACTTCGTCAGCCCCAAGGCCGCCATGGACGCCGGCCGCGCCTCGATCGACCGCGGCGAGACCCACTACCCGCCGGTGCCGGGCACCCCGGAGCTGCGCCAGGCGATCGTGGACAAGGTGGCCGAGACCACCGGCCAGCGCTACGACGCGGGCGCGGTGCTCGTGAGCAACGGCGCCAAGCACACCCTCTACAACCTGATCCAGACCCTGGTCGACCCCGGCGACGAGGTCGCCTACGCCAGCCCCTACTGGGTCAGCTACCCGGCCATGGTCCAGCTCGCCGGCGGGCGCCCGGTGCCGATCCCGACCCGCGCCAGCGACGGGTTCCGCCTCGACCCCGCCGCCGTCGAGGCCGCCCTCGGCCCCCGGGTCAAGGTCCTGATCCTGAACTCGCCCTGCAACCCGACCGGCGCCGTCGCCGCCCCCGAGGACGTGGACGCCGTGGTGCGCCTGGCCCTCGACAAGGGCGTGCTCGTGATCTCGGACGAGATCTACGGCTCCCTCGTGTTCGGCGGGGTCACCCACCGCAGCGCGGTCTCGGTCGAGCACCCCGGCGTGCGCGAGGGCGTGATCCTCGTCGACGGCGTGAGCAAGGGCTACGCCATGACCGGCTGGCGGATCGGCTACTGCGTCGGGCCCGTCGACGTGATCAAGGCTGCGGGCAAGATCCAGGGCCAGTCGACCAGCGGCGCCTGCGCCGTGGCCCAGGCCGCGGCGGCGGGCGCCCTGCGCCACGGCGACCCCGAGGCCGCGACCATGCGCGAGGCCTTCGGCAAGCGGCGCACGACCATGCTCGACGCCCTGCGCGCGATCCCCGGCGTCACCGTCCCCGAGGCGCAGGGCGCGTTCTACGCGTTCCCCGACGTCTCGAGCTACTACGGCGCCGAGCTCGGCGGGCGCACGATCGGGGGCTCCCTCGACCTCTCGAACCTGCTCCTCGAGGAGGCCCACGTGGCCTGCGTCCCCGGCGGCGCCTTCGGCGCCGACGCGCACCTGCGCCTCTCCTACGCGCTCCCCGAGGAGGAGATCCGCGAGGGCGTGGGCCGGATCGCCAAGGTCCTCAGCCAGGCGAAGCTGCAAAATTCCTAGGGGGTCTGTCCCACCTCTCGCCCTCGCGCCCCGAGGGCTCACCCCAAGGGAGCTCGCCGCCGGCTTCGCCGGCGGCTGCCGCCTCGCGGCTTCGCCGCTCGCCGGCCGCGCCGGCGACCGCCCGGATGGCGGGCCCACAGTCCCGCCGTAGTCGCTCGCGCCGCTCGCCGGCCGCGCCGGCGACCGCCCGGGTGGCGGGCCCTCGGTCCCGCCGCATCCCGCGCCTCGTCGCTCGCCGGCCGCGCCGGCGACCGCCCGGGGGCGGGCCCGCATCCCGCCGCATCCGCTCGCGCCGCTCGCCGGCCGCGCCGGCGACCGCCCAGGTGGCGGGCCCACCGTCCCGCCGCATCCGTCACGCCGCTCGCCGGCCTCGCCGGCGACCGCCCAGGTGGCGGCCCACAGTCCCGCCGCATCCGCTCGCGCCGCTCGCCGACCGCGCCGGCGACCGCGCGGGTGGCGGGCCCGCCGTCCCGCCGGCTCGCGCCGCTCGCCGGCCGCGCCGGCGGCCGCCGGGTGGCGGGCCCACCGTCCCGCGCATCCGCTCGCGCCGCCGCCAGCCGCGCCAGCGACCGCCCAGGGGCGGGCCCGCAATCCCGCCGCAATCCGCCCGCGCCGCTCGCCGGCCGCGCCGGCGACCGCCCCGGGTGGCGGGCCCACAGTCCTGCCGCATCCGCTCGCGCCGCTCGCCGGCCGCGCCGTGGCGGGCCCACGGTCCCGCCGCATCCGCTCGCGCCGCTCGCCGGCCGCGCCGGCGACCGCCCCGGGTGGCGAGCCCACAGCCCCGCCCAATCCGCTCGCCGCTCGCCGGCCGCGCCGGCACCCGCCGGGTGGCGGGCCCACGGTCCCGCCGTAGTCGCGCGCCGCTCGCAGGCATGACCCGGCCTGGGCTGCCACACTGAGCGCGTGCTCGGGCAGTTGGGCAGCTACACGATCCTCGAGGAGCTCGGCCGCGGCGGCATGGGCGCGGTCTACCGCGCGCGCCACGAGCCGAGCGGGCGCACGGTGGCGATCAAGCGCCTCCTGCCCGAGCTGCTCACCAACCCCGAGCTGCTCGAGCGCTTCCGCCGCGAAGGCCTCGCCCTGCGCGGGGTCGAGCACCCGAACCTGGTCACCGTGCTCGACGGACAGCTCGTCGGGCCCGCGCCGTTCCTCGTGTTCGAGTTCGTCGACGGCCCGACCTTGCGGGCGCGAGTCGCAGCGGAGGGTCCCTTGCCCTGGCGCACCGCCGTGCGCGTCCTGGGCGAGGTCGCCGCCGGGCTCTCCGCCGCGCACGACCGCCAGGTCCTGCACCGCGACCTCAAGCCGGACAACGTGCTCCTGGGCCCGACCGGCGCCAAGCTCGCCGACTTCGGGCTGGCCAAGCCCCTGGACAAGGACTCGCTGACCCACAGCGAAGCTGGGATCCTGGGGACCGCGAGCTACCTCGCCCCGGAGCAGGCCCTCGACCCCGGGGGGGTCTCCCGCCCCAGCGTCGACACCTACGCCCTCGCGGGCACCCTCTACTTCGCGCTCACCGGCCGCGACCCGTTCCGGGGCTCGACCCCGCTCAAGACCCTCGAGGCCGTGCTCCACGCGCCGCCCCCCGCCCCGCGGCGGGTGAACCGCGCGGTCCCCCGCTGGCTCGACGCGGTGGTCCAGCGGGGGTTGGCCAAGGACCCTCGCGCGCGCTACCCGACCGCGGTCGCCTTCCGCGCGGCCCTGCGCGCGCCGGACGCCCCGGGCCGCCGTCCCGCGCGGGTCGCGCTCGCGCTCGTCGCCTGCGCTTGCGCGATCGCGGGGGCGTGGGCCTGGAGCCGCGGGACGCCGTCACCCCAGCCCGTGGCCGCCCCTGCGCCCGCGAGGCAGGAGCCGCCGAGCGGGGTCCCCGCGTCCCCGCTCCAGTCGAGGAGCCCGCTCCGCTGGACCGCCCCGAGGCGACCCGGACCTGTTCACGGCGGCGATCGAGCACCCTCCGTTGCGGGACGACGCCGGGGTGCGGAGCCTGATCCAGGCCACCCAGGCAGCCTCAGCGCGGCCGCCGAGGACCCTGCGCTGAGCGTCAGCGCCCGCGAGAGCCTGGCCTCGCTCCTCGCGCGCCGACTGGCCGACGCCTGCGCCAGCCGGCGCTTCGAGCACGACCCCCGGCCCCCGTCCCCCTGCTCGACGTGGCCTTGTCCCTGGCCGAGGTGGACCCGAAGCGCTTGATCCTCCTGCTCGAGGCGAGCCTGCGCGCGCCGCAGGCCCTGGTCGACTCCGACCCGGTCGACGACCTCTGCCAGCGCCTGCTGCGGCTGCGCTCCGAGGCCGCCCTCGGGGAGCATGCCCTGGCGCAGTTGGCCGCGCTGCTCTCGCGCCGCTCGTCGCCCCCGGTCACGGAGGCCCTCGCGCTGCTCGACGACCTCGAGGCGCGCGGGCTGGGCGTCCCTGCCCTCCGGCTCTACGCCGCCGGCGCGGCGCTGAACCTGCGCGACGCGCAGCGCGCCCTGGAGCTCCTGCCGTCCCGCTGGGTCGCGCGCTTGCCCCTGGCTCAGCGCAGGGTCGCGCTCCAACTGCGCCTGCTCGCGCACCGCGCGCTCCTGGGGCGGGAGGCCGACGCCTACCTCGCCGACGCGCTCGTGATCCGCAAGCTCGGGGTGCAGGACTCCGAGCACCTGGCCTGGGCCTACGTGGCCCGGGCAGGGTGGACCCAGGCCGCCCACGAACTCGAGCGCCTGGAGTCCCTCCCGGCGGGCGCCGTCCCCGAGCGCAGCCTGAGCGCGCTGCGCGCAGCGATCGAGGCCCGGGTCTCCGAGCTCCCCCCGCCGACGGTGACGAGCGTGCTGTTCGCCGGCCTCGGCGACACCACGACCGTGGGCACGCCCGAGGCTCCCGATCGCCGGCTGTTCGACCAGGGGGCGGGCGAGCTCCGCGCCCTCCCCCCGAGCCAGCACCCGAGCGCCGCGCAGGCCTTGCTCGCGCGCGCGCGCTCCTTGCGCGCCCTCGCCGCGCAGCTCGAGCTCCCCGAGGCCGAGCTCCGCGCGGCCTGCCTCCCCCGCCTGCAGGACGAGCTCGAGCACCTGCTGCGCGACCGCCCCTTCTCCACGGACGACCCCTCGCTCATGCTCCTGCTGCGGTTCCTGGTCGAGCTCACCGAGGACGGGACCTCCGCCGGGCGGCTCGCGTTCTGGACCCTGTGCTACGGCCTGTTCCTCGCGCCCGAGGCCCTGTTTCACGGCCCCGAGCTGCGCGCGGTGCTCGCGCGCCTCGAGGAGGACGTGGCCGCCGTGGGCGACCCGCCGCAGCACACGTTGCCGCTCCTGGCCCTCGCGCGGCTGTGGCTCAAGGAAGACGCCACGCGCCCCGCGCGGATCCGCGCGCTGCTCGAGCGGGTCCTGCGCGGCGCGCCGGCCCCCGACGCCGACGGGCGCCGACTGCTCGCGCGCCACGCCTACCGCTTCGCTCAGGTCGCGGGCTACCTCGACGACCCGAGCTTGATCCTGCGGTTCCTGCCTCCTGGCTGGGAGCAGGACGCCCCCGCGGAGTACCGCGCGCCGGGCTTGCTCCTGCGCGCCCAGGCGCTGCGGGCCCAAGGGGACGCCGCCGCGCACTTCGCCCAGCTCGACGCGCTGGAGGCCGAGGGGGTCGACGTCGTCCTGGTGCGCGCCTGGGGCGCGGTGCAGTTCGCGCGCTGGGACGAGGCCCAGGCCTCGGCGGACGCCCTCGCGGAGCGCCCGGCGGGCGCGCGCAGCGACGCCGAGCTCGAGGCGCTGCGCGCGGCGATCCAGACCCGCGACCCCACGGCCGCGCCGCGGGTGCGCCTGCACGCCTGCCAAGATCCCGCGTGTCGCTACGAGGGGCGGGAGTGAGTGAGCCGCGGGCTCAGGCCTGCTGCAGGGCCTTCTTGACCGCGCTGGGGATCGCGTCGTTGCGCAGGTAGCTGATCACCTGGTTCACGCGGCGGTCGAAGATCTCCTTGAACTCGCGGCTGTTGAACATTTCCACGAGGTTCAAGGAGTCGCGCAGGGTCTTGACCTCGCGCGCGAGGGCGAGGAAGTGCCGGTCCTCGGTGAGCTTGATCGGCTTGCCGGCCTCGTCCTCGAGCATGCCGCCAGGCGCGCCCGCGGCGTGCTCGAACTTGGCCTCGAGCCGCTCCTCGAGCTCGCGCAGCTTGTCGTCCAGTCCGTCGACCGTGCCCACGCTGCTCACGTGCGACTCCAAGGCGTCGCTGCTGAAGCGCCGCGAGATCGCCTTCTCCGCGGCCTCCTCGGCCACGGTGTCCAGGTTCGCGGACTTCATGCGCTGGTCGATCGCCTTGAGCACGGGGTGGATCGCCATGTGCTCCAGGCGCCGCGCGATCTTCTCCAGGTCGAGGATCTCGAGCAGCTCCTCGCGCGACGGCGCGCCCCCGCCGCTGACGGTGGCCGCGGTCGGGGTCGGCGCGGGCGCCGCCCCCTCGAGCTCGGCGCTGAGCTCGGCCTTGAGCTCCGCCTTCAGCTCCGCCTTCAGCGCGTCCAGGTCGGGCGCCGCCTGCGCCCCGCCCAGCTCGGCCTTCAGCTCCGCCTTGAGCGCCTTCAGGTCAGGGGCCGCCTGCGCCTTCGCCAGCTCGGCCTTCAGCTCCGCCTTGAGCGCGTCCAGGTCCGGCGCCGGCTGCGCCTGGGCCAGCTCGGCCTTGAGCTCGGCCTTGAGCGCGGAGAGGTCCGGCGCCGCCTGCGGCGCGTCCTCCACCCCCAACCGGGAGCGGACCGAGGCCAGCAGCCGATCGCGCAGGTGTTCGAGGTTCAGGTCGTCGACCTTCTCCTCGAGCAGGTCGTCGATCTTGGAGGAGAGCTTGGCGGTGTCCGGGGCGCCGCCGCCCTTCGCCGGCGCCTTGGCCAGCTCGGCGACACGGCGCTCGAGGGCCTCGACCCGCTGGGCGAGGTCTCCACCCCCGGCGCTGGCGCCGTCGAGGCCGGCGACCTTCTGCTCGAGGTCGGCGATCCGCGCGCCGGTGAGCTTGTCCGAGTCGTGGGCCTCTTCGCCCACACGCGAGGGGAACCCGTCGAGCCCTTGCTCCTCGAGGTGAGCCCAGATCGACTCGAGGACGTGAGCCGTGATCCGGGAGAGGGTCTCTGCGTCAAGGTCCTCCATGCGCCGCTCCAGTGGGGAACCATCCCTTGCCGGGTAGCCTAACCCCTCTGCACACGGAATCCCAGGCGACCGCGGGGTCCCCCCGACCCGCGCCGACGCCCAGGCGCGCGAGTAGACTTTGCGCCTTGACCGCCCCCGCCTCCGAGCGCCTCTGTTCACCCCTGCGTTCATGCTCCTGATCAGCGGGCAGCTCCTGCAGGCCTTGGGCTACAGCTCGCTGCTCTTGCTCCTGCTCTACCTCGAGCACCTGGGCGCGTCCCACGCCCAGATCGGCTGCATCAGCAGCCGCCGGCGCTGGCCGGGCTCTGCTGCCGCCCGCTGGTCGCGGTCTCCTCGACCGCTGGGGCCGCCGGCGCACGCCTGGTGGTCGGGACCGTGTGCCTGGCCCTCGGGCCTTGAGCATGGGCCTCGTGCGCGACCTGGGCCCGACGCTGTGGGCGGCGCGCCTGCTCTACGGCGTGGGGGCCGGGGCCCTGTTCTCGGGCTACTTCGCCTTCGCCTCGGACCTGATCCCCAGCCACCGCCGCACCGAGGGCCTGGCCCTGTTCGGGATCGCCGGGCTGTTGCCCATGGCGCTGAACCCCCTGGTGCAGGCCCTGGGCCTCCAGGCCCCCGAGCTGCGCAGCTACTTCCCCCTGGTGGGGGTCGTGATCGTGGCCTCCCTCGTGCCGCTGGCGCTCCTGCGCGAGCCCGCGCGCCACGGCCCTGGCCCCCAGGTCGAGGGCCAAGGCGTGTTCGCGGCGCTGGCCGTGCGCTCCCTCGCGCCAGTGTGGTTGGCGAGCGTGGTGTTCGCCTCCCTCGTCGCGGTGTTCATGACCTTCGTGACCGTGAGCGCCAAGGCCCGCGGGATCGAGTCCTCCGCCGGGGTGTGGCTGACCTACGCCGCCGGCGCGATCGCCGTGCGCCTCCTCGGCAGTCGCGTGCCGGACCGGGTCGGGCCGCACAACCTGGTCGCCCCGGCGCTGGGCTCCTACTGCGTCGGGTTCGTGATCGTGACCTGGGCCGCCACCCCGGGCTGGTTCCAGGTCGCCGGGCTCATGGCCGGGCTCGGCCACGGCTACTGCTTCCCGTGCTCACGGGCCAGGTCGTGACCCGCGTCGACCCGGCCTGGCGCGGGTCGGCGCTGACCCTGTTCACCGCGCTCTGGAGCGCGTGCGAGCTCTCTGCCTGACCCCGCTCTGCGGGGCGCTGGCCGACGCCCAGGGCGACGCGACCCTGTTCGCGCTGGTCGCGGCGCTAGCCTGCGCGTCCTCGTGGCCTGGACCCTGGCCGAGCAGGTGTGGGCGCTGGCCCGGACGCGGCCCCGACGCCATAGTGCCCGGGTGAACGCCACCCCCGAAGAGCACGCCCTGCGCTACGCGCTGGAGCACCGGGTCGTGACGCCGGAGCAGGTGCAGCAGGCGCGCGCGCTGGCCGCGAGCGGACGCGCGCCAAGCGCGCTCGCCGCCCTGGCCCCGCAGCTCGCCCCGCACCAGCGCGCGCACCTGACCCAGGTCTACCAGGCGGCGCAGCGCGGCAGCTCGAGCTCGGGGGTCGGCGCCACCGTGGCGCTCCCGCCGCCCGGCGACACCGTCCCGGTCACGCTCCCCGCTCACCCCGCCCCCGGCCGGACCCTGCCGGCGCCCCCGCCGAACGTCGCCCACGGCGTGACCCTGCCCACGCCGCCCCCGGACTTCGCCCAGGGCGCGACCCTGCTCACCCCGCCTCCCCCCGCAGGCCGCTCCGGCGGGACCCTGCCTGCCCCCGCGCCGGGCCTCCTCGAGAACTCGCTCTCCCGCGAGCAGCCCGGCGCGGCCGAGCGGATCGGGGACTTCGAGGTCGTGCGCGAGATCGCCCGCGGCGGTGTGGGCGTGGTCGACCTCGCGCGCCACCCGAGCCTCGAGCGCCTGGTCGCGCTCAAGCTGCTCCTGCCGGGGAGCGACCTGAGCCCCGAGGCGATCGAGCGCTTCAAGCTCGAGGCCCAGGTCGCCGGGCGCCTGCAGCACCCGAACATCGTGCAGATCCACCAGGACGGCGTGGACCAGCGCGGGCGCTACTACTTCGCCATGGACTTCGTCGAGGGCCAGAGCCTGCTCGAGCGGATCCAGACCGGCGGCACGCTCCCGGCCCGGGAGGCCGCCCGCGTCCTGCTGCCCCTGGCCCAGGCCCTGGCCTACGCCCACCGCCAGAGCGTGCTGCACCGCGACCTCAAGCCCCACAACGTCCTGATCCGTGGGAGCGACGGCACGCCCCTGCTCACCGACTTCGGCCTCGCCAAGGACGTGGGCGGCGGCGCCAAGAACCTGACCGTGACCGGCAACGTCATGGGCACCCCGAGCTACATGCCCCCCGAGCAAGCCGGGGGCGAGACCGACCTGATCGACCGCCGCAGCGACGTCTACTCCCTGGGCGCGACCCTCTACCACGCGCTCACCGGCCAGCCCCCGTTCACCGGTCTGAACATCACCAACGTGCTCACCGCGGTGCTGACCAAGGAGGTCGTGCCCCCGCGCAAGCGGGTCAAGGGGATCGACCGCGACCTGGACACGATCTGCCTGACCTGCCTCGAGAAGGAGCCGGACGCGCGCTACCCCACGGCCCAGGCGCTGGCCGACGACCTCGCGCGCTACCTCGCCGACGAGCCGATCGAGGCCCGCCCCACCGGGCCCGTGGGCCGCCTGCGCAAGTGGGCCCGCCGCAACCGCGCCGTGGCCTGGACCCTGGCCGTCTCGTCCCTGGTCCTCGTCGTCGGCGGAGCGGGCGCCGCGGTCTACGTGATCCGCGAGCGAGCCCGCGCCCAGGACGACGCCCGCGCGAGCCTCGTGACCGAGCACCGCCAGCGCGCCCAGGCCGCCCTCGCGGCGCTCGACGGCGTGGACCCCAAAGCAGGCGACGAGCAGCGCCTGGCGGCGGCGCTGGAGGCCCTGAACGCCGCGCAACAGTACTACGCCCTCGCCCCGGACGACCCCGCGGCCGCCACAGCCAGTTGCAACGCCGCGCTGGCCCTGGCAGAGGCAGCCCTCGCAGGCAAGCAGTTGGTCCTCGCAGAGCGCGGGATCGCGTTGGCCGAGGAGACCGCGGCCCTCCCCGAGCGGGTCGCGGAGACTCGCGCCGCGCTGAGCCGCGTGCGCGCCAAGCCGGTCGAGCACGCCCGCGCCGTGCTTGCGGAGCTCACGAACAACCTTCGGCCTGGGTGGCGGGAGCGGGCGGTCCACGAGCTCTCCAGGGACGTGACCCCCGAACTGGTGGAGTTCCTCGTGAGCGACCTCGAGCGCTTCGACGTGCAACTGCACTCCGTAACCCGCGCGCGGGTCGCCGAGTTCGCCCGCGCTCAGCCGGGTGAGCGCGACGACCTGAGCGCGTTGCCTGCGGCCTGGGAGCGCACGTGGGAAGCGCTGGGTACCCCCACGAGCCCCGCCGACGCGGCGTTGCTGGAGCGGGGCCGCCGACGGGTCGACGCGCGCCTGGTGCGCAAGTACGGCCAGGTGGACAACCGCCTGGTCGCGGCGAACGCCTGGGATACCGAGGTCGCCGCGGCGCAGCAACAGCTCGGGGACGCGACGATCCGCGCCGAGGTGGTCGCCTCCGCCGTGGCCCAGCTCCGGGACCACTCGGACCCTCGGCAGCGAGCGGCGCTGATCCGCTACCTGGCCCACGTCGAGGACGAGCTGCGTGTGATCACCCCAGCTCGCGAGCTGCTGGTGCGGGACGTGCACCCCGAGTATCTAGAGGCGATCTACGCCCGGCTGCGCCGCGCTGCCGCCCGAGGGGTCCTGCGCGGGGAGCTCCAGGCCTTCGCGCGAGTCGAGCACGCGCGCTACCTCGCCCCTGAGGACGCAGCAGCCCTGATCGTCGAGCTCGCGCGCGCCGAGCGCTTCGCGGACGCCGACGAGCTCGCGCGCGCGACGGCCCAGGAGGACTCGCAGGCGCTGACGGTAGCCCGCTGCTACCTCGCCGCCGAGCTGGGAGACCTCGACACCACGACCCGCTACCTGCGTGCCCTCGACCCTGAACAGGTCCGCCCCTACACCCGGCTGGCGATCGAGCTCCGCGACCTGGCGAATCGCCTGCAGTTCGCGGCGGTCGTCGCTCGCGCTGGAGAGTTCAACGGGTTCGAGAAGAAGCCGCGGGCCCTCGAAGAGCTACCCATGCTCATGGAGGGTTTGGGGACCGTGGGCACCGCGGCGGCCAAGGTCGGAAACTGGGCGCTCGCCGAGCAATGCGCGCTTTGGCTCACGGCCCTCTCACGCAGCTCGTCCCTTGGAATGGAGCTCAGCGCCTTCGTCGCCCTCTCACAGAACCGGCCGGAGGTGGCGCTGCACCTGGGAGAGGAGGGCCTGAGCGCGGGGCCCAATCCCGAGCTGCTGGAGCTCATGGCCCTGGGCGAGCTCCAGCTCGGGCGGATCAACCAGGCCGAGGCGCGGCTGCGGGCGCTGCTCGCCAACGCGCCTCAGAACCGGCACGGGCGCCTGATCTACGCGCAGCTCCTGGTGACCAGCGGGCGCCTCGAAGAAGCCGAGGAGCAGGTCGCGCTCGCGCTGCGCGCCCACCCGACCTGGATCCCTGGGCTCCTCGTGCGCGCGCGGCTCCACGCCTCTGCCGGCGACGAGGACGCTGCCTGGGCCGACTATGACGCGGTCGTCCGCCGGGCAGGGACCTCGTCCGCGGAGGTCAAGCTCCTGCACCTGACCCTGAGCAAGGCCTTCGGCTTTCGCCCCGGCGACGCCCAGGTGCTGGAGGGCGACCCACTGGCCCAGGCCGAGCGCGCCCTGGCGGCCGGCGACGTGCTCGCCGCCCGGGGTCTGCTCGAGGACGTCCTGAAGCAAGCCCCCCGTCAGCCCCTGGCCCTGCTGAAGCTGGCCACGATCCACTACGAGCACCTGGGCGACCCCGCGCGGGCGCTCGAGTATTCCCGACGCGCGATCCGCGTCGACGAGGCAGACTGGAAGGCCTGGAACCTGCACGGCGCGATCAACGCAGCCCTCGGCGACGCGGGGCAAGCGCGCGCCGCTTTCCAGCGCGTGCTCGCGCTCCAGCCGAACGAGGCCATGGCTCATAACAACCTGGGCTTCCTCGAGCAGCGGGCGGGGAACGTCGACCAGGCCCTCGAGCACTACGACCGGGCCCTGGAGCTGCGCCCGACGCTGGCGTTGGCCCGCTGCAACCGCGCGGTCCTGCGCTTCGAACGGGGCGACGCCGAGGGCGCGCTACAAGACTACACCGTCGCCGTGGGCGCGAGCCCTCACGACACGGACGTGCGCAGCGGACGGGCCGAGATCTACCTGACCCTGGGCCGCGACGCCGAGGCGATCCCCGACCTGGAGATCGCCGCGCCCCACGACGCCTACGCCGCGCTGCTCCTCGCCGCCGCGGGTGGCCCGGAGGAGTTCGTGCGCGAGTTCGCCGCGAAGCCTGGTGGACATTGGGCCAGCGCGCTGTGCCAGGCCTGGCTGGGGGACCTGGCCCCCGAGGCGTTGCTCCAGCGCGCCGAGGCGGAGCCGGCACACGCCAAGGGCCGTCGCTGCGAGGCCCACTTCTACCTAGGTTGCCGCGCCGAGCGCGGCGGGCACCCCCAGGAGGCACGCGCGCACTACCGCGCCGCCCTCGTCGAGGAGCAGCGGGACTTCATGGAGCACGGTTTGGCCCGCGCTCGCCTCGAGCGCTTGCCCCCCGAATAGCAGCGGCTACTCGCCGACGGAGTTGCGCCAGTCGGTCTCGTGGTAGCCCACGAGCACCGGGTCGTGCAGGCGGTTGACCTCGAGCTCGAGCCGGGGCTGGTCCGCGGGGAACACGAACAGCGAGCGCAGGGTCGCGTCGTCGAGGAAGCTCAGGCCCTCGACCGGCGCCAGGGTCTGCGGCGGGCCCTTGTCCTGGGGCGTGGCGAGCACGAAGCCCCAGTCGCCGAAGCTCGGCACGTGGGCGTGGAACGGGGACACGCGGAAGCCCGCGTCCTCGATCGTGGTCGCGATACACCAGAACGCCCGGGGCGCGAGGTAGGGCGAGGTCGCCTGGACCACGAGGGACCCGCTCTGGGCGAGGTGCCGCGAGAGCAGGCGGTAGAACGAGCGGGTGTAGAGCTTGTTCAGCGAGTAGCTGCGCGGGTCGGGGAAGTCGACCACGATCAGGTCGAACACGTCGTCGCGCGCCTCGAGCCAGGGCAGCGCGTCGGCGTTGTGCGCCTCGACCCGGGGGTCGTGGTAGCTGTCCCGGTTCAGCGCGCGCAGGAGCGGCTCCTCGGTGAACAGGCGCGTGACCTCGGGGTCGAGGTCCACGAGGGTCACCTGCTCCAGCTGCGGGTAGCGCAGGAGCTCGCGCAGGGCCATGCCGTCGCCGCCGCCCAGCACCAGCGCCCGGCGCAGCGGGGTCCCCAGGCTGGCCACCGCAGGGTGCACCAGCGCCTCGTGGTAGCGCGCCTCGTCCTTGCTCGAGAACTGGAGGTGCCCGTCGAGCAGCAGGCGCACGTCGTCACGCCAGCGGGTGACGACCACCTTCTGGTAGGGCGACTGGCGGTGGAACAGGATCGTGCCCTCGTAGAGCTGCTGCTCGAGCACCAGGGTCACGCGCTCGGCGCCGAGCCCGACGGCCACCAGGATCCCCGAGGCCACGAGCGCCTGCCCCGCCAGGGCGCGCGCGCGCGGACCGAGCTGGTCGCGGAAGGAGAGGCTCAGGATCAGGGCCAGCCCGGTGTTGAACAGCCCGAACAGGACCGCGGTCCGGGTCAGGCCCAGGAGCGGCACGCAGAGCAGGGGGAACAACAGGCTCGCGGCCAGCGCCCCCAGGTAGTCGAAGGCCAGGACCCGGGCCACGAGCTCGGCGAAGCTCAGCTCGTCCTTGAGCACGCGCATGAGCACGGGGATCTCGAGCCCGACCAGGGTCCCCACGCCGGCCACGACCCCGAACAGGGGCGGGCGGACCACGCCCAGGAGGGCGTAGCTCGCGAGCAGGCCCAGGGCCGAGAGCCCGCCCAGGAGGCCCACCGCGACCTCGACCTGCACGAAGCGCGCGAGCAGGTTCGTGCCCGGGAGGTAGCGCGAGACGTAGGACCCGACCCCCATGAAGGTCAGGTAGACGCCGATCACCAGCGAGAACTGGGTGATCGAGTCGCCGAGCAGGTAGCTGCCCATGGCCCCGGCCACCAGCTCGTAGACGAGCCCGCAGGTGGCGACGACGAAGGTCGCCGCGAACAGCGCGCTGGTGGCGAGGGTCGGGTCCCCGCCCGGCGAGGGCTCGGGGTCCGGGGCAGCAGGGGTCGGCGCGGGCGGGGCGTCGCCTGCGGCCGGGGCGCTCAACCGCCGTGGACCGCCGCGGCGATGATGATCGCCAGGCCCAGGATCACCGAGCCCATGATGATCCCCAGCGCGGTGTTCTGGTCCTCCTCGATCTCCTTGCGCACCGAGAACGGGATCGCCTTGCCCATGACCCAGAAGGCCAGGGCGAACACGAACACCCCGACGCCGGTGTAGACCAGCGAGTTGAGGAGCTGGTGGGTGTTCACCCAGTCCTGGGCGAACTTGCCCTCCGCGAGGAACCACAGCATGGACATGTCATTTCCCTCCGTAGCCGAGCCACACGAACGTCGTGCGCCGGGCTCCCGAGCGGACGCTCCGCTCTTGTTTCATGGGCTCGGGGCGTACGCTCGACACCCCCCAGCCGCTCGGCGCGGCGACCAGCATGGTCGCCGCCGCCAGCCCCAGGCAGCTCAGGAATACGATCTTCGTCACGGCAGCTCCTTCACGAGCTGTAGTCGCTCTCGCCCCAGCGGCGCTTCTCGAAGCTGAAGTAGCGCGCGATCACGATCACCGGGATCACCAGGATCAGGAGCAGCGCGATGATCGGGTAGCGCGCGAGGGCCACGTCCCGGCGCAGGGTGAGCTGCACCGTGCCCGGGTAGGGCGACTCCGGCAGCTGCCGCGCCTGGAGGATGTACTTCCCGTTGGGGATCGAGCCCACCACCGTCGTGGAGCTCTGAGAGCCCTCGCTCCAGGACTCGCCGCCGGAGTAGCCGTGGTAGTAGCTGATCTCGAGGCCCATGGGGCGCCCCTGCTCGACCTCGCCCACGGGGCCGATCAGGGCCATGTCCACGTAGGCCCAGGAGTTGTCGACCCCGGCGTTGCCGGAGATCTCGAGGGTCGTGACCCGGCGCCCGCTCTCGATCTCGACCGGGACCGAGAGCTCGTCCTGGCGGGGCACGGTGTAGGTGCCCACGACCTTGCCCTCGCAGGAGGCCACGTAGAACAGGGTCAGCATGAACCACGCACAGAGCGCGACGCCGAGGGTCAGGCCGTACCACGCGACCGAGCCGCCGTCGGGGTTCGGCTGGCAGAGGTAGACCCCGCGCGGGTTGCGCAGCTGGCGGGAGGGCTTGCCGAAGGCGGCCTCCAGCTCGTCGCGCTCGAGGTAGCGGCCCTTGGACCACACCTCTTCGCCCTCCGACGTCTCGCAGGAGAGCATGTGCGGCGGGTCGACGTAGTCGCTGGCCTCGGCCACGTCCCCCCGGCGCACTTGCCAGGGGAACTCGCCCAGGACCTCGTCGACCACGACCTTGCCCTTGGTGAAGTGGCGGAAGTTCTGCTCGGCGTAGAGCGCCTTGCGCCCGAACACCGCGGGCCGCCCGGGGAGCGGGGTGACCCAGGCCCAGTGCCCGTCGGAGTAGAGCAGGTAGCGCACGCCCTCGTAGGGGTTGAAGCACACGTGCTCTTCCCAGCTCGCGGGCCAGCCCATGACCTTGCGCCGCTGCCAGCCGATCACCTCCCAGGTCACGCCGTCGAGCTTGCCGCGGGTGCCGAGGGGGAAGCGCGGGGTCACCTGGTGCTTGCGCTCGACGGTCTGCACGACCTTCCACGAGCCGCCGCTGGCCTCGATCACCGCGCCGCAGTACTCGCAGGCCACGGTGGTGGAGTGCGTGAAGCCGCGCAGCTCCCACGGCGCGCCGCAGTTCCCGCAGCGCAGCTCCTCGGCCTGGACCTTGGTCTCGCTACCAGCCATCGAACTCCCTGTAGCCCCTCAGGTTCAGGTGCTTCCAGGAGACGCAGCGCCCGGTGAACACGAGCGGGAGGTCCTCGGAGTAGTCGATCGTGGCGAACCCGTCGTCGGCCCGGCGCAGGTCGGCGTAGGGCAGGGTGTAGCCCGCGTGCACGTGGAACGGCGTCTCGCCCTGGGTCCCGGTGGCCTCCGCGACGCGGGCCTCGGTGACCAGGTAGCGCTTGCCCTGGAGCTTGAGCCGCTCGCCGACCTTCAGCCGGTCGAAGCTCGGGAGCGAGCGCCGCACCCTCGTCCAGGTCGGCGGCGGGGAAGGTCACGAAGTACTGACCCAAGGCTTCACCCAGCCAGCCCGTGCGCTTGTCGTCCCACTGCAGGAACCACTCGTTCCAGTAGCCGGTCTCGTGCTGGATCTGCAGCCGCCCCAGGACCTCGAAGTCGACGCCGAAGCAGGTGCCCCGGGCCCCGACCTGGATCGGCGAGGAGTCCTCGCCCAGGTGGCTGATCTTGCCCAGGTCCTGGAGCAGGTCGCCCCCGTCCTCGCGCACGATCGTGGAGTCGCAGTACTCGCACACCCGCGAGACCGAGTAGGCGTTCTTGAAGTCGATCGGCGCGCCGCACGAGGGACAGCTCGCCGCGCCCTGCACCCGCCGCGGCGGGGGCTTGGGCGCCTGCAGGGACACCCGCGGCTTGTTCTGCTCGCGCTCGAGGATCAGCGGCACCCGCGCAGGGTCGACGCCGTAGCCCGGCGCCAGGCGCTCGAGGCAGCGCTCCTCGGCGGGGGTGACCACCCCGTCGGCGAGCACGATCCCCACGAACTCCTTGAACAGCTTGCGCCGCTCCTTGGCGTCCTCGGGCGGGGTCAGGTCGTGGACCTGCTTCCCGCGCATGAGGTCGTGCACGATCTGCTGGGCGCGCTCCGCGCTCAGGCCCAGGGCCTGGGCCGAGCGCAGGAGCACCTCCTGCTCCGCTGGGGCCAGCTCCTGGTCGACCAGGGCCACGGCCGCGAGCAACGTAAATCGGCGTTCCGGCTCCACGCGCGCTCCCGAGCGGAGGAGTATACGGTTTCGCGAGGGCTACTGCCCGCCCTCGCCCTCCCCCTCGCCCTCGGGCGGCTGGGGCTCTTCCTCCTGCTCCTCGCCCTCACCCTCGCTCGTCGCCTCGGCGGTGGCGGTCGCGGTCATGCCCGGGATCAGGCCGTCGAAGCGCGCGAGGAGGGTGTGCCCCTCCTCCAGGTTCAGGATCACGCGGAAGGCGAACGCTTGCGCCCGGCTGACCGGGGGCTCGAAGGGGCGGTAGAAGTAGGCGCGGTCGGGGACCTCGGGGTCGCTGAGCGCGGTGCCGTTGATCTGCACGATCTGCTCGGGGAGCTCGATCGCGAAGGGCCCGACCTTCTCGACCCCTGTCCCGTCGTCGACCTCGGTCCAGGGCCGGCCGTCGACGCGCACCCGCAGCACCACCGCCACGTAGTGCTGCCCCTCCAGCGGCTCGAACACCCCCGAGAGGTCGATCGGCTCGGCGGCGATGTGCTCCTTCGTCATGGGCACCAGCGCCAGGCGCTCGAGGGTCACGTCGATCCGCGGCTTGACCGTGCGCTTGGGCGCGAGGGAGAAGGTCAGGAGGGGGCCGGTGGGCTTGGAGGTCGCGCCGCCGGGGTGGCCGGCCGGGGGGTGCCCCGCGGGCCGGCTGGCGGGCTGGCCGTCGGGCGTCTGCTGCTGCTGCACGACCTGGCCCCCGGTCTCGGCCTCGGGGGTCGCGGGCGGCGGGGTCTTGCTGGGGGTCGAGGACGTGGGGCAGCCCAGGAGCGGGCTGAGGGCAGCGCAGAGCAGCAACGCGCGCGAGGACTTCATGGACGACACCTCCGGGCCCCGAGGATAGCGCACCCGCCGCGGACGGGCACTCGCGTCGTTCGCGGCGCCCTCGGCGCGGGGGTCTGGGAGCGAGTTGCAGAGCGGTCGCGAGCGAGCGAAGCTCCCTCTCTTTCCACCTCTTTCCGCGTCGCGCCCGCGCCAGCGGTCTCCAGGCAGCGGCAGGGAGGAGGCGGAGCTCGGTGTCCCTTCCTCTCGGTCGCCGGCGGAGGCGGGTCCAGGCGGAGCTCGGTGCCTTCGGTGTCTCTTGCCCGAGGCAACGCCACAACGGTGGGTCCAAGCGGAGCTCGGTGGTTCACGCTTCTTGGCCCTGGGGAACGATCGCGTCCCGGCGGAGCTCCACGCGAGTGAGCGACGGGTCCGGGTGGATCGGGGGTCGACGGGCGCCCTAGGGCCAGCCGTAGCGCCGGAGGTCGACCTTGAGCCCGCTGAGCTCGACGCCCTCGGCCTGGAGCAGCGCGCGCTGCAGCTCGGCGCCCTCGCCCCGGAGGCTGATCCGCCCCGAGGCCCCGAGCACGCGCTGCCAGGGGACCCCCGAGCCAGGGGGCAGCCCGCGCAGGGCCGTGCCGACCAGTCGCGCGCGGCGGGGCAGCCCGGCCAGCTCGGCCACGCGCCCGTAGCTCGAGACCCGGCCCCGGGGGATCCGAGCCACGACGGCGTAGATCGGGGCGTAGCGGGGATCGAGCAAGCCGCCCTCCAGCGTCGCGCCGGGCCGCGCGGGCGTGTATCCTACCGCCCGCTGAGGGCAGATCGACATGAGCGAACGGCGTCGGATCAACACGGGACTCTACGGGCTGATCTCGGTCGACGATCACGGGACCCAGGTGGTCAGCAACTGGCCGCGGGGCATGGTGGTCGAGTTCGATCAGGAGGACGGCAAAGAGGTCGTCCGCGCGGGCGGCAAGGTCTACCGGCTGAACTCCCGGGATCGCGACCGCGTGCGGCGCGCCTCCTCCAAGTGCCGCTGAGGTCTCGGGGCCGGCCCCCGGCTCCCTGACCCGCAACCGGACCGCGCTCGACCCAGACCCCCAACGAACCGCCGGAGCGTGCTGGGGGGACCCCAAGGCAAGACCACGGTGCGGATCTTCGAGTTCCCGGACGGGCCCACCGCCCGCGCGTTCGGGACCTCCCCCCGCGGCCAGGGCACGACGGCCGTGGAGCTGCGCGGCGGCTGGGTCGCCGAGGTCTCGGGGCCGGGCGTCGCCAAGGATCCGCGCTGGACCCTGGGCATGCTCCAGCGCGCCTGGGACGCCCTGGGGCGCGACGACCTGCCGCCGATCGACACCCGCATGATCGACCTGCGCGGGAGCCTGATCCTCGACTCGACCGTCGAGGACCCCGAGTTCCTCGCCCTGTTCGAGAGCGCGCGGCGCTTCGAGGACGACCCCCGCACCCGGTTCGAGGTGGTCGACGGCGTGCGCCGCGCGCGCTACGCCCACGGCGACGAGATCCCCGCCGACTACGTGTTCGGCTACGGGGACGCCGTGTGCTGACGCCCCTGCCAGCCGCAGGCCCGACGACCGCTCCGGAGGACGCTGCAAGGCGCGACCGCGCCCCGCGACGCCGCGGGCGCCGAGACGCCGGCTCAGGTCGACGGCAGCCGCGCTAAACAGAGTTCACGATTCTGAAAGGGCGAGAGGCCCATGTCGTCAGCGATCTGGCGCTCGCTCGCCCGCTCAGGATCGTGACTTCTGGTTTCTAGTAGAGGCTTCGCTTGGTCGTGACGTGTCCTGCAGCGCCGAGTCTCCCGGAACGCTAGCGCCCAGGCAGAGCTTCCAGGAAGAGCACGGAAGGCGCGATTCGGTGGAGGTCAGCACGTGGTCTCAGTGCTGACCACCAGAACTGCGCACTTCCGTTTAGCGCACCGTCCAGCGCAACTCCGCGGGCTGCCCGACCACCGGCCGGTAGCGGTCTGTGCCGGCCCCGGCGCTGCGGCCAGGCGCCCCTCGACGTTCGTGAAGCGCCGCGTGCGCGGCTCGCGCAGGACCTTCAGCTCGGCCACGAGCGCGTCCCCCCGGCGCGTGAGCGGCGGGGTGATCGCCGGCCCGTCGGGGCCCTCGACGGAGAGCACGAGGGAGGGCCGGGCGTGCTCCTCGCGGCTGTAGGGCAGGCCGCTGCTGAACCAGGGGTCCTCGATCCGCACGCGGAAGCGTGACTCGGGCAGCGCCCCGCTCGGGAGCGGCGCGCCGTCGAGGGCCTCGAGGGCCAGGGTCGGGGTCTGGCGGCCGAGCTCCTGGTAGCGCTGTTCCTGCTCGCCCACGGTCGGCGGCCAGGCGAAGACCTGGGCCCCGGAGTCCCCGGCCACGGAGCGCGCGAGGTTCTCGGGGTAGCTCGTGCTGCGCGTCCAGCTCAGCACGTCGAGGGTGTCGTCCTGGACCACGTGCAGCTCGACGGCGGTGCCTCGGGCGCAGGCGCGGGCGAGGGCGCGCATGCCGCCGTCGCCCTGCACGACCTGGTTCCCCAGCCCGTAGACCTCGTGGAAGTCGCTGATCGCGATCAGGTGGTCCGGGGGCTGCGCGAGGGCGCGGTGGATCGCGTCCCAGGGGCAGCTCGTGAGCGCGCGCAGGTGGGAGGCGTCCAGCTCCTGCAGGGGGTCGATCGCGCGCGGACGCAGCTCGCGCAGCGCGCGGGCCAGGCGAGCCGGGGTGAGCTTCGGCGCGCGCAGCCAGCCCTTCCACGCCGGGCGGCTGTCGCCGGCGAAGCCGATCAGGGCCAGCCGCGCGTCGTCGTCGGCGCGCGCGCGGACCTCGCGCAGCAAGGCCTCGGCCCGCGCCCAGCGCCCGGGCAGGCTCATGCTCTCGCTGACGTCCAGCACCACGACCACGTCGCCGCGCAGGGGCCTGCGCTCGGGCACGGGCCCGCTCCCGATCACGCGCACCTGGACCTGCGCGCTCGCGCACGCGGCGACCAGGAGCAGCCCTCCCAGGGTTCGCTCGATCACTCGCTCCTCGCTCTCTCTCTGCGAGGTGCGTGCAAGCCCGGGGCCGACGCAACCCGAGCGATCCCGGCGCGGGTCCCGGACCATGGTGTAAGCCTGGGAAGGACGTAAAGCGGGTCTGCCCTGAGGGCTAGGCGCGGAGCGCGCTGCGCCGACGACGGACGCGCTGGGTCCCGGGGGCGCGGCCCTCGGCCTTGATCGTCTTCTTGCGCTTGAGCTCGGCCACGCGCTGAGCCTGGGCCCACACGACGAAGGCCTGGCCGCCGAGGACCAGCGAGCTGACCTGGAACAGGACCTTGCCCTCGAAGCCGACGACCTTCCACACGTCGCCCTCCTCGCGCACCCGCAGGCTGCCGGCCTCGACGGTCCGGCGTTGGCCCAGGCTGGAGAAGGTCGCCTCGCCGTCGGCGTAGGTCACGCGGTAGCTGGCGACCCACGCGCCGGCCACGGTGCAGCACGCGCCGAGGCCGAGCAGGCACTCGGGGACGAAGTAGAGGGCGGAGGTCCCGAAGGGAGGCGCCGCGAGCTTCCAGCCCAGGCCGCCGAGCAGGAGCGCGGCCCCTGCGCCGAACAGGAGCGCGAGCAGTTGGCGCGGGTAGTGCACGACCCCCGGGGGCGCCTCCTGGTCCCGGCTGGCGTGGCGCACCCACGCGGCGCCCGCGGCGATCACGGCCAGAACGAACAGGGTCACGAGGCCCTTGGGCAGCACGGTGGTCATAGCCTTCCTCCGGCAGGCGCAGTGCAAACGCGGATCCAGGGCAGCCGGGTCGGGTGGGGCTCAATTCGCTCAGAGATCGTTTCAGCCCCGGCGTGCGGCTCAGACCCCGGCGAAACCGTTCAGGGAGGCCCAGGAGACGAACCGCACCCGTCGCGCCAGCCGACTGAACGAGTCGCGAACGGCGTTGACAGCCCGTCCACGCAAGCGCCTAGGCGTCCGTGCGGAGCCCTGGCGCAGGAGCTGCAGAGCCCACCGCGGAGGTTCCCGTGATCTTTCTCGTCCCCCTCGCCGTTTCGATCTCTGCCGTGGTGTATTTCTGGCTGGCCAGCGACCTCGACCTGTTCTGGAAGGGGCTGGCCACCGCCCTCGTCGCCGCCAGCCTCGCGCTGCAGTTCACGACCGTCGGGGCCGAGGTCCACTTCCTGGTGCCGACCCTGACCGAGGTCTTCGTCGGGCTCTGGGGCGCGTTCGTGGTCCGCCTCGACCTCGCCTAAGAGACGGCCCGGCAAAGGGCTTACGTCCTGGCGCTCAGCGCACGTAGGGCCGGCGAATCCCGTAGCGCTCGAGCGCGCGCTCGTAGACCTCGAGCAGGTCGTGCAGGTCCTCGGTGAGCTGCTCCAGGGCGTCGCGGTCCCCCGCGCGCCCACGCTCAGCGAGGACCACGAGCGAAGAGAGGGTGTCGCCCTGGATCAGCACGCCAGGGAAGCGGCGCGAACGGCGCCACACGACCGGCGCGTTGGGCGTATCTCCCAGCACCTAGAAGGTCTCGGTGTCTGGCTCTCGGCTCATGGATTCACGCTCCACACGTACGACGCGCCGGGGAGCCCGCGCCGTCACGCGGAGCCTCGGCGTTCCGACCCGGTCGCTACCGGGGTCGCCGAAGCCGGCGCCGCTGAGGCGGCGCGAGCGGGACTCGGGCCTCGCGCGGCGCGTGGGCTGCGCGGCGCTCGAGGCGCGCGGATGCCCGCGCGGCGCGTAGATCCTCGACCTTCTCGTTCAGCGCCGCGCGCCGGGACTCCGCCTCCTCTGGCGAGATCTGGTCGTAAGCCAGCTCGAGGTCGATCCGCGCGCGCGCGCTCAGTCCGACCTGATCGACGAGCTCCACGGCGCGGGCGTAGCTCGCGCGGCGGGGCCACAGCTTCAGCACCGCGAAGGCCAACAGGCCGACCGAGAGCGCCGTGGCCCCCACCCAGGCGTGGGTCGACCCGTCCCCTGACAGCAACGGGGCCGCTACCAGGCCGCCGTAGACGCAGAGCCCAATGCACACGCCCTCGAGGTATCCGCGGACCACCGAGGCCTTGCTGAGCCAAATGGGTATCCCCTGGTGCTCCAGGTCCCAGCCCTTGGCGCCGTGGGGCAAGAAGTAGGAACGGTCCGGGTAGACCGGGATCCCCAGGTAGTGCTCGAAGGTCGTGGCGACGTAGCCCACGCCCGGGATCGAGTCGACTCGTCCGTAGAGCGCCTTCCCGTGCAGACTCATACCGACTCCGCTCCACCGTGGCGGGTGACCCACCTCGACGCAAACGGGTCGCGTCAGGGCGCCTCGCCGAGGCGGTGCCACGGGTGGTTGCAGCCCTCACCGCAGGCCTCACGCCGGCGCGCGTCGGCCACCGCGAACAGGTCGAGGAGCAGCACCAGCGCCCGGCGTCGCTCGTGCTCGGGTCGTAGCGCGCTCACTCGGTGCAGGCGTTCCGCGAAGCGCACGTCGGCGAGCGCCAGGACCCGACTTGGCGTCCAGTTCGGACTCGCGCCCGAGCGCGCCAGGGCAGCGGGGAGGTCTCCCTCGGTTGCTCCGGCCTGGCCCGCCATGCTCGCCAACGCACCCAGCATGCGGGCTTGCCCGCCTTCGTCTCGCACCTCGAACTGCGCCGAGAGCCGGTCGCGAGCGTCGAGGTCATGCGCCGCAAGGTTCAACGCGCGCACCTCGTCGGGCTCGAGGTCGAACAACGTTCCGCTACTTCTTCGCGCCCAGGAGCTCGGCGAGCTCGGCCTCGACCTTGGCCCGCAGCTCGGGGAGGGCGACCTGGGCGGCGGCGGCGCGCGCCTGCTCGGCGAGGGCGGGGCGCTCGGGCTCGGGGCTCGAGCGCGTGAACAGGGCCAGCGCGCGGGCGCGGGCGGCGGGGACGAGGCTCGAGCCGGGCTGGTTCTCGAGCAGGTGCAGCGCGATCCGGACCGGGGTGCTGGGGGTCTCCTGGGGCTTCGTCGCCTCGCGCTCGGGGGCGATCAGGAGCTCGGCGGCGAGGGCCGCGGCGTAGGGGCTGGGGCGCTCGAGGCCGCGGAAGGCCTTGGCCAGGTTCGGGTCGTCGGGGGCCTGGGCCAGGCGGGCGGCGAGGATCAGGAGCTGCTGCGCGCCCTCGCTCTGGCCGGACTTTCCAACGCGCGAGGCGTTGGGGCGACTCGTCGTCGAGCAGGCTCCCGAGGAAGGCCAGGGCCGTGTCCTCGGTGCGCCCGTCGAGCACCTCGGCCAGGGAGGCGTCGGGGTCGAGCTCGCGGCGCATGCGCGCGATTCCGCTCTCGAAGGCGAGGTGATCCTGAAAGCGCTCCAGGAGCTCCTCGAAGTCGGCCCCCAGGCGCGCCTCGCCCAGGTAGAGCATGCGCCCCTCGACCTCGACCCCCAGCGGGCCCTCGCCCCAGGCCTCGCGCACGGGCGCGGCCGTGTCGAGGGGCAGCTCGAAGCTCGGCGGGGTGCCGGGGTCGAGCTCGAGCCCTGCGAGCAGCGGGACCGCCGCCTGCAGGATCGCGCGGGCGTCCCGGGTCGAGGGCGCGGGGAGCGCGCGGGCGAGCAGGCGCTCGAGGCCCAGGCGCAGCTCGCCGCCCCAGTCCGGGCGCCGCTCGCGGAACAGGGGCTCGGCCTCGACGTCGGCGACCCAGCCCGCGGCGTTCTGGGCGAGGAGCTTCTCCGGCGCGCGCTCGGCGAGCAGGTCCGGGTCGGTCAGCGCCAGGCGGTAGCACTCGGCGAAGTCCTCGCGGGGGTCGAAGCGCGCGTAGGGCGTGGGGAAGCGCGCCTGGGGGTGCGGGGCGAAGGTCGCGCCCTCGCCGCGGGGCGCGCCGAGCAGCAGCCGGATCAGGACCAACGGGTCCTCGTGGCCCCAGGAGCCGGCGACGTAGCCGTCGGCGGGCTTGCGCTGGGTGCCCTCGCGCCAGTCCGAGAGGGTGGACCAGGCCGCGATCCGCCCCGCCTCGCCGTTGGGTCCGAGCTGCAGCGCGTGGCCCAGCTCGTGGATCAGGAGCGCCTCGAGGCTCGGGCGCTGACCGCCGAGGGAGGCCGCGACCCCAGCGTCGAGGAAGCGGCTGAGGAAGGCCGGGTCGCCCGGGGCGACGGCGTCGGGGGACGGCCACTCGCCGGGCATGAGCCGCTCCCCGGCGCGCAGCACGAAGGCGCGCCAGGCGGGGGTCAGCCCCGGGAGGTCGGCGTCCACGGGGCACTCGACCTCGAGGGCCTCCTCGAGCCCGTGCAGGAACGCGGCCAGGGCCTTCGCCTCCGGCGCGGGACCGTCCCAGGTCGGGGTGCCCACCCCGGCGTCGGTGACCACGATCGCGCGCTCCCGCGTCGAGAACCAGGCGTGGGTCGCGCGGGCCATGAGCCGCAGGGCGAGCGGCGCGTCCGCGGGGGCCTCCGCCGCGGGGGCGCGGCGCAGGGTCAGCCCCAGCTCGACCAGCCGCCCGCGGTGCGCCTCGGGCAGGCGCTTCCAGGCCGCGGCGAAGGCCTCGCGCACGGCGGGCTCGACCCCGTCGGCGACGGTGTAGGACGCGCTCTGGGCGCGCGCGATCGGTGCGAGGCAGAGGAACACAGCGGCGCAGGCGAAGCGGTTCATGCGGGGTCCTCCGCGGCGGGCAGCCGCCCCCCGCGCGCAGCACGGGGAGGAAGCTGGACGGCAAGGTGAGCGGGTCGACCCGCGCCAGGAGCGGCGCGAGGTCGACGCTGGAGTAGGTGTGCCAGAACAGCACCCGCTGTCCGGAGAAGGCCTCGGGGCGCAGGAGCGCCGCGGCCGCCTTCCCGGTGTAGGTGGTCTCCAGCTCGATCCCCGCGGCGGCGAAGCGGCGCACGGCCTCCTCCGCGCGGGGGTGGGCGTCCCGTAGCCGCGACCCAGCTCGCGCGCCTCCAGCTCGAGGCCCACCGGGGCGCGGAGGTCGGGCGCGAGCCCGGCCTGGCGCAGGAGGGCCAGCGCGCCCCGGCGCAGCCGGCGCAGGTTGAAGCCGTTGGCGATCAGCCCGGGGACGACCCGCACCGCGACCACCCGGGTCGCGAGGCCGCCGAGCTCGCAGCCCAGCGCCAGCCCCGCGGCGGTCCCGCAGGTCCCGGCGGCGACCACGATCGCGTGGGGCCGCGGGAGCTCGCCGGCCTCGACCTGGCCCGCGAGCTCGAGCCCGGCCTCGACGAAGCCCACGGTGCCCAGGGCGTTGCTGCCCCCGGCGGGGATCCGCGCCGGCGCCTCGCAGCGCGTGGCGACGCGCCCGCTCCTCCAGGGCGCGAACACCGCGTGGGCGACCCGGGTCAGCCCCGCGCCCACGGCGTGGTCCAGCAGCAGGTCGTCGAGCACGTGCTCGGTCAGCGGCTGCGGGTAGAGCACGAGCTCGGAGGCGAGGCCCAGCTCGCGGGCGTAGATCGCGGTGGCCAGGGCGTGGTGCGAGCCGTAGGCGCCAATCGTGACCGCGGTGCGCGCGCCGTCCTGGAGCGCCCGGGCCAGGAGCAGCTCGAGCTTGCGCACCTTGTTGCCGCCGTAAGGCGCCCCCGAGCGGTCGTCGCGCTTGATCCACAGCTCGCAGCCGAGCTCGCGCCCCAGCCCCTCGAGCCGCTCGACCGGGGTGGGGAAGTCGCCGAGGGAGACCCAGGGCAGGTCCAGGGTCGGGCACAGCGCGCGCAGGCGCGGGGGACCGTGGGGCTCGAGGGCAGGCGCGCTCACCTCGCTCAGCCGCCGCTGAGCGCCCCCACGATCTTGACGGTGTCCTCGGGGCCTACCGGCGCGGCGAGGTCCGCCGCGAGCGCGCGCCCCACGAACACGTGAATGTGGCGTCGGATCCGGTCGTGCTCGTCGACGATCCGAAAGCGCAGCCCGGGGAAGCGCTGGTCGAGGCCCTGGAGCACCTCGCCCACGGTCGCGCCCGCGCCCTGGACCTCGCGCTCCCCCGACGTGTAGCGGTCGAGCAGCGTAGGGATCACGACCCGCACGGCACCGCCTCGAGGGAGTAGACGTGGGGCAGGTGCCGCACGACCTCGGCCCAGGTGTCGCCGCCGTCGAGGCTCGCCCACACGCTGCCGTGGGTCGTGCCCAGGTAGATCCCGAGGGGCTCGGCGCGGTCGACGGCCATGCCCTGGCGCTTGACCGAGAACCAGGCCTGCTCCCGGGGGAAGCCGCGGTCGCAGCGCTCCCAGCTCGCACCGGCGTCGCGGGTGCGGTAGACCGCCGGCGTGCCGCCGGGGCTGATCCGCGGCCACACGTCGGTGCCGTCCATGGGGAACACGAAGGCGGTGTCAGGGTCGCGAGGGTCGACGTCGATCGCGAAGCCCACGTCGCCGACCTCGGGGGGCATGGCCTCGCCGATCCGCACCCAGGTCTCGTCGGGGCGGTCGATCCGGTAGATCCCGCAGTGGTTCTGCTGGTAGATCCGGTCCGGCTGGAGCGGGTGCTGGACCATGCAGTGCGGGTCGTGGCCGAACAGGTGCTCGCCCTCGGGGAGGAAGTCCGCGGCGACCCCGCGGTTGAGCGGGGTCCAGCTCTTGCCGGCGTCGGTGCTCTCGAAGGTCCCCCCGGAGCTGAGCCCTATGTAGAGGTGCGCCGCGTCCCGCGGGTCCACGAGGATCGAGTGCAGCTTGGGCCCGTCGGGGGTCCCGCCGTCGTCGCCGCCGCACCAGGTCACCCGGTCGGGGTGCTGGTTGAAGCCGGCGACCTCGTCCCAGGTGCGGCCGCCGTCGGTGGTCTTGAACAGCCCGCCGGGGGAGGTCCCGGCGTACCAGGTCCCGGGCTCGCTCGCGTGCCCCGGGGTCAGCCAGAACACGTGGTTCACCGAGCGCTTGGGGGCGTCGCCCGCGGGCGCGCCGAACGCAGGCGGGCGGCTGGCCTCCTCCCAGGTCTCGCCCCAGTTCTCGGAGCGGAACACCGTGGGGCCGAGGTGCCCGGTGCGCGCGGCGAGGAGCAGCGTCCTCTGGTCGCGGGGGTCGAGCACCAGGTGGTGCACCGTCGCCCCCAGGTGGAACGGCCCGCGGGTCTCCCAGCGCTGGCGTCCGCCGGAGGAGCGCACGATCCAGGCGCCCTTGCGGGTGCCGAGCAGGAGCGTGACCTCGGGTGCCGGGTTCATGCCTCGTCTCCTTCGTCCTCGACGGTCGCGGGGACCCAGTCCAGCTCGGCCAGGGCCTCTTCGGTGGTCTCGACCTCGACGATGTCCGGCACGTGGGCCTGGAGCTCGAGGAGCGCGATCATGCGCGCCACGTCGGGGCGCACGGCATACATGGCCGAGCGCACGCCCTTCTGCTCGCAGAGGGTGAACACGGCGGTCAGCGCCTCGAGCTGGGCCCCGCCCAGGTGCGGGACCTGGGACATGTCCATGAGGAACACCTGCACGCCCTCGGGGTCGAGCTGCGCCAGGGCCTCGACCACGGCGTCGAGGAGCTTGGCCTCGACCGCGAGCACGATCGCGCCCTGCTCCATGGTCAGCCCCACGTCAGAGGCGGTGAGCAGCTCCTGGGCGCTGATCAGCTCCTGGACCGTGACCGGCTGGGGGACCTCGGGCAGGTCGAGCTCGACCGGCGGCGGCGCGTCGGGGAGCTCGGGGAGCACGAGGTGCTCCTCGGGGGTCAGGTCCTCGGAGGCGAACTCGACCCCGCTGTTGGCGAGGGCGTCGGCGGGGATCGCGAGCACGGGCTCGGGGTCCGGGTCGGGGTCGGGGACCTCGATCCGCTCGAGGTCGGTCTCGGTGCCGTCCGGCCCGTCGTCGTCGTCGGGGTCCTCGGTCAGGTCGAGGGCGCCGAGGTCCGAGGCGCTGTCGGCGAGCCCGTCGCCGCCCACGGCGAGGAAGTCCTCCAACGCCTGGGCCATGTCCCCCGGGGTGGGGAAGCGCGCCTCGGGGTCGAGGGCCAGGGCCCGGGCGCAGAGCGCGTCGAGGCCGGCGGGGATCGCGGCGAGCTGCGAGGGGCGAGGCGGCGCCTCGCGCCCGTGGGCCACCTCGAGGTGCCGGCGCACGAGCTGGGGCACGCTGGCGCCGCGGAACGGCCACTTGCCGGTCAGCGCGCGGAACATGAGCACCCCCAGCCCGAACACGTCGGCGGCGGGGGTCGCCTCGGAGGGGCGGTCGATCAGCTCCGGCGCGGCGCAGCGGATCTCGGCCTGAGGCAGGCCCCAGGGCCCGACCCAGGGCTCGTGGACCTCGTCCAGCTTGGCCAGGTAGAGCCGCGAGAGCCGCAGGTCCTCCTGCTCGTGCTCGAGGAACGCCTTGGGCCCGAGGTCGCGGTGCACGATCCCCTTCTGGGTCAGGTTGTCGACGAGCTGACACAGCGTCAGCAGGCGCCACACCCGGTCGTCGAGCTCACCGCGGCGCAGGTTCACCGGGCGGGTGTCGGGGCTGGCCTCGCGCACGACGTAGATCCAGCCGGTGGGGAGCTGGCCCCAGGCCAGGGCGCGGATCACGTCCTTGTGCGGGCCGAGCCACTCGCTGATCTCGACCTCGCGGCCCACCAGGCGCAGGAGCTGCTCCTCCTGCTTGCCGGCGGCGCGCCACAGCTCGAGCTCGCACTGTTCGCCGCGCACCTGGTCCTCGGCCAGGAACCGCTCGCCGAGCCAGGTCTTCTCCAGCCTCGGGCCGAGGAGGTAGCGCTCGGCGACCAGGGCACCGGTCACGGGGGGGGAGGGGAGCTGCATGGACGGACTGCCTCAGGCGGCAGGGTAAGGGTCCCCGAGGGCGTTTCCAAGCCCCTCCCTGGAGCCGTCCCCGAATACGCAGCGCTCCCCACGCGACCCGGAGAGGGGGGGCCGGCCCGAATGGTGCGGCCGCCGGTTCCTCGTTACGATCCTGACCGAAGGAGGCCCGATGAAAGCCCTGACGTGTGCGCTGTGCGCCCTCGCGCTGGCGCTCCCCGCGCTGGCGGACGACGGAGAGGCCAAGAAGCACCTGGAGGCGGCCCAGGCCGCGTGGAGCGAGCCGGAGAAGGCGCTGGAGGCGATCAACCGCGCCCTGGACGCGCAGCCCTCGGGCGAGCTGGCCGACCAATGCAAGCTGTTCAAGGCCAGCGTGCTCCAGGAGTTGGGCGAGATCGACGAGGCCGAGGCCTACTTCAGCGAGCTGATCCGCAAGCTCGGCACCAAGCGCGACAAGGTCTCGCGGGTGATCAAGGGCGAGGCCATGTCGCGCAAGGCGCGGATCCTGTTCGCCAACAAGAACGACACCAAGTCCGCGGTGCAGCTCCTGGTGAGCTCGCTGCGCGCCAACCCGAACCCGGCGACCGCCGACATGGCGAGCGTGCTCTACCTGCGCCTGCACCGCATGCCCGAGAAATACGACGAGAAGCAGCGCGCGAAGTGGCTCAAGCTGGCCTCGGAGTTCAACGAAGAGGCCCTGCGGATCAACGACGCCGCCAACGCCCGGCGCCCGGAGATCCAGGCCAAGAACAAGGCCAAGTTCGAGCTGCAGGCGGCCCTGATCCTGCTGGTCGAGGGCAAGCAGGACGAGGCCAAGGCCAAGTTCGGCGCGATCCCGCCCGACGACCTCAGTCAGGCGACCCTCTACCAGGAGGGGCTGTTCCACGCGCTCCTGGGCGAGGAGGAGGAGGCCCTGGCCAAGATGAAGGAGTTCCTCGAGTCCCGGACGACGCCGCGGGCGCGGAACCTCGCCCGGGCGGTGGCGCGCGGCGAGCCCGACCTGGCGGAGCACCTGCAGCAGCCGGCCTGGCAGGAGCTGTTCGGGGAGGACGAGAAGGTGCGCAGGCACCGCGACTGATCCTGGTTCGGCGTGGAATCAACGGGAGGGCGGGGGGTGACCCCGCCCTTCACGCGTCCGGAGCGACCAGGCCCAACTTCGCCAGCCCCGCGCGCAGCTCCGCGGGGACCGCGATCGGCTTGAACGCCTGGAGGTCGACGGTGGCGTGGGTCAGCTCGGTCTCGGCGCGCAGGGTCCCGTCGGGGCCGAGCACGCGGTAGGCGAAGCGCACCGAGCCCTTCCCCAGCCGCGCCACCCGCAGCTCGATCCGCAGGCGGTCGTCGAGGAGCATGGGCTTGAAGTAGCGCGTGTGCGCGTCGACCAGGGGCATGCCCCAGGTCCCGTCGCGGAACAGGGTGTCGACGCTGCCGAAGATCGCGTGGAGCATCTCCTCGAACGCGATATGGCAGTACTCGAACACCCGGGAGAAGTAAATGATCCCGGCGCGGTCGGTCTCGTGGAAGCGCACGGTGTGCTCGTGGACGAACACGCCGCTCGTGTCTGGGCTCGGCATGCGGTAGCCTCCCCTCCCCGCGCCGAGGAGGCAAGCCTCCGGGCGCCCGCCACATGGAAGGACCTGACGCATGAAGATCGACACCGGCATTCCCAAACCCGAGCGCAAGCAGATCGCCGAGGGGCTCTCGCGGCTGCTGGCCGACTCCTACA
>JAWKSZ010000084.1:0-32600 GCA_041402045.1 Planctomycetota bacterium | reverse complement strand
GCGCCGGGGACGCAGCGAGTACGGGACCCTGTATCAGGGCCGGCAGGACGCCCTCGACCGCGACGTGGTGGTCGAGGTGCTGGACCCCGACCTCGCCGGCGACCCCGAGTTCGTGCGCGCCTACCAGCAGCGGGCGCGGTCGGCCGGCGCGTTCGAGCACCCCGGGGTGCTCACCGTGCTGGACGTGGTCGCGGGGGAGACGACCTACACGGTCTACGAGCTGTTCGCCGGGCAGTCCCTGGCCGAGCTGTGGCGCAACGACGCCGCCCTCGAGCGCGAGCGCGCGCTGACCGTGCTCGCCGGGATCGCCAGCGCGCTGAGCCACGTGCACGGCCGCGGACGGCACCACGGGCTGCTGACCCCCTCCGCGGTCCTCGTCGACGCCAAGGGCCGGGTCAAGCTCCGGGGGTTGGGGGAGCTCCCCGACGCGCGGCTGCGGCCGTTCTCGCGCTTGGCCACGATCCGCGGGACCTACGCCTCGCCGGAGGAGTGTCGGGGTCGGCCCAGCACTGCCGCCAGCGACCTCTACAGCCTGGGGCTCCTCGCCTGCCGCGCGCTGAGCGGCGAGCTCCCGTTCCAAGTGCGCAAGCTGGAGGAGGCCCTGGCGCTGCACGCCAGCGAGGACCCCTTGCCCCTGGCCGGCGTGGACGGAGACCTGGACCTGCTCGACCTCCTGGAGCGGCTCCTGGCCAAGGACCCCGCGCAGCGCCCGACCGCGGAGCACGCCCGCGAGCGGCTGGAGGGGGCGCGCGATCGGGCCGAGGGCGTGGACTCCAGCACCCCGCCCCGTTTGCCGCCGTCGGCGCGGCCCGGGCGACCCGACGCGGGGCGCGCCTCCGCGCGGCGAGGGAAGACCGGGAGCTCCGGCGCCCGGCGCCGCTCCACGGGCCGGGCGCGGGCCAAGCAGGACAGCGCGCGGGCCAAGCACGACAGCGCCCGCGCCCGCAAGGAGAGCGCCCGCGCGGCCAAGCAGGAGAGCCCGCGCGCAGCCAAGCCCGACAGCGCGGCGGCGACTGTCCCGGACAGCGCGCGGGCCAAGCAGCCCGAGGCCGTGGCGCGGACCTCGTCCAGCGCCGCGAGGCGCGCGACCTCCGACGCGCTCAGCCGGCAGCGGCTGGCGGACCGGGTCGCCCCGCCGGAGCCCGGCGCCTTCCTCTACCTGCGCCTGGGGCTGGTGGGGTTGGGCTACGTGCTCTGCTTCAGCGCGGCGCTGCTCCTGGCGCAGCTCGTGCGCCGGCTGCTCTCGGGGTGAGACCGCCCGCAGCCCCGGCCGTGCTCAGCGGCTACGACGCCTTCGTCGAGGCCCTGCTGCGCGACGTGCACGCCAGCGGGCGCGGCGACCGGGTGCACGTCTCGACGTACATCATCGAGCCCGGGGAGTCCTCCGAGCGCGTGCTCGCCGCGCTGGTGGCCGCCGCCCGCCGCGGGGCCTGGGTGCGGCTGGCCTGCGACGCGTCCTGGGCCTCGTGGCTCTCGCGCTTCGTGGAGCGCACCTCCACCCTGCTCCCGACCGCGCGTCGCCTGGCCGCCGACGTCGAGCGCCTGCGCGTGATCGGCCGCCGGGCCTACGACCACAGCAAGGTCGCCTGGATCCAGCGCCAGGGCGAGCCGCCGATCGCCTTCCTGGGGGGGATCAACCTCGGCGACCGCTTCCGCCCTTGGCAGGACTTCGCGCTGCGCCTGGAGGGACCCCCAGCGCTGCAGGTGCGCGCCCGCCTCCGGGGCGCCCCGCCCGGCGCGATTCCCGACTTCGTGCTCAACCTCCCGCGCCGCGGGCGCTACGACCTCGAGCCGACCCTGGCCGAGGTGTGCGCGGACCCCACGGTCACGCGGCTGCGCTTCGTGCACGCCTACCTCGACCCCACCGGCTGCGCGCTTCTGCGCCGGGCCCTCGCGCGCGGGGCGAGGGTCGAGCTCGTGCTCCCGCGGGTGCCCAACGTCTACCCCCACGCCAACGCGGCCGCGATCGAGGGGCTGCGCGCGGGGGGCGGGGCGCTCGAGGTGCGCCTGCACCCGCGCATGATCCACGCCAAGGCCGCGCTGTTCGAGCGCGAGGGCGAGCGGGTGGGCTTCCTCGGGTCCTGCAACCTCAAGCGCAACTCGTTCCGCCTGTTCGCCGAGCTCAACGCCTGGGTGCGCGACCCGCGGGCGCTGGCGACCCTCGAGTGGGAGTTCGCTCGGATCTGGCGCGAGGCCGACCCCGCGCCTGCGCGCCTGCGCTACGGCCCCCTGCGCGCCTGGGTCGAGACCCGCTTCGGGCAGCTCATCCGCCTCGGTCTCGGGGTCGGCGAAGCCGACCCCGAAGACCGGGGCGGATTTCTACGGGCTGTTAGCTACAGGAACGGCTGCATGCGCAGCGGGCGCTCGAGGTGGTAGGTGAAGAACCCGTGCAGGACCTGGCGCAGCTCGCGACGCAGGCCGGCGCCGAGGTTCGCCAACGTCCCCTGGCGCAGGGCGGCCAAGGTCTTGAGCGCGCCGGGGGAGACGAGCACCGACCCCGGGGCGTTCTCGCCCGGGTCGACCACCCCGCCCGCGGAGGGGGCGAAGCGCGTGGGCTGGGTGGGCATGCTCCCGTCGGGCAACGTCAGCCGGGGGCTGAACCCGGCGCAGTCGAGCAGGCGCAGCTCGCCCCGGATCAGGTGCGCCTCGAGCAGCGGCTCGTCGGCGGTGGCCAGCGCCGCCAGGGTCTCGGCGCCCACGTCGAACACGTCCTCGGCCGGGAGCTCGAGCTCGGTCAGCGCCCGCAGGAGCTCGCCGACGTAGAGCCCGCGGTTCAGGCGCTCGAGGCTGCGGCGCAGCCCGGTGTGGCGGTCGGTGGGGTCGAACTCCTTGGCGGTCTCGAGGCCGTCGGTCTTGCGGGCCTTGCGGTACCACACCAGCTCGCCGCGCACGAGGGGCTCCAGCGCGCCCTCGAACGCGCTGCGCGGGCGGCGGGCGCCCTTGGCGAGCACGTGCACCCGCCCGTGTTCGCGGGTCACGAGCCAGGCGATCAGCGAGGTCTCCGAGTAGTCGATCACCCGCAGCACGATCGCGTCGCTCTTGAGGATCGCCACGACCCCTCCTCGCGCGCAGCCTAACCTCTGCGACCGACCCGGGGCTGCCCCACGGCGAGGGCGGGCGCCGCTAGAATCTCGACCAGCGAGGTGGCACATGGACGCCGAGACCTACTTCACGAACCTGGCCCTGGCGGCGTACGTCGACGGCGAGGTCGACGCCGCTGAGCTGCAGCTCCTCGAGCAGCACGCCACGAACCTGCGCCTCACCAGCGAGGCCGCGCAGCGGATCCTGAACCAGGTCGCCTCGGGGGTGCTCAAGACGTTCTCCAAGCCCAAGGGCAAGGAGGCGCGCTACGGCGCGTTCAAGGCGGTGGTGCGGATCCTGCGGGTCGACGGCAAGCTCCGCAGCAAGGAGCAGCGCATGATCAAGCTCCTGGGCATGCACATGGAGATCGACGACGACACGATCGACGCCGCGCTCTCCGCCAAGTGGAGCGCCGACGGTTGAGCGCCTCGCCCCCTCGCGGGCGGGCTATCATGGCCGCGTGAAGCACACGGTCCTGGCATTGAGCGTCGTGGCCCTGTTCGCGGGCTGCGCCAGCGAGCCGGTCCCCGGTGCCGCCCTGGGCCAGGGCGGGCAGGTGACCGTGGCGCCCTTGACCAGCGGGACCGCGGACGACCCCCTCGAGCGCCAGGCCCAGGAGGCCTTTCGCAACGGGCGCTACCCCGAGGCCCAGGAGGCCTTCACCCTCGCGGCCCAGACCGAGAAGGACCCGGTGCGGCGCAGCGAGCACCTGTTCTACGCCGCCGAGTCGGCCCTCGCCGCCAAGCGCCACTACGAGGCCTACGAGCTCTACCGGGCCCTGATCCAGAACTTCCCCGCCAGCCCGCGGATCCCGGGGGTGATCGAGCGCCTGTTCCTGATCGGCCGGGCCTACGCCGAGGGCGTCGCCGAGAAGCCGTCCCTGTTCCTGGGGATCGAGGGCGAGGACCGCGAGTTCGGCGTGTCCCTGCTCACCAACTTCCAGAAGGCGCGCCCGCGGCACGGGCTGGCCGACGACGCGCTCCACTACATCGCCGTGGCCCACGAAGGTCTCGAGCACTACCCCGACGCGCGCCAGACCTGGGATCGCTTGGCCCTCGACTACCCCAACAGCGAGTGGGCCCAGACCGCGCTGTTCCGCGCGGCGCGGACCTACGTCCTCGAGTCCGAGGGCCCCGCCTACGACACGAGCCTGCTGTTGACCGCGCTGCAGAAGCTGCGCGACTACCGGGACCGCTTCCCCGTCGGCAACCACACCGTCGAGGCCGAGGCCGAGATCCAGCGCCTGGAGCAGGAGCTGGGACAGTTCGGGGTGGAGCTCGCCCGGTTCTACCTGCGCCGCGACCAGGACTACTCCGCCAAGCTCTACCTCGACTCGGTCGTGCGCGACTACCCCGAGACCCAGGCCGCCTCCGACGCCAAGGACCTCCTGAGCGAGCTCCCCGAGGGGCTCGTCGCGCCGCCGGCCCCGCCGGACCATATCGAGGACGACGCCCAGCTCGAGACGCTGCAGGCGCCGGCCGCGCCGCCCCCGGCGCCGCTGCCCGTCGACTAGCGAGGCTCCGTCCGCGGTGCGCGCGCGAGCCAGAGGGTGAGCAACGCGCCGGCGGCCAGGGTCCCCACGATCAGCGCTTGACCGCCCCAGGTCGCCGCTTCGTAGGCGTAGCCCATGAAGCGCCGCAGGCCGCGACGCGGCGTGGGCTGGAGCAGCGCCGCCGCGACGCCCACCGCCGCCGGGGTCCCCAGGAGCGCGATCCACACCCCGACTCGGGCCCCTGAGCTGAGCGGCGAGGGGCGGGGGCGCCGCGGCTGACGCGCCAGCCAGCGCCAGGCGAGGAACGCGAGCAAGGGCAGGCACACCAGGCTGCTCCCATACTGCAGCGCGCGGTAGACCGGGATCCCCCGCCCGGACACGCGCAGCAGCTCGCGGCGCAGCGCGGGAACCAGCTCGACCCCCCAGCGATCGCCGTGGGTGAACGCGTCCCACACGACGTGGGTGGCGGCGCCGAGCGCGATCGCGAGGGCGGCGGCGGCCCAGCGGTCGAGCCGACCCCAGGGCCAGGGCTCCGCGGCCGGGCCGAGGCGCTCGCGGATCGGGCTGGGGAGCAGCTCCTGCGCCGGGCGCGCGAGCAGCGCGTGCCACACGAGGAGCGCCAGGAGCCCCAGCGCGAGGTCCAGGGTCACCACGCCCAGGAAGGAATGCGACGTGTAGTAGGCCCCCGGATAGAGGCGCACGAAGGAGGGCAGGTCCGGGATCATGGAGCCCAGGGCCAGCGCGGAGAAGGGGAGGCCCGCCCGCGCGGGCTCGACGCCGCCCCCGCCCGGTCGCAGCCAGCGCGCGACGCGCGCGCTCAGGTGCGCGAGGGGCACCGCAGCGACCACGTGGGTCGGGGTGAAGGGCACCGCTACCTCGTCACCGTCTCCAGGCGCAGCGCGAGGCGGTAGCGCTGCCCGCGGTCGTCGCCCTGGACCTGGAGCAGGACCTCGCGCTCGTCCGCCGAGGCGGGGAGCGTGGCCTGGCGGCCGGCGTCGACCCCCTCCGCCTCCGGGAGCGGGGCGCCGTCGGGGCCGTGGAGGCTGAGGCGCAGGCCCTCTCCCGGGTAGTAGAGCGTCGCCTCGAAGCGGGTGTCCGGCGGCACGACCCAGCGATACCAGTCGGGGTCGCGCTGGATCAGCTCGAGCTGCTCGCGGACCCCGAGGGGGGTCGCCTCCTCTGGCCCGTCGTTGGGCTCGAAGCGGTCGTCGTGCCGCGCGGTCAGACGGAACACGATCATCTCCGCGAGGTCGGCGACCGCCTCGGCGGTCGCGGTGTCGCGGCTCTCGCTGCGGGCCACGTCGTACTCCGCGTAGCCGACCAGGGTCACGGGGCCGTCGGGGGCGCCGTCGCCGTCGGTGTCCTCGCCCACGAGCAGCGCGCCGCCCTGGTAGACCCCGAAGCTGACCGTGACCTGCAGCCCCGCCTCGAGCACCTCCTCGGCGGGTCCCGCCAACAGCACCTGCTCCCCGATCTCGGTGATCGCGCCGCGGAGCACCGCGGGCGCGTCGAGCTCGTGGGCGAGCTGCAGCGGGGTGGTCTCGAGCACCTCCCGGCGCACGGCGCGGGTCAGGTCCTGCTCGACGCCGCGACGCAGGGTTTGGTTCTCGAACAGCGGGACGGCGAGCTCCTCCAGGCCGGCCACCGGCTCGACGCCGACGGAGTAGCAGCCGGCGAGGAGCAGCGCGAGGCCCGGCGCCAGGCGCCGGGTCAGCAGCACGAGGGCGGCTCCTGAGCGACTGGAGCCTGAGCTGGCTGTGGCGCGCAGCACGCGCTCTGGGCGCAGCTCGGGGCCGCCGCCGGCGCGCCGTGGTCGTGGCCGTCGTGACCGTGGCCGTCGTGACCGTGATCGTGGCCGTCGTGGCTGTGGCCGTGGTCGTGGACGCCGAGCCCCAGGCGCTCCAGGTAGCCTCGCGGCCCCATGCGGAACAGCGAGGGCAGGAACAGGAGCGCGCAGCCGACGGCCCCGGTCAGCCCCAGGAGCCCGTGGGTCCCGTGGGTCTCGCCGGCGAGGGGCGGGATCCCGGGCGGGAACACCAGGGCCACGAGGCCGACCCCCACGGTGACGACGAACACGGTGCCCAGGAGCACGACCGCGGAGCGCCGGCTGAAGAAGGCGCGCACCGCGCCGTAGGTCGTGACGTTGGTCGCGGGGCCCGCGATCAGGAACGCGACCACGGCCCCGGCCGAGATCCCGCTCGCGAACAGCACCCCGGCGATCGGCGTCGCCCCCGACGCGCACACGTAGACCGGCGCGGCGAGGGTCGCGAGCAGCGGGACCTGCGCCTCGGCGGGCAGCGAGCTCAGCCCCTCGGGGTTGGCCAACCACGGCTGCAACGCCGCAGCGACGGCGATCCCCGCGGCGATCCAGGGCATGAGCTCGTCGACGGAGGTCACGAAGCCGTAATGCGCGGCCCGGCGCCAGCCGGGGGTCGAGGAGCTGGGCGGACCGTGGTCGTGGGCGGGGGGGGGCGGGGTCTCGGGGGTGCCCAGGAGCCAGCCCGCGGCGACCCCGCTGAGCAGGGCCACGGCGAAGGCGGCGACCACCCGGATCACGGTGAGCTCGACGCCGAGCAGCGGAACCGAGATCAGGACCGCGTCGAAGCCCAGCTCGGGGGTCGCGATCAGGAACGCCACCGCGGCGGCCGGGGGCACGCCCTTGCCCATGAGCGTGCGGAACAGGGGCACGACGCCGCAGGAGCAGATCGGGATCGGGAGCCCCACGATCACCCCGCGCAGGGCGGAGGTCAGCGCGCTGCCCCCGGTCATGGCCCAGGTCAGGCGCTCGGGGGGGACGACGCTCAGGACCCCCGCCCCGGCGAAGCCGAGCACGATCGCCCAGCCGCTCTCGGCCAGGAGCTCCTGGGCCACGGTCACGAAGCCCGTGAGGTGCGGGTCGCCGAGCAGCAGGGGCACCAGCGCCCCCACGCCCAGGAGCGCGCCGACCGCGCCCCAGCGCTCCTCACCCGGGCAGGGCTCGTGGTGCAGGATCACGTGGAGCAAGCCGCCGGCCAGGACCGCCGAGAGGTAGGCCGCCAGCGCCGGAGAGAGCTCGGGGGTCGCGACGAAGCCCACGACCGTGGCCAGGGCGATCACCCCCAGCCCGCCCAGGGCCCAGAGCGACCCGCGGGCCTGGCCGATCGCCGACCACACCAAGAGCCCGACCGGGAGCCGGTGGGCCAGGAGCGCGGCGTAGAGCGCGAGGTGTTCGTCGGCGCCCTCGTGGCCGTGGTGGTGGTGCACCTCCCCGGTGAGCGCCAGCGCGCCGCCGTCGATCGCGGCGTGGATCACGAGCAGGATCGAACCCGGCACGAAGAACAGCGGGTGCGCGCGGTGGCCCTTGGTGAGGAAGCGCTCGCCCCAGGTCGGAATGAAGAACCCGAGCAGCGCCGCCAGGGCGCCCCACATGCCGACCTCGTGCAGCGCCTCGGGGAGCAGCACCAGCAAACACAGGCCGGCCACGAGCACGAGCACGAAGCCGTCGCTCAGCGCGCGCCAGCTCCGTCCGCGCCCGAGCAACCACAACAGCAGCGGTCCGGCGAACAGCGCCCCCACACAGAGGGCGAGCCAGGCGGCTGGGCTCACTTGGGCGGCGGCTGCTGCAGCTCGCGCTTGAGCTCGCGCAGCTCGCTCAGGCGCTGGTCGAGCTTGAGGTAGCGCACCAGCGTGGGGCCGAAGCGGTCGCGGCCCCCGTCCAGGAGCGCGTCGCGCTGGCGCTCGGTGTACTGGATCGCCTTGTCCGCGAGCTTGTGCGCCTGGGCGCTGCCGGTGCGGTGGTAGCAGATCCCGAGCTGCTCGTAGAGCTGGGAGAGCTTGCCCGAGAACAGGCTCACGTTGCGGCGGGCGCGCTCGCGGGCGATCAGGGGCAGCTTGGTGTCGGCCTGGACCTTGAGCGCGATCTGCAGGCGCTTCTGCACGTCCTTGAGCTCCTGGGTCAGGGGCGTCTTGGCGTCGCCGTAGAGCGCGATCGCGTCCTGGAGCTGGCCGCCGAGCTCGTAGCAGCGCGCGCGGGGGTAGAGCAGGTTCAGCTCGCCGTAGAGGTCGGCGGCCGGCTTGTAGCGCTTGGCGACTTCGAACAGGAGGTCCGCCTTCTCGCGCTTGAGGTCGTTCTTGTCGAGGAGCTGGAGCGCCTGCTTGATCTTCTCGCCGTTGGCGCGGCGGTCGCCCTTCCCGCTGCTCCCGATCCGCACCAGCGCGATCGCCTCGCCGCGCTCGTAGCCCACCTGACGCGCGACGGCCAGCGCCGCCTCGTAGTCGCCGTCCTCGAGCAGGGTGTCGACCTCGGAGCGCACGTAGTTGAGCTTGCGGTAGAGGCGCACCGCGCGGTAGCCCTTGTCCTGGGCCAGCCAGAACTCGGCGACCTCGGCGGCGAGGGAGCGCCGACTGGGTCCAGGCTGGCTGCGGAGCACGGCCTGCTCGAGGGCCTGGCCGGCGACCAGCAGGTCGCCCTCGCGCCGGGCCTCGTAGCCGCGCTGGATCAGGTCCTGGACGGTGGCCTGGTCTCCAGCCTCGGCGAGGGACACACCTGCGCAGGCGCAGGCGCTCACGGCGATCCACCCCAGTCGAGTGCGTCGGTTGACCACGAGGCTCGCTCCTTCCCCGCGATCTTAGCGCATTGTGCGCGACCGTCGCAGGGGCGCGCGGGCGCCGATCTACTGGAACGAGAGCGCGCGCAGCTTGCGCAGGGCGACCACGTGCCCCGGGGTCAGGGTCCCGGCCTGGACCAGGAGCTCGGACAGGCGCACCAGGCGGCGCTCCCCTTCGAAGGCGCGACGCTGCTGGTCGAGGGCGGCGCTGATCAGGCTCGTGGCCGCGTAGCCGTGGTTGACCATGAGCGCGCCCAGGGCCTTGTCCTCGCCGCGGGCGACGCGGTAGGCCGCCTCGCGGCGCAGGTCCGAGAGCTGGCTGGGCGAGAGGGTCCCGTCGTTGACGAGGCGCTGGGCGAAGGTGCCGTCGCGGGGGGCGCCCAGGACGTGCTCGATCGAGATCAGCCCCGTCTCCATGCCGACCTGGCACAGCTGCTCGTGCATGTCCTCGTCGAGGTGGGCGCGCAGGCGCTCGCTGGAGGTGGCGCTCATAGGAGGTGCTCCCGCAGGGTGCGCGCGATCTCGTCCCCTACCCGGCGGCGGACCCCGTCGGGCCCGCCCGCGAGGGTGACCTTCAGGCGGCCGAGCTCGACGGCGCCGCTGAGCTGGACCCGCACCTGCCCCGTGGCGGGCTCGACCCGGGCCTCGAAGTGGGTGCCCTTGTCCTTGCGCCCGCGGAGGGTGAGCACGTGCTCGGCGCGCTCGATCTGCACCCCCCACTCGGAGAACTTGTTGCGCACCATGTCCTGAGCGAACTGCTCGAGGCGCTCGGCCACGACGCCGGGCTCGAGGGTGTGGGCCTCCTCGATGGTCAGCCCCGAGAGTGACACGCTAGCCAGTTTGGGTTCCTCCGTAGACGTCTTGGTAGGTCCCGGCGAACTCCAGGATCTTGGACTCGACGAAGCGCTTGGCCTTGTCGATCGACACCTTCTCCTTGGGGAAGGTCACGTAGTCGTGGCGCTTGCTGAACTGGCCCTCGAGCTCCATGAGGGACTCGAGCAGGACCGCCTGCTGGCTGTCGGTGAGCCGGGTGCGGAACTCCAGCCAGCCGACGGTGCGCCCCTTGTCCATGGGCGAGGGGCCGAACTCGAAGCGGCGCCCCCGGGCGCTCTCGAGCTTGGGCTCGCGCATGCCTGGGAAGCGCTCGCGCAGCCAGGCGGCCCGATACTCGAGGACCTGGAGCAGCTTGGTGAACTCGAGCTCCAGGGCGGCCTGTTCGGCCTCCTGGAGCTTGGCCAGGTGAGCGCGCTCTTCCGCAGCCGCGGAGTCATCGCCCAGGATCTCCCGGTCGAATTTGCGGGTGAACTCGCCACGCGTCGTCATAGCAGCCCCTAAACGTCAGGCGCGTTTATACCCAGCCAGAATCGCGTACGCCAGCCTCCTCCAGGGGCTAGGTTTCGGGGCGTTCTCGGCGGACATCCCAGATTTCGCTGCGCGACTGCCGCCAATATGCGGCTATTTCGTGGCGCCCCCTTTCCAATCGCGGAGGAAGTTTCGCTGTAAGCCATTTCCCATAAAGGGAATGCGATATTTGGGCGGAGGCCGCCCGCTTCGGCAGAAAATCTTAGTTTTCGCTAGGTTAGTCCTACGCGTTCGGTAGACTCATCGCCTGGGTTGGATGTATCGGAGGCAAGCCGTGCAGCAGAGTGTTCTGGTTCGAGGTCTTCCCGTGTTGGCGTTCGCCGCGGTCATGCCGCTGGTCGTCGCGGGCTGCAGCAACAAGAAGAGCCGTTCCGGCGGATCGACCGCGTCGGCCGTGACGAGCAACAACACCGGCGGGACGGGCAGCGGCTCGACCGGCGGCGTGGTGACCACGAACCCCCCGCCGCCCCCCACCATGAACGCCGACGCGCTGGTGGCGAGTATGATGCTGGACCAGGTCGCTGACGTCGACCTGAACACCGGCACCGTGAACGCGACCTACTCCGTCGGTCAAAAGCCGATCGACGTGCTCAACGCGGGCACGATCGCCTACGTCGCCAACGCGCAGAGCCAGGACATCACGGTCGTCGACCACCTGGCCAACAACGTGGTGACCACGATCGACGTGACCTCGGTGCCCGTCACCGGGATCTCGTTCCTGAGCGTGCTGGACCCCGTGCTCAAGCCGCTGGTCCGCCCGACCGGCCTGGCGATCACCCCGAACGGTCGTCGGCTCTACAGCGCGAACCTGCTGAACCTGACCGTGATCGACGGCACCTCCTACACCCCGATCAAGTCGGTCCTCGGCCTGAGCCCGATCTCGCTGAGCAACCTGATCGCGAACCCCTCGCAGGCCCTCGGCAACTTCCTCTCGAGCCCCGTGCAGGGCCTGGGCGTGGCCAAGGTCGCCGCGACCAACGACTACGCGCTCGCGACCTGCATGATCTCGGGCAAGGTCATGCGGATCAACGCGCAGACCGACGACGTGATCGACTACATCGACGTCGGCCGCGCGCCGATCGGGATCTCGATCGCCGGCACCAAGGCCTACGTCGCCTGCGCCCTCTCGCAAGAGATCAACGTGATCGACATCGCCACCGGGACCGTGCTCTCCACGATCCAGGGTCAGGGCCTGGTGCCCTTCGACGTCGCCACCAACCAGGCTCAGACCATGGTCTACGTCGCCAACGCCATGAGCGGTGACGTGAGCGTGATCGACGCCGCGACCGACGTGATCGTCGACACCCTGCCCGGCGGCACCGGGATCGCCGGCCTGTTCCAGCAGGCTGGGATCACCCTGCCGGCCACCGGCAGCCAGGGCGGCGGGATCAGCGGCCTGCTGAACGCCTTCCTGCAGGGCTTCGCTGGCGGCGCGACCAACCCGGCCTCCTTCGGCGCCCTGATCACCGGCGGCGGCGGCGGCGGCGGCCTGCTCTCGCCCGCCTCGCTGATCAACGGCCTGCTGACCGCGTTCCTGAGCTACGCCGGCGTCTCGCAGCAGCAGCTCAACGGGCTCTCGCTGCCCGGCACCCTGAGCGTGGGCGTGGCCCGTAACCCGGACCTGGTGGCGACCAGCAACGGCGTCACCGGCGACCTCACGATCACCGACGCTCCCACCAAGACCGTGAGCACCTTCAGCGGTCTGGTCGGCGCGGGTCCGGCGGATATCGCCCCGATCTGGGCGCGCTAGCCCGACCCGGGCCGCGCGAAAGCGCGGCCCTACCGATTGCACATGACGCCCAGACGCCATAGCGTCTGGGCGTCACTGTTCCGGAGGACGACATGGGCGAATTGATCTCGGCCGACGACATGCCCGGGGTGGAGCTGATCCGCCTCAAGGCCTACCCCGACGCGCGCGGTCGGTTCCTCGAGACCTTCCGTCAGAACTGGTTCCCGGGGCGGCCGCAGATGCTCCAGGGAAATCGCAGCGACTCCCAGGGCAACGTGCTCCGCGGGCTGCACTTCCACACCAAGCAGGCCGACTACTGGTACGTGCCACAGGGCCACGTGTTCGTGGGGCTGGCCGACCTGCGCAAGGGGTCGCCCACCGAAGGCAAGATCGTGGCGCTCGAGCTCGGCAAGGAGGACCTCGGCCTCTACATTCCGCCCGGCGTCGCCCACGGCTACTACGCCCCGGTGCCCGCGACCATGACCTACCAGGTCGACTTCTACTACGACAACAGCGACGAGTTCGGCGTGGCCTGGAACGACCCCGAGCTGGGGATCCCCTGGCCGCTGGTCGCGGGCGAGCCGATCCTCTCCGACCGCGACCAGCAGAACCCGACCGTGTCCGAGCTCGACCCGGCGACGATCGTCGAGTTCGCCGAGCTCCCGGCCTGCGCGCGCTGAGGTGCGCCCCGCGGCCGCGCACCGTCGCTTGCGGACCCAGGCCCTGGGCTACCCCGAGACCTACGAGGAGACTCCGTGGGGCGAGCGGGTGGTCAAGGTGCGCAAGAAGGTGTTCGTGTTCGTGGGGGAGCACGACGGCGGGCTGAGCTTCACCGCGAAGCTCCCGGTCTCGGGCGCCATGGCGCTGCAGCTCCCCTTCGCCACCCCGACCGGCTACGGACTGGGGAAGAGCGGGTGGGTCACCGCCCGCTTCCCGAAGGGCGAGGACGTGCCGGTCGAGCTGCTCGAGGAGTGGCTGGACGAGAGCTACCGCGCCGTCGCCCCCAAGAAGCTCAGCAAGCTCCTGGACGCGCCCGGAGGTGCGCCCACGGAGGCCAAGGCGCAGCCTGCGCGCCGCCGCCGGGGGCGCGGGCTCGTGCTCTCGGGCGACCCGCTGCGCGCCGAGCGCGCCCAGCGCAGCTACGCCGCGCAGGGCTTGAGCTGCGACGTGGGCGACCTGGTGGTCCCTCAGGGCCGACGCAAGCTCGCCCTCGTGGTGGTGGACCTGGGGCGCAGGCCCGGCGAGGCCTTGGAGCTGGCCGCCGAGCTCGGGGCGCGAGACAAGGCGCCGTTGCTCGTGTGCGGGATCCGCGACGCGCGCATGGAGAAGCGCGCCGTGGCCGCGCTGGGGGACGTGCCCCGCTGCCGCCACGCGCCGGGCAGCCCCGACGCCGTGGCCCAGGGCCTGGCGCTCCTCGACGGCTGACGACGCCCGCGCAGACCGTCGGTCAGTCGGCGGCGCACACCGCGCGCAGCTCCTCGCGGAAGGCGGCGAGGCCGCGGCGATAGCGCACGCGCGCCTCGGGTCCGGCCTCGAGGGTCTCCAGCAGGTCGCGGGTGCGGTGCGCCCAGGAGGTGATCGCCCAGTTGCGCTCGAAGTCCGCGTCGCCGTCCTCGCCCAGGGCGGCGCTCGCCTCCTCCAGGCGGTCCACCGCCGCGCGCAGCTCGGGGTGGGCCTCGAGGCTGGCGCTCGCCAGGAGCTCCTCGACGCGGGCGAACGCGTCCTCGAGGCGCGGCTCCTGGGCGGCGACCCTGGCCTCGGCGAGCTCCTCGATGGCCTTGGGGTAGTACGCGGCGCGCACCTTGGGGATCTGGAGCACCGCGTTGCGGGAGTAGGCGGCGAGCTGCACCGCGCGGCGCACGAGCCGGTCGAGGGCCGCGCGCTGCGCGGTGTGGGTGGAGCGCGCGAGGGTCTCGGCGGCGCGCTCGGCCATGGCGGTGAGCGAGGCGGCTTGCTCCTTCAGCCCCAGGGGTGAGCGCGCGGCTTGCTGGAGGGCCGCCAAGGGAAAGCAGGCGGCGATCTCCTGCCGCGACGCCTCGTCGAGCTCGGCGCGGGGCACCTGGATCGTGTCCAGGTCCAGCGTGGCGCCGCCGAGGTCGATCGTGCGCTTGGGCTGGAGGAAGCCCCAGGACTCGCCGCGGATCCGCTCCAGCTCCACCGGGAGGGTCTGGGGCGTGGGACCCAGCGCTCCGGGCTGGAGGACGACCTGGTGCACCGAGTCGGTCATGTGCTCGACGCCGGTGGCGTCGTCGTCGACCACGCGAATCCGGAAGCGCAGCGCCCCCAGCTCGATCCAGGCGGAGTCCTCGCGCAGCTCGAAGGCGCGCACGGAGTCGCTGGGGAGGGCCAGCACGTGGCGCGCGAGCCGGGTCTCGTGGGACTGACCGACCAGGGTGAACACGACCTCCTCCGCGCCAGCGGAGTCGAAGTCGCCGCCGAGGGTCGCGCTGGCCAGGCGCACGAAGATCGCCTGGCGCGCGGGATCCGGAGTCCCCAGGGGGCTGGGCAGGCGGAAGGTGACGTCGACGAGAGGCGGCGCGACCTGATCCTCGACGCTCTCAGGCGGGAACGTGAGGAGCAGGTCGAGGTCTTGGTTGGGCTTCGGCCAGGCGAAGGGGCCCGCCGCGAGGGGGGCCTCGGGGGGGGCGGGCTCCTCCGACGGAGGCGGCGTCGCGGCGGCGGGCTCGGGGCCTGGCTCGGCCTCGGGCGCGTGCGACTCGGGTTCGCGCTCGGGGTCCGGGGGCTCGGGCTCGGGTCCGGGCTCGGGTTCCGCGGGCGCGGGTTCGGAGGAGGGCTCGGGCTGCAGGTCCTCGACCTGTACCTCCTCCGCGGGCAGGGGGGGCGGAGGGGGCCAGCGGGACCGTCCGCTGCACCCCATGAGCAACGCCGCGATCAGGCAGCAGGAACGCAACGCGACGTGGTGCACGCTCCACCTCCCCGACCAGTATGTCGAGCAAACAGGGGTCGCGCCGCTGACTGTCTTCCCCTGCCCGCGCGTGACGCAGGGCGGGTAGACTCCACGCCCCGAGGCCGACATGAATCACCCAACCATTGCGCTCGAACAGGTCACCCGGCAGTACTCCCGCGGCGGCGAGGTGGTCAAGGCCCTGGACGAGTTCGACCTCGAGATCCCCCAGGGGGGCTACTACGCGATCATGGGCCCTTCGGGCTCGGGCAAGTCCACCCTCCTGAACCTGGTCGGCGGGCTCGACCGCCCCGACGCGGGCTCGGTGCGGGTGGCAGGCGAGGACCTCAACGCCATGAGCTCGGGCGAGCTCGCCGAGTTCCGCGCGAACTCGATCGGGTTCGTGTTCCAGGGCTTCAACCTGCTCCCGGTCCTGACCGCGGTGCAGAACGTGGAGCTCCCGCTGCTGCTCACGCCGCTCAACCGCAGCCAGCGCCGCAAGCAGGCGCTGCACGCGCTGGAGCTCGTGGGCCTCGGCGACCGGGTCAATCACCGCCCGCGGCAGCTCTCGGGCGGTCAGGAGCAGCGCGTGGCGATCGCCCGGGCCCTGGCCACCGACCCGCAGTTGATCCTGGCCGACGAGCCCACCGGCGACCTCGACCGCGAGAGCGCGAGCTCGGTGCTCGAGCTCCTCGAGCGGCTGAACCGCGAGTTCAACAAGACGATCGTCATGGTCACCCACGACCCGCGGGCCGCCGACAGCGCCGGGCACGTGGTGCACCTGGACAAGGGCAAGCTCGAGCGGATCGTGGACAACCGCGCCGAGGCGGCCAAGGCCGACGCCGCGGCGGAGGCGTAGCCCGTGCGCTTTCCCTGGCTGCTCGTCGTCCTGAACATCGTGGGGCACCCGCTCCGCGCGCTGCTGACGTTGGCCTCCTTGACCGTGGCCTTCTTCCTGCTGTGCGTGCTCACCAGCGTGCTCGGCGGGCTCGAGGCCGGGATCAAGGCCTCCGCCAACGACCGGCTCGTAGTCCAGTCCGCGGTGAGCCTGTTCGTGGCCCTGCCCCAGAGCTACGGCGGGAAGATCAAGACCGTGGACGGCGTCGAGGAGGTCGTGCGCTGGCAATGGTTCGGCGGCTACTACCAGGACCCGGGCAACTTCTTCGCCCAGTTCGCGGTGGACCACGACCGGCTGTTCGACGTCTACCCCGAGATCAAGATCGACGAGGCCGCGGCTACCGCCTTCGCCCAGAAGCGCACGGCGTGTCTGGTGGGCAAGGAGTTGGCGCGGCGCTACGGGTTCAAGCCCGGCGATCGCCTGCCGCTGATCGGCACGATCTTCGCCCGCCTCGACGGCCAGGCCTGGGACCTGGACGTGGTCGGGATCTACGAGTCGACCGGGGCCAACGTGGACCAGAACACGGTGTTCTTCCGCTACGACTACCTGGACGAGGTCCGGGAGGCCGGGCTCTGCGGCGGGCCCGAGGGCGTGGGCGTCTACGTCCTGGCCCTCGAGGAGGGCGCGGTGCCCGAGGGCGTCGCGGCGCGGGTCGACGCCCTGTTCCAGAACGGGCCGCAGGTGGTGAACACGACCACCGAGGCCGAGTTCCAGCGCCAGTTCGTGAGCATGCTGGGCAACGTCCCGGTGTTCCTCGGCTCGATCGGCGGTGGGGTCATGTTCGCGATCCTGCTCGCGGTCCTGAACACCATGCTCATGTCCGCCCGCGAGCGGACCCACGACTTCGGGATCCTCAAGGCCCTCGGGTTCCAGAGCGGGGTGGTGTTCGCCCTGCTCCTGTTCGAGTCGATCGGGCTCTGCCTCGTGGGCGGGGTGGCAGGGATCACCCTGGCGCTGATCACGGCGCCGGTCCTCGGCGCCGGGCTGTCCTCGATCCTGCCCAACTACGCGATCGCCCAGGAGACCCAGCTCATGGCCCTCGGCCTCTCGGGGCTGATCGGGGTCGTGGCCGGCGTGCTCCCCGGGCTCCGGGCCATGCAGCTCGAGGTCGTCGACGCCCTGCGGGCGGAGGTGTAGCGTGCGTTTGCCCCCCCTGAGCTACAACGTGCGCAGCCTGTTCGTGCGCTGGTCCTCGACGCTGCTCACGGTGATCGGGATCGGGGCCACGGTGGCGGTGCTCTCGGGTGTGCTCGCCCTGCAGCAGGGCTTCTCGCGGCTCTACACCGAAGGCGGCCGAGCCGACACCGCGATCTTCCTGCGCCCGGGCGCGACCAACGAGTCCGAGTCCGCGATCCAGCGCGAGCAGGCGCAGATCCTGATCAAGGAGACCCCGGAGATCGTGCGCGCCGACGACGGTCAGGCCCTGGCGGCGGGCGAGATCTACCTCGCCGTGCGCCAGCGCAAGGTCGACGGCGGGGGCGAGACCAACGTCGCGATCCGCGGGGTCCAGCCCCCGTCCTTCGAGATCGCCGGCGTGGAGATCGTCGAGGGCCGGCGCTTCGAGCTGGGCAACGACGAGGTCGTGATCGGGCAGTCCCTCGTGGGCCGGATCCAGAATTGCAAGCTCGGCGGCGAGATCCAGCTCAACACCTCGCCCTTCAAGGTGGTGGGGATCTTCAGGAGCGCGGGCCCCGCGGGCTCGGAGATCTGGGGGGACGTGGACCGCCTGGGCCCGATCCTCGAGCGCCCGAACTTCAGCCGGGTCGTGGCCCGGGTGCAGAAGCCCGAGGACGTGGCCGCGATCGCGGCGCGGCTCGACGGCGACAAGCGGATCCCGGCCAAGGTGATCAGCGAGCGCGCCTACCTCTCGGCGCAGACCCTGTTCCTCTCGGCGACCCTCGTCGTGCTCGGGACCTTCCTCGCGGTCGTCATGGGCGCGGCGGCGGTGTTCTCGGGCATGAACACCATGCTCGCGGCGCTGGCCAGCCGCACCAGCGAGATCGGGGTGCTGCTGGCCCTCGGCTTCCGCCCCTTCGCGATCTTCCTCGGCTTCGTGTTCGAGTCCCTGGTGCTGGGGCTCCTGGGCGGGGTGGCAGGCGTGCTCATGGCGCTCCCGCTGCATGGGGTGCGCACGGGCACGACCAACTTCCAGACCTTCACCGAGGTCGCCTTCGCCTTCCAGATCACCCCTCCGGTGCTGGTCGTGGCCGTGGGCTTCTCCATGATCCTGGGCCTGGTGGGCGGCGCGCTGCCCGCCTTCCGCGCGGCGCGCATGGAGCCCTGCGAAGCCCTCCGCCACCGCTAGCCCAGGGCTCGGGGGCTGAGTCGCCGCGCCGCTGGAGAGCCCGCCCCGGCGGCGAGCTGGACCCGGACCGCGGAGATCGCGCCCGCGCGGGGGTGCTTGGAGCGCCCGAGGCCGCTCAGGCCCGCCGCAGCGCCGCGAGGTCGCGATCGCTCACGGCGGGGTCAGCGCGCGCCGCAGGTCTGCCAGCAGCGGGCCCGCGACGTCGCGGTGCCGGGAGGGCACGATCCCGCCGATCAAGGTCTGACTCGAGGGGTGCAGCGCGACGAAGTAGCTGAGCTGGGCGCTCTGCGCGGCGTCGAGGGCTTCGACGCGCAGCTCCGTTAGCCACCAGCCGGACTCGCCCTCCCGCGGCTCCGCGACCACGGTCACCCGGCGCACGTCGCTCAGGCCCTGGACCTCGGCCGCGAGGAACGCCGCCAGGTCGGCGGGGGCCGGTGTGCGGGGGTCGCCGCGGGAGACCGCGATCCGCAGCTCGAGCAGGGGGTCGATCAGGTCGCCCCAGCCGCGCTCCTCCGCGAGCTCGGCCGGGGTGCGCCAGGAGACCGGGACCTCGAGCGCGACCTGGCCGAGGGTCACTTCGCGCCGAGGGAGGTGCGCGTAGAACGCGGCCGCGTCGAAGCCGCTCCCCAGGATCGCCGCGACCCCGTAGGCCACCACGAGCACGCCGGGCCACAGGCGGTCCAGGGCCTTGGGGGGGCTCAGCGCGCGGGGGCGGAGCGCCACCGCGCTCAGGGCGCCGGCGAGGAACCCGCCCAGGTGCGCCGCGTGGTCGACGTTGGGGATCCCGATCACCATGAACACCTGCAGCGCCAGGGGCAGGGTGAAGCCCACCAGCAGCCGCTGCCGCAGCCCGCGGGGCAGGCGCCGCCGCAGGAGCAGGACCGCGGCCAGGAGCGCGCCCAGGAGCCCCATGATCGCGCCGGAGGCGCCGACCGAGACCATGCCCCAGGTGCCCGTGTAGTCCCAGGCGAGCCCCCAGCCCACCGAGGCCAAGCTCCCGCCCAGGGCCGAGAGCAGGTAGATCCCCGCCAGGCGCTGGGTGCCGAACACGGGCTCGGCCATGCGCCCCAGCACGTAGAGCGCGTAGCCGTTGATCGCGAGGTGCAGGAGTCCAGCGTGCAGCAGAGTCCCGGTCAGCAGGCGCCAGGGTTCGCTGGAGAGCGCTGTCCACTTCACGCAGGCGCCGAAGCGCACGAGGGTGAAGGTGTCCGCGCTCCCGCTGCTCTCGACCGCGACGTAGACCGCGGCCAGGGCGGCGAGCAGGCCGCTGGTCAGCGGGACCTCGCCCCAGCGCGGCTTGCGGGTGGGGAAGGCCGGGGGAGGCGGCGGGGTCTGGCTCGCGGCGAGGATCCGCTCGACCAGCGCCTGGGACGCCTGGGCGACCTCAGGACTCTTGGCCGGCTGGAGCAGCAGCTCCGCGGGCAGCGCCTGCCGCGCCTCGGGGGGCGGCACCAGCCCGGCGCGCACCGCCGCGAGCTGGCGCAGGGCGAGGGCCTGGTTCGAGCGGGTGCCCGCGTGCTCGAGGAACTCCGTCAGGGCCTGAGGCTCGGCGAGGAGCGCGAGGCCCAGCGCGCGCAGCTCGTTGATCTCGGGGAACGGGTTCTGGGTCTGCAGCGTCTCGAGGGCGGAGAGGGTCTCGATCACCCCGGGCAGGTCGCCGCGGGCCCCCTGGGCCTCCAAGACCGGCGTGGCCAGCGAGGGCACCTCCTCCAGGAGCTCGGGGCCGCCGAACTCCGTGTAGGCCGCGAGGAGGCCCGCCCAGTCCTGCCGGCGGGCGAGGACCACGAGCAGGTTCACGATCGCCTCTAGCCGACTCATGCCGACGAGCTGCTCGATCAACGCGCGCTGGCGCTCCAGCGCCTGCTCCACGTGACCCTCCTGGAGCGCGACCAGCACGCTCACCCGCAGCGACTCGGAGCGCAGCGCGGGGTGGCCCAGCCGCCCGGCCCACGTGGCGATCCGCGCCGCTTGGGGCAGCGCGCCCGCGTTCAGCGCGTGGGTCACCTGGCCGCGCACCCAGCGCGGGAGTCCGTCGCTGTAGACGAAGGCCACGAGGGTCAGCACGCTCAGCGCCAGGACCCCCAGCGCGTGGGGTTCAACGAGCAACCCTTGGGCCACCAGGAGGCCCGTCGCCAGGAACGCGGTGCCCGCGGAAGGGAGCGCGCTCGCGAAGCCCTTCCCGCGACCCGCGATCAGGGTCCAGGCCACGGTCCCGGTGGACCAGCAGGCGGCGAGCACGACGAGCAGGTTCAGGAGGTCCATGGCGCGATCGTAGCCCGTTCCTCCCCCGCTGCGTCCGCCCGTCGCGCGGGCGTCGACCCTCGCGATCTCAGAAAAATCTCTCAGTCCTGACAGCGCCCGGGAGCCCTCGCGTAGAGGGGGGTGAATGGGCAACACGAACGCACCACCAGCTACGACTCACGACGACGCCTGCGGGCGACGTTCACGTGGCTGGGCTTCGGGCGAACGCGCGAGCCGGTTGTTTTACAACTCGATCTCCGAACGCGAACAGGAGAGCGGTCTCCCCTGCGCGGCGCGTCTCCTCGGCAAGGGAGGCGGTGTACGTCCGCAGCCCAGGTTCGAACCCTGGTGTTCGCCTTGCCCGGAGACGCCTCGCACGCACTGAGTGCGCGGCGCCTCCGATCACTGCCCTTGTAGCTCAGTTAGCAGAGTAGCGGTTTGTCAGGCCGAAGGTCGCGGGTGCAAGTCCCGTCAAGGGCGTCTCCTCCAACAACGTGAGCGAGCCGGTGCGTGGTCCAACCACGACTCGGTGAGCGATCCAATCGCAGCCGGTGAGCGGTGTTCACGGCGGAAGCCGGTGAGCGGTGTTCCCGGCGGAAGCCTGCGAGCGGTGTTCACGGCGGAAGCCGGCGAGCGGTGTTCACGGCGGAAGTCGGCGAGCGGTGTTCACGGCGGAAGCCGGCGAGCGGTGTTCACGGCGGAAGCCGGCGAGCGGTGTTCACGGCGGAAGCCGGCGAGCGGTGTTCACGCCCGCGAGCGGCGCTAGCCGCGAGCGCGCAGCGAGGCGCGAAGCCGCCGCAGCGAGCCCGTTGGGGGTGAGCCCGGGCTTCGGGCCGGGCGAGGCCTCGAGAGGCCCCCATGTATTAGGTCGGTCAAGGACCGGGCTTGGCTCCAAACCAAGTGGCTTCAGCGGGGTGTCGGAGTCCCCTGGCGGCCTGTCACACTCCCTGGGCAAACAGCAAAGTCGCCTCTGTTCAGACCGAGGAGTTTCCGGGTGCAACTCCCGGGGAGAAATCACGAGCTCGTTCGAGCTCGTCCTTCTGGCCTATTCCTCTATGCAGTAAGGGACCGGTCTCTCAAGCCGGCAAACCGGGTGCAAGTCCCGGATAGGTCATCATCGCGGGGTGGAGCAGTCCGGTAGCTCGCAAGGCTCATAACCTTGAAGTCGGGGGTTCGAATCCCTCCTCCGCTATGCCCTCTGGTCCAAGAGTAGGACGTCAGGCTCTGAACCTGAAGGTCGAGGTGCGACTCCTCGGGGGGTAATCCCAGTTCCCATGGCCTAACAGACAAGGCGCCACTCTGCGAAGGTGGACATCCAGGTGCAATTCCTGGTGGGGACATTCCAGTGTTGGATCCTTAGCTTAGTAGAAGAGCAACCGGCTGAAGACCGGCAGGCCCGAGTGCAACTCTCGGAGGATCCCTCTGCCCCCATGGCCCAATAGATAGGGCGTCACTCTCCGAAGGTGAAGGTCCTGGTGCGATTCCAGGTGGGGGTATTTCCTTCCCCTGTGGTGAAGCAGAGATCATGCGGTGCTTCGAACGCCGTGTCCCGGGTGCAAGTCCCGGCGGGGGGTTAGCCGTCGTTAGGCCGGTAGAGGTCCGGAGCCGCCTGTAAAGCGGATGCACGAAGGTGTCACGGGGGTGCGACTCCCTCACGGCGGATTCAATCCTGGGGACATGGTGAAACAGGATCACGCGACCCTCGCACGGTCGAAGTCCGGGTGCGACTCCCGGTGTCTCCATACACGCCCTCGAAGCATAGGCAGCGATGCACCCGACTCGTAATCGGGAGACCTCGGTGCAACTCCGGGCGAGGGCTTTTGGCTTCCGTGGCCGAGCAGACGAAGGCGCCCGCCTCCTAAGCGGGTCGACCCAGGTGCAAATCCTGGCGGAAGCAATTACACGGGTCCGTAGCTCAACAGCAGAGCAGTCGGCTCTTACCCGAACGGTTGGGGGTGCAACTCCCTCCGGACCCATCTGGCCTATTCGTCTATGCAGTTAAGAGGGCGGTCTTTCAAACCGCCAAACCGGGTGCAAATCCCGGATAGGCCTTTCGGAGATCGAGATCTGCTACGCGTCGAGCGTCTCCATTCCGCGCCGCAAGGCGTGGTCGACGGATGTGACGACCTCGGGGTGGTGCTCAGCACACCAGTCGCGCGCTTCGAACAGCGCCAAGGGGGTTCTTGGTCTACCCACGGCGACATGAACCACCTCGTTGAGCGCTCGAATGCGCTCGAGCTTCACTTCGTTGGTGAGCTCCTGATCCGTGAGTACGCCTCGGACGTGCACCGTGAGATAGAGCGCCACGACGCGTGCGAATTCCTGCAGGGACGGCTGAGGTAGAGCACAGAGCCAGTCCTCCTGCTCGCGGTCTAGTTCCATCACCACGCTTCATACGGCTACCGTGACGAGGCGGATCCTCCCGCGAAGGGACTTCACAAGCAATTGCAAATAAGCCTCTTGTGGATTTGCTATGTTTTATATCGAACGTGCGTTATGCTTCCCGCATGCCCAAGCAAGTGGATCACGAGGCCTACCGTCGCGAGCTGGTCGACGGCTGTATCGAGCTCTTCGCCGAGCGCGGCTACGGGCTGACCATGCGCGAGGCGGCCTCCCGGCTCGGGGTCTCCACCGGGACGCTCTACCACTACTTCCCCAACAAGCAGGCGCTCCTGAACGCGGTGGTCGAGGGCGTGACCCGCGTGGACGTGGCCTTCGGCGAGACCCTGCTCGGGACCACGACCCCGCAGGAGCGGCTGTTCGCCATGCAGCGCTACGTGGCCGAGCACGAGGAGCGCTTCGCGCACCACGTGCGGGTCGTGCTCGAGGTGCTGCGGGTCGAGGGTTCGGAGAGCGAGAGCATGCGGGCGATCCGCGCCGCGTCCGAGCTCTACGTGACGACCGTGGCCTCGCTCTTGGGGATCGACACGGACACCTCGCGCCAGCTCCTGGCGCTGACCAACGGACACCTGTATCGGCGCCTGATCGAGGGCCGCGACGACGACCTGGAGCGGGTCCTGGCCGAAGGCCACGCCCGCATGCTCTTCGGGAGGATCTGACATGACCGCGCTCGCCACCCCGCCGGGACCCACCGGCCTGCCCTTCCTCGGCAACTCGCTGAACTACGCCCGCGACCCCCTGGGGACGCTGAGCGACCTGGCCCGCGAGTACGGGGACATCGCCCACAGCCGCTACGCCGGCGCCGACGTGTTCCTCGTGGTGCAGCCCGCCGCGATCGAGCACGTGCTGGTCAAGAACCGGGCCAACTACCAGAAGGACCGCTTCCTGCGCAGCCTGCGCGACGTGCTCGGCGACGGGCTCTTGACCAGCGAGGGCGAGCGCTGGAAGGCCGACCGCAAGCTCATGGCGCCGGCCTTCACCCCCCGGCGGATCCACGCCTACGCCGGGACCATGGTCGCCTGCGCGCGAGAGGCCGAGGCGAGCTGGGAGGACGAGGTCGACGTGACCGAGGCCATGACCCGGCTGACCCTCGAGGTCGCCGTGCGCACCCTGTTCGGGACCACGAGCAGCGAGGACGCGCGGCGGGTGGGCGAGGCCTTCCGCGCCGTGGCCGAGTTCTTCGGGCACGCGGTCTCGGTGCCCCTGCCCGTGGGCTGGTGGTCGTGGATCCCCACCCGGCGCAACACCCGCTACCGCCGCGCGCGCCGCGAGCTCGAGGACGTCGTGGCCCGGATCGTGCGCGAGCGCCGGGCGGACCCCAGCGGCGACGACCTGCTCTCGGCCATGCTCGCCGCCCGGGACGAGGAGGGGCGCGGCCTCGACGACGGCCAGCTCCGGGATCAGGTCCTGACCCTGCTCCTCGCCGGGCACGAGACGACCTCCTTGCTCCTGACCTACGTGTGGGACGCCCTGGCGCGGAACCCCGCGGTCGAGGCCCGGCTCCACGCCGAGCTGGAGCAGGTGCTCGGCGGCCGCGACCCCGAGCTCGCGGACCTCGAGCGCCTGCCCTACCTGCGCCAGGTCGTGCAGGAGACCCTCCGGCTCTACCCGCCGGCGGCGATCATGGGCCGCGAGGCGATCGGCGAGGACGAGATCCAGGGCTACCGGATCCCCCAAGGCTCGATCGTGCTCATGAGCCAGTGGGTGACCCAGCGCGACCCGCGCTTCTTCCCCTCGCCCCACGCCTTCGACCCCGAGCGCTGGGCCCCGGGGCGCGAGGCCGAGCGCCCGCGCTTCGCCTACTTCCCCTTCGGCGGCGGCCAGCGGATCTGCATTGGCGAGGCCTTCGCCATGCTCGAGGCCCGGCTGGTGATCGCGACCCTCGCCCAGCGCCGGCGCTTCGTGGCCACCAGCGCCTTCCCCCCGCGGCTGGGGGTCAGCATTACCCTCCGTCCGCGGGACCCCGTGCGCATGCAGCTCCCGCGCCGGGGGTAGACTGCCGCCCGCGGGAGGCGCGCATGTTCACCGGGATCGTGGAGGCCATGGCCGAGGTCAAGGCCGTAAAGCAGGGCGCGGGCTCCGCGCGGATCGTGCTCGACCTGGGCGAGGTCCACGAGGGCGTGCGGATCGGCGACAGCATCGCCGTCAACGGCGTGTGCCTGACGGTGGTCACGATCGACGGGCGCCGAGCGGCCTTCGACGTGATCACCGAGACCCTCAAGCTGACCTCCCTCGGCGGGCTGAAGGTCGGCGGGAAGGCCAACGTCGAGCGCAGCATGCGCGCCGACGGGCGCTTCCACGGGCACGTGGTCAGCGGGCACGTCGACGGCACCGGCGAGGTCTCCACCACGCGCGAGGAGGCCGGGCAGACCTGGTTCAGCGTGCGCTGCGGCCGCGAGCTGACCCGCTCCATGATCCACAAGGGCTCGATCACGATCGACGGCGTGAGCCTGACCCTGACCGAGGTCACCGCCGACGGCTTCTCGGTGGCCCTGATCCCGCACACCCTCGCGGTGACCACCCTCGGCCAGCGCAAGGTCGGGACCGGGTATCCTCTGAGGTCGACGGCGATCGAAGCGGGTGGCGTCGCCGAGCTGCAGCTCGGCGGCCTCGACCTCGAAGCCTTGCGCCGCGCAGGCTTCGGCGGCGCGTAGCGCGCCGCGTGGCCTCGAGGGCCTGGGGCCGGCCCACACCCACATGGCGAACAGCCCCAGGGCGCTCGTGCCCAGCACCAGCGCGCCCTCCCAGAACGGCTTGTTCCCGCCCTCGACTTCGATCGAGGGGAGCGCTCGCGGCTGGCGAAGCGCGTGAAGTGCTGCTCGACCCCCTGTTCCAGCGGGAGGGCTCCGACCCAGGCGCTCCAGATCGCGGGGACTGGACGATTCGGAGGGGCGAGGGGAAGGTGGAGTTCCAGCGCAGGAGCCAGCCGGCCAGCGCCGCGCCGCCGAACAGGAGCGCCCACGGGCCCCAGAAGGTCAGGCGCTCGTGCCGGGGGTCCGAGGCCACCGCCCACTGGCCTGAGCCCCACACCGCGCTCGCCGCGAGCACCCAGCCCACGCTCCCGAGCACGAGGGTCACCCCCGCGTGGGGGGTCGTGAGCAGGCTCGCTGGGCGGCGGAAGAACAGGCGCCGATACATGCGCAGGCCGACGAGGCACACCGCGGCGGCGAAGGCGCTGACCCGGGGTCCTCGACCAGCCGCGCGAGCACGGCCCCTGGGGGAGCTCCGGCAAGCCCAGGACCAGGCACAGCCCGACCGTAGCGCCCACGAAGGCGCCGGGGACCTCGCGGCGCTCGCCGCCCTCGGGGCCGCAGGCGCTCCACACCGTCTCCGCAGAGAGGTGCAGGAGCGCCATGCCGCCGGCGGCGGTGGCGATATAGACCAGGCCCAGGCGCACGTCGAGGGTCACGATCACGAGGCCCAGGCACCACACCGCGCGGCCGAGGTTGGCCGAGCACACCGACACGTCGCGGCTGAGGGCAGCGAGGAGCACCGGGACCGCGCCCAGACACACCCCGATCCAGGCCAGGAGCGAGGCCGCGACCCCCGGGGTCTCCCACCACAGGGGGGCTGCGCGCACGGCGAGCACCGCCGCGCCGAGCTGGAGCAAGCTCTGGAGCGCGGCGGCAGCGCCGCGCAGCCGGCCCGAGGGCCAGGCGACCCACACTGCGGCGGTGATCAGGACCCCGGCCTGGGGCGGGGTGAGAGCGCGTCGTCGGCGAGCATGGGCAGGCCCAGGGCGAGGCGCCGGGGGCCTGGAGCGCGGTCAGCGAGCCAGGCGACCCAGCTTCGCCCCCAGCGCGCAGCCAGTCGGCGGCGTAGCGCCGGGTCACGATCAGCACCGCCACCTGCCACAGGATCAGGGCGACGACGAGGTCCGTGGCCAGGGCGTCGGTGCCAGGGGGCCTCGTGGCCAGGGCGGTCGAGGGCAGGCGCCGAGCCGGGGTCAGCTCGAGCAGGGCGGCGAGCCCCAGGAGCAGGGCCAGCCAGGAGAGCGAGAACAGGTTCACCTCCCAGCTCAGGGAGACGTGGGCGGCCTCGAGCTGGGCCTGGCCTCCCGGGGGGAGCGCGTCCCCCACGCTGATCCAGCTCGCGTCGATCCGCGCGCGGTAGGCGGCGAGCTCGGCCGGGGTCAGCTGCCCGTCGGCGTCGAAGTCGGCGTCGACCGGGGGCGGGGCGCCGAGCTCGGCGGTGCCGAGCTTGCCGTCGTGGTCCGCGTCGAGCTCGCGGAAGGAGCGGTCGAGCCCGTCGCGCAGGCGCAGGGGCACGCTCAGGTAGCGGTCGAGCTCGAGGCCGTCGATCCGCTGGTCGGGGTGCCCGTCGTCGTAGCCGTCGGCCCAGGGGTAGACCCAGCCCGCGTGCTCGGCGGGCTCGAGGGCCCCGTCGTCGTCCTCGTCCCACGCGGGGAGGGTGGCGCGCTGCGGGGGGGCGGGGAACTCGAGCTCCCGGGTCAGCGGGCCCTCGTGCTGGAGGCGCTCGGCCAGGGCGCCCACCGCGGCGAGGCCGCCGAGGCAGGCGGCCAACCCCAGCCACGCCAGCTCCCAGCGCCGCGCGAACAGGCGCAAGAGCCCCGCCAGGAGGGGGAGCAGGAACACGGTGAACACGAGGTCTTGGGTGCTCATGAGGGTCGTCGCAAATCATACAGGCGCCGGGATTTGGTTGCGCCCGGCCAGCGTTTCAGTGATACAACGGCGCCCGACCGTAGGTGGAGCTGTGACCGCAGTGAACGTGAACGAGACCCTCGACGCCCGCCGCGCCAGCGAGCTCCTGGCTCGGAGCGGCGGCGGCAAGCGCAAGATCGGCGTCGAGCTGGAGATGTCCCTGCTCCGCCAGGACGACCTCGAGCCCGCGACCTTCGACGGCCCGCAGGGGATCGAGCGGGTGCTCGAGTCCCTGCGCGCGCGCGGCGAGTTCCGCTCCGAATACGAGGGCGAGGCCCTGATCGGGCTGGCGGCGCCGGACGGAGAGGCCTACTCCCTCGAGCCCGGCGGGCAGTTCGAGCTCTCGACCGCGCCCCTCGAGACCCTGGCCGAGGTCGGGCGCTCGCTGCGGGAGAAGACCGCGCAGCTCGCGGCGATCGCCGAGGAGCACGAGCTCTTCCTCCTGGGCGGCGGGATCGTGCTCCACGGCGCCGAGGGCGTGCCGTGGATGCCCAAGAACCGCTACCGGATCATGCGCGAGTATTTCGCCTCCCTCGGCCACGCGGGGCACCTCGGGCACACCATGATGCAGCGCACGCTCTCGCTGCAGATCTCGCTGGACTTCGCCGACGCTCAGGACGCCATGGACCTGCTGCGGATCTCGCTGCTCGCGGCTCCGGCGGCGACGGCGCTCTTCGCCTGCAGCCCCTTCGACGGCCAGGAGGAGGCGCAGTGCGCGTCCCTGCGGGCCAAGGCCTGGCTGTTCACCGACCCGGGCCGGGCCCAGGACGCCACGGGCTGCACCTCGCCCCTCGCGACCCTCGACGACTACACCGCTTACGCCTTCGACGCGCCCATGATGTTCCGGGTGCGCGACGGCAAGTACGCGCCCATGCACGGCGCCTCGTTCCGCGAGGTGGTCGAGCGCGGGGTGTGGCCCAACGGCGACCCGGTGGTCGAGAAGGACTGGTGGACCCACCTCGGCTCGATCTTCACCAACAGCCGGCTGAAGAAGGGCGTGATCGAGCTGCGCTCGACCGACGGGCAGCGCCCCGAGGAGCTGCTGGCGGTGCCCGCGTTCTGGGTGGGCCTGCTCTACGACGACACCTCTCGCGCCGCGGCCCGCGAGCTCCTGGGCAAGGTTGACCTCGCCGACCACACCGCGGACCTCGAGCGCGCGCCTTGCCAGGCTCTGGCCGACGCGCGCCTGCGCGAGCAAGCCCTGGCGCTGGTCGAGCTGGCGCAGGCCGGCGTCGAGCGCCGGGTGCGCGCGGGGATCGAGCCCGAGTCGGTGCTGGACGCGCTGCGCCCGGCGATCGCGCGCGCCCGCGCGGGGCGCACCCCGGCCGCGGAGCTGCTCGAGGGCTGGCGCGGCGAGTGGGCGGGGGACCGCCGGCGCCTGGTCGACGCCCTGCGCTACCCCAGCGCCTGAGCGCCCGGCCCGACCTCTACGCCACCTGCTGCTGAGCCGCCGGCGCGCGCCGCGCGCCGTTGCGCCGGACGCCGGCCTCGTCGAGCCAGCGGATCACGTGGCGCGTCGCGCTCTGCAGGAACAGCGGGCCCACGTGGCCCACGGGCTCCGAGAGCACGACGTTCTCGCCCTCCCCCAGGACCACCGACCAGCTCGGGCTGACGATGTTCTCCTGGTCCGAAACGATCGTGTGGATCGGGACCTGCCCGCGCTTGTGCGGCGGGAAGGCCTGGAGCAGCTCGCTGCCCGGGGTCATGTCCCGCGCGCTCTGCCCGATCCCTAGCCGCGCGAGGTGCGTGCCGCGGTGGGGGGTGGCCAGGCTGATCACCGTCGCCACCGGGAGCTCGGGGAAGCGGTGCACGCACACCCGCGAGACGAGCCCGCCCATGCTGTGGGCGACCAGCGCCACCCGCTCGGCCCCCGTCTGCTGGAGCAGGTCCTGGACCAGCCCCTGGAGCCACTCGGCGTTGCGCTCGACCGAGTGCAGGGTCGAGGGGAAGTCGGCCTGGACCACGCGGAAGCCGTCCGCGCGCAGGCGGCGGGCGAGGGTCAGCAGCGTGCCCGAGTTCTCGAGGTAGCCCGAGAGCACGACGACCGGGGTCCCGTCGCCCTCGTCGACGGTGAGCCGCCGCCGGGGCGGGAGCGCGTGCAGCGCCTGACGCGCGAAGGCCACGCTCTGCCACATGCTCTCCGCGCCCAGCCACAGCGCGCGGGAGACGAGCCGCGGGCGCTGGCGCTGGGTCCAGAGCTGGAGCTGGGTCTCGTCCTGGGCGTCGCGGCGGCCGCGCCACATGGCGTAGAGGGTGAGGAGCAGCATGCCCAGGGCCAGGAACGGGACCAAGGGGAGCAGGAGCACGCTCAACAGCAGGGTCGTGGGCCGCATGTCGCCATGATACAGCCGCCGAGGTAGAGTCTCCGCTTCCAATCCAAGAGGGTGCAGAGCATGGGTAAGGCCAAGGGCAAGGACAAGAAGCCCAAGAAGGACAAGAAGGACAAGAAGCCGAAGAAGGCGAAGGGGCCGACCCTGGCGGAGCAAGCGGATCGCTACGCGCTCTACCAGCGCGCGGTCCAGGAGCCCGACGCGGACATCGACTTCTTCTTCCAGGCCTACGGCGAGGTCTACGGCGACCGCAAGCCGACGACCCTGCGCGAGGACTTCTGCGGCGCGGCCAACACCGCCTGCCACTGGGTCAAGCGCGCCGAGACCCACAAGGCCTGGGGGGTGGACCTCGACCCCGAGCCGCTGGAGTGGGGGCGTAAGCACAACGTGATCCAGCTCACCGCCGAGGAGCAGGGTCGCCTGACCTTGATCGAGGGCGACGTGCGTGTGAAGCGCGCGCCCCGGGTCGATATCGCGGTCGCGCAGAACTTCAGCTACTTCTGCTTCAAGACCCGCGAGGAGCTGCGCGCCTACTTCGAGGTCGTGCACGCCGGCCTCAGCGACCACGGGCTGTTCGTGCTCGATATCTTCGGCGGCCCCGAGGCCCAGACGGCCATGGAGGAGGACACCAAGCACTCCGGGTTCACCTACACCTGGGACCAGGACCGCTTCGACCCGATCAACAACGGGATCGTTTGCTACATCCACTTCTCCTTCAAGGACAAGAGCGAGATCCGCAAGGCGTTCACCTACGACTGGCGCCAGTGGACGATCCCCGAGGTCAAGGAGCTCCTGCGCGAGGCTGGCTTCTCCCAGGCCCACGCCTACTGGGAGGGCACCGACGAGGAGACCGAGGAGGGCAACGGGGAGTTCACCCGCGCGGACAGCACGGAGAACGAGGACGCCTGGATCGCCTACCTGATCGGCGTGAAGTAGGGCTCGGCGCCCGGTGCGGCCCTCTGCGTCGGGCCCGGCGCGGAGGCTGGGCAACTGCGAGGTCCTGGGTGAGGTCGCCCGGGGCGGTCAGGCGGTGGTCTTCCGCGGGCGCGACCTGACGACCGGTGAGCCCCGGGCGGTGAAGCTGTTCTTCGCGGGCGGCGCCGGGGCGGGCGGTCGCTTCCGCCGTGAGTCCCGCGCCCTGTGCGCGATCGACCACCCCCACGTCGTGCGCGTGCACGAGGTGGGAGAGGCCCCCGACGGACGGTGGTATCTGATCCTGGGCTGGGTCGAGGGCGAGTCGCTCTCCGACGTCGTAGGGCGCGCGGGGCCGCAGCCGGCGTTTCGGGTCGAGCGCTGGCTGCAGCAGCTCCTGGGCGCGATCCAGGCGGCCCACGAGGCCGGGGTCCTGCACCGCGACGTGAACCCCAACAACGTGCTGATCGACGCCCAGGGCAACGCCGTGCTCGCGGACTTCGGGCTGAGCGCGGCGCTGGAGCCTGACGAGCGCTCCCGCCTGACCCGCACCGGCGCGATCATGGGGACCCCCGGCTTCTGGCCGCCGGAGCTGTTCGCCGAGGGCTACGGGCCGGTGGGGCCCAAGGCCGACGTCTACGGGGTGTGCGCCACGATCTACTTCGCCCTCAGCGGCGAGCCCCCCTGCCCCGCGGTCAGTTGGATCGGCGCCCTGGACGACCTGGTCAGGAAGCCGCCGCGCCCGGTGCACGAGCTCGCGCCCGGCGTCCCCCGCGAGCTGAGCGAGACCCTCTCCCTGGGTCTCGCGAAGCAGCCCAGCGCGCGGCCGGACAACCCGCTCACGACCCTCGAGGAGCTGCGCGTGCGGCAGCGGCGGACGCTCCCGCGCGGGGCGCTGCTGGCGCCGGCCGCGCTGCTCCTCCTGGGGGCGCTGGGGGCGCTCGTGGCCTACGCCCTGCGGGGGCCCTCGGCCTCGCTGCCTGCGCCCGCCCTCGCGCCCGCCCCGGCGCCCGCGCCCGCCCCGGCGCCGGTCGGCGCGCCGCGCGACGGGCTCTACCTCGACGGCCCTGGCCTCGGCTACCGCACGGCCGGGCTGCTCGACCTGCGCGCGGGGACGGTCGCGTGCTGGGTGCGGCGCGACCCGGACTGGACGCCGAGCGACGCGTTGATCGTGCACAGCGACGACAGCCGCGTGATCCTCATGCTCGACGCCTGGACCGACGAGAACGGCGACTTCCTGCGCTACCTCATGCGCGCCGGCGGCAGCCAGCGACGCCGCGGAGGCGGGTGGTATCCCGACGCCTCGGCGATCATGCCGCTGCACGGGCCCCTGCGCGCCGGGCACGTGGACCTCCCTGCCGGGCGTTGGGTCCACCTCGTCGGGCGCTACGCGGGATTCCCCCTGGGGGCGGTCAGCCTCTACGTGGACGGGGAGGAGGTCGACAGCGAGCTCTACGGGCTCGAGACCCTCGGGCCCGAGCCCCCCATGCAGGTGCTCGGGGCGGGAGGACACCCCCTGGGTCGCCTGCGCGAGGCGCGGCCGTCGCTCACGGCGCCGGCCCCCTTCCGCGTGCGCGACGGGCTGGAGGTGGCTCGGCTCGAGGTCTTCGGGCGCGCCCTGGACCCGGCGGAGGTCCGCGCGCTCTACGCCGAGGGGCCGCCCGGTGAGTGAGCGCGCGCTGTCGGACACCGGGCCCG
>JAWKSZ010000083.1:0-33359 GCA_041402045.1 Planctomycetota bacterium | reverse complement strand
GGGCCTGCAGCGCCCAGGGCGACTCCGCGTCCAACGTCAGCCCCATGACGTCTTGCCCCGCCGTCCGCGCGACCTCCGCCAGGAGCTTCCGCAGGCGCCAGCCCTCGACCTCCGCCCACTCCTCCCGGCTGAGCTCCCGCGCGGGCTTCCCCGCGAGCGCCTTGGGGTCGACGCCCGCCGCGCTCCCCCACCAGCCCAGGCCCAGCACGCGCTCGGCGCCCGCGACCTCGGCCGACGCCTGCCAGGCGCAGCGCCCCTCGGGCAGGTGCGGGTGCTCCTCCAAGGACACCCCCGCCCCATTCACCCGACCCTCGAGCCGCGCCACGTGGAGCAGCGAGCTCGCCGTCGCGCGGAACACGTTCACCCGCACCGGGGTCCCCAGGGGCAGCGAGCCCTGGACGCTGCCCGCCTGACCCCGCTCGGGGAACGCGATCCCCGCCGGCGGCCCGGCTGCGGGCGCGCACACGCGACCCAGGAGCTCGTGCCACAGCGCCCGATACAGCGCGCCGTCGCGCTGCTTGAGCCGCCACAGCTCGTCCGTCCCCAGGTAGATCACGTGGCCCCGGCCTACCCGCCACTGGGCGATCAAGGGCGTGCGCGCGCCGTCGCCGAGCAGGACCTCGGCGCCCGCCCGGGGCCGCACCGCGCGGCACGCGCGCAGCCGCGGGAGCGCCTCCGGCTCCTCCTGGGCCAGCGCGCGCAGCCGCGCGTCCACCTGCAGGGGACCCTCCACCTCGCTCGCGCTCCCCTCGAGGTCGGCCACGGGAGAGAGCAGCGCAGCCTCCGCGCCGAACTCGCGCAGTTGACCCGCCCCCCCGGCGCACAGGATCAGCCCGCCCCCGCCCTCGACGAAGGCGCGCAGATCCCGCGGCGCGGCGGCGTGGCGGGTCGGCCCCAGGACGACGACCCCGCCTGGCGGGGAGAGCGCGCGCACCTGGGTCAGGGTGCTGACCCCCGCGGTGGTGGGCGGCGCCCACTCGCGGTCGGCGTCCTCCAGGAACCCCTGGAGCAGCGCGCCGCTCTCGTCGCGCAGGAAGCGCGAGAGATGCTGGAAGCGCGGACCCGGTGACCCCTCCAGGTAGTAGACGGGGACGCCCTCCCGGGGCGCCGGTCGATCACCGCCGACGGGGCCACGGCGAGGTCCCTCGGGCAGAGGTGGCTGCCTTCGCCCAGCACCTTGCGGCGCACACAGCGCGCGCGGTGTGGCTCGAGACCACCACCTCGACCTCCTAGGTCGCGGCGTAGAGCCCGTCCGCGGGCACGACCGGAGTGAGCGCGTAGCGCTCGCCGAGCCGGATCCCGTCGGCGCTGCCCTGATCCAGGGACACGTCCAGTCCGCGCACCGAGAGCACGCGGGGGCCGCCCTCGCGCGCGGGGGCGCCCGGGGGGACGGGGGCAGGCGGAGGCGCTGCGACGCTCACCGGAGCGTCGGCGAGCTGCGCGGACGGCACCTGGGCGCCGAACCACAGCGCCGCCGCGGCCGAGCCGAGGCCGAGGGCGCCCAGGAGCAGCGGCAGCCGCGGCGCCCGTCGCTGGGGGCGCTGGACCTCCGCGCCTGCGCGCGACCCAGTGGGTCTGCCGCAGCCGGGCGCCGAGCAGCGCCCGTGCTCGGCGAAGCACTCGCGGTGGTGGGGGCCAGGCAGCTCGCGCAGTAGGCGGCCGAGCGCCGGGCGAGGCCGTCGTGGCAGCAGGGCGCAGCGAGGAGATCGATCCGGGCCCCGCCGGGGCGGCACCTCGGCCTCGTCCGCGAAGCGCTCGCCGGCCTCGACGCTGCCCGCGATCCGCGCCCACAGCGCGTCCGAGGGCGCGACCTCCGTCAGCTCCCCGAGCTCGGCGTAGGCCGCCTCGAGCTCGGCGATCCGCGCCGCGACGTCCGGGTCCGCGGCCCGGGCCGCCTCGAGCTGCGCCGCTTCCTCGCCCTCGAGCAGGTCGTCGAGCGCGCCGCAGGCGATCAGGAACTCCACCTCGGGCCTCATAGGTCCTCCTGCGCGTCGAGCTGGCGCAGCTGCCGAGCGAAGGCCACCGCCGCGCTGCGCAGGCGGTTGTGGATCGTGCGCTCGCTGAGCGCGAGCCGCTGGGTCAGCTCCGCGTAGGGGAGCCTGCACGTGTGGCGCAGGAGCAGCACCGCGCGCAGGTCCGGCGCCAGCCGCTCGAGGGCTGCCTGCACCTGGCGCCGGCGGGGTCGGCGTCCGCGGGCCCCGCGCTCAGGACCTCGAGGGCCTGGTGGGCCTTGGCCTGGCGGTCGCGCCGCCGGAGATCTTGACGCCAGGTTGCGCACCGAGGCAGCGTGCAGGCCTGCGGGTTCTGGGGCGCCTCGCGCTCGAGCACGGCGTGCAGGCGCACGAATAGCCTCGTGCACCACGTCCTCCGCCGCCGCGCGCTCGCGCACCAGCGCCGTCGCGAACCCGAGCGCCGCCTCGCGTGCGCGTCAGAGCGCGCGCAGGCCCTCGTGCACCCGCTGCGGGGCGCCTTCGGGCGCAGCCTGAGCCTTGGGTTCGGTCGACACGCCACGCATCCTAGCGACCCTCCTCGCGTCCTCTGCAGACCAGGACCCCGAAGCCCCGGAGACCGGCAAGGAGTCCTCCCGGGCCACCGTGACCTCGACGTAACCCCTGATTCCCGGTCTGCGGGGGTCGAACCCTCGCGGAGGAGCTTTCGGGCCATGCGCGGATGGGGTCGAACCCCTCGCGGAAGATCTCGGCCGCGCGGAGGTCGAACCCCTCGCGGAAGAGCTCGTCATGCGCGGAGGGGTCGAACCTCTCGCGGAAGAGCTCGGGTCATGCGCGGAGGGGGCTGAACCCCCGCGGAAGAGCTGGGTCATGCGCGCGGAGGAGCCGAACACCCCCGCGGAGGAGCTTGTCATGCGCGGAGGGGGTCGAACCCCTCGCGGAAGAGCCCGGCTCGTCCTTCGTGCCTGAGGCCGATAAGTCCAGACCCCGAATGCTTCGGTTCCGCGCTCTCACACGGGTTAGCGCGGGCGGTCGGCGCTACCCTGAGCTCCATGCAGGTAGGGTCCGCTACGGGGTGCTGAGGCAGGTGGCCGCGTTCACGGGCGAGGCCCTGGCCCTGGGGTCCGAGTGCGTGGTCGAGACCCGCCGCGGCCAGGAGCTGGGGACGGTCTTGATCGCGGACGCCCAGAGCGCCGAGTGAGCCGAAGGAGAGCCTCAGCGCGGCGACCCACGACGACCTGGCGGCGGGGCGAGCCCTGGCCCGCCGCGCGGCCGAGGAGCTCGAGACCCTGCGCGGGGCCGTGGCCCGCCGCGACGCCCCGTCAAGCTCCCGGCCGCCGAGCGCCCCCAGGGCGGCGCGCCCCTGATCGTCTACTACCTGGCCCGGGACCACGTGGACGTCCCCCGGCTCTGCGCGACTTCGCCGCCGCCCACGAGGGCACCGTGCACCCGGAGCAGATCGGCGCCCGCCAGCGCGCGCGTGCGGCGGCGCCGGGGTGCGGGCGCACCGTGCTGCTCGACCTCTCCGCCGCCTGGAGCCCGTGACCCTGCGCATGGCCCAGGTCCAGGGGCTCTCGGTCGACCCCCAGGTCACCGCCGGGGTGTGCGGGCGGCCTGGGCGGCTGCCTGCGCTACGAGAACCCGCTCTACGAGGACCACCTGCGCGGGCTCCCCCGCCGGGGCTGGCACGTGCGCGCGCGCCGGGCCGAAGGCCTCGTGGTCAGCGTGGACGTGCTCCGCGCAAGGTCCTGATCGAGACCGACTCGGGCCCCCGGGTGCGCCTGTTCGCCGACGAGATCGTGTCCAGCGGCCCCTTCCCCGCAGCGCCCTCGAGCCGACCCACTCCCAGGAGGACACCCCGCCCACCCGCGAGACCCCCGAGGCCCGCGGCTGGAGTTCGCTCAGCCGCTTCTGGCGCCGCGGCGAGGACGGGTAGTTCGAGCGTCCCGGGCGATCGTTCCCCCAGCCGAGGTGGTCCTAGACCACATAGACTGTAGGCTGGGGCCCGAGCCCTGAGAGGTCGAATGCTCCGATACGCGCTCGTGTACCGGATCTTGCTCGTGGCGAGCGGCTGCCTGGCAGTGCCGCCCCCCGACCCTCCAACACTCAAGCGGAGACGGAGGACGAGCGCCAGCCTGAGCGCGTGTTGAAGGAAGCCGGAGTCACCCTGGGAGACTCGACGCCCCTCACGGAAGAAGAGCGGCGCATGCTCGACACGCCGTTTCCGCCCTGCCCTGGGACCTATACCTTCGGCGAGGTGGACCCCTCCGACCCTGTCGACGCCCCCCAGGCTGGTATCTATCCAGTCCTACGACACGGTCGTCAAGGTGGAGGGGGAAGCCGATCGCGGACCATCCCGTGGACGTGTTCACGTCGATCAGGCCGAAGAGCCGAGGTCCTGCGCGGCGAGACGACGCTCGTCCTGGAAGCGGAATCAAGGCCGCCGCGACGTTCAGCCGCCGGGCGAGCGACGCCCGCGAGCGCGAAGCCGACCGCCAGACTCTATCGTGGGGACGCCGCAGCGGCGAAGCCAGCGTGCAGCGCGAAGCGCGCGAGCCTGTTGGGGGTGAGGCCGAGGGGCCGCGTGCCGAGTAGGCCGCGTTGCGCCACGCGGCCCGGCCGGCGAGCGGCCGCGAGCAGGCGCGCGCGCAGCGCGCGAGCCTGTTGGGGAGGCCGAGGGGCCGAGTGCGGCAAAGCGAGTAGGCCGCGTTGCGCCACGCGGCCTGGTCACGGCGAGCGGCGAAGCCGCGAGCGCGCAGGCGGCGCAGCGAGCCCGTTGGGGGTGAGGCCGAGGGCCGAGGCAAGCGAGTAGGCCGCGTTGCGCCACGTAGCGGCCTGGCCGGCGAGCGGCGAAGCCGAGCGCGTGCAGCGCGCGCAGCGCGCGAGCCCGTTGGGGTGAGGCCGAGGGCTTTGCCCTGAGGCCGAGGGGTCTGGGACAGACCCCTACATCACCGCCGCTCCGGCTTGAACTTGAAGTCCATGACGTCGAGGAGCTCGACCCGGGCGTCGGCGTAGACCACGTTGATCCCCTGGGGTGGTTGCCGAAGCGGTCCCAGTAGACGGGCTGGTCGTCGCTCTCGGCGAGGACCGTACCACGTAGGACTCGGGGCCGTGGTGTCGCCGCCGGCGCCCGGGCACACGAAGTCTGCGGGCTCGGCGTAGCCGCCGTCGATCAGCGCGCGGCGCAGGGCGGCGTTGCTCGGCTGCTCCTCGTCGGGGTGGTCCTGGCGGTAGGCGTGCAGCGCGCGGGCCAGGTGCTTGAGCCGGCTCTGGCACGACTCGAGCCGCCCCTCCTCCAGGGCGTGCACGACCGCGGGGTAGACGAGGGCGGTGAAGCTCGCGCTGATCCCGAACAGGAGGCAGGCCGCGAGGGCCTGCACGCACAGCCGGACCAGGAGCCCGCGGCGCTTGGTCCCCGGGGTCGCGGCGAAGGGCTGGGTCGTGAGCACCTCGAGGGCCCCGCGGGCCTCGTGCTCCTCGGCGGCGGGGCTCGCCCCGGCCAGGGCGATCCGGGCCAGGGTGCGCTGGGCGAGGTCCGCCGGGGGCTCGGGGTCCGCCCAGGCGTCGAGCTCGGCGCGCAGGGCGCGGGCGCCAGCGGCCAGCTCGGGGGAGGCCGCCCGCTCGGGGTCGCGGACCAGCTCCGCGAGGTCGTCGGTTTCCGGTTCGTCGGGGGTGCTCACGAGGCGCCCTCCTTCTGCGCCAGCTCCTTGCCGAGCTTGGCGAGCGCGTTGTGGATTCGACTCTTGATCGTGCCGACCGGGACCTCGAGCACCTCCGCGATCTCGGCGTAGGGCAGGCCCTGGTAGTAGAAGAGCACCAGCGCGTGGCGGCCCTTCTCCGGGAGGCGCTCGACCGCCGCGCGCACGCGCTGGGCGTCCTCGGCCAGGACCGCGAAGTCCTCGGGCGAGCGCCCGCGGCCCTCGAGCACGCTGGCGAGGCCGGGGCCCTCGTCCTCGCCCTCGGCGTCCAGGCTCTGGGCCCGGCGGTTGTCGCGGCTGCGGTAGGTGTTCTTGATCAGGTTCGAGGCGATCGCGTAGACCCAGGGCCGGAAGCGGCGCGAGCCGTCGAAGCGCTCGGCGTGGCGCACGACCCGGAGGAAGGTCTCCTGGAACAGGTCGTCGGCGTCCTCCCGCGAGCCGAGCATGCGCACCAGGTAGCCGTAGAGCGGGCGCTGGTAGCGGGCCATGAGCTCGGTCAGGGCCTCGGCCCGCCCGCCCGCCAGGCCGGCGACCAGCTCCTCGTCCCGGATTGGGGCCCGCTCTGCCACGGTGTGCGTCCTCGGGGCTGCCAGGCGCGCGTGCGCGCGCGGCGGCGACTCGACCAGCACGCTAACACCTCCAGCCACAAGCCCTCAGCCTCCGAGGGGGCGGACCCGCCGAGCGAGCGCCTCCAGGATGGTTACCCCCGAGCCCCCATGAGGTTCAGGCCCCTCGCTTGACGCCGGCCGACGGTGCCCGTAACCTCCCCCAAATCATGGAGCGACTGCCCCTATCCCCGGCGCCCGGTCACGGAGCGCAGCCGTGCTGAAGGTCCCCGACGAGCGCGACCAGATGCTGGTGGCGAAGGTCTACAAGGCGCAACAGCAGCACGTGTTCGCGTTCTGGGAGGAGCTGGACGAGGCCCAGCGCCGCGACCTCCTGGACCAGCTCGCGGGCTTCGACTTCCAGCAGATCTCGACCCTGGCCGAGCTGGTGCACGCGGAGCCCAAGCCCGCCGCCGAGCTGAGCGCGCTGCCTACCGAGCGCCCGGACGCGGCGCGCCGCGCCGAGCTCGAGGCCCTGGGCTGGGAGGCCCTGCGCGAGGGCAAGGTCGCCTGCCTCGTGGTCGCCGGCGGCCAGGGCACGCGCCTGGGCTGGGTCGGCCCCAAGGGCACCTACCCGATCGGCCCCGTGACCGGGAAGTCCTTGTTCCAGCTCTTCGCCGAGCAGCTCAAGGCCACCGGCGACCGCGCCGGGAAGCCGCTGCCGTTCTACGTGCTGACCTCGCGCCTCAACCGCGAGGCCACCGAGCGCGCCTTCAGCGAGGCCGACTTCTTCGGGCTCATGCCGGAGCAGGTGCGCTTCCTGACCCAGAGCGACCTGCCCAACACCGACCCCGAGGGCAAGCTGCTCATGGCGACCAAGAGCGAGGTCGCCGCCAGCCCCAACGGCCACGGCGGGACCTTCTCCGCGCTGGTCGACTCGGGCGCCCTCGACGCCCTGACCGGGGCCGGGGTCGAGCACCTGTTCTACTTCCAGGTCGACAACCCGCTGTGCCGGGTGGCCGACCCGGTGTTCCTCGGCGCGCACATCGCCGGTCAGGCCGAGGCCTCGACCAAGGTCGTGCGCAAGGAGGACCCCAGCGAGAAGATCGGGCTGGTGCTGCTCAAGGACGGCAACGCCGGGGTCGTCGAGTATTCGGAGATGTCCGCCGAGCAGCAGGAGCTGCGGGACCCCGACGGGCAGCTGACCTACCGCGGGGGCAACACCGCGATCCACGTGTTCTCGCTGGCCTTCCTCCAGCGCCTGGCCGAGGGCAGCTTCAAGCTGCACTACCACCTCGCGCGCAAGAAGGTGCCCCACGTCGACGCCCAGGGCGTCCACGTCGAGCCGACCGAGCCCAACGGCTGCAAGTACGAGACGTTCATCTTCGAAATGCTCGGCGAGGCCGAGACCCACGTGGCCCTCGAGGTCGCGCGCGAGGACGAGTTCGAGCCGCTGAAGAACGCCCGCGGGCCCTACTCCCCGGAGACGGTCAAGGCCGCGCTCTCGAACCAGGCCCAGCGCTGGCTGCAAGCGGCCGGGGCCCAGGTCGAGGCCGAGCGCTACGAGGTCTCGCCCCTGACCGCCCTCGACGCGCAGGAGCTGGCGCAGAAGCTCGACCAGCTCGACCTGACCGTGAAGGACGGCGGCCTCGCCGTCTGAGCCCGCGCCGCGGAGCCCCAGGGTGAACGAGAAGACCCAGCCCGAGCCGGCGCGGCCCGTCGACCCCGAGCTCGCCGAGGCCGTGCGCCAGGGGGTCAAGGCCCAGCGCTGCCCCTACTGCCACGAGGACTGTGCCGCCGAGGGCTCGGTCGTGTGCAGCGGCTGCCTGGCGCGGCACCACACCGCCTGCTGGGACGAGGCCCACGCCTGCTCCGCCTGCGGCGCGACCCAGCGCCTGGTGCAGGAGGGCCCGCCGCCGCGCCCGGCGGACGGCGAGCTCCTGGACCTGCTCTACCGCAAGCGCGCCGCGCAGGCGCGCCAGCGCCTGGTGCAGGCGGGCCTGAGCGCGGAGGACGCCGACGCGCACCTGCGCGACCTGGCCTTCGCCGAGCTCGCGCGGCTCCCGACCCCGGCCGTGGGGCCCCAGCTCAAGCTCTCGTTGGTGCTGAGCGCGCTCCTGATCGTGCCCCTGGCGCTGGGGACGGTCATGAACTTCTCGTCGGACCCCAAGCTGGGGATCGCCCTGGCGGCGCTTGGCGTGGTGCTCCACGGCCTCCTATATCTCGGGAACTTCGCGCTGCGGCCGAGCACGATCAACCGCTGGACCCTGGCCGGGGTCGCCGTCGACGCGCTGACCCTCGTGGGGCTCGCGACCACGGCCAGCATGCGCGGCGAGGCCCTGATCACCCTCCTCCCCGCGCTGTTCGCCCAGCTCGCCTTGTGCGGCAGGCTGTTCCGCCTGCTCCAGCGCTCGCGACCCCGCGAACCATAGGCTTGACCCGCCCTCCCGGGCGGGATAACCTCATACAGCGCGGAGATTTGCCGCATTCCCACCCCGCGCGGAGGTCGCCCGTGGGGCGAAGTTCGCTCCCAACCATCGCCGCCTGCCTGGCCCTCTGCGGCCCGGTCCTCGCCCAACCCCGCGAGCGGCCCCCGGTGCTCGTGGTCGAGGACCTGCTGAGCGACGACTGGAAGGCGACCCGCGAGGCCCGCGAGGAGGCGGTGGCGCTGGGCGCCAAGGTCCTGCCCGAGGTGCTGCGCGCGCGGGCGACCCACCCCCGCGAGCGCCCGCTCTGCGACCGGATCCTGCGGGTCGTGGTCGGGGTGCTCGCCACCGACGTCGCGCGCCCGCTGGACGACCCCCTGCGCGAGGTCGCCGCCTTCGGCGGCCTGGGCGGGTTCCTCGGCTTCCGCCCGCAGCACGAGGGGACCCCCGGCGAGCGCGTCGAGCTGCGCCTCGAGGACCTGGACGACCTGGGCTCGATCGAGGCCCCCGAGCCCCTGGAGCGCGCCGAGCGCCGGCGCCGCGCCGAGCGCGCCAAGGCCGCGATCCGGCTCCTGGGCCCCGCGCTTACCACCGAGCTCCTGCGCGTGCCCCCGCCCCGGGAGCAGGTGGTCGAGGTCGCGCTGCTCGAGGTCGCCCTCGACGTCTACGCCGCCGAGCGCGAGCGCGCGCTGCGCGAGCCCGAGGCCGAGTTCCTCGCGCGCTACGCCGGGCTCGCGGACCTGGCCATGCCGATCGTGGTCACCGGGATCCAGGACGAGGACGCGACGGTGCGCGCGCGCTTCGCCGCGATCCACGAGCGCTCGCTGCAGGAGGCGCTGGGGCTGCTCGCCGCCGAGGACGCGGCGCTGCGCGAGGTGGGCGAGGCCACACTCCTGCGCTGGGGCCCGCTGGCCCTCGAGACCCTCGCGGCCCAGGAGGGGCCGACCGCGCGGCGCCTCGAGCGCTGGATCGAGTTCGGCCTCGACGGCGAGCTGGTGCTGCGTCTGGGCCACGACTTCGCGGGCTACGCCGAGCTGCCCTACCGCGAGCGCCGGGCTCAGGTGATCGAGCTCGAGCGCCTGGGCGGCGAGCAGGCGATCCCCGCGCTGCGCGCGCTGCTCGAGCTCGAGCCCAGCGTCGACGTGCGCGCGCTGGCGGCGATCGGGCTGTTCCGCCTGGGCGACCGCACCGGCGCGGAGTGGCTGGCCGTGCACAGCCTGGAGCTGCCCCAGGGCCAGCTCAGCCCGCGTGAGCTGGCCGCGATCCACATGGACCAGGGCCTGCGCTACCTCAAGCTCAAGCGCCTCGAGCGCGCCGAGCGCGAGTTCCAGCGCGTGCTGGAGTGCGAGCCCGAGAACGAGGTCGCCTGGTACAACCTGGCCTGCACCTACGCCCGCTGGGGTCGCCACGACGAGGCGTTCGCGCACCTGGAACAGGCGGTGGCCCGCGGCTTCACGGACGTCGAGCACATTCGCAAGGACCCCGACCTGGAGTCGCTGCACCAGGACCCCCGGTTCGCCGCGCTGCTGGAGTCGCTGCAGCAAGAGACCCCAGACGAGAAGAAGGAGCGCGACCGTTGAACTCGCTCACGGATCTTCGCACCGGGGAAGAGACCAACCTCGGCGAGTTCCTCGCCTCCCTGGTCGACCACCCCAAGACCGGGACCTTCAAGCTCAGCGGCCCCGACGGCCGCGTCAAATACATCTACTTCAAGCGCGGCACGATCGAGCTGCTCAAGACCTCGCGCTCGAAGACGCTCCTGGGCAAGGCGCTGCTCAAGCGGCGCAAGCTGACCACCGAGCAGCTCGACGCCGCCCTCGAGCGGCAGAAGGCGGCGAACGCGAACCTGCGCCTGGGCGAGATCCTCGTGGGCATGGGGATCGTGCTCGAGAGCGACGTGCACCAGGCCCTGGCCTATCAGATCGCCGAGGAGGTGTTCGAGCTGTTCACCTGGCCCGGGATCAAGAGCGAGTTCTATCGCGGCGAGCCCCCGCTGGACATCTTCGAGGTCGAGGACCTCCAGGCCCGGGTCTCGCTCTCGCCGGTGCAGCTCGCGCGCGAGGCCGTGCGCCGCAAGAAGGAGCTGACCGAGATCCAGCGCACGATCCCGTCCATGCGCGACGTCTACGTGCCGACCCCCAACGCCTACAAGTCCGACAAGAGCAACAACCTCGCGGTGCAAGAGGTGTTTAGCTGCCTCGACGGCCAGCGCAACGTGGAGGAGCTGCTCGACGTCGTGCGCGCGCCCGACCTCGTGGCCATGCGCGTGCTGGTCAAGATGAAGCTCGACGGCCAGGCCGTGCCCCTCGCCGGACAGGAGCTGATCGCGCTGGGGCAGTCGCTGGAGGACCGCGGCGAGTTCGCCCGCGCGCGCTCGCGCTACCTGCGCGCCGAGGAGCTGGGCTACCCCGACTTCGACCTCCCCCGGCGGATCGGGCAGATCGCCGAGGCCCTGGGCGACACCCAGGAGGCCTGCCGGCGCTACGTGACCTACGCCGACCGCTGCGACCAGTCGGGCTACCCCGACGTCGCGGCCCAGACCCTGGCCCGGGTGCTCGAGCTCGACCCCAACCAGACCCAGGCCCGCGAGCTGCACGCCGAGATCCTCGCCAAGCGCGCGCGCGCGCTGGAGGAGGCCGGCGAGCCCTCGGCGGAGAAGACCGCCGCGGCGATCGAGGAGTACGAGACGCTGTTCCTGCAGTACGGCGCCGCCGAGGACAAGCGCCGGGTGCTGACCGCGCTCATGACCCTCTCGCCGGACCGCCTCGACCTGCGCGAGCGCCAGGCGGAGCTCTCGCTGGAGGCCGGCGATCGCGGCGAGGCGATCGAGGACTTCCAGGAGTTGGCCATGGCCTACCTGGAGGACGAGAAGCTGGAGCAGGCCGTCGAGGTCCTGCGCCGGATCCTCGAGGTCGAGCCCGGCGAGATCCTGGCCCTGCAGTCCCTGGCCGCGACCTACGCGCGCATGGGCCGCACCGAGCAGGCGGTCTCGCAGTACCTGCAGTTCGCCAAGACCTTCGAGGACAGCGGGCTCGCGGTCGCCTCCAACGAGACCCTGATCGATATCTACGAGCGGATCGTCGACCTCGACCCGCAGAACACCGAGGCGCGCAAGTTCCTCGCCTCGGCGTATCAGGGCAAGGAGGAGGCGGACAAGTCGGTCGCCAACTACCAGAGCATGGTCGACTCCCTGCGCGAGCAGGGGAACTCCGAGGAGCTCTACGAGGTCCTCGGTCAGCTCTGCAAGCTCAAGCCCGGGGACCTGGAGCTGACCCTCGAGCGCGCGCGGCTGGCGCGGGAGCTCGGGCGCAGCGAAGAGGGCGCGGCGCTCCTGCACCAGGTCGCCGACGCCGCGACCCAGACCGGCGACACCAAGGGCGCGCAGGCCGCCCTGGAGGAGCTCCTGCGCCAGGCGCCCGGGGACCTCAACGCGCACCTGGCCCTGGCCAAGCACGAGGCCCAGACCAAGCGCCACAAGCGCGCGGCCCGGCGCTGCGCGGCGGTGTTCGACCTGGCGGTGATCGCCGGCAACTACGCGGTCGCCGAGGAGGCGGTCAAGCGGGCCATGGACCATGAGCCCGACGAGCCCGAGCACCGCGAGCGCCTGGCCCGGGTGCTCGTGCACCACGAGCGCAACGACGAGGCGGCGCGGACCCTGGTGCGCGCCGCGCGCCGCGCCCGCGACGACGAGAACCTGGGCATGGCCCGGCAGTGGGCGCGGCGCGCCCTCGAGCTCGACGGGACCTGCGACGACGCCCGCGACCTGCTGGAGAACCTGCGCGCGGCGCCCGCGGCCTCGGGCTTCGGCGCGACGGAGCGCGGTCCGGCCCCCGCGGAGCGGCCCGCCACGATCGCGGCCACGATCACCGGCGGCCCCAAGGTCGCCTCGATCGAGGGCATGCGCACCAAGACCCGCAAAATGGGCGGCGCGCTGAGCAAGCTCCGCGCCATGAAGGGCGGCGGCGCGCCCCCGCCGACGGAGGTCACCGAGAAAGTCAGCCCCGGCCCCGAGGGACCCGGACGCGAGGCCGAAGCCCAGGTCTCCCGCAAAGCGAAGAACGCCATGAGCCGGCTCAAGGCCCTCAAGAGCGGCGGCGACGACGCACCCCAGCCCTCGCAGCACAAGATCTCCAAGGGCCCCGAAGCCCCCGGCGACGCCGCGGACGCCACCGTCGTCAAGAAGACCACCTCCGCCATGAGCCGCCTCAAGGCCCTCAAGAGCGGCGGCGGCGACGACGCACCCCAGCCCTCGCAGCACAAGATCTCCAAGGGCCCCGAGGCTCCCGGCGACGCCGCCGACGAGCAGGTCTCCCAGAAGGCCTCCTCCGCCATGAGCCGGCTCAAGGCCCTCAAGAGCGGCGGACCCAAGCCCGCCGAGAAGTCACCCCCCAAGATCAGCAAGGGTCCCGAAGCCCCAGGCGAAGCCGCCGACGAGAAGGTCTCGAAGAAGGCGAACTCCGCCATGAACCGCCTGCGCGCCCTCAAGGGCGGCGCTACGGCGGTGGCCCAGGACGACCCCGCGGAGGACTCCTGACATGCCCACCCTCGCGGCCCTGTTGCGGCCCGAAGCCGTCGTCGACCTCGACGCGACCCACGCCGAGGACGCCCTGCACGCCCTGGCCCACGCGGCCCTGGGGCTCGTCGACGACGAGCTGCTGACCCTCGAGGAGCTGCTCGAGGCGATCTACGAGCGCGAGAAGCTCCACAGCACGGCGCTGGGCGAAGGCGTGGCCATGCCCCACGTGCGGCTCAAGCAGGTCAAGGCGTTCCGCACCGTCCTCGGCCGCAGCCGGGAGGGGATCGAATACGCGGCCCCCGACGGCGAGGCCGTGCGCCTGTTCCTCCTGATCGTGGGCCCCGAGGCCCAGGCGGAGCAGTACCGCAAGCTCATGACCCGGGCCGCGCGCTTCCTGCGCAACGAGGCCGGGGCGCTGCTCGGCAGCGACGACTTCGGCGGCGCGGCGCGGGCCGCCCTCGAGGACTACTAGCCGTGGCCGAGGAAGAGCCGGGACCGGAGAGCCTCACCGGCAAGATCCTGGCCCTGGGGCTGGGCGCGTATTTCCTCACCGAGGACACCGTGCGCCGCTACGTGAAGGACGCCAAGATCCCCCGGGACATTGCGCGCTCGATCACGCAGAACGCGTCCAAGGGCAAGGGCGAGCTCTACGGGTTCATCGCCCGCGAGCTCAGCGACTTCCTCAAGCAAATGGACCTGCAAGAGGAGCTCGACCGCTTCGTGCGCACCCACAAGGTGAAGGTCTCGGCGGAGATCGAGTTCCTCCCGCGGGACCCCGACAGCAAGGAGAAGAAGGTCGACCTCGACGTGAAGGTCACCCCGCCGCCTCCGCCGCGGCCCCCTGAGCCCCCCGCCGACCCCGCGCCCGAGTGAACCTCGTCGGGGAGCGCCTGGGTCGGTTCGCGATCGAGCGCGAGCTCGGTCGCGGCATGGCGGCCTCGGTGTGGCTCGCCCGCGACCCGCAGACCTTGCGCCAGGTCGCGCTCAAGCTCCTGCACGACCCCTTCGACCCCGGCGCGCCGCGCTCCCAGCGCTTCCAGCGCGAGGTCCAGGCGCTCTCCAGCCTGCGCCACCCGGCGATCGTGCCCCTGCTCGAGGTCGGGTCCTTCCAGGGCCGGCCGTTCCTCGTGCTCGGCCACTTCCCCGGGGGGAGCCTCGAGCACACGCTCCGCACCCAGGGCCGCCTCGCTCCGCGGCAGGCGGCGCGCACCGTGCTCCAGCTCGCCGAGGGCCTGGAGCTGGCCCACGCCCACGGGATCCTGCACCGCGACCTCAACCCGGCGAACGTGCTGCTCAGCGCCGCCGGCGAACCCGCGCTCACCGACTTCGGCCTGGCGCGCTTCCTCGACGACGACTCGCGGATCACGAAGACCGGCGCCTTCTACGGCACGCCGGGCTACCTCGCGCCGGAGCAAGCCCAGGGTGACCCGCGCGCGGTCGGGGTCGGCACCGACGTCTACGGGCTGGGCGGGATCCTCTACGCCTGCCTCACCGGCCAGCCCCCCCACGCCGGGGAGACGCTGCAGGCGGTGCTCGACTCCGCGGTCCTGCGCGCGCCGCGGCCGCCGAGCGAGCTCCAGCCCGGGGTCCCCCGCGAGCTCGACGCGATCTGCTTGCGCTGCCTGGAGAAGACGCCGGGGCGCCGCTTCCCCAGCGCCGGGAGCGTGGCCGCGGTCCTGCGCGGGTTCCTCGCGACCCCCAGCGAGCGGGCGCCGCGCCTGGGTCAGCGCCGCCGCGCGTCCGTGGGCATGACCCTGGCCCTCAGCCTCCCGGGGGTGGTCGGCGGCGCCGTGGCGCTGGGCTACCTCCTCGGTCGACGCGGCGACCCCTCGCAGGCCGCGCGGGTCGAGGCCCCCGAGGCTGCCCCCGCACCGGAGGTCGCCCCCGCGCCGCAGGCGCCCGCGGAGGCGCCGCCCGCGGTCGCGACCCCGCCGCCCCCCGAGCCCACCCCAGCGGCGTCCTACGACCCGCGCGCCGCCGAGCTCGCCATGAAGCGCGCCGTGGGCTCCCTGCGCGCCCAGCGCTTCGACGAGGCGGTGGAGCAGATCGACCGAGCCCTCGCGGGGTGGCCCGACGCGCCGGAGCGCGCGGTGTGGATCGGCATGCGCGGCTACGCGTTCTTCGAAGGCAAGCGCTTCGCCTCGGCCAACGACGACCTCAGCGCGTACCTGAAGGTGCGCGACGGCGCCATGCCCCGCTTCCAACGCGGGATCTGCCGCTTCATGCTCGACCAGCCGCAGGCGGCCCTCGCCGACTTCGAGCGCGCCCTGGAGCTCGACCCAGAGCTCCACGCCGCCCACTACTGGCGCGGCGCCGTGCGCAGCGCCCTGGGCTACGACCGCAAGGCCTGCGCCCAGGACGTGCGGATCTACCTCGAGCGCCAGCGCCCGCCGCACCCGGACCTGGAGGCGGCGCGCGAGCTGTTGGCGCGGCTGGAGCGCAGCGAGTGAGGCGGCTCGCCGTCGTGGGCCTCGTCGTCCTGGCCGCGGGGTGCCAGACCCGGGACCCCGCGCCCCCGCGCGCGCCGGGCTATCGGGTCACCTGCCTCGACGGCGGCGTGCTCGAGGTCAGCCTGTGGGTGCCGCTGGGCCAGGCCGGGCGCTGGGAGTGGGCCCACGGCCGCGAGGGGGTGGAGTCGCTGAGCACCGAGCCCGAGGCCGCCTTCGAGGCCACCGCGAGCGGGGTGACCCTCGCGCCCAAGGTGCGGGAGGTGCGCTACCGCTACCGCCTGGCCGGCGGCGCCGACCTCGCCCGCGGCGCGGGCGGCAACGGCGCGTGGGCGGTCGACGCCGAGAGCTACCTCCTGCTCCCGCGAGACCCGGTGCGAGGCCTCGAGCTCGACCTGCGCAGCCCGGGCGCGGCGCAGCAGCTCCCGCGGCCAGACGGGCGCTACCTCCTGGAGCCGAGCACCCAGGAGACGCCGGGGCTGCACGTGCACGGTGTGAGCGCGCGGACCCTGGAGCGCGGCGGGCTGCGCGCGCGCTGGGTCGCGCTGACCGGGGGGTCGCGCTGGTCCGAGCCGCGGCTCGAAGCCTGGCTCGCCAAGACCCTGAGCGAAGCGGCGAGTGTGGTGCCCTGGCTGCGCGACCCGCTGATCGCGCTCCTCCCGCGGGCCGGCGCGGGGGAGGGCGCCCCCACGATCTACCCCGGCGCGCCGCCGGCGATCGCGCAGCCCCTGGGCCAGGCCACCGTGGACTTCAGCGCGACCTGGGCCCTGCTCCGCGGGCTGTGCCTGGCCGCGCTGCCCGAGGCCGCCCCCGAGGAGCGCTGGTTGAGCGAGGGCGCCGCGACCTACCTCCAGCACCTGGCCAGTTGGCGCAGCGGGCGGCGCACCGCGGCCGAGACCCTGGGCCGGCTGCGGGACGGCATGATCCGCGCCGCCGCCGGGGCGGGGCGCGACAGCCTGCGCCTGCTCGCGCGCAGCGACGGCGACGCGGCCTACGCCGCCAGCTACTGGGGCGGAGCGCTCCTGCTCCTGGACCTGGACCTCGAGCTCCACGCCCGGGGTGAGGCGCTGGAGGAGGTCCTGGCGGCGTTGGCGGCGCGGGGGCAGCTCAGCGAGGCCGCGCTGCGGGCCGAGGTCGAGGCGCGCTGCCCGGGCGTGTTCGCCCCGCTGGCCCTGGCGCACCTCGAGGGCCCCGCGCTGCGCGCGACCAACGGCGTGTTCCAGCGGCTGGGACTCGAGCGCGACGGCTCGCTCAGCGCGAGCGGCGCCGCGGCCCGCGCCTCGCTGGCGAGCCCGTCGCGCAAGCGCTGAGGCGGACTACTGGTCGGTCTGGATCGCGTCCAGGAAGGCGCGGTAGCTGTCGTGCCACTTGGCGAGGGTCTTCGCGGGGCCCACGCACTTCACGAAGTGGCGACCGCCAGGGGCCTCAATGATCGCGGCCAGCATGCGGTAGCCCTCCTTGTTCACCCGCTGACCCGAGCCGGGGCGAGTCTCGGCGGTGTAGGTGCCGGTGAGGTCGACCAGGGTCGCGTCGAGGCCCGAGACCTGGACCTTCTTGGTCTCGGCCACGTCGGCGGAGTTCTTGCCGTCGGGCTGGCTCCACTGGCCGTACCAGCGCTTGAGGTTGTCCTCGACGCTGCCGCCGCTCCCGGGGAAGTGGTAGACGACGACCGTCGCGTCCTCGTCGTCGCCCTCGACCTTGGGCAGCACATAGGTCACGACCCGCATGGGGCGCTGCTCGGTCTCCTGCTTCCACCCCTCCTGGGCGGTGAAGGTCAGCCCGCCCTTGGAGGTCACGGGCTCCGCGACGTCCTCGCCCTGGGCGGGGCGGCTGGTGGGCCGGGTGTCCTGGGCGACAGCGACGGTGCCGGCGGCGGCGAGCATGAGCGCGACGAGACGGGTCATGGGTCCTCCTCACAAGGTGGGCTGGATCCTACCCGAGCCGCCCGCGGAGCGCGTCCCAGCGCCCCAACCATCGCGCAGACAGCCTTTTAGGGAAACCTCGAGAACCCGCGAAACGGTCGCCGCCGGCCCGGGTTCAGGGGGGTGGACGGGAGAAGGCCCATGACCTATCGCCTCGGACTGTTGCTGCTCACCGCCAGCGTGGGCCTCGCGCACCAGGGGGACCACGACCCCCAGGTCCAGATCCGGGTCGAAGGCGAGCACCGGGTGATCGAGGCCAACGGCCTCCCCGACCACCCCACCGGCACCTTCCCCAACCGGGGCAACCCCAACACGATCCGCGGCCAGACCTACCGCTTCCGCGTGCCCCTCGAGCCCACCCGCGCGGCGACGCCGATCCCCGCCCGCGGGATCCTGTTCGGGGTGGCCCTGAACGGGGTGGTGTTCGACCCCGGGACCGCCGAGCGCTGGGGCCTCCTGCACTACGAGGCTCAGGGCGGGATCGACCTCGGCCTCGACCAGAACCACGCCCACGTCCAGCCCACCGGCGCCTACCACTACCACGGCCAGCCCGCGGGGCTGGTCCAGAGCCTGGGCGGCAACGCGCGGCGCATGCTGCTCGTGGGCTGGGCCGCCGACGGCTACCCGATCTACGCCGCCCGCTGCCCCCGCGATCCGCAGGACCTCCAGAGCGCGCTGACCCCCATGCGCTCGAGCTACCGCCTGCGCGCGGGGGACCGGACCTACGGCCCCGAGGGTCGCTTCGACGGGACCTTCGTCGAGGACTACGAGTTCGTGGACGGCCTGGGCGACCTCGACCGCTGCAACGGCCGCACGGGCAAGACCCCCGAGTTCCCTCAGGGGACCTACTACTACGTGCTGACCGAGCGCTATCCCTTCGTCCCGCGCTTCTTCCGCGGGCTGCCCGACCTCTCGTTCTCCAAGTTCCAGATCGGCGCGCCGGAGCCGGCGGAGGGTCTCGCGCTGGGCCAGGGCCGTCGCGGTCGCCGGGGCGGACGCCAGGGCCCGCCCCAGGGCGGTCGCCCGCAGGGTCCGCCGCGGGGCGGTCAGGACGGCCAGGGCTTCCCCCCGCCGCGGGGCGGTCAGGGTGGCCAAGGCTTCCCGCCGCCTCCGCCGCGGGGTGGCCAGGGTGGCGAAGGCTTCCTCCCGCCGCGGGGTGGCCAGGGTGGTCCGCCACCTCCGGGCGGTCCAGGCCGCCAAGGCTTCCCGCCGCCCTCGGGCGGCCAGGGCGGTCAAGGCGGTCAGGGCGGTCAGGGCTTCCCACCGCCCCCGGGCGGCCAAGGCTTCCCGCCGCCTCCGGGCGGCCAGGGCTTCCCGCCGCCTCCGGGCGGCCAGGGCTTCCCGCCGCCTCCGGGCGGCCAAGGCTTCCCGCCGCCTCCGGGCGGCCAGGGCTTCCCGCCGCCTCCTCCGGGCGGCCAGGGCGGCCAGGGCTTCCCGCCGCCCCCGCCCGGGCAGCAGCCGACGAGGCTGCCGTCCGGGAGTCGCTGGTTCTAGGCGGAGCGTCCCCATGAGCACGCGCTGTCGCCCGGCCGCTCAGCGGCCGACCCGGGCCCGACCTACGCTCGCGCCCACGAGCTACCCCGCCTTCCGCGCCCTGGCCGCCCGGGACCTCGGCGCCGCCCGCGCGGCCCTGGCCGACCTGCGTCCGGCGCGACGCTACGTCGCCGCCGTATGCGGCGACCCCGCGGCCCGGGCCGACCTCGAGGGCGCTCGAGCGGAGACCCTGGACGAGCTGTTCTTGCAGCTCGCGCGCACCCCCGACCCGGGCCTCGGCCGTCGCGCCTGCGTGCGCGCCGCGCTGGCGATCGCCGCCCACGAGGGCCCCTGGTCCCAGGACGCGACCCGGCTCCTGCGCTACCTCACCCGTTGCGAGTACATGGCCGAGCCCCTCGACCTGCGGCACGTGAACACGCTCACCCTCCAGGGCGAGGCGGCGCGGATCCCGCAGTGGGCGGCCTACGTCTCCGGCGCCGCCGGCGAGGCCCTGGCGAGCGCCATGCTCCGCGCGGGGATCCAGGCCAACCACCTCCTCGGCCCCCGCCGCGACCTGCTCTCCCCGAGCTGGCGCGCGCGGATCGAGGCCGAGCTCTGCGCGTGGTCGCTCGGGTTCTCGGACCCCCTGGCCGACCGTGTGGCGTAGCGGCTAGGCGGCGCCGGCGGCGATCCAGGCGAGCTGTGTCGCGGCGAGCGAGGGCGTGCGGTGCCGCGGCGAGCGAGGGCGGGTAGATGCTCTTGAACCGCCGAGGCGCCGAGATCGCAGAGGGTACGCAGAGGCTCCGCGCGCGACAGGGCGTGCCCCCAAGGAAGGAGTCATGTTTGCTCCGCTTCGGGGAGAGCGTCCGGCAGAGCCCGCAAGATCTTGGCGCCCTTGGCGGCCTTGGCGGTTAAAGAGCCATGGCCCGCCAGGTCGCGACCTGAAGGGGCCCATGAGGCGCGGTCCCGCGCATGCGGAGCACCCCTCTCTCCTCGAGCGCCCTGAACCCGCGCAGTCGAGCCCGCGCGACGTCCTCGGTCCCGCGCCCCTCTGCGTGCCCTCTGCGATCTCGGCGCCTCGGCGGTTCAAGAACATCTACCCGCCCTCCCTCGCCGCGGCAGGGTGCGCCCTCGCTCTCCAAGGCAAGACACGGCACGCCTCCTACTCCGGGGCGAGGACCTCGAGCCGCCCGACCGCGCTCCAGCCGGCCTCGCCGGTCGCCGGCTCGTAGCGCGTGGGGCACACGCGATACGCCCCCGGCACCGTGGCCAGCAAGGGCAGGCGGATCGAGCGCCGCGCGGGCGCCAGCCACAGCGAGCCGTCGCGCAGGCGCACGTCGGGGAGCGGGTCGGCGAGGCGGCAGCCGCCGGGGAGCGGGACCTCGAGCAGATCGCCGGGCTCGGGGTCGCGGTCGAGTTCGACCACGAGCTCGAAGCGCGCGCCCAGGGGCACCCGCGCCACCGGGCCCTCGCTCACGCCGCGGAAGCTGCGCGCGACCGGCGCGCCGCCGGGCTGGGGGCGCTGGACCCGGGCTCGGAACACCGCCGCGCACTGCACCGGCCCGCGCTTGGCCTCGACCCGCAGGGTCTGCCCCGGGCGCAGGACCGCCTCGCCCAGGCGCAGGCTCGCCGGCCACTCGCTGAGCCCGCCGCCGCTCCAGGCCTCGGCGACCCGCGCCTCCTCCACGAACACCCGCACCAGCTCGCCGGGCTCCTCGGTCGAGGCTCGGGTGGCCTCGGCCAGGGCCGAGACCGCGACGCCGGTCGTGGCCGGGCTGAGCCAGGTGGCGCCGGCGCGGTCCTCGAGGGCGTCGGTCAGGAGGTCGAGGGGCGGCACCTCCCCGGCCTCGCGCAGCGCGTCCCACAGCGCGATCGCGCCGCGGGCGGTGAGCTGGTCCCGCGCGGCGAGGGCGCGCTCGAGGACCAGCCGCTCCCGGGCCGGCGGCCCGGTCTCGTGCAGCGCGTGGGCCAGGAGCGGGAGCGCGTCGGCGGGGGTGCGCTCGGGGTCGGGGACGGTGACCCCCTGGAGCGTGCCGGCCAGCGCGCGGGCGAGGAGCGCCACCGGCGCGCTGCGCCCGTCGAGGGCCTCGAGCGCGCGGCGGCGCAGCCCCGGGGGCACGGCGAAGCCGGCCTGGTCCAGGCGCACCAGCTCCAGGGCCAGGTCGGCGGTGTGGCAGCCCCAGGCGTCGTCGGGGTCCCAGCTCAACGCCAGGCGCGGGAGGAACCCGGCGAGGCTTGGGCGGGTCGCGGGGTCCCAGCGCGGAGGCTGCAGCCGCCGCGCGCGGAACGCGCCGCGCAGGGCCTCCTCGGCGCGCACCCCGTAGAGCCCGGCCAGCGGGCGCGGGTCGTGCTCGAGCGCGCGCAGGGCGACGTAGCCCGCGGTGGCCCAGTCCGGGGTGCCCACGACCTCGAGGCGCGTGCGCCCGACCCGCGCCCGCGCCGGCGCCGGGAGCGGCCAGGTCGCGTCGACGCCGGGCTGCGCGAAGCCGGTCCAGCGGGCGACGTGCCACACCCCGGGCTCGATCAGGAGCACCTCGGCCTCGGCGGTCAGCGCCAGGGCGCCGTCCTCGCTCAGGGCGCGCACCCGCACCCAGGCCTGGGAGGCCTCGACCCCGCGCCGCGCGCGGAGGGTGAAGCCCAGGCGCAGCGGCCCGCCGTCCAGGTCGAGGGCCAGCTCCCGCGCCCCGACGCTGCGGCTGGGGTCGACCCGTCCGCCCGCGAGGATCCGCGGCTGCCCGAGGTCGACGCCGTCCTCCTCCCAGCTCACCCGCCAGGCGCCGGGCAGCCCGGCGTCGACGCGCAGCACGACGTCCGCGGTGTCGCCCTCCACGAGGTGCGCCGGCGCGTCGAGGGTCACGCTCCGAGCCGGCGGCGCGCCGCGCTCGAGCCAAGCCTCGCCGAACGCGCCCTCCGCCGTGCGCGCCACGACGTGCACCCAGTCGTGGGCCCCGACGAGGGGCGGCAGCACGAACTCGGCGCCCCCCGCGGGGAGCGAGATCGCTTCGCTCCCTCGCGCGCCCTGCGCCTCGGCGGCCCAGGGCGCGCCCCCTCGGCGCGCCGCGTCCCGCGCGGCCAAGGGGTCGAGGGCGGTGACCCACACCCGCCCGGCGACCGGACGCCCTTCGCCCTCGAGCCGTGTGTGCACGTAGCCCTCGGCCCCCACGGTGAGCACGGGCACGACGACCCCCGCCCGTGGCGCCTCGGCCAGCTCGACCCAGGCCACGCCGCCGTCGGCCAGGAGCGCGACCCGCACCCGGGTCCCGGGCTCGGCGGGCACCCGCGCGCGGAGCACCCCGGCCTCGACCGGCGCCTCCCACACCGTGGGCTCGCCGCCCTCGACCCAGCGCTCGAGCACCGCCAGGCCCCGGGCTCCGGGTCGGGCCACGACGACCTCCAGGGCCTCGCCCTCGCGGCGGAGCACGGCGCTGGCCTCGGCGTCGGGAGCGACCGCGGGCTCGACGGGCCCCGCGACCGCGAGCACCTCGTGGGCGACGGTCACGCTGCGCCCGGCGTCGTCCTCGGCGCGGAGGGTGGCGCGGTAGCGCCCGGGCTGCGGGAGCACGAGCCGCGGGCGCAGGCCCCCGTCGCGGTCGCTGCGCAGGTCGACGTTCCAGGACGTGGGACCGCGGACCTCGAGCAGCGCCGGGCGCAGCGCGCGGCCCTCGCCGCTCAAGCTCGCCAGGCTCCCCTCGAGGTGAAAGCTCGTGTCCTTGCTGACCACCGCGGGGCCGTCGAGGCGCAGCGCGAGGTCCGCGCGACCCCAAGCAAAGGCGACCCAGGTCGCGTCCTCCGGCGCGTCGCGCAGCCAGGCGCGGACGCGCACGACCCCGGTCCCGGGCGGAGTGGGCAGCTCCACCGTCGCGCGCCCCGCCGCGTCGAGGGTCGCGCTCGGCGCCTCGAGGGGCTGGGCCTCGCCCCCGGCCCCCGCGCGCCAGGGAGGCAGCGGCCCCGCAGCACCGACCTCCCAGCTCGCCGGGGTCCAGGTCGCGGCGAGGACGACCTCGGCGCCGCTGAGCGGGCCGCGGCGCGCCCAGCGCCCGCGCAGCTCGACGACCGGCCGCTCCTCCTGACTGGCCGCGGGGGCCTGCGCCACGAGCTCGCGCAGCCCGCTCGGGCGCGGCGCGACCTCGAGCGTGACCTCGGTCCCCGCGTGCTCCACCGTCCAACGCCCGGGGGGTGCGTAGTCGGGCAGCTCCAGGCGCACCACGCTCACCCCGCCGTAGGGCGGGCCGACGAGGGTCCGCGCGACCTCGACCCCGCTCGGGGCGAGCAGGCGCAAGGGCGCCAGCGCCCGGCCCCCGCGGACCTCGACCCGCACGTCCTGCCCCGGGCGGTAGCGCGCGAGCTCGGGCACGAGCCGCGCGGGCACCGGCGGGCGCGAGACCGGGTCCGGGAGCGCCACGACCACCGGGGCCTCGTCGACCCACGCCAGCGCCACCCGGGCCCGGGGTTCGAGGGCGCGCAGCAGCGGCCCCTGGGCGCCGACCTCGTCCAGCTCACGCCAGCCCGCGTCGAGGAGCGCCCAGCTCAGGGCTTCCCGCGGCGCGCCGTCGGCGCCCCACACCACGACCCGCAGGCCCCGGACGTCGCGGGTCACCCCGACCTGCGCGTCGTGCACGAACAGCGGGCGGGTCACCCGCACGCCGCGACACTCCGCCGCGATCAGGTAGAGCCCGGGCTCGAGGGGCGGCAGGCGCAGGGTGTGCTCCTCGTCGGCGAGGGCCGGCGCCGACCAGGCCTCGACCCGGGTCAGCGCCGTGCGGGGCGGCGCGCGCAGCCGCGCCCCCAGCGCGCGCACGCCGACCTCGTCGCGGAAGCGCGCCGCGTCGACGCGGTACAGGCGCACCGCGAGGGGCCCGGTCGCGCGCCCCCAGAGGGTGAGGTCCGACGCGCGCGCGGAGCGGATCGTGGGCGACGCCAGGCGCAGCTCGAGCTCGGCCCCGCTCAGCCGCAGGAGCTCGGGCGCGACGTCGACCCCCTCCTCCAGCAGCCCCTCCCAGGCCGCCTGGGCCTCGGCCAGCCGCGAGAGCCGAGCCAGGAGCTCCGCGCGCAGGCGCCGGGCCTCGATCCGCGTCGGCGGCGGGAGCTCCCCCGCGAGCAGGGCCTCGACCCGCTCCAGGCCCTGCCCCGGCTCCAGCCCGCGCGCCGCCTCCAACGGATCCTGCGCCCAGGCCGTCGCCACGACCAGCACGCCCAGGACCCCGGACCACCTCCCGCGCCGCATGGCCGTTACGTCAGGGCCTGGATCACGACCACGACGGTCAGGAGCACCACCAGCAGCGCGAGCACGATCACGAGCGCCGGGGACGAGGCGCTCGCGGTCGGGGCCGCGGTCGGCTGGATCGCGGGCAAGCTCGCGCTCGAGGGCGGCGGGGCGTCCTGGAACGCGGGGTCCACGATCTGCAGCGCGCGCAGCAGCGCGCCGGCGTGAGGGAACGGGCTCGCGCCCAGGGCCTTCTCCAGCACCGGGCGCACGGGCTCGGGGGCGGCGGCGAAGCCCGCCTGGCGCACGAGGTCGATCCCGACCTCGTCCACGTGGGCGCCGGCGAGCATTTGCAGCAGGAGGAACGCCAGGTCCTGGACGTCGTTGGTGGGGTTCGCCCAGCCCGACTGAGCCGCGGCGGCCACGCCGAGGCCGTGGAGCACCGGGCCCTCGGGGGTCAGGCTCACGAGCTCGCTCGAGATCGCGAGGTGGGTCGTACCGAAGTCGTGGGCCTTGGCCAGGGCCGCGAGCAGGGCCTTGGCGTGGCGATACCACACGTCCAGGGGCAGGGGCCCCTCGGAGATCCGGGCGTGGAGCGACGGCCCCTCGCTGCGCTCGACGAAGGCGTAGAAGCGCCCGCCGGGGTACCCGCCGGCCTCGACCTCGGCGGCCAGCGCCGGGTGCGAGATCCGCCCCGCGATCTCGATCTGGTTGACGAACTCCGCCTGGCGGTCGCGGCGGTAGGTGTCGGGGGTGACCACGAAGCGGAAGCCCTCGACGTCCTCGCGGGTGTCGACCACCCGCGCGAGGCTCACCTCCTCGGGCAGGCTCGCCAGGTGGATCGGGCGCTCGTCGCTGAAGTCGCTCTCGCGCACCTCCTCGCCGACGTCGGTCAGGGCGTCGTCCAGGAAGTCGCGCAGGGCCTGCTCCATGTCCTCGGCGCTCTGCCAGCGCTCCCCCGGCTTCTTGGCCAGGGCCCGGCTCACGATCGCCTCCAGCTCCGGCGGCGGCGTGAGCCCGTGCAGGCGCTCGCGCAGCGGGGTGGGCTGGCGCCCGAGGTGGGCCTGGATCATGTCGTCGGAGTTCGAGGCGTCGAAGGGCAGCGCCCCGGTCAGGAGCTCGTAGAGCACGACCCCGGTGGAGTAGAGGTCGCAGCGCGCGTCGCAGGGCTCGCCCGCCGCCTGCTCGGGGCTCATGTATTTCGGCGTGCCGAGCACCGCCCCCAGGCGGGTCATGCCCTCGTCCTCGCCGTCGTCGGCGCGCAGGACCTTCGCCAGGCCGAAGTCGAGGACCTTCACCCGCCCGCTCGGCTCGAGGATCACGTTCTCGGGTTTCACGTCGCGGTGCACCACGTCCTGGGCGTGGGCCTGGCCCAGCGCGCTCAAGACCTCGCTCGCGACCTCCGCCGCGCGGCGCGGCTCGAAGGGCCCGTCCTCCTCGAGCGCGGCCTTGAGCGTACGCCCCGGGCAGTAGTCCATGACCATGTAGAACGTGCCGCCCTCGGTCTCGCCGAAGTCGCGCACCTGGACCACGTTCGGGTGGACCATGGCCGTGGAGATCTCCGCCTCGCGGAAGAAGCGCTCGCGGAAGCGCACGTTGTCCTGGGCGTCGCGGCGGATCAGCTTGATCGCCACGTAGCGCTCGAGCATGAGGTGCCAGGCCTTGTAGACCGCGGCCATGCCACCCTGCCCCAGGGGCTCGAGCAGGCGGTAGCGTCCGTCGAGCTCCTCGCCGACCAGGGGGTCCGTGCTGTCCGGATCGGGCTGCGGCGGGACGCGCCCGGTGGTGGAGCCGCTCCCGCTCGCGGACCCGCGCCGCCGGGTGCGCAGCCCGCTCTTGCGCGACCCCGAGCTGCTGCGCCCGCTGCCGCTGGTGGTGCCGTCGGGCTCGGGCGCGCGCACCTCGCCCTGGGCGTCGAGCTCGAACACGGTCTCCCCGGTGCGCGGCGCCTCGAGCGGCGAAGCGGGCGGCGCCCCCTGCGGAAGGGAGCCCTCGCGCGTGGGGGACTCCAGGGGATCGTACTCGTCCTGGGGCGTCACCTGGCCATTCTGACCCGCCCCGGTCGGTCCGCCAACCCGAGGCGCGGGCGCGCGGCCACGCTCTCAACCGGAAGACGAAGGGAACCGCCAAGGCCGCCAAGGACGCCAAGGCTCCGCCCTGTCGGCCCCTCCTCCTGGGTGGGAGGTGAGGCAGCAGCAGGACGTGGGTCCACGTCGTGTCTCTTGCCTGCGAATCAGCGGAGCCTTGGCGTCCTTGGCGTCCTTGGCGGTTTGGATTCCCGGTCCTGCCGGCGCGGTTTCGCGTGCCCCAGCCAACGCGTGGCGGGTTCGACGTTGGCTCCTCGGGGCCCGCTCCTACCCCAGGAGCGAGGTGACCTCGCGCCCGCTGGCCGCCAGGACCTGCTCCCCCGCAGCCACGCCGCGGTAGAAGGCCTCCTCGAACAGGGGCAGCCCCGACTGGTCGGAGTTCGCGCACACCAAGGACCCCAGCGGCTCCGTCGCCGCCTGCCGCGCCTCGCCCCAGAGGAACCCCGGCGTGGGGCGGACCAGGGCGTGGCCCCAGCGCCAGGCGTCGAGGCCCAGGACCTGGCCCTCGAGGGTCGGGTGCATGCCGAACAGGTCGGCGCACACGCGCTCGCGGATCGCGGCCTCGTCCAGCGCCAAGAGCGCCTCGCGGGCCTGGGGCGGTTCGAGCTCGAAGAACGGGCGATACCAGGTGACGACGCAGGGTTGCCCCGGGCGCGCGTCGCGGGTGGCCAGCACGTAGCCCAAGGACGGCGAGTCGTAGGGCACGTTGTCCCAGGAGAGCGGCGCGCCGTAGCCCCCGGGCGGCTGCGCCAGGGTCACGTTGACCACCAGCCAGGGCGAATAGCTGAAGCTCTCGACCCCCGGCGGCGGCTCGGGCAAGAGCCGCGCGAGCTGGAAGCGCGGGCCCGCCCACACCAGGTGCCGCGCGCGGTGCCGCACCAGCGCGCCCTCCTCGGCGTGGTAGAGCGTGGCCGCGCTCGGCTCCCCCGGGGCCCCGGGCTCGAGGCCGACGCACAGCGCGCGGCCGGCGAAGTCCGTGCCCCCCTGGGCCTCGAACAGGAGCCGCACCAGGCGCCCGTTGCCCTCGGGCCAGGTCAAGGACACGTCGCGGGTGGGGTCCTCGGTGTGCCGCGCGCAGAAGTAGTGCAGCCCGGCCCAGGCCGAGGTGCTCGCGGCGGTGCAGCCGTAGTCGTCGCGGCAGGCGTAGTCGAAGTACCAGCGCACGGCGGGGCGGGTGTAGCCCTCGGCGTCGAGCCAGGCGGCGAAGCTCTGGCGATCCAGGGCCAGCCATTCGGGGTCGCGGGAGCTGCGCTCGAGGGGCAGCGAGAACACCCGGCGCCCGTCCGCGCCCTGGGCGCGGGAGAGCGCCTCGACCTGCTCCGCGAAGCGCGCGAGCTCGGCGCCGTCCTCCGCCCCGTGCCCCGGCGGCAGCAGGCCCTCGCTCCACACCCCGCCCTGGAAGCAGCGCTCGAGCGGCGCCGCGCACACCGCGCGGGTGTCCCAGTCGAGCTGCCCCCGCGCGTCGACGCCGCGCAGCACGCCGACCTCGCGTAGGAAGGTCTCGAGGGCCGGGTGTTCGCGGGTCGGCGCGCGCAGGTAGTGCGCGCCCCAGGGGTAGGCGCTGACCTCGTTGCGCCCCGAGCGCGCGTTGCCGCCGGGCTCGCGCCCCAGGTCGAGCACCCGCGGGCTGAGCCCCTCGCGCCGCAGGCGCCAGGCGCAGCTCAGCCCGGCGACCCCGGCGCCGACCACGAGCACGTCGTGCTCGACCTCCCGCGCCGGCGTGCCCGCCCGCGCCTCGCGCAGGCGGTGCCCGAGGCTCACGTCCTGCCCGTGGAGCACGACCTCGGGCAGCGGCAGCCGCCGGCGCGCGGGCTCGGGGCAGCCGCTGAGCCAACCCAGCGCGCCGGCGGCGCCGAGGCGCAGCACGTCGCGCCGTCGCAGCAGGTGGCCCCGGGGCGGGCGCACGCGCTACTTCTTGGCTTCGCGAGGCACGAACGCCGCGCCGTGGCCCTTCATTCTCCAGGTGGCGCCGACCTGGTCGGCGATCAGGGTCAGCAACGTGGGATACGGCAGGTCGCGAGCGCGCACCTGCACCGGCTTCTCCGCCAGCGCCTCGGGGACGTCGAGGTGGAGCAGGAACAACTCCTCGAGGAGCTGCGCGGCGTCACGCAACTCGACGGGCGGGTCGAAGTTCACGCTCAGCTTCCTCGCGCCCAGGTCCTTCAGCCACGCCGGCTCGAGCTTGGGCCGCGCGGGGAGCGGGGCCCCCTTCTTGCGCAGGTGTACGACCACCCCGTCCACGACCCCCCACTCCAGAGTGGGCTTCGCCGCAGCGCAGAGGGTATCCAGGAGCTGGGACAGGCTGACCCCCTGCCCTTGGACCGTCACCTCGGCGTCCGCGGCCGCCAGGTGTCCGAGCACGAAGGGGAGCTCGGTGACGTCGGTGAGGAAGGCTAGGGCCTCGCCCACCGTCATGTCGCCGTGGAGGTCGACGGTCAGCTCCGCGAGCCGCTTCTCCAGGCTCGGGCGCTCGGCCTCGACCCCGGGCGGGGGGCCTTGTTCCTGGGCGGACAGGGTCGACGCGCCGACGAGGGCGCAGATCAGGATCGTGCGTAGCATGGGCACCTCCGGCGCCCAGGATACGCCCCCGGCGCGGCGGGGTCAGCGAGGTCGAGTGGAGTTCGAGGCGATCGTGTTCGATATGGACGGGCTGCTCGTGGACTCGGAGCCCGTGTGGAAGCAAGCCGAGCACGCCCTCGTGCACGACCACGGCGCCAAGGTCGACGCCCCGTTCCACCTGACCACCGTCGGCCTGGGCATGCTCGAGTGGGCCGAGCGCGTGCGCGCGCACTACGGGCTCACGGCCAGCCCCCAGGCGCTGAGCGCGCACCTGGTCGCCAACATGCTCGAGCGGATCCCGCGCCTGGTGCGCCCGCGCCCGGGGGCCCCGGAGCTGGTCGCCGCCTCCGCCGCGGGTCCGCGGGCGATCGCGTCGAGCTCCCCCACCCGCCTGATCGAGCTGACCCTCGAGACCCTGGGTTGGACCCCGGGCTTCCCCACCCGCTGCTCGGCCCAGGAGGTCGCTCGCGGCAAGCCCGCCCCCGACGTGTACCTCCTCGCCGCGGAGCGCCTGAGGGTCGACCCCGCGCGCTGCCTGGCGCTGGAGGACAGCCCCACCGGCGCCCGCGCCGCCCGCGCCGCGGGCATGACCTGCTGGGCGGTCCCCGACCCGACCCACAGCACGCCGGCCTCCTTCGCCGGGATCACGCCCCACGTCTACCCGGACCTCGGCGCGGTGCGCCGGGCCCTGGGGCTGTAGTGGAGCTGCCCTGCCGCCGCTGGGGCCGCGACCCCGGGCTGCTCGCGCTCCACGGGTTCAGCCTCGACGGGCGCATGTTCGCCCCGCTGGCCGAGGAGCTCGGCGCGCTCGTCGCCGCGGACCTCCCCGGCCACGGCCAAGCGGCGACCCGCGCCGCGAGCTGGGACGCCGCCGTCGCCGCCGTCGCCGCCACCCTCACCGTCACGGGCACCCGCGCGCTCCTGGGCTACTCCCAAGGCGGGCGCCTGGCGCTGGGGGTCGCGCTGACGCACCCCGAGCTCGTCGAGCGCCTGGTGCTCGTCTCCGCCGGCGTCGGGATCGAGGCCCCCGACGTCCGCGCCCGACGGCGCGCCGACGACGAGGCCCTGGCCCAGCAGATCGAGGCCGAGGGGATCGCGGCCTTCGTGGAGGCCTGGCTCGCGCGCCCGCTGGTGCGCCCGGCCCTCGCCCCCGAGGCCGCCGCCGCCGACCGCGCGCTGCGCCTGGAGCAGTCGCCGGCGGGCTTGGCCGCGGCGCTGCGTGGCCTGGGCCAAGGGGCGCAGCCCTGGCTCGGCGCCCGCCTGCCGCAGCTCGCCTGCCCCACCCTGTGGGTCGCCGGCGAGCGCGACCCGACCTATCGCGCGCTCGCCGAGCGCGGCGCCGAGGCCTGCCCGCGCGGCGAGTTCGCGGTGCTCGCCGCCGGGCACAACGTCGTCGCCGAGCGCCCGCGGGAGCTGGCGGCCCTGCTCGCGCGCTGACTCAACGCCGGGCCACCTGGAACTCGGCCGCGTGCAGCACGATCAGCAGGCTGCGGTCGTCGGGCGCAACCTCCAACCCGCGCAGGCAGTGGGCGCGCGCCGCCTGCGGGTCTCCCTGCGCGAGGAGGATCTGCGCCCGCAGGCGGAGGTAGAGCACGTCGTTCGGCGTGCGCAGCAGGGCGCCGTCGAGGAAGCGCCCGGACCCCTCGAGCAGCGTGAGCACGCGCTGCCGCCCCTCCTTGCCCTGGGCGTGAGTGGGGTCGCGGTCGAGTCCCTCCGCGATCGTGCGCTCCAGGTTCAACAGGTAGCTCACGCGAACCTCCTGGGCCCGCGCACAGTCGGGGTCCAGCCGCAGGGCCTCCGCGAGCAGCCGCAGCCCGTCCTCGCCCGCGCCGCCCTGCAGCGCGTGCTCCGCCCAGGCGGTGAGGCCGCGGGCGGTGGTCCGCGTCGACGGGTCGCGCTCCAGCGCCTGCTGCGCCTCCGACAGGCGGCCCGCGCGCAGCAGGCGCTGAGCACAGTCCAGCAGGGCGTGTCCGGGGGCGCCGGCGACGGCGCGCGCGAAGGCGGCCCCCGCCTCAGACGCCCGACCCTGGTCCCCCAGCAGGAGACCACGGTCGAGCTCAGCCTCCCACGGTGCCCCCGACCCCTCGCGCTGAGCGAGGATCTTCCGCGTGCTGCGCAGCACCGTGTTCAGGTCGGGATCCTGAGGGTAGTCCTGAGCGCCCCGCCTCGCGACCTCGGACGCCTCCTGCGCGCGACCGAGGGCGAGGAGGGTGAAGGCCAGGCGTCGCTGGATATCGAGCCCGCGGGGCGCAGCGGCGACGGCCTCTTGGAGTCGAGGCAGGCACGCCTCGAGGCGACGCGCCGCCTCCTGCTTCACGGCCACTTCGTGGGGATCCTCCCGCTGGAGCAGCACCTCGAGGGCCCGGGCCAGGCGCGTCTCCCAGACGTGGGACTGCGCGGACCAGGCAGGGAGGTAGCTCGGATCCCTGGCTAGCGCCGACCCGACCAGGGCGGCCGCGTGCTCGAGGTCGTTCGCCGCCAGGCGGCACCGCGCCAGGAGCGTCGCCCCCAGGGGGGTCGCGCCCAGGCCGGGATCGAGCTGGAGCAGGCGCTCCCCGACCTCGAACCGCCCGAACGCGACCAGCTTGCGCACGGTCCAGGTGAGCTCGCCCCGCTGCAGGTCGGGGGGGACGCGCTGCAGCTCCCGCACATAGGCCTCGACGCTCGCCGCGTCGGCCTCGCGCACCAGGCGCTCGCGGGCGAACTGCAGGGTCGGCGGCTCGACGCGGGCCCAGAGGGCGGCGCGGAGCGCGGCGAGGGGCGGGTCCCGGGGGTGGATCCGCAGTCCGCGGGCGCACTCGCGCTCCGCGTCCCCGTCCCTGCCCAGCGCGAGGTACGTCCGGGCCCGCAGCGCGCAGAGCGTGGGGTTTCCTGGCTGCAGCCTGGCCTCGCGCTCCAGGGCCTCGAGCAGGTCCCGGAGCTGAATCCGCGCCGCCTCCCGCGCCTCGGGGGCCCCGCGGGCCTCGAGCTCGAGCAAGCCCGCGACCCACCACTTCAGCGCAGGGGCATGGTCGGGGTCGAGCTCGCGCGCCCGGCGGAAGAAGGGCAGGCCCGCCTGAGAGGCTTCGCTGAGGGCGCACCGGCCCCGCAGGGTGAGGGTCTCGGGCCTCCCCCTCAGCTCGGCCCAGCGGCGCTCCAGGAGCTCGAGCGCCAGCTCGCTGAGCCCGGCGTCGAGGAGCGCGCGCGCGCACGACTCGACCTCCAACGGCTTGGGCGAGACCTGCTGCGCGGCGCGCGCGTAGGCAGCCACCGCCTCGTCGGGTTCTCCCGCGACCGTCTGCGCCCGCCCCTCGAGGACGTCCTGCTCCCAGGCCTCGAGGGAGGCCTGCGCCCGCCCCCGGATCTCGAGGATCCCGGAGTCCTGCGGGTCCACCTCCAGCCCCGCGGCGCAGTCGTCGAGGGACTCCAGCGCGAGACCCAACGCCAGGCGCGCGGCCGCGCGCCGACGACGGGGCACCGCGCCCTGTGGATCGGACTCCACCCCCCGGTCGAGCCAGGGCAGGCAGCGCGCGAGGTCTCGCCGGTACGCGGTGCGCTGAGCGAGGAGCTCCGGGGTCACTCCTCCCACGCGCTCCCGATCGTCCAGGGCGCCCAGCAGCCGGGCGAGGCTCATGCTCCACGCGAGGTAGGCCTCCCCCTCGCGCGGATCCAGGGCCACCGCGCGCTCGGCGGCCTCGGCCGCGGGCGCGAAGTCCTCGAGCGCGAACAGACTCCACGCCAACAAGGTCTCCCCGGTCACCGAGCCCTCGACCCACGCGGGGTGGTCGTGGAGCAGCTCGAGGGCCTGCGCAAAGTCCCCGACCTCGCACAGGTCCGCGACGGCGACGAACAGCGCCTTCGGCGAGGCGAACGGGGAGGCCGGTTCCGCAGGAGCGACCGGCTCGGCGACGGCGACGTCTTGGGGCTCCGCCGGCGGCGGCGCGGCCGGTGCAGCGTCGGAGCGCACGTCCGCCGTGTGGCCCCCTCCCTCAACCGCGCCGCTCAGGCGCCGGGCGAGCGGCCCCCCCGCAGTGAGGACGACCCCCAAGGCCAAGGCGGGGACCAGCACCGCGAGAGCGCGGCGCGACGTGACCTCGGCCGGGCGCTGCATGAGCGCGGCGCGCACGGCGAGCGCGCTCGGCGGGCGCTCGGCGTTGAGCTTGGCCAGGCACTGTCGCACCAGCGCGTCCAGCCACGCCGGCACCGCCGGGTTCAGCGCCCGCGCGCTGGGCGGCTCGGCGCGCAGGACCTGCCCCAGGGTCGCGATCGTGGTCGGACCCTGGAACGGGGGGCGACCGGTGAGCGCGAAGTAGAGGGTCGCCCCCAGGCCGTAGACGTCGGTCGTCTCCCCCCAGCGCGCCTTCTCCGAGCCGATCTGCTCGGGGGCCAGGAACCCCGGAGTGCCCAGGGTCGCCCCGCTCTCGGTCAGGGTCTCGCGGTCGAGGTCCTTGGCCAGGCCGAAGTCCGCGAGCTTCGGTCCGAGCGGACCCAGGAGCACGTTCTCGGGCTTGATATCCCGGTGCAGGACCCCGCGCTCGTGGGCCGCGGCGACCCC
>JAWKSZ010000082.1:0-33548 GCA_041402045.1 Planctomycetota bacterium | reverse complement strand
CCGCCGGTGGGGAGCACCGCCAGCGCGTCGCGCCCGCCGAGCACGGCCTCGATCACCTCGCGCTGGCCGGGGCGGAAGTCGTCGTGGCCGAACCAGCGGCGCAGGTCGGCGCGCAGCGGGTCCTCGACCAGCTCCGGCGGCAGCTCGCCCTCGTCGGGGCCGGGCAGCGCGTCGGGCTCGTCGTCGGCCCAGGCGGCGATGGATGCCGCGGCGGCCGCCAGGCCGCGCGGCCGCTGGGGCGGCGCAGACGGGGCCTCAGGGGCCGGCGGCGCGTCTCGGCGCGGGGCCTGGGCGAACAGGGGCAGGTCGTCGTGGGGCAGCGGAGCGGGGATCGGGCTTCTCCAGCAAGGATTTACGTGAGTGCCAGGGTAGTCTCGGGGACCGACAGCCCGGAGCAAGATCCCCTGAGGAAAGGCTTGCGCGCCGGGGGAATGCGGCTATCATTCCGCCTTCTTCTGCATTCAGATCGAGGACGAGGCTAAATGGCCACCAAGCCCAACGTTAGCTACGTGGTGCGCAAGGACGAGCCGATCGAGAAGGCTCTGCGGCGCTTCAAGCGCATGTGCGACCACGCCGGTATTCGCAAGATCGTCCGGCTGAAGCGGTTCTACGAGAAGCCCAGCGACGCCCGTCGTCGCGAGCTGCGCAAGCGCATTCGCAACCAGCGTCGCGCCGAGCGCAAGGCAGCCCAGCGCAATCAACGCAAGGCGCGCAAGGTGCAGGCTCGCCTGCGCTCGCGCAGCATGGCCTTCTCCGCTCCGCCTCCTCAGCCGGCCACGCCCCGCACCGAGCAGGTTGTGGCGGGTCAGACCGCCGAGTAGCGGCCCTTGGGCCTGACGCTCGCGGCGCGCTGCGCCGGCTGCGGCTACTCGGAAGACCTGCTCCAGCTGGGCGCGACCCACGCGGAGATCGCGCAGCACGACGTATGCACCCGAGAGGTCTACGTCGTGCCTTGCTGTACGCGCCTGGCGAGCGTGTTGATCTTCATGGGTCAGCCCCTGCCCGAGGACCTGCCCTGCCCGCACTGCGCGGCGACCCTCGACCTCGGCGCGTGCTCCCGGGTGGCGATCTCGCGGCTCTCGGGGGTCCAGCTCGAGGGCCACGCCTGCCCGCGCTGCGCCGCCCCTGAGCTCGCCTTCGCGGAGCGCGGCCGCGTCGTGTGAGCGCCTGGCGCACGCGGAGCGTCGTCGCACTGTAGCGATGTGCCCCACGGGCCACTCGCCCTCGGACCCGCGCGGCGACCATGGTAAAACCTCTCGACCTTTTGGGGGTTGGGTGCGCACGGCGATCTGGGCCAGCATGTTGTTCGCGTTCTACCTGGCCCTCTCGGGCCAGTGGCAGAACGTGTTCCTGGTCTCCTCCGGCGCGGCGGCGAGCGTGGTCGTGGCCCTGCTCATGAACCGCCTCGAGCCGCGCGGGGTCAAGGACGCGCCGTTCTCCATGCTGCGCTGCCTGGTCGTCTACGCCCCCTGGCTCGGCTACCAGGTCCTGATCGCGAACCTCAAGGTCATGCGCGCGGTGTGGTCCCCGAGCCGGGTCCAGCCGACGGTGATCCGCGTCCCGAACCCGCTCGCGAGCGGCCTCGGGCGCGCGATCTATGCCAACTCGATCACCCTCACCCCGGGCACCGTGTCCCTGCTCCTCGACGGGGACGAGATCGTCGTCCACGCCCTGACCCCGGACGACGCCGAGGGCGTGCTGAGCGGAGACATGCAGGCCCGGGTCCAGGCGCTCGAGCCCCCCGGGGGCGCGGCGTGACCGTCTTCTTCGGCGTCGGCGGGGCCCTGGTGGTCGCCATGCTCATGCTGGTCGTGCGCGCGGCCCTCGGCCCCAGCGTCTACGACCGGATCCTGGCCATGAACTCCCTGGGGACCAAGACGGTGCTGTTCATCGCGCTGCTGGGCTTCCTCCAAGGGCGCCCGGACTTCGTGGACGTGGCCCTGGTCTACGCCCTGGTCAACTTCGTCTCGACGCTCGCGATCCTGCGCATGGTCGAGAACGCGAGGCTCTCGTGAGCGCGCCCGCGGTGGTCTCAGGTGTGCTCCTCGGGCTGGGCTGCTTCGTGGCCCTGACCAGCGCGCTGGGGGTCCTCCGCTTCCCGGACTTCTTCACCCGCATGCACCCCGCGGGCAAGTCGGACACCCTCGGCCAGACCCTGATCCTGGCCGGGCTGGCCGTCGCCGCCGGGGCGAGCCTGGTCTCGCTCAAGCTCGGGTTGATCTGGCTGTTCCTCACGCTCTCGACCCCTTGCTCGACCCACGCCATCGCGCGGGCGGCCTGGATCGACGGCAAGCTGCCCTGGTCCAAGGGCGGAGGGGAGGCCGCCTCGTGATCGGCGACGCGCTCCTGGTCCTGATCGTGATCACCGCCTGCGCCGTGGTGCGGGTCAAGAACCTGTTCGCGGCGACGGTGCTCCTGGGCGTCTACTCGCTGCTCATGGCGCTGACCTGGACCAACATGGACGCCTACGACGTGGCCTTCACCGAGGCCGCGGTGGGCGCGGGGATCAGCACGATCCTGCTCGTGGGCGCGCTGATCCTGACCGGCAACCGCACCGAGGGCAGCCGGGAGAAGGAGCGCCCCGGGGTCAACTGGTTCGCGCTGCTCGCGGTCACACTCCTGGGGATCGCCCTGGCCTACGGCGTCCACGACGTGCCCTTCGGCGACCCCACGGCTCCGACCTACACCGGCGTCGCCCGCTACTACACTCAGGAGCCGATCGTCGACGCCCACGTGCCGAACATGGTCACCGTGACCCTGGCCAGCTACCGCGGCTACGACACCATGTTCGAGACGGCGGTGATCTTCACCGCCGGCGCCGGGCTGATCCTGCTCCTGCGCCGGGAAGAGGGCAGCGACAGCGCGCTGGAAGGCCCCCCCGGGCTCCAGGCCCCGCCCCGGAGGGACGCGTGAACGAGCCGCGCCCGCGCCCGCACGTCGTCGAGAACGTGGTGCTGACCAAGCTCGCCACGCTGCTGATCCCGTTCATTCTGATCTACGGCGTCTACGTGCAGGTCCACGGCGACTTCGGCCCCGGCGGCGGCTTCCAGGCCGGCGTGATCCTGGCCTCGGCCTACATCCTCTACGCCCTCGTGCACGGGGTGGACCACGCTCAGCGCATGCTCCCCCGCGCGATCACCGACCGCACCGCCGCGCTGGGGGTCGTGATCTACGCCGGCGTGGGCGTGGTGACCCTGCTCAAGGGCGGCTACTTCCTCGACTACGACCTGCTCGACCCCGAGCACACCCAGCACGCCCAGGAGTGGGGCATGTTCCTGGTGGAGTCGGGGGTCGGGCTCACCGTGGCCTCGGTGATGGCCACGATCTTCAACGAGATCGCGGAGCAGTAGCGTGCTGCAGTCGTTCAACTACCTGATCTACGTGCTGCTGATGATGATCGGCCTCTACGCCGCCATCGCCAAGCAGAACGTGATCAAGAAGGTGATCGGGCTCTCGCTGTTCCAGACCGGGATCTTCATTTTCTACATCTCGCTGGGCGTGGTCCATCGGGGCGTGGCCCCGATCGGCGTCGACGCTCCCACGCGCTTCCACAACGCCTTCGCCTACCTCGCCGCCCAGGAGGGCGAGACCGAGGCGCCCGCGATCGAGCGCGCCGAGGCGGCGGTGGAGGCGGTGTTCCACCCCGCCCACGGCGAGGGCCACGACGACGGGCACCACGTCGACCCCGAGGCCCCCGAGACCCTCAAGCACGCGCTCGAGGCGGCGGGGGAGGCGCTGTCCGAGGAGCAGGTCGCGCAGCTCGAGGAGCTCGTGCGCCGCGACCGGCTGATCGTCGACGGCGAGGTGCGCCCCTACACCAACCCCCTGCCCCACGTCCTGATCCTGACCGCGATCGTGGTCTCGGTGAGCACCCTCGCCGTGGCGCTCGCGATCATCGTGTGGATTCGCCGCGAGTTCGGGACCCTCGAGGACGACGAGCTGGCCGAGCTCGAGCTCGAGGCCGCCGCCGGGGGAGGGACCCCGTGAGCGGCGTGGCGACGCACCTCCCGGCGCTGGTCGTGGTCACCCCGCTCCTGGGCGGGGTGCTGGCCCCGCTCTGCGGCAAGGGCCCGACCAAGGCCTGGAGCCTGGCGACCCTCGTGACCTGGCTCACCTTCGCCTGGACCTGCTGGCTGGCGGCGGTGGTCCACGACCAGGGCACGGTGCAGTACTACGTCGGCACCTGGGGCCTGGGCAGCACCACCGACTGGAGCGGCGTGGTCGGGATCGAGCTCCGGGTGGACCGGTTGAACGCGCTGATCCTGTGTCTGGTCGCGGGCATGACCGCGGTGATCACGCCGTATGCCCGACTGAGCGTGGCCAAGGAGGTCCCCCACGACCGCCTGCACATGTTCTACGCGGTGTGGCAGCTCTGCCTGACCGGACTCCTGGGGATCACGGTCACCGGGGACGCGTTCAACCTCTACGTGTTGATCGAGATCAGCTCGCTCACGACCTACATCCTCGTGGCCCTGGGCAAGCGCCGCGACAAGCGCGCGCTGACCGCCGCCCTGCGCTACCTGTTCATGGGCACCGTGGGCGCGAGCTTCCTCCTGCTCGGGGTCGGCTACCTGTTCATGGCCACCGGCACGCTGAACATGGGCGAGATGGCGGTCAAGGTCGCCGAGCTCCGCGACACCCCCACTGTGCGCACGGCCTTCGCCTTCGTGCTCGCCGGGCTGAGCCTGAAGATGGCCCTGTTCCCGGTGCACCAGTGGCTGCCCAAGGCCTACGCCTACTCCCCCAGCGCGGTCAGCGCGTTCCTGGCGAGCACCGCGACCAAGGTCGGGATCTACGGCGCGTTCCGCTTCCTGTTCACGGTGTTCGGCACCGAGTTCAGCTTCGGCCGCCTGGACGCCAACGCGCTGCTGATCGCCTGCTCGTGTTTGGCGATCCTCTACGGCTCGCTGGTCGCGATCCGCCAGCGGGACCTCAAGCGCCTGCTGGCCTACTCCTCGGTGGCCCAGGTCGGCTACATGGTGCTCGGCCTGGCCCTGGCCAACCGCGAGGCGCTGACCGGGACCCTGGTGCACATGGTGAACCACGCCCTGGTCAAGGGCGCCATGTTCCTCGCCGTGGGCTGCATGATCTACCGCCTGGGCTCGGCCCGGGTCGAGGACCTCCAGGGCCTCGGCAAGCGCATGCCGTTGACCACGGTGTGCCTGGTCGTGGGCTGCCTGGGGCTCGTGGGCGTGCCCTTGACCGGCGGGTTCATAAGCAAGTGGTACCTCGTGCAGGGCGCGCTCGAGGCCGGCATGTGGCCGGTGGCGGTGGTCCTGCTCGTGGGCTCGCTCCTGGCCGTGCTCTACGCCATGCGGATCGTGGAGCCGATCGTGTTCGGCAAGGCCCCCGCCGGCGAGGAGGTGCGCGAGGCCCCCCCGAGCATGCTCCTGCCGACCGCGGTGCTGCTCGTGGGCAGCCTCGTCCTGGGGGTCAGCGGCTCGCTCAACACGAGCCTGATCTGGACCGCGACCGGGGACCTCCTGGGGGTGGGCCAATGAGCGTCGGACCCGAGCTCGCGCTCCTGATCCCGCTGGTCGGCGCGGTGCTGATCGGGGTGTGCGGGGGGGGAGCAAGCCCAGCCTGCGCGGAGCCGTGACCCTGCTCTGCGCGGCCGTGCTCCTGGGCTGTGTGAGCCTGATCGGGCTCCAGGTCCTGGACGGCCAGCGCCGCGCTTCGAGGCCCTCACGCTGGGCCCCGAGGCTGCGCTCGTGCTCGAGTCGAGCCTGGGCCTGCTCTACGCCCTGGTCGGCGCGGTGCCGGCGCCGGATCCCCAACTCGATCTACTCGATCGGCTACATGCGCAGGCACCACAGCGAAGAGGCGCAGCCAGACGCGGTTCTACATCTCTGCTTCGCCCTCGCGCTCTCGAGCGTGATGGGGATCGCCTTCTCGGGCAACCTCCCCACCCTGTTCGTGTTCTACGAGACCTGACCCTGGCCACCTTCCCCCTGATCGGGCACCACCACAGGGAGCCCTCCCAGGCCAAGCGCTCGGGTCGGATCTACCTGGGGATCAGTCCTGTTCAGCACCTCCATGCTGTTCTGCTCCCTGGGGATCGCCTGGGCCGGGGGGTCTTCACCGACGGCGACCTGAGCTTCGTGCGCGGCGGGATCCTGGGCGGCAGCGTGGACCCCGGCGTGCGCAGCGTGCTGTTCGTGCTGTTCGTGCTCGGGATCGGCAAGGCCGCGCTGATGCCCTTCCACTTCTGGCTCCCGGCGGCCATGGTCGCCCCCACCCCGTCTCGGCGCTCCTGCACGCGGTGGCCTGGTCAGAACCGGCGTGTTCTGCGTGCTGAAGATCATGCTCTACGATGTTCGGCCTGGACGTGGTCCAAGACCGGAGTGCCTGCACGAGTGGCTGATGGCCCTGGCCACGTTCACGATCCTCGTGAGCTCGGTGATCGCGCTGCACCAGGACAACCTCAAGGCGCGGCTCGCGTATTCCACCGTGAGCCAGCTCAGCTACATCGTGCTCGGCGCGTCCCTGGGCAGCGCGCTGGGGATCCTCGGCGGCGGGCTGCACGTGGTCATGCACGCCACCGGGAAGATCACGCTGTTCTTCTGCGCCGGCGCGATCTACGTCGCGGTCGGCAAGACCAAGGTCAGCCAGCTCGACGGGCTGGGCCGGAAGATGCCCGTGACCATGGCCTGCTTCGCCGTAGGCGCGCTGAGCATCATCGGGCTCCCGCCCCTGGGCGGCGCCTGGTCCAAGTGGTACCTCGGGCTGGCGACCCTCGAGTCGGCCTGGCCCTGGCTCGTGGCGGTGCTCATGGTCAGCTCGCTCCTCAACGTGGCCTACCTCATGCCGATCCCGATCCGCGCGTTCTTCCTGCCCCAGCGCGGCGGCCCGCCCGACCGTGGGATCCAGGAGGCGCCGCTGCCCTGCCTGATCGCCATGGTGATCACCGCTGGGCTCTCGTTGCTCCTGTTCTTCGCCCCCGAGCTGGCCCTCGAGCTGCCCCGCCTGGCGCTGGGAGACTCGCTGTGAGCGACGAGCCACGGAAGGACGAGGAGCTCGAGGAGGGCGCGGGGCCCGGTGGCGGTGAAGCCGCTGCGGCGCCCGAGGACGGCGAGGCCGCTGCGACCGAAGGCAGCGCGGCCGCTGCCGCGACGCCGGAAGGCTCCGAGACCGCTCCCGCCACCCCCGAAGCCAGCGAAGCCGCACCCGCTACGGCTGACAACACCGAGACCGCTCCCGTCACCCCCGAAGCCAGCGAAGCCGCACCCGCGCCGGCCAGCGCCGGGCAGGGGCAGGGGCAGGGGCAGGGGGAAGACCCTGGACACGCCGGCCACGGGCACGGGCACGGACCCCTCCCCGGGGAGGAGCCGCGCTGGCTCGACCACCCCGCGAACGTGAACAAGCTCGTCTACGCGACCTACGGGCTGTGCGGGCTCCTGGTGGTAGTCCACGTGCTGGGGCTGGTCGGGGTCTACGACCTCCACGGGCACTACGCCTGGGAGACCTGGCCCGGGTTCTACGCGCTCTACGGCTTCGTGGCCTACATGGCGCTGGTCGTGCTCGCCGAGGGCCTGCGGGCTGCGGTGCAGAAGCGACCCGACTACTACGAGGCCTTCATGGCGGAGCGCCCCGAGCCCGAGGACGACGCGCACGGAGGGCATCACTAGTGGTCTCCGGCATCTCCCCTGGGATCCTGATCTGCCTCGCGGCGCTCCTGATCCCGCTGCTCCCGGGCAAGCTGCGCGCGGCCTGGACCGTGCTCGTCCCGCTCCTGAGCCTGATCGACCTCGTGCTCCTGGATCAGGGCACGAGCGGCGTGATCGACATGGGCGCGGTGACCCTCACCACCCTGCGCCTGGACCAGACCGCGTTCTTCTTCGCGCTCCTGTTCCACGTGGCGCTGTTGATCGGCTCGATCTACGCCTGGCACGTCGACGACCCGGTGCAGCAGGTGGCGGCCATGATCTACGGCGGCGGCGCGATCGGCGCCGCCCTCGCCGGGGACATGATCACCCTGTTCGTGTTCTGGGAGGTGATCGCCGTCGCCTCGGTGTTCCTGATCTGGGCCCAGCGCACCGAGCGCGCCTACGCCGCGGGGCAGCGCTACCTGATCTGGCAGATCGTGTCCGGCGTGTTGCTCCTCGCCGGCGCGCTCATGATCTACCGCGACTCGGGCTCGCTGGTCTTCGACAAGGTCGGGCTCGCGGACCTCTCCGGGTGGCTGATCCTGCTGGCGTTCGGGATCAAGGCCGGGTTCCCCCTGGTGCACATTTGGCTGGTGGACGCCTACCCCGAGGCGACCCCCACCGGGACCGTGTTCCTCAGCGCCTTCACCACCAAGCTCGCGGTCTACGCCCTGATCCGCGCCTTCGCTGGCGAGGGGGTCCTGATCTGGGTCGGCTCGATCATGGCGATCTTCCCGATCTTCTACGCGGTGATCGAGGACGACCTGCGCCGGGTGCTGAGCTACTCCATGATCAACCAGGTCGGGTTCATGGTCGTGGGCGTCGGCCTCGGCTCCGAGTTCGGCGTCTCCGGCGCCATGGCCCACGCCTACGCCGACGTGGTGTTCAAGGGGCTCCTGTTCATGACCATGGGCGCGGTCCTGCACCGCACCGGCAAGGTCGCGGCCTCGGAGCTGGGCGGGCTCTACAAGACCATGCCCTACACCACGCTCTGCTGCCTGATCGGGGCGCTCTCGATCTCGGCCTTCCCCCTGTTCAGCGCCTTCGCCACCACGTCCCGGAGCGTGGACGGGGTGGCCGAGGAGCACCTGACCGGGGTGTGGTTCATCCTCGTGTTCGCCTCCGCCGGCGTGCTGCACCACGCGGGGATCAAGATCCCGTTCTTCGCGTTCTTCGCCCACGACCAGGGCCTGCGCACGACGGAGGCGCCCTGGGGCATGCGGATCGCCATGGGGCTCTCGGCGTTCCTGTGTATCGCCGTCGGCGTCTACCCCTGGGCGCTCTACGGGCTCCTGCCCCTGGGCGAGGTCCAGCACTACCAGCCCTACACCGTGAGCCACGTGGTGTTCCAGCTGCAGATCCTGTGCTTCGCGATCCTGGCGTTCGTGGTGCTCATGGTCACCCACAAGCACCCGCCGGAGACCCCGGGGACGAACCTCGACGCCGACTGGATCTACCGCGGGCCGCTCAAGCGCCAGCTCCGCGGCGTGTTCACCGGCCCCCTGGCGCGGCTGGCCAAGGGGTTCGAGCACCTGGCGCTCACCGCCGCCCCGGCGCGGATCGGCCGCCTGTTCATGGCCCCCGGCCCCGACGGCGGCCGCCTGGCGCGGAGCTGGGCCATGGGCAGCTCCGTGTTCGCGTTCCTGTTCCTGCTGGCCGGCTGGCTGCTCTGGTCCGGCGTCACGTCCTGACGGCGCCGCTACGCGCGGCCGGTCGCCCTCGCTAGGCTGGGGGGCAGGAGGACGCCATGGACCGCGCCGTGCTCTGCCGCACCGTCCGCGCCCACGACGGAGTCGAGCTCTACTACGAGGTCCTGGGCTGCGACCGCCCTGGCGCGCCGGTGCTGGTCCTGGCCAACGGCCTCGGCGGACGGCTCTACGCCTGGGCGCCCCTGGTCGAGGCCTTCGCCCCCACCCACAAGATCCTGACCTGGGACTACCGCGGCCTGTTCCAGAGCGGCTCACCCCCGACGCTGAAGGGCCTGGCGCTGCCCAACCACGCCCAGGACGCGCTCACGATCCTCGACGCCGAGGAGATCGAGCGCGCGCACTTCGTGGGCTGGTCCATGGGGACCATGGTCAACCTCGAGGTCGCGCTCAGCGCGCCGCGCCGCGTGCGCAGCCTGACCCTGATCAACGGGAGCTACGGCCAGATCTTCGACCGCGCGCTGCAGCCCTGGATGCGCCTGCCCGGCGTGCCCCGGCTCCTGCACCGGGTCGTCGAGACCCTGACCTCGCACCCGACCCTCGCCGGGCGGATCGGCGCCCTGACCCTGAACCCGCTGCACGTGAGCCTGGTCGGCTCCCTGATCGCGCGGGCCTGGGGCAACCCCACGATCCGCCCGATGTACGAGCAGTACGTGAGCGACGTGTTCGGCGAGAGCTTCCCCAACTACCTGCGCCTGTTCCAGGCGCTGGACGCGCACTCGTCCTACTACCTGCTCCCCGAGGTGACCCAGCCCACGCTCGTGATCTCGGGCGGGCTCGACTGGCTGACCCCGGCGAGCATGTCCCGCCGGATCGCGCGCCGAATCCCCGGCGCCGAGCACCTGCACCTCCCCCGGGCCAGTCACTTCGCGCTCCTCGAGTACTCCGACCAGGTCCTCGAGCGCATGCGCCAGTTCCTGAGCCCGCTCAAGGTCCACACCGGCGGCAGCTCCGCCGCGGCGTAGGGGCGTTGAACCTCGGCCCCCTTCGGCGACGCGTGGGCGGGCAGATGTGTTTGAACCGCAGAGGCGCAGAGAGCGCCGAGGGAGTACGCAGAGGGCGGAAATTCGAGGGCGCTCTAGGACGCCGCTCCGCGAGTGCCGAGGCGAGCCCAGACTGTGTTCGACCACCGAGCTTTGTCGCTCCACACTTTCGAAAGCACGAACCCTGAAGAACCGAGCTCCGCTGGGACAAGACGGCCTGCGGCATGAGATTCAGGGTAGCTCCGCCTCGACGCGAGCGGGCGCGCCGGGCGGGCATCGACGCGCGGGCGAAGCGAAGCGCTAGCGCAACTCTGGCTCTGCGTATCCTCGGCGCTCTTCTGCGCCTCGGCGGTTGAAGAGCATTGCCCGCGCCACTCCACCCGAGGGCTATCCAGGAGCCCCTACAGCAGCTCGAGGACGTTCTCCGGCGGGCGGCCGATCGCGGCGCGCTCGCCGACGACGACGATCGGGCGCTCGATCAGGACCGGGTTCTGGCTGAGGACCTTCAGCCACTCGGCGCGAGTACGGGTGCCCTCCTTCAGCCCGAGCTCCTTGAAGCGCGCCTCCTTGGTGCGGGCCAGGGCCTGGGGCTCTAGGCCCAGCGCCTTACACAGGCGGTCCAGGGTCTTGGGGGTCGGCGGCTCGTCGAGGTAGCGCACGACGGTGGGCTCGATCCCGCGCGCCTCGAGCAGGGCCAGGGTCTGGCGGCTCTTCGAGCAGCGGGGGTTGTGGTAGATCGTGGCGGCGGCGGGCACGGGGACCTCCTCGGCATGGATTCTCGGGGAGCGCGCGCGGGACGCAACCGCAGTGGCGAGCCGGGCCCCCGGGGCTACGCTCTGGATAGCCATGGACCCCGCCCCGCCCTACGACCCGCCCCCCAGCGCCGAGCCCCGCCCGCGGGAGCCCGAGGTCGGCGAGGAGGCGCGGCTGGGCGAGCGGATCGGGCGGGTCGCGGCGCTGTTCGTCTACTGCTTCGCCGGCTACTACGCCCTGGGGCTGGGGATCGACCCCGCCCAGGCCCGGCAGCTGCGCTTGCCGATCGACGACTGGATCCCGCTGATCCCGGCCACCCACTGGTGCTACGTGTGGGTCTACACCGCCATGCTCTACCCGGTGTTCACGGTGCGCGAGCGCCGGCTGTTCGTGCAGGTGACCAAGGCCTACCTCCTGGTTATCACGGTCAGCCTGGCCTGCTACGCGGTGATCCCGGTGACCTCGGTCGGGTTCCGCCCCGACCTCTCCGGCTACGACATGTCGGTGTTCCACAACTGGGGGCTGCGGGTGAACTACACCCTCGACCCGCCCATGAACCTGTTCCCCTCGCTGCACCTCTCGATCGCGACCCTGGCCGCGCTCTGCGCCTGGCGCGCGCGCCCGCTGTGGGGCTACGTCGCGATCCCGCTGGTGGTCGGGATCGCGGTCTCGATCGTGACCGTCAAGCAGCACTTCGTCGTCGACGGCGTCGCCGGGCTCCTGCTCGGCGCCGCGGCCTACGTCGTGGTCGTGCACCGCACCCCCGCGGGCCCCGGCTCGGCCTACGGCTGGCGCGGCCCGTTGGCGTTCCTGGGGGTGCTGCTCGGGTTCTACCTCGTGTTCTTCGCGCTGTTCCTCGGGGGCTACGCGCCCTGGGAGTGAGCCGGCCGACACACCAGCACGTAGCTCGTCGAGAACACCGGGAGCTTCTTGTGCACGCGCTCGACCCGCAGCCCCCCCGCGGCGAGCTGCTCGAGCAGCGAGCGCCACTCGATCTTCAGCGGCTTGAGCGGGACGCCGCGCAGCCGGCGCAGGGCCTGCTTGGCGCTCCAGGCCTTGAGCGCGACCTGGAGCACGACCCGCTCGCGGACCACCCGCGCCAGCTCGCGGAACAGGGGGACCCGCTCCTCATCGGAGACCAGGTGCAGGAAGCGCACCACCAGCGCGGCGTCCACGCTCGCGCCCTCGAGCGGGAGCTGCGCCGCGTCCCCGGCGAACAGGCCCAGGCACCCTGCGACCCCCGCGGTCTTGCCGCGGGCGACCTCGAGCATGTCTCGCGAGAGGTCCGCGCCCACGGCCGTGTAGCCCTGGGCCACGAGCCAGGAGGTGAAGCGCCCGGTCCCGCAGGGCACGTCGAGGACCAGGCTCCCCGGGGCCAGGCCGCGGAGGCCCTTGGCCAGCAGCCGGCGCTGCATGGCCTCGCGCCGCTGGCGGACCCAGCCCGTCTCGCGCAGGGCGTCGTAGTCCCCGGCGACGCGCGCGTCGCGGTAGCGCAGGGTCTCCTCGCGGCGTGGACTCACCCAGCCTCCGGGAGGCCATTAGAGCCTGCTAGGCTCGGGCCGTGAACTTCTTCGGACACGCGGTGCTGGCCCTCGCCCGTCGAGACGACGCGGCCTTCGTGGTCGGGAGCATGGCCCCGGACTTCGCCACGATGAGCGGGGTGCGCCTGGCTCGAGAGGTGGCCCACCCGAGCTGGCGGCGGGGGTCCGCTTCCACCACCGCAGCGACGACGCCTTCCACGGCGCCTCGGGCTTCGTGGAGCTCATGAGCGCGGCCCGGAAGGACCTGGCCCAGCGCGGCCTGGGGCCCGGCCCGTCCCTGGCGATCGGGCACGTGGGCGTCGAGCTCTTGCTGGACGGTCAGCTCCGCGCTGCGCCCCGGGGCGCCGGCCGCCTACCGCGCGGCCCTCGCCCAGGCCGCGGCCCTGGGTGAGCACCTGAGCTTCCGCGGGGCGACCCCGACCAGGGCGCAGCGCGCTGGCAAGAGGTCCCGCGCCGTCTGCTGGAGGCGCCGGTCCCCGAGGCCTACCGCGACCCCGAGCTCGTGGGCGACCGGCTGGTGCGGATCCTGGCCTCGCGCCCGCGCCTGCGCGTCGAGCCGGGGAACGAGCCCCACGTCGTGGCTTGGGCACGGGCGTTCCTCCCCGGGTCGCCGCCGCGGCGGAGGGGCTCCTGGACGAGGTCGAGGCGCGCTTGGCGGAGTGAGGGGGCGGAGCCTCTTCACGTGCCCGTGCGCTCACGCCCCTACGTGCCCGTGCCGAGTAAGAGAAGGATTGAACCGCCAAGGACGCCAAGGACGCCAAGGGCTCCGCTGATTCGATCACGCACTGGCGACAGAGAGTGAACCACCGAGCTCCGCCCACGGGTCACCGGCCTGGCGAACGGGGGTGAGTGCATGGAGAGGAGCTCCGCGTTCCCGCGCTGTGGAGCTGAGGTCCGAGCGCGAGCGGTCGGGCGGAGCTCACTGTCTTCGGTACGGGCGTGACGACTGTGCGCGAGCGGAGCTCGGTGGTTCACCGCCAGCACGCAAACGGGTGAGCGGAGCCTTGGCGTCCTTGGCGTCCTTGGCGGTTCAATCCTCTCAATTCGGGCAGCCGGTAGGAGCAGAGCTCCGCGGCCCGTGCACGACGACGCGGGCCGCGGCGCTGCCGCGACCCGCGCCGGGTGGACCCGCAGCTACTCCGCGGAGTAGGGCTGGATCCCGCGGCCCTCGTCGGCGCCGACGATCCCCAGGACCGACTGCCAGTCGATCAGCTCACCCTTCTTCATGGGGTGCGGGTAGCGCGACATGCCGTAGTTCGGGCGGCCGTCGGGCAGGCTCTTGTAGTCGGGGTAGGCCTCGTCGTAGCCGATCAGCTTGAACTCGGCGGTCAGGCCCACGGCCTCGCGCGCGGCCTTGAGCTCCTCCCAGGTGTTGAGCTCGCCGGCCATGCGGTCCGGGCCGCCGATCGACCAGCGGTCGAACCAGGCCTGATCGACCTTGGCGGTGGCCTTGGGCAGCTCGCGCACGTTGCCCTCGTTGTCGCACTCGAGCTCGTCCTCGAAGTCCGGGGCGTTGCACAGCGGGCTCCCGCCCTCGCACATGTCGCCGCGGCGGTTGAAGTAGAACAGGTTGTTCTTGAGCGTGAGCATCTCCGCCCCGAACTTGACCGTGATCCCGCCGCCGTCGGAGTAGGCGAACACGTTGTTCTCCACGAGGTAGGTCCCGTAGCCCTTGCGCGGGTCCGCCGAGAGCGCGCGGCCCTCGGTGCTCGCCAGGGTGTGGTTGAACATGACCGTGTTGTTGCGGATCACCCACTTCGGGTTGCCCCAGCCGCCGCCGGTGATCGCCTCGATCCCGCGGCCCTGGCTGATCAGGATCAGGTTGTTCTCGATGCGGATCTCACCGTCGCCGCCGCCCTTGACCGAGATCCCCCACCAGGGGTTGTTGACCAGGATCATGTTGCGCACGGTCACGTTGCCGTCCCGGGCGATGATCTCGATCGTCGGGTCCGACCCGCTCTTCTTGCGGTTCATGGCCCGGTAGCCCCAGGCGCTGGTGTCGACGTGGCCCTCGATCTGCTTGTTGGCCCCGACCTCACCCTCGCTGCTGTAGTAGTTGTGCGGCCCGCGGTCGATGCAGAAGCCGTCGAGGGTGATGTTCCCCAGCTTGTTGTCCGAGCGCATGAACTGGAACACCTCGGTGCCCGCGCCCTGGGTGTCGCCGGGGGGCGAAATGATCGAGAGGTACTTGAACGGGTCGCGCTCGCTCCAGTCGTCCTTCCAGCCGCCCTCGATGGTCACGTTGGTGACCTCGCATGGCGGCATGACCCCCGACTTGCCGCGCCCGGGATACTCGCCCTCGGAGACGTGGATCGCGTCCCCGGGCTCGAGCATGCCCATGGCCTTCCACAGCGACTTGAGCGGCGCCTCCTTGGTGCCGTCGTTGCTGTTCTTGCCGTTGCGCGATACGTAGATGTCCTTGGCGCCGGCCACGCCGACCCCCAGACCCAGCGCCAGGAGCGCGATCTGCAGCCTCATGAGTCTCCTCCTCGATGAAATGGGTAGACACCCGCTCCCCCGAAGCGCGGACGCCTGAGGGCGCGGTGGATTCAGTCTCGGATTAGAACGCCCGCTTCAGCCGCTCGAAGCTGCGGGCGGACCAGCCGCGGGCGATCACCGTCCCGTCGTGGACGTCCACCCACTCGCAGCGCCCGACGAGCCCGTCCGCCGTGCGCGCGAGCTCCCACCTGGCCTCGACGCCGTCGAAGTTCGCGCTGCCCTCGAGCACGCCGCCCTGCGTGCGCAGGCTGACCCGGCAGGTCAGCCCGCCGTCCTTCTGCACCAGCTCGCCCACGCCCTCGTCGTTCAGGCGCAGGTAGAGCCCGTCGTCGCGGCGGTAGGCCCCGGCGACCTCGCCCTCGCTGCCCTCGGGCAGCGCGTCGTCTCCCGCGGGCTCGCCTGCGTCCAGGCGGCGCAGCCGGGTGAACTCCACGGGAGCCCAGCCCTCCTCGCCCCCGGCGCTCCAGGCGCTGCGGCCCACGAGCTTGTCGCCGTCGAAGGCCAGCTCCACGCGCTGGGTCCCGGCGCCCGAGGTCACGTCGCCGGCGAACAGGTCCCCCTCGGCTTCGAGCTCGAGGCGCACCCCGCTGGAGTGCCCGACGGGCTCGAGGATCAGGCGCTCACCCCGGGCCTCGATCGACCAGGGGCCCGCGGGCCCGGCCCAGCCGCCGGCGAGCACGTCGGCGTCGACGGTCTCGCCGCTGGGGGTGTCGCCGCCGCCGTCGGCGGTCAGCCAGCCCTCGCGCTCGCCGCTCGGCGCCTCGCCGCCGCCGTCCGACGTCGGGGTCTCGTCGCCCTCGAGGCGCTCGAGGAAGTAGATCGTGTAGCCCTTGTAGCGCTTGTCGTTCGGCTGGTAGCGCGTGTCCAGCCAGCCGCAGCTCCCGCGGGCCTTGTCCGCGTCTTCGAAGCGGAACATCCAGGGCACCTTGGCGTCGGTGCCGTACTTGTCGTCGACCCAGCGCACCCAGCCACGGAGCACGCCCTTCTTGTCGAAGCGGAAGGTCCCGGTGCAGGAGAGGTCGTCGCCCAGGCCCTCGAGGGTGCTCTTCAAGCTCTCGCCGTCGGGCGCGAGCTCGAAGCGCAGGACGGACTCGCTCTGGTCCTCCCCGTTGATCCGCTTGAACCGGCCTTCGAGGTCGGCGAGGTCGGGGGCAGCCCAGGCGGGCGCGCACACGAGAGCAGCCAAGAGCAGACGCTCGAGCTTCATGGATTCCTCCCCACGCGCACAGGCTAACTCAAGAAGCTCGCCCGTGTTACCCCACCCAGGCCAGGACCCGAGGCCCCTATTCCCCGGGCTCTAGCACCCGGAAGCGCTGCTTCAGCACCCCCCCCACCATGAGCGCTCGGGAGACCGCGTGCAGCGCGGCCAGCGGGACCTCGGGCTCCCGGGCCAGCTCGACGTCGGCGACGATCCACAGCGTCGAGCGGTCGATCGCCGCGGCGAAGGCGCTCCCGCTCAGCTTGCCGTCGGGACCCGCGCGCAGCTCGCCCAGCGGCTCGCCCTCGTGGAACAGGCGATAGACCCCGGGCTCCGACCCCTGGCGCAGGAACAAGGTGACCTGGGACGGGCGCAGCGGTCGCCCGGGCCCCGCCACGGGGCGCCCGACGCCGAGCCGCAGCGGCCCGGTGGCGATGCTCCGCCCGGGCGCGGGGGCGGGAGGCGCGGGGAGCGGCGCGAACACGCCCTGATCCGCCGCCCAGGCGCCGAACACCGGGAGCCACGCGGCGAGCAGGATCGCGACGGTCCGGCTCACGCTCGCCTACTTGGGCTTCTTGTCGTCGGCGGGGGGTGGCGGAGGGGGCGCCACGAGGCGCTGATTCGGGTTGCGGAAGCGCTGGATCTTGTCCCAGCGCTCCTTCACCAGCAGATACAGCTCGCTGGCCTTCTTCTGCTGCTCGGTGGGCGGGAGCCAGGTGCGCAGGAGCTGGAGCTGGACCAGCAGGTCCTCGAACAGATCTTCGCGGTTCTGCTTGTAGATCTTCTCGGCGTTGTAGAGGAAGCGCGTGCTGCGCTCGCCGTCGGAGACCGCGTTCTTGATCGTGATGATGTTCTCGCGCTTGTGGTTCGGGTCCACGCGCACGCGCTCGAAGGCCTCCAGCGTCGACTCTGCCGCGGAGCGCCCCTGGACGTCGAAGGTCCAGGCGTCCCGCAGCCGCTCGAGGCCCTTCTGCAGGTTGTCGCTCACGTCCTTGCTGAGGGCGGCCTTGACGTGGTCGAACTGGCGCTGGGCCATGCGCCGGTAGAAGTTCTGCGGCTTGTCCTCGAGCAGGGTCACGATCTCTTCGAGCAGCTTCAAGGCCTCGACCCGGGTCCCGAAGCGCTCGGCGCGCTCCCAGCGCCGGAGGACCTGGTTCACCTGCAGCAGCCGGCGGTCGATCGACTCCCGCGCCTGGTCGCCGAGGAAGCTGTCGTGCTGGTCGCGGGCCTCGTTGAGCAGGCGCCGCGAATACTCCCCGCGCCCGTCCTCGAAGGCCTGGTCCGCCTGGCGCACCAGTTCGTCGGCCCGCAGCCAGGAGAGGATCGCCTGGGCGTCGGGGTAGATCGAGGAGCTCTGGTTGACCTTGCGCAGGAAGTCCGCGGCCTGCGGGTGGAACTCGACCTCGCCGCGCTCGATGATCCGGATCGCGGCGCGGTAGAGCTCCTCGTCCTCCATGTTGCTCGAGCACAGCGCCAGGTAACGCCGGAGGTTCGTGCGCTCCTGGACCTTCATGGTCAAGGGCAGCAGGTCTTCGATCAGCGCCTTGGCGCGCCCCCAGTGCGGAGGCTTGGACTTGGGCCGCATGAAGGCCCGGATCATTTGCACCGAGGCCTTGAGCACCGGGAGCCAGGCCTTCTCGATCTTGTCCTGAGCCAGCTGGGCCAGCGGGCCGTCGATCCGCTCCAGGTAGCTGCGCGCCTCGCGCTGCAGCGCGAAGGCCTGCTTGAAGTCGCGCTTGCCCGCGGCCTCCACCGAGCGCTGGGCCAGGCGCCCGCCCTCCTCCAGCAGCGCGTAGGCGCGCTTGCCGCTCTCGACCCAGGCGACCCGCTCCTCGACCCAGGTCTTGAGGCGCGAGGGCAGCCCGCTGAGCTTGCTCGCGTCCTTGAGCGAGGACTCGGCGCGGTCCCAGTCGAAGGCCAGCGGGTCCTCGTAGTCCTCCAGCGAGCGGGAGACCTGATCGAAGGAGCGCACCCAGCTGCGGAGCTCGGCCTCGGGCTTGTCCTCCTTCAGCCGCTTGAACTGCTCCTGGGCGGCGTCGTGGCGGCCCTCCATCATGGCCCCGGCCGCCTCCATGAAGCGGGCCTCGAGGTCGTCGGAGCCCCCGCCCCCCCCGGGGCCCGGGCCGGAGGGCCCGATGAAGGCCATGCCCACGAGCAACAGCAGGAGCACCAGGCCGCCGATCACGTAGAGCCGCTTGCGCGGGTCCGCGAGGACCTCCGCCAACTGCGGGACGCCGGCCCCGGAGGGGACGTCGTAGCGCAGGCTCACCGTCCCGATCTTGACCACGTCCCCCGCGGCGAGGGTGTGCACGTCGACCTGCTGCTCGTTGACGTAGACGCCGTTGCGCGAGCCCAGGTCCTTCACGACCCAGCCCCCGCCCTCGGGGCAGAGCTCGGCGTGGAAGCGGCTGATCCCGGTGCCGTTCAGGCACACGTGGTTCTGCGCGCGCGAGCCGATCCCCAGGGTCTGGCTGCCCTCGAGCTCCCAGCGCTCGTTGGTGTCGAGGTGCACCAGCACAGGCGGGCGAGCCTCCTGGGCCTGCCGCCCCGCGGGGGCGCCGCCGGCGCCCTCCACGAGGAAGGTCAGCTTCCCGCACTGGATCTCGTCCCCGTCGATCACCTGGATCGGGCCGTCCTCGGGGGTGATCGGGTCGCCGTTGACCAGGGTCCCGTTGCGCGACCCCGCGTCGATCACCTCCAGCCGCTCGCCCTGGCGCAGGATCCGCGCGTGGAACTTGCTCAGGCTCCCGTCCCGCACGTAGATGTCGCACGCCTTCTTGCGCCCGATCACGTTCTCGCCCTCCTCGAGGGGGAACGCGATGCGGTCGTCGTCCAGGTGCAGGATGAGGCGCGCGGTCACTTGGGCTTCTCAGGCCGCTGCGGCGGGTCGGGGAGCTGCAGGCGCGGCTTGGGGGCTCGGTTCAGGCGGTTCAGGTACTCGGCCACGCGCTTATGATACTCGGCGGCCTCAGCCTTCTCCCTTCCGCGCGGGAGCCAGTCGCTGAGCAGCTGCAGCTCGTAGTAGACCCGGAGGAAGTCCTCGGTCCGGCTGCGGTCCACGGTGCGCTTGGCGTAGTAGAGCAAGCGCTTGGTGGCGTTCAGGTTCTGCACCGCGTCGCGGATCTTCTTCAGGTCCCGGTCCTTGTGGTTCGGGTCCTCGCGCACCAGGTTGAAGGCGCGCCAGGCGCGGTGGTAGCGCGCGTAGTAGAGCTCCCGCAGCCCCCGGCGCAGGTTGCGCTCGAGGCCCTGGGTCTCGACCCGCAGGATGTGGTTGAGCTGGTCGCGGGCCAGCTTCTGGTAACGGTTCTCCTGGCTCGGCTCCTCGTTGAGCACGAAGCGGAAGCGCTCCTTGGCCTCGCGCACGTGCCCCTCGTAGTAGAGCCGCATGCCGGTCTCGAAGGCGTCGATCACCCCCTGCCAGGTGCGCTTGCGCGTGGTCACGCTGGCCCGGGCCTCGGGGCCGAGCACGTCGTACTTCAGCACCTGGTCCAGCATCTCGATCGCGCGCTTGCCGCGCCCCTGATCGTAGGCCTGGCGCGCGGCGCGGACCTTGAGGTCGGCGTCGATCCAGTCCAGGTAGGCCCGCGCGTCGGGGAAGATCTGGGCCTCCTTGCGCACCGCCTGCAGGTAGTTGATCGCCCGCGGGTAGTTCTTCACGTCGTGCTGCTGGGCGATCTCGACCGCGCGCACGTAGAGCGCCTCGTCGTGGCGGTTGAGCTCGCAGCGCAGGCGCATGCGGGTCAGGTTCCCGCGCTGCTCGTCGGTGGTCGCGAACTCCAGGGCCTTGCCCAGGAAGATCAGGGCCTCGTCCCAGTCCGGGCTGGGGACGTCGGTCCGCCGGCGCACCTCGCTCAGGATCGTCTGGAAGGCCAGCCCGCGCATTTGCGCGAGCTGGGCCTGCGCCGCGGCGTAGAACGCGGTGTCCGCGGGGATCGTCTCGTAGAGCGAGAACGCCTCGCGGAAGGTCTTGACCCCCTCGTCGATCCGCCCGTGGCTCCCGAGCTGCGCGGCGCGTCGGGCGACCGCCGAGGCGCGGTCCAGGGCGTCGCTCGCCGCCTTGTTGCGGGTGACCCACTCGGTCTGGGCCTCGGCCCAGCGCTTGGTGGCCTCGGGCAGCGACTTGTAGTCGCGGATCTGCTGGAGCAGCTCGCTGGCCTTCTCCCACTGGAAGCTCGAGGCGCGCTTGGCCTTGTGCCACTGCCGCGAGACCTTGGCCATGTGGCTCGCCAGCCGGCGGTGGGGCCCGCGGATCTTGCCCTCGCTGGTCGAGCGCTTGAGGTATTTCTCGGCGGCGGCGAAGTCGCCCTTGCTCAGGAGCTCGGTGGCCTGCTGGCACCACTCCCAGCTCGCCTCCCCCGTGAGCTGCGGCGGGGCGGAGCCCGGGCGCAGGGCGAGGAACATGAGCACCACCGCCGCGATCACGCCCGCCAGGCCCATCCGCGCCCGGGAGTCGGTCTTGAGCGTGCCCAGCGGGTCCTGACGCAGGGCGCCCAGGACCTCGCGCGCGCCGTCGAACGGGCTGGGCCGCACGAGCTCGAAGCGCAGCCGCGCGTTGCCGATCTGGATCTCGTCGCCCTGGGCGAGCTCGTGAATGTCGACCTGCTCCCCCGCCACGAAGATCCCGTTGCGCGAGCCGAGGTCCTTGATCACCCACACCCCGTCCTCGAAGCTGAGCTCGGCGTGGTAGCGGCTGACCCCGTCGCAGGTCAGGCACACGGGGTTCTCGTCCTTGGAGCCGATCGTCACGGTCTCGCCGTCGAGGTCCCAGGTGTGGGCCTCGCCCCCCGCGACCAGCTTCAGCCGGGCGAGGACCGGCTTCTGCGCGGGGAGGTCGGGCTCGTCCTCGAGCACCGGGAGCACGCCGACGTTGGCGCCCGCGACCTCGCCGCTCGAGACCGCGACCGCCACGGGGAGCGGCCCTTGGCCGCCCGGGGTGGACTCCTCGAGCACGTCGAAGTCCTCGCCCCCGCCGCCCTGGACGCCGCGGGCCACGAACACGAGCTGGCCGCACTGGACCCGGTCGCCCTCGCGGACCTCGCTGCCCTCCGGCGGGACGAGCGCGCCGTTGTGCAGCGTCCCGTTGCGCGAGCCGGCGTCGTAGACCCGCAGGCTGCCGCCCTCGCGCACGAAGCGCGTGTGCCGCTTGCTCAGGCTCTGATCGTCGAAGTGCAGGTCGCAGTTCGCCTTGCGCCCGACGAAGGTCTCGCCTTCGTCGAGGGGGAACGCGATCTCCTCGTCGCCGCGGAGGTAGACCAGGCGCACGCTACACCTCGCCCCGACGCGCGGAGGTCACCTAGAACCCCGTCCAGCGCTCGCCGTAGCCACCCGGCTCCTCGAGCAGGATCTTCAGACGAATGAACTGCATGTCCTTGGGGTTGCCGATCCCGCGCATGAGGCTGCGCAAGGCCGCCAACTTCTGCTCCTTCTTGAGGCCCTGCTCGAAGGTCTGCGCGTAGCGCTGGTGCAGTTGCTCGCGCTTGCGGTCGTAGTCCTCCCGGGTCTCCTCGGCCTTGCGGTTGGCCTTGGCCAGGTTCTCGCGGTCGGTCTGGCTCAGGGCCTGGTTCATGTTCGCGCTCAGGTCCCGCATGGCGTCCCCGGCGTCGATCGCCTTCTCGTACTCCTGGAGCGCGAGCCAGAGGTGGTGCTCCTTCCCCGGGCCGTAGCCCTTGAGGTAGGTGTCGCCGTCCTCCACGGCCTGGGCCAGGATCGAGCGCAGCTTGTTGGGCTGCAGCTTCTTGAACTCGGCCTGCCGCGCCTCGCGCTCGCGCTGCAGGGGCGGGTCGCCCTCGACGCTCACGTTGAACTCGAGCCGCGTGTTCCGCACCGGGAAGAACAGGCTGAACTTGGACGGGCCGGTCTCCAGCCCGCGGATCAGGAGCACCGCGCGGTTCTTGTAGTTGAGCCACTCGACCTGGACGCTGTCGTCCTCGTAGAACTTCTGGTAGTTGCCGCGCACGTCGATCCGCCGGGACTCGGCGCCCTGGGGCGGGTTCGCGTCGGCGTAGGGGTAGTCGATCACCACCGTCTCGTCGACCGCGACCACGAGCTCCTCGCCGTCGTTGTGCTGGACCACGGTCAGGGGCGGCTTCTGGCTGATCTGATAGATCACGTAGCCCGCGAACAGGATCCCGACCACCGCCACGCCCAGGAGCACCCGCAGCAGCTTCTCGCGCTGGGGATCGGTCTGCTTCTTCTCCTTCTTGATCCGGTTGTCGACCTCGGCGAAGGGGTCGTAGTCTGGGTCGTCGGGGTCGACGGTGGGGTTCAGCTCGGCGGTCTTCTCGTTGACCTCCTCGGTGTCCTCCTCGCCCTCGCCGTCGTCGTCCTCGTCGCCGAACACGACGCTGCCCTTCGCGTCGGGCTTGGGGGCCTTGTCCTTGTCCAGGCGCGCGGCGCGCCGACTCGGCTTGCGCCTGGGCGGCGGGGCGGGCTCGGGCTCGTCCTCCCAGTCCCCCTCCTCTTCCTCGTCCCAGCCGTCGTCGGCCGCGGGGGCAGGCGGCGCTGGCTCGTCCCGCCAGCCGTCGTCGGCGGGCGCGTCCTGCCACCCGTCGTCGTCGGCGGGCGCGTCCTGCCAGCCGTCGTCGGCGGGGGGCGCGTCCTGCCACCCGGCGCCCACGCGCCCGGCGGCGCTGCCGCTCATGCGCACGCCCTCGACCTTGCGCCCCCGGACCTCCCCCTCGAGGTCGAAGCGGAAGCGGATCCCGCACAGCTCGAACTCGTCGCCGTCGGCGAGCTCGGTGGTCTTGCGCACCGGGCGATCCCGGAGGTGCACGGGGTTCTTCTCCGAGAGGCTGGAGACCGTGAAGCGCTTGCGCCGCGCCTCGATCCGCGCGTGCTCGCGGCTGATGTAGCGCTTGGGGATCACGAGGTCGCAGGACGGGGCGCGCCCGATCACGAACTCCCGCTCGTTGACCCGGTAGGTGCGACCGGCGAGGTCGCCCGAGAGCACGTGTAGCACTGGCCCGTCGCTCATGCCGCGCAGCGCTCCTTCAGCGTGAGGCGGTCCCCGACCGCGAGGCCCAGGTCCGCGGCGCGCCCGGCCTTGAGCTCGAGCGCGCTCGTCGCCCCCGAGCACCAGGCCAGCCCGACCCAGGGCCACACCCGCGAGCACACCTTGAGCACCTCGCCGGCGGAGCCGGCGCCCAGGGGCCCCTCGCCGCGGCGCAGGAAGACCACGTCGATCGCGTAGGGCACGAACATCATGTGAATGCTGTTGCAGGGCTCGAGCCACAGCCCGTGCTCCGGGGGCAGGCGCCGCCCGATCAGCCCGCGCAGCCGCGTGCCGAAGGTGTTCGCGAGCACGAGCTCGCTCGCCACCACCGTCCCGTCGTCCCGCGTCAAGCCCAGCTCCTCCATGCTCAGAACGCCAGCTCCCCGGTCAGGAACCGGATCACCATCGGCGCAAAGATCACGATGAACACGAGGGGAAAAATGAACAAGACCAGCGGGATCAGCATCAGCACCGGGGCCTGCATGGCCTTCTTCTCCGCGCGCTGGAAGCGCTTGCGCTGCAGCTCCGAGGACTGAATGCGCAGGGTCGGGCCCAGGCTCGCGCCCAGCTCGTCGGCCTGGACCAGGGCGCTGACCACCGAGGTCAGGTCGTCCAGCCCGATCCGGTCGTCCATGTCCCGCAGGGCCTCGCCGCGGGTCTTGCCCATGGCGATGTCCTGGGTGAGCACGCGGATCTCCTCGCGGAAGGGGTTCTTGCCCAGCTTCTCCCCGATCCGGTTGAGCGCGGCGGCGAAGTCGAGGCCGGCCTCGACCGCCAGGCACAGGAGGTCCAGGGTGTAGGGCAGGACCTTGAGCACGGCCTTCTGCCGCTTCTTCATGGCGTCGGTCAGGCTCAGGATCGGGAGGTAGGCCCCGAGCAGCGAGCAGGCGATGATCCCGAACATGCCCAGGAACCCGGTGGAGAGCTCGACGTAGAAGCCGAAGGCGAGCCCCATGAAGAAGCTCAGGCAGCACAGGCCCAGGACCTCGTCCGGGCTCATGACGTAGATCCGCCCGGCGCGGATCAGCTTGTATTCCAGGCTCTCGCGCAGCCCGTCCAGCCCGCGCAGGGGGGCCAGGGCTCGGGCGAAGTACTGCACCAGGGGCAGGGCGAACTTGAGCAGCGGGCTGCGCTGGAACAGCTCGCTCTCCGAGGCCTCGGTGTCCTCGCGGAGCTGGTTCACCCCCAGCAGGATCAGCCACATGCTCGCCGCGACGGCGAAGCCGAACAGGAGCATCAGGCCCAGGATCGGTGCGTCCACCCTAGACCTCGATCGTCGTGATCATGCGCACGAAGAAGTAGCCCAGCCCCTCCATGACCGCCATCACGCCCAGGGTGATGTAGCCGTAGGTCGTGGTGAACAGCGGCGTGAGCATGTTGGGGTCGATGTAGTTGATCGCGACCATCATCAGGATCGGGATCAGCGCGACCATCAGCCCCTGGATCTTGCCCTGGGCGGTGAGCGAGTCGATGCGCCCCTCGATCCGCCGGCGCTCGCGGATCGTGAACGCGATCCGATCGAAGACCTCGGCCAGGTTGCCGCCCACGTCGGCGGCGATGCCCACCGAGGTCTTGACCAGGTCCAGGTCCACGCTGGGGACCCGGTGGTACATGTTGTTGAGCCCCTCCTCGGTCTCGATCCCCAGGCGCAGCTCCTGGACCAGGATCCCGAATTCCTGGCAGATCGGCTTGGGCATGTCCTGGGCGATGAGCTGGAAGGCCTTGGGCAGGGCGAAGCCCGAGCGCAGGGCGTTGGTGAGGGTCACCAGGGCGTCGGTGAGCTGCTCGCCGAACTTGTTGCGCCGCTTGGTCCGCTGCATGCGCAGCGCGATCTTGGGCACGAAGAAGCCGAACGCGCCGAACACCGCGGAGACCACCAGGCTCTCGCTGAGCACGAAGAACACCGCGAACAGCCCGAAGGTGCACAGGATCCGCAGCCACAGGAGCTGCTGCGGCGGGATCGTGAGGAACAGGTCCTCGACGCTGCGCTCGGCGCCGTCGACGAAGCGCTCCTCGTAGCTCTCCCAGCCCGCCGAGAACAGCAGGTAGCCGGCGAACACGAAGATGAACGCGCCCAGGCCGCCGAGGACGGCGACCATGTTCAGCAGCAGAGCGCCCGCGGCGTCGGCGACGAGCACTAGCGCCTCCGGCGGCGACGCGTCACGGGCCCCAGGTCGTCGACGCCGCCGGTGATGGGGTTGTTGGGGCTGCGGGAGCTGCTGCTGGAGCCCTCGGAGGTGTCGCGCTGGAACATGCTCATGTCCACCGGGATCCCGCGTCGCCGCAGGCCCTGCACGAACTTGGGCACGTTCCCGGTGGCCTCGTGGTGCCCGATCACCTTGCCGTTCTCGTCGAACCCGGTCTGCTTGAACAGGAAGATGTCCTGGATCGTGACCATCCCGCTCTCCATGCCGGTGATCTCGAGATGTAGGTCACCTTGCGCGAGCCGTCGGGGAGCCGGGTCTGCTGAATGATCATGTGCACGGCGGAGGCGATCTGTTCGCGGATCGCCTTCGAGGGCAGGTCCATGCCCGCCAGGAGCACCAGGGTCTCGAGGCGCGCGATGCAGTCGCGCGGCGAGTTGGAGTGGATCGTGGTCAAGGACCCGTCGTGGCCGGTGTTCATCGCCTGGAGCATGTCCAGGGCCTCGCCGCCGCGACACTCGCCGACGACGATCCGGTCGGGCCGCATGCGCAGGCAGTTCTTCACCAGGTCGCGGATCGTGATCGCGCCCTCGCCCTCGAGGTTCGGGGGCCGGGCCTCCAGGGTCACGATGTGCTCCTGGGGCAGCTTGAGCTCGCTCACGTCCTCGACGGTCACGATCCGCTCGGACTTGCCGATGAAGCTCGAGACCACGTTCAGGAGCGTGGTCTTGCCCGAGCCCGTGCCGCCGCTGATGCAGATGTTCATGTGCTCGCGCACGGCGATCTCGAGGAAGTCGCCCATGGGCTTGGTCAGCGAGCCGAACTTGATCAGGTCCTCGATCCCCAGGCGGTCCTTGGGGAACTTTCGAATGGTGAGCGAAGGCCCCGAGACCGCGAGCGGCGGGATCACGGCGTTGATGCGCGAGCCGTCGGCGAGGCGCCCGTCGCACAAGGGAGTCTGCTCGTTGATCCGGCGCCCGATCGGCGCCACGATCCGGCGGATCACGTGCATGACCTGCTCGTCGGAGGAGAACTTCACGTCGGCGCGGACCATGCCGTGTCCGCGGCGCTCGACGAACACGTCCACCGCGCTGTTGACCATGATCTCGCTGATGTCGTCGTCGGCGAGCAGCTCCTCCAGGGGGCCCAGGCCCAGGGCCTCGTTCAGCGCCTGCTTGAGCAGGGCCCGGCGGTCGATCCCGGCGAGCTCGCCGGCGTCCTGCATGTCCTTGATGATCTGGACCAGCACGCGCTCGGTGGTGCGCCGCGCGACCTCGGGGTCCATCTCGTCGAAGTCGACGCGCTTGAGCTCCGGCGCCTCGAGCAGGCGCTGGTGCACCGCGCGCAGGGTGCGGATCAGGGGGTCCGTGGGCTCCTGGTCCTTGCTGCCCCTGCCCCGCCGGGTCGGAGCGCCGGCGACGCTGGCGCGGGAGTCCTTCGAGGGCTGGGACTTGGTGGCGGAGGTCGAGCGCTGGCGCTCGCCGCGGAACTGGACCTCGAAGGTCGCCACCTCGAACCGCGAGCCGTCGGTGAGCGGCTTCTCCTTCTTGATGGTCAGGTCGCGCAGGACGAAGCCGTCGTCCTTCTGCACGAGCACACAGTGCTCCTTGGCGACCCCGCTGCGCGTGAGCACGAGGTCGTTGTAGTCACTGCTCCCGATGGTGAACCGGCGCTTGGTGAGCTGGATCTCCTTGACGCGCCCGTTCTTCGAGTCGCGGACGATCAGCGAAGGCACGGAAGGCTACCTCAGCTCGTCTTTGATCTCTTTGAAGATGGTGTCGTCGGTGACCGTGCTCCAGCCGGAGGGGTCGCCGTCGCCCGGGTCCTTGAGGCTCACCACCAGCAGCCCCTTGTTCAGGTAGACGTGCAGGACCTTGTTCCGCTCCTCGGGGCGGAGGGCGATGGTGATCGTCTCGAAGGCCGAGCGCCCCGCCCGGGGGTCGTCGGGGCTCGTGATCCGCCCGGTCGCCAGGACCTCGACGTTCTTGACCACCGTGCGGGTGGCCTTGAGCTTGACGTTGCTCGCGCCGAGGGCGTCCTTGAACTCCATGGTCGCGGAGATGTCGATCCGGTCGCCCGGGCGCAGGAAGCCCGAGACGCCGGTGATCGCGTCCACCGGCAGCGAGAACGCGCGGTAGCCCGGCAGCAGCCGGCCCTTGAGCGTGCCGCTGGCGCCTTCGCCCCCGATGTTGAAGTGGAACGACTGCAGGACCTGCCCCGGCGCGACATCCGCGACCACGGGCGCGCCCTGATAGGGGCGAGGGTCGTTGATGCAGGTCTTGGCGAGCTTCTCGAACACGTTCTTGGGGACCGAGTCCTCCTGAGCGTGGGTGTCGGGTTCGAACTTGGTGCCCTTGCTCAGGTCCTGGGTCGCGACCCACACCGGGACGGGGGTCTGGAGGACCTCCATTCGAGTCTGCACCCGCTCGATGTAGAGCCGAATGCCGACGATGGAGAGGATCCCCAGCGTCACCGCCACGACGAGTGCGAGTTTGTTGGTCACGGTGCCTTCCTCCCGGGGCCTTCCACACCCCTGCGGTTCCGCTCCTCCCTAGCCTAAGTCTCTACCCCGGTTCGGGCTACCCCCTCAGCGAGCGGGCCGCAGCGAAAGCGAGATCCGCACCTGGCCGCGCTCGCCGGCCGCCGCCACGCACAGGCCGGCGTGGGTCGGGCTGCGGAAGCTGAAGGCCACGCGGCGGGGGTCTTCGGGGAGCTCGGTCTCGAGGGTGAACCCAGCAGCCTCGAGGCTGCCGGCGATCCGGTGGGCGGCGGTGCTGGGCTCGCCCACGGTGGAGAGCAGCGCGGTCCCGCCGTCGGGGCTCAGCGCGCTGGTGACCACGTCGCACCCCACCGGCGGGGTGATCCCCAGGGGCAGGCTCGGCCCGGCACCCGGGGTGGGCGGACCGCTCCACAGCAGGCGGTAGCGCGCGTCGCCCTGGGGGCCCTCGTCGATGATCACGCCCCGCCGCTGGAGCCCGGAGTCGACCCACACGAGGGTCGCCCCACCGGGCTGCACGGCCTCCAGGTAGGGCGAGTCGTCGGGGGTCTGGTCGGCGGCGAGCTCGCGGAAGTGCTCGAGCAAGCTCTGGACGGTGCGCCCGGGCGCGTCGTAGGTCGCGCAGCGCGTGGTCTGGCCGTCGAGGGAGAGCTGGGTGGAGGTGCCGGAGAGCTCGGAGCCGGGGAGCGGCGTGAGGTTCGCAGGGGGGCCGTCGAACAAGCTGCGCGCGCGCACACTCTCCCCGCTGACCACGAGCCCGAAGCTGATCAGGCCTGCGGTGAGGAGCGTTCCCAGCGCGATCCGCAACAATGTGTTCAGCAAGCCCTTCCTTCCTGGGGGGACTTCGGCCTCACGGCAGCGCCGCGCGGGCCTCGCGAGGCGACGACCTAACCGTCGTCGCCGGTGTCGTCCTCGTCCTCGATCCCGACGGCACCCGGCTTGATCCCAGCGGTCACGCCGTTGGTCTCGCCAGCGATACCGCCGTTGCCGTCGGTGCCGACGATGATGTCGTTGATCTTGCCGCTGAAGCTGCGGACCGCCGCGATCAGGCAGATCGCGATCAGGCCCACGATCACGACGTACTCGGTCATACCCTGGCGGCGACGGCGCTTACGAGTGAAGAGTGCAATCATGCTTGGCTCCCTTTGTTGGCCATCCCTACTGCAAGGACAGGACCAAGCTCGAGGCTGCTCATCTCGGGAGTTACGTGGGGCGTGAAACCGAAGGCGGCACGAACTTGCGTCGCTCCGTGAGACGTTTTGGAACGCTTCATGGACGGTCTCGGCTGTAAAGCTGGTGCTCGCCGTCGACCGAGCCGTCGATCCGACCCGTGAAGGGGCTGGTGTCCCAGATCCCCTCGCCGGTGCTGAAGTGGCGGTTCACGCGCCGGCTGAGGTAGGTGTTGTTGGGACCCTCCGCCGGGTCGTAGGCCGGGTTGAGGTCCCGCTCCTGCCCGAAGAAGTGGTCGCGCTGCCCGCGCTGGTGCTTCGGGTACTCGAAGCCCTCGGTGAAGGTGTAGACCGACGACGCGGTCGAGAGCTTGAAGCTCGCCCGCCCCAGGAGCAGGCCGGTGAAGTCGTAGCTGACCGTCCGGCGGCGGTGGGTGATCGGGTGCCCCCCGGAGCCGTAGCGGTTCTCCAGCAGCGGGCGCAGCAGGTCGCGGTTCGCCGAGGGACCGAAGTCGTCGTTCACGAAGCTGGGGTTCGAGGTGTTGACCGTCCCCGCGTCGTAGGTCCCGTTCGAGAGGAACAGCACGCTCGAGTTCTTGCCGTCCATCCAGCCGTCCACCCGAGCCGCCTGCTGGCAGGACTGGTGGGCCAGGAGCAGGTACCCCAGCGACAGGGAGAACGTGATCATGACCAGATAGGCCGGGAGCAGCACGAGGAACTCGACGCTCGCGGTGCCGTCCTCGTCGCTCCACAGCTCGCGCAGGCCGCGGCGCGGCTCGGATTCGCTCAGTGCCATATCGACGCTCGCAGTGCGGACATGTCCCCCGCGTTGACCACGGAGCTCAGGTTCGCCAATCCGGGGGGGACCTCGGCGCTGCCGTCGACGCGCATCCAGCGCCCGCTGGGGCCGAGGAGCGCGCTGGCGGTCGGGGTGTCGGTCCAGGTGTACTCCCGCGCGACGGGGACCAGCCGCGCGCCGAAGAACACGCCGTCGCTGGGGTCGCTCGAGTAGAAGAAGTTGCGCTTGGCGTTCTCGCGCAGGTCGATGGTCTCGCTGCCCTCCATGTTGCGATACACCGCCTGCTGGTCGTCGAGCTCGCGCAGGAGCTTGACCTCGCCGTCGCTCCAGTAGCCGACCTGGGCCGAGGCCACGGCGATCGTGCCGTAGGGCGAGGCCGGGTAGAAGTTCCCGATCCCCGGTCCGCGGCGCCAGGCCGCGACGGTGATCCCGCTGCGCAGGAGCAGGGGGCGCATGCCCAGGGGCCGCGGCCAGCCGCTGAGGTCGAGGGCCATGCCGTCGCGCTTGCCGCCCTGGGGGATCTGGTGGTCGACCTTGACCTCGGTGTACTGCCCGGAGTAGGTCTTGACCCCGCAGGTCGGGCAGTTGACCCAGGCGTGCTCGCCGTTGTGCCAGGAGTCGATGAACGTGCCGCCCTCGACGCCGTTCACGACCTCCTGCTCGACCTCGTCCTCGAGGTGCCCGCAGGCCGGGGACTCGGTGCCGTCGAACATGTTGCCGTGGAAGGTCTGGTGCACCGAGCCGTCGAAGTCGAGCTTGAAGGTGTGGCGGTGGCGCGCGTGCCAGTGGCCGTTGGGCGCGCCGCGCTGGGTGGCGCCCGGGGGCTGGGTGTTGCGCCGCTTCTTGTGACCCCAGTCGTTGGTGTTCCAGCACAGGCGGATCTGGTTGTAGCCGGCGTCGCCGCCCTTGGAGCGTCCTTGGCGCCAGTCGAACCAGTCGGGGAAGCCGCCGCCGTCGACCCCCAGGCGCCCGTCGGCGTAGCGGTTGGAGACCGCGAACCCGAGGCGGTCCCCGCCGCCCCCGGCGTTGTCGAAGTCGTTGTTCGCGTTCTGCTCGTAGAAGCCCTGGTCGACCTGGAACGCGCGGTCGAGGTCGTCGCTGAAGGCCACGTGGCTCGCGCCGTTCTGCCGGGCGATCGCGCGGGCGTGGTTCTTGACCATGATCGGCGTGGCCTGCATCAGGTCGCGCTGGGCGCTGGCCAGGTCCCGCAGCCAGGTCTTGCCCTGGTTGATCAGGGCCGGGAAGTTCTGAATGCCGTCGGCGGCGCCCAGGCGCCCCTGGAACTCCGGCCCGTCGCCGAGCATGACCCACTCCAGGGCCGCGGTGTTCTCGGCGGTGGGCGGGTACTGGTTGGCGCGGCCGGGGGTCGGATCGATCGCCGGGAGGATCGCGCCCGAGGTGTCGGCGCTCGGGGGGAAGAAGCCCAGCGAGCCGACCCGGGTGTGGTGGGTCTCGTAGGTCTCCAGGGTGCGGTAGATCGTGACGTCGATCACGTAGCGCAGGAGGTTGTAGTGGACGTAGGCCATGCCGTCGTTGATCTGGCCCATGACGTTCAGGTTGTTGGCCTCGACCACGGCGCCGGAGTAGGCCGCGGCGTCGGCGGCGTTCTGCATGCGCAGGCGGTCGGCGGAGATCATGCCGAGCTGGTAGGTCAGCAGCGCGCACATGGCCAGCCCGAACAGGGTGATCGCCGAGAACACCAGGCTCGCGCCCCGCTCGTCACGGTGCAGCGCGTCCAGCTCGCGGCTCAGGCGCTCCGAGAGGGTCATGCGCACCTCAACGATTCCCGCTGGCGCTGAGGGACACCGACGTCTCGTCGGTGAGGCCTTGCTCCAGCCAGGGGGTGGGGATGTAGCCGATCCGCTGGATCCGGTAGCAGTAGACGCCGCGGGCGGCGGTCGCGTCGTTGTAGTTGCCCGCGTGCTTGAACAGGAGCTGCTCCCCGGTGAACACCTTGCGCGCGAGGATGCTGTTGGCGACGGGGATGATCAGCGGGTAGTCGAACTCGATCTTGCAGCGCACGAGGTGCTGCGAATGGGCCACGTTCACGTTCATGTGGCCGTAGGCCTGGGACGTGCGCGCGGCGCCGAGGGAGGGCCCGCCGGCCCAGCCCAGGGTCGTGGGCAGCCCGCCGCCGCTGGGGGGCGCGCCGGCGCCGGTGTCGGCGGAGCTGGTGAGCACCATGCAGGTGCGGGCGGCCACGCGCTGGGCCGCGAGCAAGGGCACGGCGCCGTCGTCGACCATGCCGTCGGAGACGGCGGCGGCCCGGGCGCCCATGAACGCGGCTTGCTGGACCACGATGTGGGCGTGGGCCAGGAGCGCGAACTGCATGATCAAGAGCGTCAGGGTGAGCTGGATGGGGAACACGATGACGAACTCGACCATCGCGGCCCCGCTCTCGCGGTCGCGGTCGAGTTCCTTCAGACGTTGGACGAAGCGCTGGATCAGGTGCACTCCTCCGGCCTTTCTATCCCACCCCTCACGCCACCTCTTGCAAGAACCACGCGAAGAAGGTCCCGAAGGCCATCGCCACCCCGTAGGGCAGCTTGATCGCCGCGGGATCGTCCGGCTCCGGGAGTTCGCCCTTGAGGCTCACGGCGTAGCGCACGGAGCGCTTGAGGCCAGTGAGGAGCTTGGCGCGCCAGATCAGGACCCAGATCGCCATCACGAAGCCTGCCAGGCTGCTCCAGAACAGGGCCGGGATGATGAACGGGAACCCGTAGACAGCGCCAATGGCGGCAGCGAGCTTCACCTCACCGCCGCCTACGGCACGACTCCAATACGCGACGAAGAGCAGCATGAAGCCGAGCAAGAACCCCGCCAGGTGGCCTAGCAGGGTGTGGCCCCACAACGAGTCACCCAGCCCACCAGCTCCGAAGCCCAAGGCCAGGCCCAGACAGATAGCCGGATAGGTGACGACGTTGTAGATCTTGCGCCGGAGCAGGTCGGTGGTCGCCGAGACCGCCAGCACCAGGAACAGCAGTCCGGATGCGACGGCCTGGAAGACCTCTGCGAGCTGCACTCAGGGGTGGCCTAGCCGCCCGCGTCGATCTCGTCCTGGATACCTTCGAGCTCGGTCGTCGCCTTGTTGTAGGTGTTGTTCAGCGCGCCTTGGAACTTGCGCACGGCGGCGATCAGCACGATCGCGATCAGACCGACGATGATGATGTACTCGGTCATGCCCTGGCCGCGACGGCGACGACGACGGGTCAGCTTGTGAATGAGCTTCATGGATTCTCCTACCGATTTCCCAAGTTGGATCTGGATCGTGCCTCCAGCACGTCACGTCCAGCAATTAGCAAGGGCCGAGCCAGCGACCCCCGACGGAGAACGTGCGGGTTAGGCAACCTGGATTGGAAATGCGTCGCGAGATGGGGTTCATGCGAGACGTATATGTTTCCAAGTGGATCGCGACCTGACGCGACGCCGTGCGTCGCGCCTCGCGCCTCGAGGATGAAACGCGTGGAGCCCAAACGGACACAGGGGCTGGGTCGAACACGCCGAGGAATCGAGGGTTGCGGCGACTCCGCGCGGGCGCGCGGTGTGCAGGAGCCTGCCGTATGAGACTCCGTTGCCGCACCCGTCGCGCCCAGGACATGACCGAGGTCGTGATCCTGATCGT
>JAWKSZ010000081.1:0-36481 GCA_041402045.1 Planctomycetota bacterium | reverse complement strand
ACGTCTACGGCCTCGGCGCGACGCTGTATCACGCGCTCAGCGGGCGCCCCCCGGTGCCGGGCAGCACCGTGTTCGAGGTCCTCGACAACCTGCAGAAGCCCCCCGTCCCCCTCACCTCGCTGCGGCCAGACCTCCCCGCCCCCCTCGCGGGGCTCGTGCACCGCTGCCTGCGCGGCCCCGTGGCAGAGCGCTATCGGGACTGCGGCCTGGTCGCCCGCGACCTGGCGCGCTTCCTGGCGGGCGACCTGAACACGCCCCACGCCGAGGAGCGCCGTCGCCGGACCTGGCTCGGGGGGGCGGCCGTCCTGCTCGCCCTCGCGGCGGGTGCGGTCGCGCTCTGGCCGCGCGCCCCGCGAGGGACCTCACCCCCACCGCCGACGCCCCCCCCCGCGCTCCCGCCCGCGGACTCGAGTGACCAGACGCGGCGAGCCGCGCGCGCGGCCGCGGACGCTGGCGACTGGGTCGCCGCGCGCGCGCACTACGACGAGCTCCTGCGCGAGCGCCCCGCCGACCCCGAGGCCCTGCATGGGCTCTGGCACGCGCTGCGCGAGCTCGGCGCGGACGGGGCGGAGGCGGCGGCGCGGCGCGCGGTCGACGCGGAGCCGCGGGTCGACGCCTACCTGTTCCTGCTGGCGGCGGCGCAACAGCGCGGGGACCCACCCCCGCGGATCGAGGCCCTGCTCCGCGAGGGGCTGCGCGCGCTCCCCGGCGCGCCGGCGCTGCTCGAGCAACTCGGACAGCGCCTGCACCTGGCAGAGCGCGACGCCGAAGCCCTCCCGCTCCTGGCCGAGGCCGCGGCGAGCGAGCCCTCCTTCAGGCTCGACATGCTGCTCGGCGGTGTGCTGAATCGCCTCGGCCGCGAGCAAGAGGCGCTCCCGCGATTCGCGGCCGCGGTTCGTCGTCAGCCGGACTCGCTCCAGGCCTGCTACTTCCTTGGCTACACCCTCGTGCGCCTCGATCGCTTCCAGGAAGCGCTCCCCGAGCTGCGTCGGGCCTACGTGCTCTGCGACGGCGAGTATCCGCCGTTGATCCCCCTCCTCACCGAGGCGCTGCGCGAGACCGGCGCCTACGAGGAGGCGCGGGTCGTCCTGGACCGCGCCCTGGGCGAGTCCCCCGAGGACCTCCAGCTCCTGCTCTCGCGCGCCCTGCTCCACGACGACATGGGGAACCCCGAGGCCGAGCTCGCCGACCTGAGCGCGATCCTGGCCCTGGATCCCGATCACCCCACGGCCCTCCACAACCGCTCGGTGGTCCACTTCAGCCGCGGCGAGTACGAGCTCGCGCTCCGCGACGCCCAGCGCGAGGTCGCCTTGGTCCCTGGCTCGGTGGACGCCTGGACCCAGGTCGGCGGCAGCGCGTTCGCCCTCGAGCAGAACGCGCTGGCCCGGGACGCCTTCGCCCGCGCGATCGAGCTGGCCCCCGAGCGCGCGCCGCTGCGGATCGGCCGCGGCCAGGCCGCCCAGCTCCTCGGCGAGTGGGACCTCGCGATCGCGGACTTCACCTGGGCCCTGGCGCGGACCCCGCGCGAGGATCCCAGCCACGGGTCGGTGCGCTTCAACCTGGCCATGACCTACGACAGCGCGGGGCGCCGCGACCTGGCGCTCGAGACCATGCGCGCCCTGCAGCGCGAGTCCCCCCAGGACGAGAAGCGCCAGGACGTGGCCCGCTACTGGATCGAGAAGTGGACGCGAGAGGCCGCACAGCGCGAGTAGCCGGCCCGCAGAAAGCCGTCGGCCCGCCGACGCCTGTCTGCCCGGCCTGGTCGAGCCGGGGGCCCCGTGCCACCCTCCAGGCATGCAGCGGGTCGAGCACTACCAGGTGATCGGGGAGCTGGGGCGCGGCGGCATGGGCGTCGTGTTCAAGGCCTGGGATCCGCTGACCCAGACCCACGTGGCGATCAAGCTCCTGCTCGCCGCGCACAACCGCAAGCGCCTCAGCCGCTTCAAGCGCGAGGTCCAGGTCCTCCAGCGCCTGCAGCACCCCAACGTGATCCCGATCCGCGCCTACGGAGAGGTCGACGGTCGCCCCTACCTGGTCATGAGCCTGGTCGAGGGCAAGTCGCTGGACGAGCTGGTCGAGAGCCGCGGTCCGCTCCCCGCGAGCATGGTCGCCGAGCTGGGGATCAAGCTCGCCTCCGCCCTGCACGCGGCCCACGAGCTGGGGATCCTGCACCGCGACGTGAAGCCCGACAACGTGCTGCTGCGCGCCGATGGCGACGCGTTCCTCGGCGACTTCGGCCTGGCCAAGGACGAGGCCCTGGACACGACCCAGCTCACGGTCGAGGGCGGGTTCATGGGCACCCCGGGCTACGTCGCCCCAGAGCAGGCCATGGGGGAGGCGAACCTCGTGGGGCCGGCCACCGACGTCTACGGGCTGGGCGCCACCCTCTACTACGCGCTCACCGGGCGCGCGCCGGTCGAGGGCGGCACGATCCTCGAGGTCGTGAGCAACCTCCACAAGCCGCCGGCCAAGATCCGCTCCCTGCGCGCCGACGTACCGCGAGAGCTGGCCTCTCTGGTCGAGCGCTGCCTGCGCCCCGAGCTCCGCGATCGCTATCGGTCCTGCGCGGTGGTGCTCCGCGACCTCGAGGACTTCCTCCGCGGCTCGAGCCGGTTCGAGGTCCCCTCGGCGCGCGGCCCCGCCCGGCCCTGGCCCCTGCTCGTGAGCCTGGTCGTGGTCTTGCTCCTGCTCCTGGTCGCGGTCGCCACCCTGCGCCAGCGCGCGGCGCCGACCGTCGCCGTGGAGGACCCGGTCGAGGACCCGGTGGTGGTCGAGTCGCTGGCCGACGTGCTCGAGGCCGCCCGCCTCGCGGCCTCCCGCAAGGACTGGGACGCCGCGCGCGCCGAGTACGAACGCGCGCTGACGCTGGACGCCGACGACCCTGACGCGCTCCACGGCCTGTGGCAGGCCATGAACCAGCTCGAGGACCCCCGCCAGTTCGAGGTCCTGCGCCGGGCGATCGCCCGCGACCCGCGCCCGCAGGCCTGCCAGCAGCTCGCCGTGATCTACGCGCTCCAGGAGCGCACCGAGGACGCGCTGGAGGTCCTGGCCCTCGGCGTCTCCGCGCACCCCGAGCTGGCGAGCTTGCGCCGGAGCTACGGACGCACGCTGGCGAAGATCCAGCGCTGGAGCGACGCGCTCCCCCAGCTCCAGCAGGCCTGGGACCTCGAGTCCGGCTCCGAGGACGCGGTGCACCTCGCGCGCTGCCTCGCGCAGCTCCGTCGGGTGGACGACGCCCTCGCCGTGCTCGGTGTGGCGCGCGCGCGAGACCCCGAGCAGCTCGACCTGGCCTACGTGCAGGGTCAGCTCCTGTTCGGCGCGAAGCGCTACGCCGAGGCGGTCGCGCCCCTGACCCTGGTGTGGCGTGGGACCGAGGCCGCTGACCCGCGGATCTCCGAGACCCTGGCGAACGCCCTGACCGAGCTGGAGCAGACCGACGACGCCCTCGCCGTGCTCGAGTCCGCCCTGGCGCGCGCTCCCCAGGACACGTCCCTGCTCTTCGCGCGCTCCACCGCCCACTCGGTGGCGGGCCACGCGACCGAGGAGCTCAACGACCTGGACTCGGTGCTGGCCCTCGACCCCAACAACCGCGCCGCGCTCAACAACCGCTCCCTGGCGCTGTTCCAGCTAGGCCGCTACGAGGCGTCGCTGGCCGACGCGCGCAAGCTGATCTCCGTCGAGCCGGAGAGCGTGTCCGGCTGGACCCAGGTCGCGGCGTGTCACTACAAGCTCCAGGACTTCGCCGCGGCGCGGGACGCCTACACCAAGGTCAGCCAGATCGAGCCCGAGAGCCTCGCCCCCCGGGTCGGCCGGGCGCAGTGCTACCACCGCCTGGAGGACTACGACGCCGCGATCGCCGACTACACCTGGATCCTCGCCCGGGACCCGGACCAGCACGCCATGCGCTTCAACCGTGGCCTGGCCTACGCCTCGACCGGGCGCCCGGAGCTCGCCCGGGAGACCATGCACGAGCTCCTGCGCCGCACCCAACCCGGGAGCCACCACGCGATCCGCGCCACGGACTGGCTGGAGCAGGACGCGCGGACCAGAGCCGAGCCCCCCAAATAGCGCTGTGCCGTGCGTCCGACGTTCCGGTGCAGGCGGAACCTCTGACGTGCAGCGCCGAGGATTCCTCGGGCCGCGCGCCCAGGGATCCGTTTACACTGACGCCATGCGCGACGAGCGATTGGTCTACGACACGACCCGCGGGGGGCAGCAGCCCAAGCCGCGGAAGGGCCCCAAGGCGAAGCCGGTCGACCCCTCGTCGACCACCCTCCGGCTCAAGCTGGACACCCACGGGCGCAAGGGCAAGGTCGTGACCGTGCTCTCCGACCTCCCCCACAACCCGACCTACTTCAAGCCGATCCTCAAGCAGCTCAAGGCCAAGATCGGCGCGGGGGGCGCCCTCAAGCAGGACCGCTTCGAGCTCCAGGGCGACCACCGCGAGGCGGTGCGCGAGCTGTTCGAAGGCCTCGGGTTCACGATCCGAGGGTGAGCGAGCTCAGCCGCGTGCGTGAGGTCCCCGCCCTCGACCTGGGGCGGGGCGTGGTGTTCGACCCGCCCTTCGTGCTCGCCCCCATGGAGGGCGTGACCCACCGCGTGTTCCGCGACCTGATCCTCGACCTGGGCGGCGCCGGCGCCGCGTGGACCGAGTTCCTCCGGGTGTCGCAGCAGGCCCTGCGCCCCAAGCACGTGCGCCGGGACCTGGGCCCTCCGCGCCCCGACGTCCCCGTCGGGGTGCAGCTCATGGGGACCCAGCCCGAGCTCGTCGCCCAGAGCGCGCAGGCCGCGGTGCGCGTCGGCGCGCCCACCGTCGACCTCAACTTCGGCTGCCCCGCCCCGCGGGTGTTCAACAAGTGCGCGGGCTCGGGCATGCTGCGCGACCCGGCGCAGGTCGCGGCCATGATCCGGGCCACCGTCGAGGCCGTAGAGGTCCCGGTCACCGCCAAGATCCGCCTGGGGATCGAGGACACCGCGGGCCTCGACGAGCTGATCGCGGCGGTCAACGCCGCCGGCCCGGCGGCGCTCACCGTCCACGCCCGGACCGTCCGCGACGGCTACAAGCACCCCGCGCGCTGGGACCAGTTGGCGCGGGTGCGCGCGCTGACCGCGCTGCCCTTGATCGGCAACGGCGACGTGACCTGCCCCGCCGACGCCGAGCGCATGCTCGAGGAGACCGGGGTCGACGGGATCATGATCGGGCGCGGCATGCTCCGCGATCCCTGGCTCCTGGCGCGGCTGGCCGCGGCGCGCGCCGGCGCCCCCGAGCCTCAGGTCGACCCGGCGGCGCTGTGGCGCTTCCACCGGCGCTACCGCGACGACATGCTCCGCGCCCGGGGCAACGAGCGCTCGGTCCTGGGCCAGCTCAAGCAGCTCTACCGGCGCCTGGACGTGGGGATCGCGATCTCCGACGCGCTGCGCACCCGGCTGCTGCGCAGCGCCACGATCGAGGAGCTGGAGGCCTTGGCCTTCGGCGCGCTGTCACCGGCGGCGACAGGTGCGCACGAAGGGCCGTCCCAGCGGGACGAACCCCTCGACGCCGCCAGGGGTTAGCCCGGCCCTGCGCGTGCAGGGACCGGGGTGTGAACGACCCCGTCCTGCTCTACATTCGCTACCGCTGCCCCTGCTGCCGCGCCGGTCACGCCGTGCGCGTGCGGGACGCCGGCACGGTCCGCCGCTGCCGCGCCTGCCACAAGGCGGTCCGGATCCCGACCCCCCGCCCCCACGAGCTGCTCGACGCCCGCCGCAAGGTCTACCGCCTCGGAGCGTGACCGCCTACCCGAAGTCCAAGGGGGACTTCGGGATCAGCTCCTCCGACTCGTAGCCGTCCTGGGGCCAGTCCTTGGGCCCCACCGGACGCGCCTCGTCGATCTTCGCGCCGCTCCAGCCGCTCGATCCCTCTGCCTCGAGCAGGCGCACCTGCTTGGCGCAGAGGTCGACCTTGGCCAGGACCTCCTCGATCGTCGCGGGGCGGCGATCCGGATCCTTGGAGGTGAGGCGCGCCACGAAGTCGTAGGCCGCGGGCGGCACCTTGAAGGACGGCGGGAACTGCGGGAGCCCCGCGCGCAGGTGCAGGCGCAGGGTGTCGCGCGGGGTCTCGCCGCGGAAGGGGACGCCGCCCGCGATGCACTCGAAGAGCAGGATCCCCAGGGCGTAGAGGTCGCTCTGCAGGGTGGGCTCCTTGAGCCCCTCCTGCAGCACCTCGGGCGCGAGGTATTCCGGATGCCCGAAGGGCATGCCGAAGGCGGCGTAGCCCGCCCCCAGGCACGCCGCGCGCGCGAGGCCGTAGTCGCACAGCCGCGCCTTGCCCTCGGCGCTAATGAACACCTTCTCCGGCCGCAGGTCGCCGTGGGCCAGACCCCGGCGCTGGCCCGCGGCCAGCGCCTCGAGGATCTCGCGCACGCGCTCGAGCAGCGGGAGCACCGGCAGGCGCTGGTGCTGCGCGAGGAAGCGGCGCAGGGTGCCCCCGCGCTCGCGCTCCATGACGCACAGGTGTCGCCCCGAGACCGAGGCCAGGCGCAGCAGACCCACGATCCCGGGGCCCGCCAGCCCCTCGGCGCGGCGGAAGTCGCCGAGCACGAGCTCGGTCAGGCCGTCGTGCTGGTCGAAGCGCTGCGAGAGCACCTTGACCACGACGTCACCGGAGTAGTCCTTGAGCTTGCCCTCGTAGGTCGTGCCGACCGGGCCGCGCCCGAGCTTGCCCTCGACCTGCACCCCCTCCTCGACCGGCTGCTGCGGCTCGTCGCTCTCGAGCAGCATGCGCGGCAGGCGCCCGGTGACCGCGCGCGCGACGTTGGGCCCGCCGGGGAGCGTCCGGATCCGCTCGGTGCTCCACTCCTGGAGCTTGTGGTCGCGGCTCTTCCAGCACGCGGTCGCCGTCGCCTGCAGCTCCTCGGGAGCCGGCGGCTCCTTGCCCACGGCGCGGTAGAGCTCCTGCACGACCTGCAGCCCGTTGCGCAGGCGTTTGGCGGGGACCTTCGCCGTGAGGTTCTGCAGGAACTCCAGGAGCTGCGGGTGCTCACGCAGGCTCGGAGGCCGGGGGAGCGGGGTCTCGAGCTGGTCGTGCAAGACCATGATCGGGTCCCCCTCGAAGGGCGGCTTCCCGGTCACGAGCTCGTAGTAGAGGATCCCCAGCGCGTAGACGTCGGTCTGCGGGGTGGGGTCCTTGAGCTCGGCCTGGTTGACCTCGGGGGCGAGGTAGGCGGGGTGCCCGAAGTGCAGCCCCTCGCGGCCGAAGCCCTGCGCCAGGCAGGACGCGCGGGCCAGACCCAGATCCGCGAGCCGCGTCGTGCGCCCGTCGAAGTACACCTTGCTCGCGCGCACGTCGCCCACCGGCGCGTCGCCCTGGTGCACCGCCGCGAGCAGGAGCGCCACGTCGCGGATCACGAACAACGCGTCCATGGGGTCGAAGGGCCCGCGCTCGGCGAGCACGGCCTCCAGGGTCTTGGCGCCCCGCGCGTGCTGCCAGAGGATCACCGAGCGGTCGCGGTAGGTGCCGATCTCGAGGGGCGCCACCGCGCTGGGGTGCTCGAACCCCACCCAGGCGCGGACGTCGTCCAGCACCCCCTGCAGGAGCTCCGGGTAGCCGTTGAACTTGCCGGTCAAGACCTTGGCCACCACCGGCTGCCCGCGGTAGAGGGCGGCGTAGCTCGCCCCCAGCGGTCCCCGGCCGAGCTCCTGCCTCAGCTCCAGCTGTTCGAGTTCGCTCATGCCCCTAGCCTCCGGCGACGAAGGCCCTCCCGCGATCGCGGAGCTCGAGCTTCGCCGTCGCCCAGTCCCGCGCGCCCTCCAGAGCGTCGGCTCCCAAGCCCAGGCGCTCGCAGAGCTGCTCCAGCAAGAGCGCCTCGCGCTCGTCCACGTCGCGGTCCGTCATGGCCATGAAGCTGGCCTCGAGGAGCGCGATCCGCTTGGCCTCGACGCCCTCGAACACGTCGGCCAGGGCGAGGAATTCGGCGTCGTCCTCGGGCACGGGGACGAGCTCGCTGAGCCCCATTTCGCGCCGCGCCTGGACCAGCGCCTGCTCCTCGCGCAGGTCCACGATCTTGTCGCTCAGGATCAGGTACTGAGCCATGCCGCAGAAGGCCCTGCGCTGAGACGGATCGAGCTCGGCGAGAAACATGCGCCCCCCTCCTACGGCGCAGTATGTCAAGGACGAGGGGAGCGCGCGAACCCCTGACGCCACGAACCCCGAGAGGGTTTGCGCCGCTCGCTCTGCGTGGTCATTCTCCTGCGGGGCGGTTATCGTCGGGGCCCCACGAAGGAGCCACAAAGCATGTCGGACGCGCGGAAGATCGCTGGAATCGACCTCGGGACCACCTACTCGGCGATCGCTCACTTCAACGAGTACGGCAAGGTGGACATCGTCCCCAACAGCGAGGGCGAGCGGATCACGCCCTCCGTGATCCTGTTCGACGAGGACGAGGTGATCGTGGGCAAGGTCGCCAAGAACCAGGCGGTCGCCAGCCCCGAGAACGTGATCCAGTTCGTCAAGCGCTACATCGGCGAGCAGGACTGGCTGCAGACGATCAACGGCCGCGACTACACCCCCGAGATCCTCTCCGCGCTGATCCTCAAGCGGATCGTGTCCGACGCCGAGGACCAGCTCGGCGTCGAGATCACCGACGTGGTGATCACGGTCCCCGCCTACTTCAACGACAACGAGCGCAAGGCGACCGAGGACGCCGGGCAGATCGCCGGGCTGAGCGTGCTGGGGCTCTTGAACGAGCCCACCGCGGCGGCGATCGCCTACGGCATGAACAACCTCGACAAGACCGTCAAGGCCGTGGTCTACGACCTCGGCGGCGGCACCTTCGACGTGACCGTGCTGGACATCGAGGGCAACAACGTCAAGGTCCTGGCCACCGCCGGCGAGCGCCGCCTGGGCGGCAAGGACTGGGACGACTACATGTTGAACCACGTCGCCGAGGCGTTCATCGACGAGCACGGGATCGACCCGCGCGACGACCTCGAGGCCTACCAGGACCTGGTGATCAAGGTCGAGGACGCCAAGAAGACCCTCTCGCGCAAGAAGGAGGTCAAGATCTTCGCCCAGTGCGGCGGCAAGAGCCTCAAGGTCCCCGTGACCCGCGAGACCTTCGAGGACCTGACCCGCCCGCTGCTCGAACAGACCGAGACCTACGTGGACATGGTGCTCTCCAAGGCCGGGCTGACCTGGGACCAGATCGACGAGGTCGTGCCGGTCGGCGGCTCGACCCGCATGCCCATGGTCCACGAGATGCTCACCCGGGTCACCGGGAAGGAGCCCTCGAAGGGGGTCAACCCCGACGAGTGCGTGGCCGCGGGCGCCGCCTACTGGGCCGCGATCCTCGCGGTGCGCCAGGGCGAGGAGCTGCAGAGCAAGGTCGCCGCCGGCACCGCCACCGAGGAGGAGGCCGACTTCGCGGACATGTCGCGCCAGGTCGAGGAGAGCCTCCCCGAGGAGGTCACCGGGCTGCTGCGCGGGACCGTGGTCAAGAACGTCAACTCCCACTCCCTGGGGATCGTGGTCGTGACCCCCAGCGGCGGCGAGCGCAACGTGATCATGATCCCGGAGCAGACCGAGCTCCCGGCCAAGGTCACGAAGATCTTCGGCACCGCCGACGACAACCAGGTCACCGTCGACGTGAACATCGTCGAGGGCGAGAGCGAGGACCCCGAGGACTGCGTGAGCATCGGCACGCTCATGATCTCGGACCTCCCCCCCAACCGTCCCAAGGGCTCCAAGGTCCGCGTGACCTACACCTACAACGAGGACGGACGGATCGAGATCTACGCCCAGGACGAGGACACCGGCGCCGAGGCGCGGACCGACATCAAGCGCACCAGCGAGGGCCTGTCCTCGGAGCAAATGGAGCAGGTCGGGACCGAGATCGCCAGCATGCTCGAGTAGGCCATGGGCGCGACCGAGGACTACGCCGCCCACCTCCAGGCCGTGCGCGCGGCGACCGAGGACGCCCTCGCGCGCAGCGAGGCCGCGGGCCAGAGCTATCGCGGCGTCGTGTTCCACGCCGGCTGCGGCGTCTACTACCACGCCGACGACCAGGAGGTGCCGTTCCACTCGGTGCCGCACTTCCGCCGCTGGGCGCCCCTCGAGGGGCCCGGGCACGTGCTGGTCTACCCCCGCGGCGGCGAGCCCACCCTCTGGATCTTCCGCCCGGTGAGCTTCTGGGAGCAGCCGCACCCGCTGCCCGCGCACCCGGCCCTCGAGCTGCTCCACACCCGCGAGGCCTCGGAGCCCGACGTGCTCCTGCGCGAGCTGGGTGAGCTCGCGGGCTACGCCTACGTGGGCAACGACGAGGAGTTCGCCGACGTCCTGGGGATCGCCGACGAGGCCCTCGAGCCCCAGCCGCTGATGGCCGTGCTCGACTGGCACCGCGCGACCACGACCCCCTACGAGGTCGGGCGCTTGCGCGCGGCCACCGAGCTCGCGGGCAAGGGCCACGCCGCGGTGCGCGCGGGGGTGGCCGAGGGGCTCAGCGAGCGCGCGCTGCACGCGCGCTACCTCGAGGCGCTGGGCGCGCTGGCCCACGAGACGCCGTACCCGAACATCGTGTGCTGGGACGAGGCCTCGGCGGTCTTGCACTACACCGCCAAGCGCCGGGAGGCCCCGCGCCCGGGGCACACCTTCCTGATCGACGCCGGCGCCGAGGTCGACGGCTACGCCTCGGACATCACCCGCAGCTACGTGCGCCCTGGCGCCCCGGAGCCCTTCGCCGAGCTCGCGCGGCGGATGTACGCGCTGCAGGACGAGCTCGTGCAGGCGGTCGCCCCGGGCAAGGCCTTCGTCGAGCTCCACGAGCAGAGCTACCGCGGGATCGGCCAGATCCTCTGCGACCTGGGCGTGCTCACCGTCTCCCCCGAGGAGGCCTTCGCCCGCGACCTGACCTTCGCCTTCTACCCCCACGGACTAGGCCACCACCTCGGGCTCCAGGTCCACGACGTGGGCGGACTCTCCACGCGCCCCGAGGAAGAGCAAGGCGAGCGCCCCGAGCGCTTCCCCCACCTGCGCACCGTGCGCCCGGTCGAGGCCGGGCACGTGCTCACGGTGGAGCCCGGGCTCTACTTCATTCCCGCGCTCCTGGCCCGCTACCGCGAGGCCAACGACCCCGCCTTCGACTGGGCCCTGATCGATCGGCTCACGCCCTGCGGCGGCGTGCGCGTCGAGGACGACGTGCACGTGACCGCCGGTGGCTGCGAGAACCTCAGCCGCCCGTTCGTGGTCGCCAGCGCGAGCGTGACGTGAGCGCGCGCGGCGCGCTCTGCGCCGCGCTGGCCGCGGTCGCCCTCGCGGGCTGCACCGTGCGCACCCAGGGACGCCCCCTGCCCGAGGGCCCCCCGCGCCGCGAGGTCCGCCCGGTCGCCAACCGCGCCGAGCTCTACTACCGCTACGAGGGGGAGCCCTGGGAGGGGCCCGCGGCCTGGGACAAGCTCGCGCGCCGTGAGCTCGAGAGCTCGGGGCTCTTGGCCCCGGACGCTCCGCCGCGCACGGTGCGCCTCGAGCTCTCCCGGGTGCACGAGACGCCGGTGTGGCGCTACCTCGTGCACTGGCTGACCCTGTTCTGCGCGCCGCGGGTCAGCGAGCTGACCCTCGAGGCGGACGCGCAGCTCCTGGACGAGCAAGGGACCGTGCTCGCGAGCGGACACGCGAGCTCCAGCGTGGAGTCCAGCGCGAGCCTGCTCTGGCTGTTCTGGCCCCCGGCCTACGACGAGCCCTGGGCCGCGCCGCTCCACGAGCACCCCCTGGTGCTCGAGAACCTGGAGCGCCTCTCCGCGGCGGCCCTCGCGGCGCTGGCAGGCGCAGCGCCCGCCGAGCCTGGCCCTGCGCCGCCCCAGAGCTCCGCCTGCGCCGCCTGCGGCACCGCCCTCGAGCCCACCTGGAAGCACTGCCCGGAGTGCGGCGCCCCCGCCCCCGGGGGGGAGCCGTCGGCCGAGTGAATCTCCCTTCCCGGCTTCACTTTACGCCGGATCCAGACTAGGATCCGGCGTTCCCGGAGGAGGCCCCTATGCCCGGGAGGCGCCTGGTAGTCGTGTCCGAGCGCGACCACCGCTTCCTCGACCTCGACGACAAGAGCACGGTGAGCGTGGGCCGCTCACCGGAGAACGACATCATCGTCAAGGACGACATGGTCTCGCGTCGGCACTGCGTGATCGAACGCCACCCCGACGGCGGCTATCGCGTGCGCGACCTCAAGAGCTTCAACGGGACCTACCTCAACGACAGCCGGGTGCGCGAGGAGGTGTTCCGCCTGTGGGACGCCGTCCGCGTGGGGCGCACCAAGATCGTGCTCGTAGACCGGATCGGCGAACCGTCGGCCGCGACCGCCGCGCCGCCGGAGCAAAACGGCGCCCCGCCCGCGGAGGGCCCCCACAGCGAGAAGGTGCTCTCGGCCACCCGCACCATGGACTCCGACGTCGACCTCCCCGCCGCCCTGCGCCACCCCGAGGTGCGCGCGGTGATCGACGACCTGCTGCGCCGCGAGCGCGAGAAGACCGAGCACGAGGTCGGGCGCCGGATCCGCGACGAGAGCGCCCCGGCGACGCTGGGGACCTTCGAGCACCTCGCGCTGCGGGCCCTGCGCTACGGCCCGCTGGACGGCGGCGGCGACTTCTACGACGCCCTCTCCCGCGGACCCCACGACGCCCTCCTGGCCGTCGGCAGCGTGTCCGGGGTCGGGGTCGCGGCGAGCGTGGCGGCCACCGCCGCGCGCCACACCCTGCGCGGCGTGCTGGCCGTCGCCGCCGAGGAGCCGCCTCACGAGCTGGCCGGGCTGCTGCGCGAGGCCCTGCGCGGGAGCCTGCATCCGGGCTCGGCGGTGAGCGTGGCCCTGGCCCAGATCACCGGCGGGACCCAGGTCCGGATCGGCGCGGTCGGCGGCACCGGCGCGCTGCTCTACCACGCCGCCACCGAGGAGGTGCGCGTGCTGCGCGCCCCGGGGCGCCGCGACGAGGAGGCGCTGCGTCCGGCGGACCTCGAGGTCGTGCTGCACCCGGGCGACCGCCTGCTGCTCGGCAGCGACGGCGCCGGGGCCCTGCGCCGGGTGGGGACCACCGACCCCTTCGGCGCCGAGCGCCTGCAGGCCGCCTTCGCCGAGGCCCCCCAGCTCGAGGCCAAGGAGCTGCTGCAGAAGCTGGCCAAGGCGCTCGAGGCCCACGCCCAGAACACCCCCGACCGCGACGGCACCTTCTTGCTCGTGGAGCCTGCATGAGCGCGCCAACCCTCCCCGCCCGCCTCGTCCTCGAGGACGGCTCCGTGTTCCACGGCCGCTCCTTCGGCCAGCCCGGCGAGGTGATCGCGGAGATCGTGTTCAACACCTCGCACTGCGGCTACCAGGAGGTGCTCACCGACCCCTCCTACCTGCAGCAGGGGGTGTGCTTCACCGTGCCGATCCTGGGGATCTACGGGGTGGCCGACGCCGGCGACGCGCAGGCCACCCAGCCCATGGCCGCGGGCATGCTCTGCCGCGAGGTCAGCCGGCGCAGCTCGAACTGGCGCGCGCGGCAGACCCTGCCCGAGTACTTCGAGGCCCACGGCCTGTTGGGGATCGAGCAGATCGACACCCGCACGCTGACCAAGCACCTGCGCGACCACGGCGCACAAATGGGGGTCCTGACCACCGGCGAGGAGGCCGACGCGGCGCTGGTCGAGAAGGCCCGCCGCGCGCCGCACATGCAGGGCCTGGACCTGGCGAGCCGGGTCACGACCCAGGCGCCCTACGCCTGGTCCGAGGGCTGGACCGCGGAGACCTCCCCCACAACCGCCCCGTCGACTACCCCGCCGACCAGGGCGACGTGGTCGTGGTGGACCTGGGGGTCAAGCACGACATCCTGCGGCACCTCGCCTCGCGCGGCATGAACGTGACCGTGGTCCCGGCGCAGACCCCGGCGGCCGAGGTCCTGGCCATGAACCCCGACGGGGTCATGCTCTCGAACGGCCCCGGCGACCCGGCGGCGGTGGGCTACGGGATCGAGCTCGCCCAGGCCCTGATCGCGGCCGAGGGGCCCCCGGTGTTCGGGGTGTGCCTCGGGTTCCAGCTGATCTGCCTGGCGCTGGGAGCCAAGGCGTTCAAGCTCAAGTTCGGCCACCGCGGGGCCAATCACCCGGTGCGCGAGATCGCCACGGGCAAGGTCCTGATCACGAGCATGAACCACGGCTTCGCCATCGACCTCGAGAGCCTGGAGGGGACCGCCCTCGAGGCCTCCCACGTGAGCCTGTTCGACGGCGTGCTCGAGGGCGTGCGCCACACGAGCCTCCCGGTGCAGGCCGTGCAGTTCCACCCGGAGGCGGGGCCCGGGCCCCACGACGCCGCCGGGTTCTTCGACGACTTCCTCGCAGCGGTCCGCGCGCGCCGGCAGAGCGCAGCGGGCCGCGCCTAGCGAACGGTTCCACAGGAGGTACGCGTGCCGAGCGCGACCATCGTCGGTTTGCAGTGGGGGGACGAGGGCAAGGGCAAGGTCCTCGACGCTCTCGCCAAGAAGGCGCGCTGCGTGGTGCGCTACCAGGGCGGCGGCAACGCGGGTCACACCGTGATCGTGGGCGAGGAGAAGCACGTGTTCCACCACGTGCCCACCGGGATCCTCTACCCCGGCGTCTCCTGCGTGATCGGCAACGGGACCGTGGTCGACGTAGTCACCCTGACCCGCGAGCTGAGCGAGGCCAATGCGCGCGGCGTCGACCTCTCGAGCCTCGTGCTCTCGGACCGCGCCCACGTGGTCATGCCCTACCACCGCGCGCTCGACGAGTGCCGCGAGCAGGCCCGGCGCGCGGAGCAGCAGATCGGCACGACCAAGCGCGGGATCGGCCCCTGCTACGCCGACAAGGCCTCCCGCACCGGGATCCGCGTGGCCGACCTCTACCAGCCCGAGACCTTCGCCGAGCGCCTGCGCCAGAACCTCGACGAGAAGAACGCGATCCTCCACCACCTCTACCAGCGCGCGCCGCTGTCCTACGAGGAGATCCACCAGCAGATCCTCGAGGCGGCGGAGATCCTGCGCCCCTACGTCGGCGACGGCGGCCAGATCGCGCGCGCCGCGCTCGACGCCGGCGAGTCGGTGCTGTTCGAGGGCGCCCAGGGGGTCATGCTCGACCTCGACCACGGGACCTACCCCTACGTGACCTCGAGCTCCGCCAGCTCCGCCGGCGTGGCCTCCGGCGCCGGCGTCCCGCCCGCGGCGGTGGGCACCGTCCTCGGGGTGGCCAAGGCCTACACCACCCGGGTCGGCCGCGGCCCGTTCCCCACCGAGCTGGACGACGCTCAGGGCGAGCGCCTGCGCCAGCTCGGCCACGAGTTCGGCGCGACGACCGGGCGCCCGCGGCGCACGGGCTGGCTGGACCTGGTCCAGCTCGGCTACGCCTGCGCCCTGACCGGGACCACGCGCCTGGTGCTGACCAAGCTCGACACCCTCGGCGGCTTCGGCGAGCTCAAGGTGTGCGTGGCCTACGAGCGCGACGGCCAGCGCCTGAGCACGCTCCCCGCCGACGAAGCGGGCTGGGACACCCTGCGCCCGGTCTACGAGACCCTGCCCGGCTTCCCCGCCGAGGGCCTCGCCGGCGCGACCACGCGCGAGGCGCTGCCCCAGGCGGCGCTGGACTACGTGGCCTTCGTCGAGGAGCGGCTCGGCGTCAAGGTGAGCTACGTGTCCACCGGCCCCCAGCGCAGCGCCCTGGTCCAGCTCGACGAGGGCGTGCTTTGAGCCCAGACGCTCCTGCGCCGCTCCCGGAGTCGGTGGCGATCATCATGGACGGCAACGGGCGCTGGGCCGAGGAGCGCGGCGAGCCGCGGTTCTACGGCCACGAGGTCGGCGCCGAGTCCGTGCGCGCGGTGACTCGAGAGTGCGCCCGGCTGGGGATCAAGGAGCTCACGCTCTACGCCTTCTCCACCGAGAACTGGCGGCGCTCCGACGAGGAGGTCGGGCTGCTGATGGCGCTCCTGGGGCGCTTCCTCGTGCAGGAGCGCGAGGAGATCATGGACAACTCGATCGTGTTCCGCGCGGTCGGCGAGCTGGATCGCCTGCCCCCAGAGGTGCGCGCGGAGTATGAGCGCACCCGGGACATGAGCAAGGACAACGGGGGCATGATCCTGCGCCTGGCCTTGAGCTACGGCTCGCGGCGCGAGCTGCTGCGGGCCGCCCAGGGGGTGGCGCGGCTGGCGCTGGAGCAGGGGATCGAGGCCGCGGAGGCCCTGGAGGAGGACGACCTGCGCCGCTTCCTCTACGACCCGGACATGCGCGACCCGGACCTCCTGATCCGCACCGCCGGCGAAATGCGCCTGAGCAACTTCCTGCTCTGGCAGATCAGCTACGCGGAGCTCTACGTGGCCGAGTGCTGCTGGCCCGAGTTCCGCGAGCCACAGCTCCACGCCGCGCTCGAGAGCTACGCGGCCCGCGAGCGGCGCTACGGTATGGCCTAGTGGCGACGGTGATCACGCGGGTGTGGATCGGCGCGATCCTGATCGCGGCGATCGTGGGCTTGTTGACCGTGGACAAGCTCACGGGCCACGGCTACGGCGCGATCGCGCTCGTCGTGGCCCTGGGGTCGGCGGGGCTGGTCGAGTTCTCGCGCATGATCGCCCCCCGGCCGCGACCGGGCGCCGGGCTCCCCCTGGCCGGCGCGGTCTACCTGGCCCTCCTGGGGCTGGGCTACGAGCTCGACCCGCGCCTGCACGGAGCGCTGGTGCCCTGGTGCCTGCTCTCGCTCTACGTGCTGTTCTTCTGGCAGCTCCGCGGCGCGCCCAACGCCCAGCGCTTCGAGGCCCTGGGGCTGACGGTGCTGGGCTTCGTCTACATGGGCCTGCTCAGCGGGTTCACCCTCGAGCTGCGCTTCCTCGGCCCGGAGGTCGGCCCCAGCGCGTTCTTCTTCGCGATCGCCATGGCCAAGGGCACGGACATTTGCGCCTTCTTCGCGGGCAAGGCCTTCGGCAAGAAGAAGCTCGTCCCCAGCGTGAGCCCGGGCAAGTCCACCGCGGGTTTCTACGGCGCGGTGGCAGGCGGAGCCCTGATCGCCGTCTTGTTCTCGGCGCTGAGCCCGGTCGGCCGCGTGCTGCCCCTGACCCTGGCTCCGGGGGTCGGCGTCGTGCTCTCCCTGGTGGTGATCTCCGGTGATCTGATCGAGTCGTTCTTCAAGCGCAGCGCCGACGTCAAGGACTCCGCCAGCCTGCTCCCAGGCTTCGGCGGCGTGCTGGACATCGTCGACTCGGTGGTGATCGTCTCCCCCGCGATCTACTTCACGTTCTACGCGCTCTCCGCCTTCGTTCCCCCGGGGACCCCCGTGACCTTCTGACAGGTGCGCACGTGAACCCACTCCAGCTCGAGAACCTCGACGTAGCCCGCGCGCTGTGCGGGCCCCACGACCAGAACCTGCGCCTGGTGCGCCAGCGCTTCGAGGTCCAGATCCTCGTGCGCGGGCTGCAGGTGAGCTGCACCGGGGACGACGCCGAGGCCGCCCACGCGCTGCTGGCGAGCCTCCTGGCCCAGGCCCGCCAGCAAGGCGAGCTGACGCGGGAGCAAGTGCTCGCGGCCCTGGACGCGGCGCGCCCGCTGCCGGGGAGCGAGCCCCCGGCCAAGGAGGAGCTCGGGCTCCTGGACGGGATCAAGCTGCGCAGCGAAGGCCAGCGCCGCTACGTGGCCCAGCTCCGCGAGCACGACCTGGTGTTCGCCGTGGGCCCCGCGGGCACCGGCAAGACCTACCTCGCGGTGCTCATGGCCGTGCAAGCCCTGAAGGTCGGGCGCGTGCGGCGAATCGTGCTCTGCCGCCCCGCGGTCGAGGCCGGCGAGAAGCTGGGCTACCTCCCCGGCGACTTCCAGGCCAAGGTCAACCCCTACATGCGCCCGCTCTACGACGCGCTCTACTCGCTGATCGACTACGACACGGTCAAGCGCTACATGGAGCGCGAGGTGATCGAGGTCGCGCCCCTGGCCTACATGCGCGGCCGCACGCTCTCCGACGCGTTCGTGATCCTGGACGAGGCCCAGAACACGACCCGGGCCCAAATGAAGATGTTCCTCACCCGCATGGGCGAGGGCAGCAAGATCGTGGTCACCGGCGACGTGACCCAGGTCGACCTCCCCCCCGGGGTCACCAGCGGGCTCGTGCACGCCCAGTCGATCCTCAAGGGCGTCAAGGGGATCGGGTTCGCGCTCCTGACCTCGAAGGACGTGGTGCGCCACGCCCTGGTCTCGCGGATCGTGCGGGCCTACGAGGGCCGCAAGGGCGAGGGACGGTGAGCGAGCTCGGCGTCGAGCGCGTGGCCGTGGCCGACCTCCAGGAGCGGAGCGTGGACCTGGAGGCGCTCCAGGCCCTGGCCCACACCGTGCTCCTCGCGGAAGGCGACGCCACGAGCCAGCTCTCGCTGGCGGTGGTGGACGACCCCCACATGAGCGAGCTCCACGAGCGCTTCTCGGGAGTCCCGGGCCCGACCGACGTGTTGAGCTTCCCGCTGGCCGACGAGCACGTGCCGCTCCTGGGAGAGGTCATCGTCTCGAGCGACACGGCGGCCCTCGAGGCCGAGGAGCGCGGGCTCCCGTTCGAGGAGGAGCTGCAGCGCTACGTCGTCCACGGGATCCTGCACCTGTTCGGCTACGACGACCACGACCCCGAGGACCGAACCCGCATGCACGCCCGGCAGGAGCGGCTCCTGAGCGAGTTTCGCGGCGCTCCAGGCAGCTAGCGCCACCCCCCAGGGCGCGCTAGGATCACGGGATCATGAACGACTTCCGGGTGGACGTACGCGAGCTGGAGAACGGCGTGAACGTGCTCGCGCTGCGCGGTGTGCTCGACAAGACGAGCAGCACCCAGCTCGAGCAGGTCCTGCGCGACTCCTCCGCCGCAGGCCGACTGAAGTTCGTGGTGAACTGCTCTCAGCTCGAGAACGTGTCCAGCGACGGCATGGGCGTGTTCCTGTCGCACCTCATCCGGATCCGCAAGGCGCGCGGTGACATCAAGTTCTGCGAGGTCGGGGAGCGGGTCGAGGGCGTGCTCAAGACGCTCAACCTCAACAAGCTGCTCGTGGTCAAGCCCACGGAGTCCGCGGCGATCCAGGAGTTCGGCGGCGGCGACGCGGACCCCACGCCGTCGAGCCGCAAGCTGAAGAAGCTCAGCGTCGAGCGCTCGAGCGAGGGCAACGCGACGGTGCTCGCGCTGCAGGGCTTCGTGGACCGACACACGATCGGCCAGCTCGACCAGGAGCTCGAGGCCTGCCTGGCCGAGGCTCACGCGAACATCGTGATCGACTGCGCCGACCTCTCCTGGATCTCGTCGAACGGCGTCGGCGTCCTGTTCTCCTACGTGAGCAAGGCCCGCAACGTCTCCGGCGACATTCGCCTGTGCTGCCTGCGCGACGTCGCGCGCACGGTGATCACCATGCTCGGCCTGCACAAGCACTTCCAGGTGTTCGAGACGCGCCAGGAAGCCGTCGCGAGCTACGCGTAGCCGCGCACGCCGGCTAACTCCTCTAGATTCGCCAGGTTCGGTCCAAGATCGGGGCCTGTTCGGGCGGAAGACGCGCCCCGAGGGGCGGCTCCGACCAACCGGTAAGATCTGGTGCTATTTTTATTAAGTCTTACCGCGCAGCGACTTGAGGGGCGTTGGCATTTTGTGTGCCTTGACGGCCCCGATGGTCTCGGCTAGCTTGCTAACCAGTGACGAGCATAGAGGTGTGCGCCTACCGTTTTCCCCACTTTCCCCCTTTTTCGGTATGAACACACCCACGGAGCGTGGCACCCGGTTTCGGGTGCCACCTCTGTTTCCAGGCGCCTGAGAGAGCGGATTGCTCGTTCTGGCCCCATGGACCTCGGCTCCAACCCCTTGACTCGCTTCCGTTTCTGCCGCTCCTCGCCAGGGAGCCGGTATCGCCCTGCCCCTCCCTTGGGGTAGGATCTCGCCGTGTTCGACCTGAGCATCGACGCGACGGAGCCTGGGGCCCCGACCGCAGTAGCGGTCGTGGGCAGCGCCCGCGGACTCGGCCGACTCCTCGTCGAGCACTTCGGGGACGATCCACGGACCCCGAAGATCCTCGGGATCGACACCCGCCCGGCGCCCCCCGGCATGCCCGAAGCCTACGTCCACGTGCAGGTCGCTCCGGGGGCGAGCTACGCCGAGCACTTCGCCTCCCACGAGGTCGGGGTCGCGGTCCACGCCGAGTTCAACGGGGCGCTGGGCAACGACGACCCCGCCTCGATCGTGCCCTCCACCGAGCGCTTCCTCGAGGCCTGTCGGGCCTCCAAGCCCGCGGTCGTCAGCTACGTCTCGAGCGCCGCGGTCTACGCGCCTGCGCCCGATCAAGACCTGCTCTACGAGGGCGCCCTGCTCTCCGCGACCGCGCCGCTCCCGGCGCAGCGCGTGGCCGCCGAAGCCCTGGTCTTCGGCTACGTGGCGCACGACCCCGAGGTGTGCCTGCAGATCGTGCGCCCGAGCATGATCGTCGGACGCGACATGGACACGCTGCTCACCCGGATCCTCTCGCCCGCGGTGGTGCTGCTCCCGCGCGAGACCCCGGTGGCGCTGCAGCTCCTGCACCAGGACGACGCGGCGCGCGCGATCCTGCGCCTGATCCGCTCGCGCTGCGTGGGGGTGTTCAACCTCGCCGCGGACGGGGTCGTGACCCTCCCCCAGCTGGCCAAGCTCTGCGAGCGGCGCACGGTCCGCGTCCCGCGCTTCCTGTTCCGGCGCTTCCTGCGCAAGGCCGGCGCCGCCGACCTGGAGGCCTACTTCACGCACCCCTGGTTGATCGCGAGCGTGAAGATCAAGACCGAGGCCCTGTTCATGTTCCGCTACGACGGCGCCGAGGCCTTCCTCGACTCCCTCGAGGCCGAGCCCGAGGACGCGCCGACCCTGGTCGCCTGGAACATGAACGCCCCCGAGGACGCGGGGTCCCCGGCGTGACGGCCCGGGTCCGAGCCTGACGGGCGAGCGAGGCTCAGCGCCGCGCGGGTTCGCGCGCGACGCCTGGATCTACCTCGACCACGCGGCGACGCGCCCTCTGGACCCCGGCGTCCGTCGAGCCATGGACGCGGCCCCCCCCGGAGCGCCCGACGCGGGCCGTGCGCAGCGGGAGCTGGCCGCGGCGCTGCACCTCGATCCGGCCCAGGTGCTCCTGACGGCGGGCGGGAGCGCGGCCAACAACCTGGCCCTGTCCCGGGCCCGGGGGCACGTGATCTCACAGCCCACCGAGCACCCCTCGGTGTTGCGCGCGCTCGAGGCCCTCGAGGCCGGGGGGGTGGAGGTCGAGTTCCTGCCCGTCGACCGCCGCGGCGCGGTGGCGCCTGCGGCCCTCGCCCGCGCGCTGCGGGCGGACACGAGCCTCGTCGCGCTCATGCACGGGAACAACGAGACCGGGTGCCTGCAGCCGATCCCGGCGCTGGCGGCAGCCCTGCGGGGTCACCCCGCGCGCCTGCACGTGGACGCGGTGCAGACCGCGCCCTGGTTCGACGTGCGCCCCGGGACGCTGGGCGCCGACACGGTGAGCGTGTCGTTCCACAAGCTGGGAGGCCCCCCCGGCGTGGGCGCGCTCCTCGGACGACGCCCCCCCGCGGCCCCGTCCTTGCCCTTGACTCCGGACGTGCTGGCGGGGGTGTTGGCGGCCTGGGCGGCGCGTCGACCCCACGTCGCGGCAGAGGTCGCTGACTCCCGTGACCGGCTCCAGGCGGCGCTGGCCGCGCGCGTCCCCGGGCTCACGGTCCACGCCGCGGACGGTCCGCGCCTGCCGGGCATCCTCAGCGTGTCGTGCGCCGGGGTCAACGGCGACGCCCTCGTCCTCGAGCTCGAGGCCAGCGGGATCGCGGTCGGGACCGGGTCCGCCTGCGCGAGCGGAGACCCCGCCCCCAGTCACGTGCTCCGCGCGCTGGGCGTCAGCGCCGCTGCTGCCCGCGCCAGCCTGCGCTTCTCGTGGGAAAGTCCTCTGCCCGAGGCCGTCGTCGAGCGAATCGTAGAGACTTACGCGCGCGGAGTGGAGCGCCTGTCCAGCTTGGGCTAGGGTGGGGTCAGGGATCGAGCCCGGGGAGGTAAGTCATGGCGTTCCAGCGTTCTGAAGAGCAGAAGAAGGACCTGAAGCTGAAGATCTACGCAGCAGTGTTCTTGCTCATCGTGGGCGGGACGGTCGCGTACTTCGGGCCAGGGATCCACCGATTCCAGATCGAACCCGCCATGAAGAAGAAGGACCCCGACGCGCTGCTCCGCGCCGCGTCGATCCTGTGGTGGACCGGGCGCCGCACCGAGGCGATCAAGGTCTACGAGGACTTCTACCTCATGTTCCGCGGAGACGAGTCCCACAACGAGCAGCTCTACGAGCTCGCCTCGACCTTCCGCGAGTACCAGGCGAACCCGGACGCGTGGGCGTTCTACATGCCGCACCTGTGGCACAACCGCTTCTACGACGCCGAGAACGAGGTCTACCTCGAGCCGGACATCAAGCCGGTCAACCCCGAGGGCAAGCCGCACCCTCGGCTCCCCGAGGCGCTGATCCGGGTGGGGAGCTTCTGGGAGGACGAGAAGAACCGGCTCTACTACGTGTGGATGTACAAGGTGATCGACGAGTGCTTCCCCGACGCCGACCCCGAGATCCGCAAGCTCGCCGAGAACGGCCTGCTGCGCGCGGCCAGCCGCTCGCTGTAGCGAGGCCCACACGACCGCAGGTGTCGCGCCGAGGGAGGGACGTCGTCCCTCCCTCGCGCCGTGTGGGGCAGCCCGCTCGACGCTCAGGGCCGCCTCCGGACCTCGGGCGCACGCCTGACCCCGCCCCCCGCCGTGTTTTCTAACGCCGGGAGAAGCCGCCGGTAAAAAGAGGTAGACTTCTGCACCGCTCCACGTACACCCCCTGAGCCCCCTCAGGAAAGGCACTTCAGGTGGCCGAGATCACGCCCCACGACCGCGCGTTCAGCAAGCTCGCGATCAAGAACGGCTTCCTCAGCAGGGAGCAGGTGCGGGAGTGCTTTCGCTTCATGCGCGGGCTCGACGTGACCGAGGGCGCGGTGCGCTTCGAGGACGTCGCGGTGGAGAAGACCTTCCTCAGCCATGAGCAGGCCAACGCGGTGGGCCTCGCCTACCGCAGGCTGAAGAAGGACAACGAGAAGAAGAAGTGGTCGATCAAGGGCTACGAGATCTACAACAAGCTCGGCGAGGGCGGCCTGGGGGTCGTGTTCAAGGCCAAGCAGGTCTCCATGAACCGCCTGGTCGCGCTCAAGATCCTCCACCGGCGCTGGCTCAACGACGAGGAGTTCAAGCAGCGCTTCCTGGTGGAGGCCCGCCTCGTCGGCAAGCTCTCGCACCAAAACCTGATCAAGGTCTACGACGTCGGGCGCGAGGACTGGAAGCTCTTCTTCTCCATGGAATACATCGAGGGCGAGACCCTCGAGCAGATCATCGAGCGGGACGGCCCGATCGACCCGATCCAGGCCGTGGACATCATTCTGCAAATGCTGCGCGCGATCCGCTATATCTCGCGCTTCGACATCGTCCACTGCGACATCAAGCCGTCGAACATCATGCTCACCACCGACGGCGTGGCCAAGCTCGGTGACTTCGGCTTCGTCAAGTCGAACATCGCGATCGACGTCACCGAGGAGGGCTCGGTCCTCGGGACCCCCGACTACATCAGCCCCGAACAGGCCATGGGCAAGGACGTCGACTTCCGCTCGGACATCTACAGCCTCGGCGTCACGCTCTACCACATGCTCGCCAAGCGCCCGCCCTTCGACGGGACCGTGTCGTCGATCATGCGCGCCCACATTCGCGAGGAGCTCCCCCCGCTGGAGGAGCTCAACCCGGAGGTCCCCGAGGCGCTGGTCAAGATCGTCAAGCGCATGGCGGCCAAGGATCCCAACGACCGCTACCCCACCTGCGAGGTCCTGTTCGAGGAGCTGGAGAACGTCAAGCTGCGGCACAAGGTCGGCGCCGGCCACGACATGGGCCGCGCCGAGCTGGTCGAGCTCCTGAACCTGGAGAAGGAGAAGACCCGCCAGCGTCAGCTCGAGGTCCTCGCCATGCAGCGCCAGCTCGAGCGCATGACCCTCCTGTTCTGGGGCGTGGCCGCGGTCGCGGCGATCGCCGTGGTGGTGTGCCTCTACCTCGCCTACCTCGGCGCCACCTCGGCCTGAAGTCAGCGGCATGCGACTCAACCGCTTCCTGAAGGAGGAGAACATCGACCTCCACTTCGCGCCGCTGGACCTCGACGCAGAGGCCGACCCCTGGGCGGAGGAAGACGACGACGAGGACGACGAGGAGCTCCAGGGTCGCGCGCTGTGGGAGACCAAGCTCCGGATCCTCGAGCCGCTGACCCACCTCCTCGACGCCAGCGGACGGATCAGCAACCGCAGCAAGCTGTTCACCGACCTGCGCAACCGCGAGGCCAAGGCCACCACCGGGATCGGGCGCGGGTTCGCCATGCCCCACGTGCGTACGCCTCAAGCCAAGGGCTTCGTCATGGGGGTCGCGATCGCCCCCGACCCGGGCCTGCCCTTCGACGCGATCGACGAGGAGCCGGTGCGCCTGTTCGTGCCCATGGTCGCGCCGAACCACGACGACAAGTATTACCTCAAGGTCGAGCGCGCCCTGGCCCAGGCCTTCGCCGACGGGGACGAGCTCAAGGACGCCCTCCTGGACGCGGTCTCGGCCGGCGAGGTCATCCGGATCCTGAGCCAGGCGATCGACTGAAGCCCTGACACGTCGCGTCGCGGGCGCACCGCGAGCGCCTGCGACGCTCTGCGGCGCAGGGCGACAGCGACGTCTCCTTACGACAGATCCGCCCGCCGTTTGGCGCCAGTCGACGCCAGAACGCTCGTTCTGGGGGGGGACAGTCCCCCTCGACTTCCCCGGGGTCCGCTACGCCCCACGCGCTGCGGCATCCGGGGCACCCACGCCGCATGCCGCATGAACGCTGGCCCCCAGCGCGCATCTCTCCCTCGAGCCGCAGAGTCGCCGCGGGAGCGCGGCCCCCGAGCCAGGCTGGCACGCGGCGTGCGGAAAGCCCCGGACGTCGGGACCTGGCCGGCGGGCCTCCGAGGAGTCGTCCCGACGCGGAAAGGACGGCGTGAGGTGAAGCGGATCAACGGAGAGCTGGAGTCCATGCGGACCCAGGATCGGGTGCCCGAAGGGATCACGTGCGCGTGCTGCGGTGCGTCGACGAGCGACGGCAAGCGCTACTGCACCGACCACCTCGAGCACATGCCCTACGCGGCGCGAGTCATGCGCGAGGTGCGCCTGCAGGCCGCCAAGCGCCGCCTGCGCGACTGGGGCCGCCGCCACGCGGCGTCCGCCGGCCGCCTGACCCAAGCCGGCTAGCCTAGCCCGCGCCAGGGCCCACGGCCCCCAGCTGCCCCGCTACCTGCGCGGCCCGACCGAGGGACACGCCGAGGGCGGAGGCCAGACACGCGCCGCGCTCGGCGTGGGCCAGGAACGTGCCAGCTACGGCGTCGCCGCAGCCGGTGGTGTCCAGGACCCGCCCGCCCGGGATCGGCGGCGCCGGACGCGAGACGCACACCGCCCCGCGGTGCGCCCGCGCCCCTCGCGGCCCGAGGGTCGTGATCACCGTCGCCGCCCCGGGCCGACGCGCGAGGGCCGCCAAGCCCGCGAGCTCCCGCGCCTGCCGCACGGCGCTGAGCCCGGCGAACACGTAGCGCGCCCGCGCCACCGCGAGCTCGACGTCGTCCCAGGTCACGTCGCTGAGGTTCATGAGGTCCAGGGCCAGGCGCACCTGGGGCGCGTGTCGCAGGGTCCAGCGCACCCACGGCAGGGTGTGATCGAACACCGGCACGTGGACCAGTCGGCTCTCGCGCAGCCAAGGCAGGGCGCAGCGCGGGTCGTAGCGCAGGAGCACCCCGGGGCGGTAGCGCGAGAACTCGCGCTCTCCGTCGGGCAGGACCCGCAGCTCCTGCCGCGGGGTGGGTCCCTCCAGCTCGAGCAGCCCTGCGTGCCCCACCCCCCGCGCGCTGAGGAAGGCGCGCAGCGGGCGTCCGTCGGGCCCGATCGCCCCCGCGACCTCGCACTCCGCGCCGGCCAGGCGCAGCGACGTCGCGACGTTCAGCGCGCAGCCACCGGGAAAAGGCGCGGCCTGGCCCCGATACACGTCCCAGCCCACGTCGCCCCAGCAGAGCACGCTCACCGACCGGCGCGCTCCAGGGTGCTCGCGAACTGGGTCGCTCCGTCGAGGCGCACGAACTCGAGGGTCACGTCCCGCGCGGTGAAGCGCAGCACGCAGAATCCGCCGCCGGTGGCGGCGTAGTCGGAGCGCTCGCCCCACTCGATCTCCACGGCCTTGTCCCACCCCGCCCCCGCCCCGGAGATCACGTGGCGCACCCCGCGCAGGTCCTGACTCAGCTCCAGCACGTGATCGTGTCCGGCGAGGTAGAGGTCGACCCCTCCCTCGACCAGGGTGTCCTCGAGGAAGGGGCCGAGGTGGGTGCGGTAGCCCTCCCGGGTGAGCTTCGAGGAGTAGATCGGGTGGTGGCCGCACGCCACCTTCCAGTCGGCCTCGCTCTGGGCCAGGGCCTCGGCCAGCCACGCGCTGGGCCTCGCCCTCCGCCGACCCGGGGAGCATGACCTGGGTGTCGAGCATGAAAAACCCCACCCGCGCGTCCCGTCGGCAAGGACCTCACCTCGAGGCGTAGTGCCGCGCAGGCAGCCGCCAGCGAGGCGCTGGCTGTAGTCCACCTGGGCCTGCACGCTGCCCTTGTGGTCGTGGTTGCCGAGGACGACGTAGAACGGCACCTCCTTCAGCGACGGGGCGTCGTAAGATCGCCTCGAACGCGTCCTCCCACTGGGGGTCGTCCACCGACGCCACCTCGGGGTAGAAGTTGTCGCCGAGGAGCAAGACCAGATCCAGAGGGCTCCCGGGCGGCGCGGGTGGCCATGGACGTCCCGACGTCCGCCTGCCCGCTGCCGCCGGTGCCCGTGTCCCCCACGGCGCACACCGTGAGCGCGGCCTCCCCGGGCTCCAGGGCGCGCACGACTACCGGCGGGAGCTCGCGCTCCGCGGCGGGGTCCGACGCGCGACAGCCGGCGCCGAGGGCCAGCAGCAGGAGCGCCCCGAGGACCCTCACGCGAGGGGCAACGCGGAGATCTGCGCGCGCGGCCCGTCGGGCGCGCCGACGTGGACCTCGGCCCCGTCCTCGCCCCAGGCCTTGCGGTGCAGGATCCCGAGCCCTGCGGGCCCGTCGGGGAGCTCGGCGAGGGTCGTGAGCTGCCCCACCTCCTTCGCCCCCACGAACACGGGGAGCGGGGCCGCTCCAGGCGCCGACTCGGGGCGAAGCGCGACCAGCATGCGGTTCACGTGGCCGCGGTGCTCGATCCTGACCACGACCTCCTGCCCCAGGTAGCAGCCCTTGGAGAAGCTGACCGCGCGCTCCTTGAGCCCGGCCTCGTTGGGGATCGTCTTCTCCCCCATGTCCACGCCGAACAGCGGCCAGCCGCGCGCGACCCGCAGCGCGTCGATCGCGAGGCGGCCCACGGGCGGCGCCTCGGCGGCGAGGGCGTCGGCGACGGCGACGCAGGCGCCGCGGGGCACGAGCAGGTCGTAGCAGCGCACTCCGGCGGGCTCCTCCCGCGCCACCCGCAGCTCGGTCTCGCCGAGGCGCGCCGCGGCGTTCTTCCCCGGCTCGAGGGCGACGCCGAGCGCCCGGTTCACGAGGCCCTCCGCCTGCGGGCCGAGCAGCGAGAGCACCTCGACGTCCTCGGCGCGCTCGAGGCTCACGTCGTCGAACACCGCGAACTTGCCGAGGTGCGCGAGCAGCGCGTCGCCGGCCCCGGGCGCGACGAGCAGCAGGGCGGCGTCGTCCAGCACGTGCAGCGAGAAGTCGCCGACCAGCGTCCCCTTCACCGTCAGGCAGCAGCCGTAGGTCGAGCTGCCCGGGGCGAGGGTCGCCACGTCCTGAGTGCAATACTTGTGCAGGAAGGGGAGCCGATCGCCCCCGCGCAGCCACAGCGGCTCCCAGTCTGCGCGCCACCAGAGGCCTACGCCCTCGCGCAGCGCGCGCGCCTCACCCGCCGGGTCGCCGAAGTCGAGGGCGCGCTCGCCCGAGAGGGTCGCGCCGCGCGCTGCTGCCCAGGCGCTGAAGCTGCTCATGTGCCCGCCTCCGTCTCGCGGGCACTCTACCTCAGCCGGCCTTTCCGGGGCCCTCCGGCGCCGGATCGTGGGGAGCGCGCTGCTCGAGGTCGGCGCGCAGCTCCTCCAGCGCCTGGACCAGGCCGTCGGCCAGGCGGTTCTCCCCGGGCGGGTGCTCGGCCCGGAGCTGCGCGCGCGCCGTCTCCACCCCTGCCAGGGTCGCGGCCTCGTGCTCGCCCAGCTTGCCGCGCCCGAGGACCCCGGCCAGGGCGTCCACGGCGGCGTTGGCCACGTCGTAGTCGTCGGAGCCGAGCAACCGCGCGACCCGCGGGCCGTCCGGGGCCTGCCCCAGGTCGTGGAACACCCAGGCCAACTCCGCGGTCCCCGGCCCGGCGTCGAGGGCGGCGCGCGCGGCCGCCAGGACGTCGTCGGCGGGGGCGCGATCGAGGGCCTCGAGGGCGGCCTGGCGCTGGGCCGGCGTCGCCCGGGGCTCGGCGAGGGTCGCGACCAGCGCCGCGCCCCCTGCGCGGGCGTCCACCTCGAGCTGCCCCAGCGCGTGACCCAAACGCCCGTCGAGGTCCTCCGGCAGCGCGCCGCCGTGGAGCCCCAGCAGCCGCCCGAGCCCTTGGCGCAGCTCGAACCTGGCCCCGGGCAGCCGCGCCTCGATCCAGGGACGCACCGTCGCGGGGTCCTGCGCCGCGTGCTGCTCCAGGGCCGGGAGCAGGCCGCGCGGCGGCAACCGCGAGGCCAAGGGCTCGGCGAGGGCCAGCCCGACGTCCGCCCAGCTCCGGCTGGCCAGGACCTTGGCGGCGCGCTCGGAGACCTCGTCCTCGCGGTCGCCGAGGAGCACGAGGACTCGCGAGAGCGGCAGGGCGTCGTCCTCCAGCTCGGCCAGCCGCCGCGCTCGGCGCGCCCGGCGCAGGCTCGGGCCGAGGAGCAGCTCGCCCAGGAGGAACGCGCCGTTGGGGACCGCGACCGCGATCACCCCGGCCAGCGGGTCGACCCCCGCGGCGAACAGCCCGGCTGCGGTGAGCACGCTCAACGCCAGCGGCAGACACCCCCAGGGCGCGCGCCGGTAGCGCAGGAGGTTCACGACCGGGACCCCCACGATCAGGAGCGCCCAGCCCACGTCACGGAGCGGAGCTTCTTCGCCGCCGTGCACGAAGGGACCCCACACGCCCAGGAGGAGGATCACCCCCAGGATCCCGACGGCGAGGGGGAACTCCACTCAACGACTCGCGGGCGCGGCCCGGGTCAAAACCGGATCTTCTGGCGGACGTTCCCCGAGTAGAGGGGCTGCAGCTGCTTGGCCAGGCCCAGCGCCTCGTCGCTCACCGGCGGCGCGACCACGACCAGGTGCGCGTAGAGGTTGCCCGCCGGGGTGGCGCCCACGCCCTTGAGCCGGAGCACCTGCCCGCTCTGGGCGCCCGCGGGCACCGTGACGGTGATCTCGCCCTGGGGGGTGTCGAAGCTGACCTTCGCGCCCTCGAGGGCCTCGAGCAGGGTCACCGGCACGTCGACGTGCAGGTGGGCCCCCTCGCGCCGGAAGCAGGCGTGCTCCGAGACCAGGATCTTCACGTAGAGGTCGCCGGCGGGGCCGCCGCGAGGGCCCGGCTCACCCATGCCGCTGAGGCGCAGCTTCTTGCCCGACTCGATCCCCGGCGGGATCTTGATCTCGACCCGATCTCGCCCCGAGAGCGCGAGGGTCTGGGTCCCGCCGCGCACGGCGGTGGGCAGGTCGATCGTGACCTCGGTCTCGAGGTCGCGGCCCTTGGCGGGGCGCCCGCGCATGCCGCCCATGCCGCCCATGCCCCCCATGCCGCCCATGCCGCCGAACAGGCTGCGCAGCAGGTCCTCCATGCCGCCGTGGTTCGCGAAGTCGCCGAACTCGGAGTTCGACCAGGCGCCGTAGTTGAAGTCGCTCCCGCCGCCGTAGCGCCGCAGCTGCTCGGCCTTCTCCTCGTCGAAGCCCGCCTGCAGCGCGACGTCGCCGAACTCGTCGTAGAGCTTCCGCTTGCGCTCGTCGGAGAGCACGCTGTAGGCGGCGCCGACCTCCTTGAAGCGCTGCTCGGCGGCGGCGTCGTCAGGGTTGAGGTCGGGGTGCAACTCCCGCGCCAGCGTGCGATAGCGCTTGCGGATCTCGTCGGCGCTGGCGCTCCGGTCCACGCCCAAGACGGTGTAGAGGTCCTTGCTGCTCATGCCTGCTCTCTGGCCCCGAGGCCTCCAGGGGCCCCGCTCGCTGCCTAAATTAACGCACCGGGACCCCGAGGAAACCCCGCCCGCCGTTCAACCAAACGAAAACGGCGCCCCTCGCGGAGCGCCGTCTCGCGATCGCCTCGAGAGCCCTCGAGGCGAGCGTGCTACATGGCCAGGAAGTCGTGGGCGCGGACGGTGCTGCGGCCGTTGGCCTCGGCGCGCGCGACGGCCTGATCCAGGTACCAGTGAACGACGGCGTTCAGACCCTCGAAGGCGTCGCCCGCGACGCGGAAGGTCTTCTTGTCCTTCGACTTCTTGGTGGCGACGTAGGCCTTGGCCTTGCTCTGAACCAGAAGCATCTCTTGGGTCTTCGACGACGACGACGACTTCGACTTCTTCTTGGCCATGATTTCCCTCGTGTGTTTGCTGTTTGGGTAGTGACGAGCCCTGTGGACTCGCGGCGAAGTCTAGCCAGGAATCAGGAAAAAAGCGCCCCTTTCTGCAAAAATTGTGGGGTGCTGAACCCGGCCTGGACGATCGTCACGGTGGCTGTGGGCGGGATCTCCTGGGCGCTCCTCCGTCGACGACGGAGCGGGTGGGCCTGGGTCACCGCGACCCTCTTCGTCGGCGCGTGCCTCCTCGGCGCGGCGGACCTCGAGCGCGAGGGCGCCGCGATCCCCCCGCGTTGGATCCTGCTCGACACCTCGGACTCCTGCGCGGGCGCGCGGAGTCAGTGGCGGCGCTGGGCCGAGCGCGCGCTGGCGGACCTGCCCCCCGACGGCCGCGCGGGCTTGATCCTCGTGGGCGCTCGCCCTCGGGTCGCGATCCCGCTGACCGATCCTGAGACCCTGCGCGCCGGCCTGCGCGCCGCGCTGGCGCACCCCCCCGAAGGCGACGCGTCGGCCCTCGGCGCGGCCTTGACCCTGGCTTCACGCAGCGGCCCCGGCGCCGACGTGCTGCTCGTCTCCGACGGGCGCCCGAGCGACGACCTCGAGGCGGGCGCCCAGGCCGTGCGCGCGGCCGGGGGTCGCGTGTTCGCCTTCGCGCCGGACCTCGCCCCGCCTCGCGGCGCGTGGGTCGCGGACCTCGCGGGTCCGGCCCGGGTCCCGCGCGGGTCCCCCGCCGCCCTGCGCCTGAGCCTCGGCGCCTGGGAGCGCACCTCCTGCCGCCTCGAGCTCGGCCCCCGGGACGGGCCGGTGTGGCGGCGCTGGGAGCTCACGGTCGGCCCCGAGCCGACCCTGATCGAGGCCTCGACCCCTCCCCTGGAGGGACCGCTCGAGGTCGAGGCGCGACTGACCGTGAACGGGCCCGACGCCCCGACCGACAACCGACGCCGCCTGCGGATCGGGATCGAGGGTCAACCCCAGGCGCTGGTGGTCGGCGCCTCGTTGGCGCTGCCTGGGTGCGACGCGCAGTCCGTGAGCCCTGACGCCCTGCCCGCCGCCCTCGACGAGCACCCCTGGGAGCTGATCGCGCTCCACGACCTGGAGGCGCGCCGCCTCGCCCCGGCGGTCCCGGCGCTGCGCCGCGCCGTGGAGCGCGGCGCCGCCCTGATCGTGCTCGGCGCGGGTCGCGCCTTCGGGCAAGGCGGCTACGCCGAGAGCGCCCTCGAAGGGCTGCTGCCCGTGACCAGCGGCCCAGGTACGGAGCGCGGCGATCCGCTGAGCGCGGCCTTCGTGGTCGACGCCTCCGGCAGCATGCTCCAGGGAGGCCGCTTCGCAGCGGCGGTGGAGGCCTTCCCCTGGAGCGCGCTGCGCCCCGACGACGCCCTCTTGCCCCTGGCCTTCGCCGACGCCCCCCAGACCCTCGGCGCCTGGACCACCGCCCACGCCGCCGCCGCCGAGGCCCTGCGGGCCCACGCCCAGGGCGCGGCCGGGGGCGGGACCGACGTGGGCGCGGCGCTCCTGGCCGGCCTCGAGCAGCTCGCCCCCCGCGCGGGACAGCGCGCGCTGGTCCTGGTCACCGACAGCCTGGACCCGGACCCCGAGCGGCACGTGGTCGCGCTCCGCGCGCAGGCCCTCGACCCGGCCTCGTGGAGCGTCCTGCTGGTGCGGATCGGCGCGGAGGACGACCGGGCCCTGCGCCGCCTGGCCGAGGCGTTGGGCCCCGCTGCGCGCGTGCTCGCGGTCGAGACCGCCGACGCCGCGCTGCGCGAGGCCCTGGCCGGCGAGCTCGCCGCGGGGCGGGCGAGCCTCCGCCGGGGCGAGTTCGCGCTGCGCCCCACCCCCGAGGGGGCGGCCGCCGGGCTGAGCGCAGCGATCGTGCGCGCCTACGCCGCGACCCGCGCCCGACCCAGCGCCCGCGTCCTGGCGCGGGCCGTCGACCCCGAGCTCGACGACCCCCCGCTCGTGGCGACCTGGTCGGTGGGCTCGGGCACGGTGGGCGCGCTCCCCCTGCGCGGCCCCGACGCCGGGCGGGCCCTCGCGCCGCTCCTCGGCGGCCTGCTCCCAGCGAGTCAGGGCCTGGACCTCGTCGCCCGCCGTCGAGGACCCGAGCTGCGGGTGACCGTGCGCGGGGCGCGGCCCCCCCAGGCCGAGCTGGTCCTGGACTCCGCCGACGCGCCCTCGCGACGCTGGCTCCTGCCCCCGGGCGAGCACGAGCTGACCCTGACCGCCCCGGACGTCGCCTGCGAGCTGCGGGTCGAGGCGGGGGGGACCCCCCTCGCCCAGGCAGTCGTCCCGGCCCCAGGGGAGGTGGCCCGCGCGCAGGCGGACCCGCGTCGGCTGGCGGGGCTCGCCGCTCGCCACGGCGGGCGCCTGGTGGCGGCGCTCCCCACGGAGCTCCCCCCGCGGGAGGACGCCGCGCCCCACTCCCTGGCCGGGGTGTGGGCGGCCCTCGCCCTGGCGGCGCTGCTGCTCGAGGTCGGCGGCGGGGTGCGCCTGACCCGTCGCGCCCTGCGCCAGCTCCCGGGGGTCGAGCTCCTCGACGACTGAGGGATCCCGGGGTCGCGCCGCTGCCGTTAGGATCGAGGGAGCCGCTCAGGGCGGAGAGAGGAGCTCGCATGCCGCGCACGCCGTGGTCGTTGCCCGAGCGGGAGATCACCGACGAGGCGACCTACCTCGACCGGCGCCGGTTCCTCAAGGCCCTGGGCGCAGGCGGCCTGGCCGCGGGCGGCCTGGCTGCGCTCGGCCGCGGCGCCTTCGACCGCGCCTTCGCGCGCGACCCGCTCCCCGCCCTCGGCGCCCCACGGAACGCGGCCTTCGCCGACGCCGGGCGACCGCTGACCGACCCCGAACTCGCGCTGCGCTACAACAACTTCTACGAGTTCACGACCACCAAGGAGCACGTGTGGAAGCTCGCCCAGGACTTCGCGCTCGACCCCTACGGGCTCGAGGTCAAGGGCCTGGTCGAGCGCCCGGGGACCCTGGGCCTGGAGCAGGTCGAGGCGCTGGGCCTGGAGGAGCGCGTGTATCGCTTCCGCTGCGTGGAGGCCTGGGCCATGACGGTGCCCTGGACCGGGGTCCCGCTGCGCAAGGTCCTGGAGAAGGTCGGGGTGAAGCCCGAGGCGAAGTACGTCTGGTTCCACTCCTTCCACGACCCGCAGCAAGCCCCCGGGCAGCGCAAGGACGACTTCACCTGGCCCTACTACGAGGCGCTGCGCCTGGACGAGGCCATGCACGACCTGACCCTGGTGGTGACCGGGGTCTACGGCAAGCGCCTGCCGCCGCAGAGCGGCGCCCCGCTGAGGATCGTGGTCCCCTGGAAATACGGCTACAAGAGCGCCAAGAGCGTGGTCAGCCTGCAGCTCATGGACACCCAGCCGCCCACCTTCTGGAACGACGCCTACCCCGCGGAGTACTCCTGGCTGAGCAACGTCGACCCCGCGGTGCCCACCGCTGGTCCCAGGCCAAGGAGCGCGTGCTGGGATCGACGGTGAGCGCCCGACCCTCCCCTTACAACGGCTACGGCGACCAGGTCGCCGCGCTCTACGCGACGTGAGCGACGCGTGGGCGTTCGTGTACCCCGGGTTGAGCGTGGTGTTCCTCGGCGCGGGGCTGCGGGCCTGGGGCCGCTACGCGCGACGCGGCGGCTGGGGCTCCTTCTGGCTGGGGGTCGCCCTCGTCGCGCTGGGGATCGACGGCCTGCGCGAGCTGGGCGCGTTGCTCGCCTTCCGCGACCGGACCAAGCGCCTGTTGATCTGGGGCCTCGTGGTCCTCAGCGTGGGCAGCGCGCTCTGGAAGACCTGGCGCAGCCTCGGCCCCCAACCCCTCGCAGAGCCCCAGACGTGAGGCCCCCCGCGTGATCGAGCTCTCCGTGTCTCCGCACCCTGACCTGTGCCTGGGGGCCTTCGCGCTGACCTTGCCCGGCCCCCTGGGCGACCTCGAGGTCCCCGGCTGGCTGCGCGACCTCGCCCGCGACGACGCCGCGGCGCCGGTGCGGCGAGACGAGGCGGTGCGCCAGGCCATGCGCGACCTCCTGCGCCACGACGGCTACAAGCCCACCGGCCGCGGGAAGCCGGCGGCGGAGTACCTCGTGCGCGCCGCCGCCGAGGGCCCGCTGCCCGAGATCAACCTCGTCGTCGACCTGATCAACGTGGTCTCGCTCCACGCCGGGCTCTCGATCTCCGTCGTCGATCGCGACCGGCTGTCCGCGCCCCTGGCGGTCCGCCGCGCGGACCCAGGCGCCAGCTACGTGTTCAACGCCTCGGGGCAGGAGATCGCCCTGGGCGGCCTGCTCTGCCTCCACGACGCCCAGGGCCCCTGCGCCAACGCGGTCAAGGACGCGCAGCGCACGAAGACCCACGCCGCCACGACGCGAGCGCTGTTCCTCGTGTGGGGCAGCGAGCGGGTGCAGGACACCAGCCGCGGCGCGAGCGCGTGGCTGCGCGAGCTCGCCGGCCGCGTGGGCGAGCTCGAAGACGTGACCCAGATCCCCGAGGACCCTGCATGACCGACGCCTCCCCGCCCGCCCCTGCTCGCGCTCAGGCCAGCCGCTGGCGCGTGGCGCTCTACCTCGTCCTCGGCGCCCTGGGCGTGGTGTGGGCCCTGGTGTTCCTGCCCAAGGGGCCGAGCGACGACGTGGCGGACTTGCTGGAACGGGTGCGCGCGGCCCCGGACCCCGCGGGCCTGTTCGAGGTCCGGGAGTCGGCGGCCAGCGTCTACAACCATGGCGCCGGCTACGTGCTCACGGTGCGGATCGATGACGACGCCGAGATCGGCCGCGACGGCCACCTGGTGATCGAGCGCGTGCTCCAACGCCCCTTGGCCGGTCAGTTCCTCTACGACAGCGGCGAGGGCCAGGCCCTCGAGTCGGCGGAGCTCGACGCCCTCGTCGAGCGCCTGGGGATCGACCTCGCGCCTTGGGACGCGCTCTGCGCCGCGCCGGACGAGGTCCGAGCCTCGATTCGCCGCGCCCAGTCCTCCGCGCCCACGGGGAAGTAGGCCCCCTGGCGCCCCCCCGCGAAGACGAGGACGCTGCGCTCCTCCGCCGGTTCCTGGGGGGGGAGGCGGTGGCCATGGACGCGCTGGTGGAGCGGTATCACCAGCCGATCTACTCCTTCGTGCTGCACTACCTGGGGGATCCCGACGCCGCCCGCGACGTGACCCAGGAGGCGTGGCTCAAGGTCCTCCGCGGCGCCCGAGGGTTTCGCGGCCGCTCGAAGGTCCGCACCTGGCTGTTCTCGATCGCCCGCAACGCGTGCCTGGATCACGTGCGCACCCGGGGCCGTCGCGAGGCTCGGGTCGAGACCGACGACTCCCTGGGCGACGTCCCCACCGACGGCCCTTCGATCGTCGACCGCCTGGCCCGCGCGGAGCTCAGCCGCCGCGTCGAGCGCGCGCTGCGCACCCTTCCCCCGGAGCAGCGCGAGGTGTTCCTCCTCCGCGAGCACGGGGAGCTGACGTTCAACCAGATCGCGGACGCCCTGGACGTGCCCCGCGACACGGTCAAGAGCCGCATGCGCTATGCGCTCCAGCGCCTCCACAAGGCCCTGGGCGCGGAGCAGGAGGTGCCGTCCCGTGAACTGTGAGGCGCTGGAGACCGCGCTCCCGGAGCTGCTCTACGGCGGCCTGCCCGACGACGAGGCCCAGGCGGCCAACGCCCACCTCGCCCGCTGCGCGGCGTGCAACCGCCTCGTGGACGAGCTCCGCCCCATTCCGGGCTCCCTGCGCAAGGCCCCGCCGCCCCCGGACCTGCTCCAGGAGCTCAAGCTCGCCACCCGCGATCAGCTCCTGGAGGAGCAGCTCACCTCACGCCGCGGCCCCCTGCACCTGGCCGCCACCCTGGTCCTGGCCGCGTCCCTCACCCTGATCGGCTTCGCC
>JAWKSZ010000080.1:0-37320 GCA_041402045.1 Planctomycetota bacterium | reverse complement strand
ACCTCTTGCTCGCCTCGACCCCCGCCCCAGGGCGGATCGCGATCGGCACGCGCGGACGCGCGCTGCTGTTCGACTCGGGCTCGATCTACCGCCTCGCCGACGAGCTGGAGTCGACCCTGGGTGAGGCCGCGGCCCGGGGCGTGCTCGCGCGCTTCGGCTACCAGTCGGGCTACACCGAGGCCACCCAGTTGCGGGAGCTCCTGGACTGGGACTCGGAGCACGAGTGGTTGCGGGCGTCGGCGCAAATGCTCAGCCTCAGCGGGGTGGGCCAGGTCGGGTTCAGCGAGCTGGCCTCCGATCGCGCGCGGGGGCTGTTCCGCGCCGAGGTCCGCGCGCAGAACGCGTTCGAAGCCGAGGAGTTCAAGAACCGCTTCGGGCCCGTGGCGACCCCCCGCTGCCACCGGCTGACCGGCTACCTCACGGGCTACGTGAGCGCCTGCCTCGGGCGCGCCGTGTTCTTCGTGGAGACCGAGTGCGCCGCGCACTCGGACGACGTGGACACGTGCAGCTTCCTCGGGCTCCCGGTCGAGGAGTGGGGCGAGCGGGGGCCGGAGCTGCGCAAGCTCTACGAGCAGGACTCGATCGCCGCCCGGCTCGAGGCCAACGACCGCCAGCTCCTCGAGCAGGCGGTCCAGCTGCGCGAGCAGGAGGCCGAGCTCGCCGCGCGACGCGAGCTGGAGGAGGCGAGCCGGCTCAAGTCCGAGTTCCTCGCCAACGTCTCCCACGAGCTGCGCACGCCGCTGAACGCGATCCTGGGCTACGTCGATCTGCTCCTGGAGCGGATCGGGCCCAAGCTGCCTCCGGCGCCGCGGTCCGGCCTCGAGAGCGTGCACGAGAACGCGCAGCACCTCCTGAGCCTGATCAACTCGATCCTCGACGCGTCCAAGCTGGCCGCCGGCGACCTGCAGCTCTTCCTCGAGCCGACGGACCCCCGGCCCTTGATCGCAGAGGTGCTGGAGGACATGCGGCCCCTGCTCGAGCAACGTCCGGTGGAGTTCGTGCAGGGCCCGGGGCTCGAGAGCCTCGGCTGCCTGCGGCTGGACCCGGTCCGCTTCAAGCAGTGCCTGGTGAACCTGGTGGGGAACGCCGCCAAGTTCACGGCGTCGGGTACGATCACCATCGACGCCGAACGCCTGCCCGTCGCGGGGGGGCCGGAGCTGGTCGCGATCCACGTGATCGACACCGGGCCGGGGATCAGCCGGGCCGATCAGGGCGCGATCTTCCAGCCCTTCCGTCAGGCCGACGGCTCGTACACCCGCAGCCACGGAGGGACGGGGCTCGGGCTTCCGATCGTGCGGCAGTTGCTCGCGGGCATGGGCGGCGAGGTCCGCCTACAGAGCACACCGGGGGCAGGCTCGCGCTTCTCCCTCGTGCTGCCGGCGGCGCCCGCCCCCGCGGCGGCCCCGGAGCCGGTCGCCGGGCAGCGCCGGCTGCTCGTGATCGACGACGACCCCGCGTTCTGCGAGCTGGTGCGGGTGTGGCTCTCCGACGAGACCTTGCCTGGGCTGCTGCGACAGCTCGCGGTGGAGTACGCTCAGGAGGCCGCCCACGGCGTGGCCCTCGCGCGGCGCACCCAGCCCGACGCGGTGCTCCTGGATCTGCGCCTCCCGCACAGCGACGGGCGCGAGGTCTTGCACGTGCTCAAGAGCGACGTGCGCACGCAGCACATCCCCGTCGTGGTCATGTCGGCCCGCGAGGACGTCAACGAGACCCTGCGCGAGGGCGCCTTCGCGGCCCTCGACAAGGCGACCGACCCCGGCCGCCTGCTGCCGGTGCTCGCGGCCTGCCTCCAGGCCGAGCCCGCGAGCGCGAACTTCCTCCGCGATCAGGCCCCCCCCAGCCTGTGCCGCGTCCAACTGGGGGACCTGGAAGGCTGCCCGCGGTGACCGACGCTCCTTGGATCCTGATCGCCGACGACAACAAGCACAACCGGGAGTACATGCGCCAGGTGTTCCTCGGGCGCTGGCCCGTGGAGGTGGTGCAGAACGGCGAGGAGGCCCTCGCCGTCCTCGAGGAGCGGATCCCCGCGGTGCTGCTCCTCGACATCTCCATGCCGATCGTGGACGGCTGGGAGACCCTGCGCAGGATCCGCGCAGACCCGCGCTTGTTCCCGCTCAAGGTCCTGGCCTGCACGGCCCACAGCATGAGCGGCGACCGCGAGCGCGTGTTCGCTGCGGGGTTCGACGGCTACCTGCCCAAGCCCTACCGACCCCACGAGCTGATGGAGTTCGTGGAGTCCTTCATTGGGCCCGCGCCGCAGCCCGCCGGGCAGGAGGAGGGCTGGGGCGGCAAGGACTGGAGCCTGGACCGGGCCTGATCCCGCCTGGCGCGCGCGCTCGGGCGCTGTGACGCGCCCCGTCGACCTGCTACCGTGCCCGCCCTGGAGGGCGTCATGGGTCATGGGCACGACAGCGGATCGACGATCAACCTCGACCTCTCGGTGTGGACCGCGGCGCTGGTGGCCGTCGCCGTGTCCAGCATGGGCGTCGCCTTCCAGCTCGGCGGCGACCTGGCTCGCCCCACGGCAGCTCCGGCGCGCACCTCGACCCACGAGCTCGAGCGCGCCCCGCGCCGGCTGACGATCCTGCACACCAACGACCTCCACGGGCAGGTCTTGCCCAAGGGCGAGCGCGGGGGCCTGGTCGCCCTCGGGCGGCGGATCCGCGAGCAGCGGGACCGCGCGCGGGTCGCCGGGGACGCGGTGCTGTTGCTCGACGCCGGGGACCTGTTCAAGGGGACGCCGGAGGGCGACCTCTCCGACGGGCAGGTCGTGATCGAGTGGATGAACCACCTCGGCTACGACGCCGTGGCGGTGGGCAACCACGACTTCGACCACGGGCTCGAGGTCACCGCCAAGCTGGCCGAGGCGGCGGACTTCCCCCTGCTGGCGGCGAACCTGCGCGAGGTGCAGGGCGGGCAGCGCCCGGCGTGGCTGGGCGAGCACACCCCTCAGGATCGACTGCGCGGGGCGGCGGTGGTGCGCACGCTGTTCGACGGGTTCGGGCGCGAGCTGCGCGTGGGGATCGTGGGCACCACCCCCTCCGACCTCGCGGACCTGACCCTCGCCGGGTTGACCGCGGGGCTGCGCGCGGAGGACGAGGTCACGGCGCTGGAGCCGGTCCTGGACGCACTGCCGCGCGACCTGGACCTGGTGGTCCTCGTGTCGCACTCCGGCCTCGAGCACGACTCCAAGGTGGCCGAACACTTCGGTCGGCGGGTGGACGTGATCGTGGGCGGACACAACCACGAGGCCTTCCCGCAGGGGAAGCGGGTCAACGGGGTCCTGATCGCGCAGACCGGGGCCAAGACCGAGCACCTGGGCAGGATCCGGCTCGAGCTGCCCAGCGCCGGCGGAGAGCCCGAGGTCCGCGCTGAGCTCCTGACCCCCGGCGACGACCTCGAGGCGCTCCTCGCCCCGCACCTGGCGGAGGTCGAGCGCGAGTTCGCCGAAGTCGTGGGCACCCTCGCGGCGCCCCTCGAGCGGCGCCCGGGCTTCGCGTCCTCCGGTCTGGGGAACCTGGAGGCCGACCTGTTCCGCAAGGTGGCTGGGGCCGACGTCGGGCTGCAGAACAAGCCGGGGATCCGGGCCGACCTCGCGGCCGGAGAGGTCACGCGGCGCGAGGTCTACGAGGTCGCGCCCTTCGGCAACACCGTGGTGGTCATGACGCTGACCGGCGCCCAGCTCAGGGCGCTCCTGGAGCAGTGCCTCGAGGACGAGCGCGCGGCGTGCGACGTCAGCGGGCTGCGCCTGACCGTCGCGCCCGGCGCCCCGAGCGGGGCGCGCCTGCGCGAGGTCGAGGTCGGCGGGAAACCATTGGAGGCCGAGCGCTCCTACCGGGTGGCGACGAACTCGTTCCTCGCCGCAGGAGGCGACGGCAAGCAGGTGTTCACGCAGGGGACGGAGCGCAGGGAGCACCCCCAGACCCGCCGGGAGCTGCTCGAGGTCTTCCTGCGCGAGCAGAGCCCCTATACCCCGCCGCCGGTCGAGGCGCGGATCGTCACGGTGGACTGAGCGCGTGCCCACGACGCGTCCAGCGCAGCGCGCGGGGTGGTTCGCGCTCTTGATCGCGGCCGCAGCAGGCTCCGCCTCCGCGGCCCCCGACGTGTGGTACCGCTACGGCGTCGTGGTCGAGCCCGACACCGGCGAGGTCCGGGTGCGCGGCGTGGTCAGCGTGCGCAACCCGGGCGAGGAGCCAGTCTCGCACCTGCCGCTGGTGCTCTATCCCAACCGCTTCGCGGAGCTCGATCCGGCGATCACCGACGTCAACGTCGACCGCTACTACGTGCGCTTCTTCGACTGGGGGCACGCGCGCCTGGACGCGCTCCGCCGCCGCGGCGGGGGCAGCGTGGTCACGAGCCCGCACCCTGCGCCTGCGCTCCCCGAGGGCGTCGCCCTCGACGTCGCCCTGGATCCGCCCTTGGAGCCGGGGGGGCGTGTCGACCTCGAGCTCGAGTACTCCGCCTACGTCCCCGAGCGGCTGGGGAGCTTCGGGCGCTACGACGGGCGCTGGATCCTCGAGGGCGGCTGGCTGCCCTACGTGCCGGCGCTGGACGCGGACGGGGAGCGCAACCCCATGCGCCCGCCGGCCCAGGCGATCTACGACCTGAAGCTCGAGGTCGACTGGCCCGACCCCGAGCGGCCGCGCTCGGTGCTCCTGGACGGTCAGCCGATCCAGAGCGGGGCCGAGCTGCGCTTCGAGGGGAGCTCGCCCTCGTTGGCCCTCGGCGAGCGCTTGTATGCCCTGGCCGAGGCGGACCCCAAGACCCGTGCGCCCGGGGTCCGGGTCTACGGGAGCGAGGGCGACGGCGAGCGCGCGCAGCGCCTGGTCGAGCTGGCCCAGAACGCCGGGCGCTGGCTGCGCCAGCAGTTCCCGGAGTCCGGGGAGGCGCCCGGAGAGGTCCTGTTCGTCGAGGCCCCGCTCCGCGACCGGAACCTCGTGGTCGCGGACAAGGTGATCTTCTACTCGGAGCGGATCTTCGACGTGTTCGTGCTGCTCGAGGGCCTGATCGACGTCGAGGTGTGGCGCGGGGTCATGCAGAGCCTGATCCGTCAGGACCTGGACGCGATCCCCCAGGGCGGGGACCAGGACTGGATCGCCGAGGCCCTGGCCTGGTATGCCGTGCAGAGCTGGGCCCAGGACCGCGGCGGGCTCGAGGGCTCGGACATTCGCGAGGCCCTGACCTGGCTCGACTGGATCCCGTCGGTGGACCAGATCCTGCGCGCCCCCAAGTTCCCCGACTCCGGGGTCTACTTCGGCTACTTCTACGAGAACTGGGTCAGCGTGCCCGACGCCTTCGCGCGCTCCTTGTGGCGGCGCCAGCGCGGCCGGGTCGTGCTGGAGAAGCTGCGCGAGAAGCTCTCGGACGAGGAGCTCGAGGCCTTGGTGCGCGACAGCCTGGGGGCCGAGGGACCGAGCCCGAGCTTCCGCGAGCGCGCTCAGGCGCTGAACCCCGACCTCGACCGGGACTTCTTCGGGCTGTGGTTGGGGCCGATCCCGCAGGAGAACGTGCTGGTCGAGGACGTGGAGGAGCTCGAGGAGCTCCCCGACGGCCGGGTGCGGGTGCGGGTCAAGGTGCGCCGCGAGGGCGACCCCCGGGTGCGGCTCGTGGGCGAGCCGGTGGTGGTCCAGGGCGAGGACGCCCAAGGGCAGCCGGTGCAGGCGATCTGGGAGGGCAAGGGCCCCGAGGGCGAGGTCGAGCTCGAGGTAGACGACGGCGTGTTCAGCGCGATCCGCCTCGACCCGGGCTTCCGGATCGCTCAGGCCTTCCGCGGCGACGACCGCTCGCCGGTCCTGCCCAAGTTCCTGCTCAACCGCTTCAGCGCGCGGGTCGACCTGAACAACGGCAACCGCAACGAGGTCGAGGCCGGGATCACCCTGTTCCCCTTCCGCAGCTACGCCGACCGGATCCTGCTCGACGGCTTCGTGCAGGAGGACGAGCGCGGGGTGAGCGTGGCCTACGCCCACGGCTTCGGGTTCTTCATCGACGAGCGCACCTTCGGCATGGGCCTCAGGACGGGGCTGACCCTGCAGGAGGTCAACGCGGGGGTGCTCCGCGACCGGACCACGCTCGTGGAGTCCGAGGGGACCCTGGCCAGCGCGTCGCTCGGCTTTGGGTTCGACACGCGCCAGTACAGCGTCGACCCGACCGCCGGGTTCGGCGTGGGCTTCGGCATGGAGTATTCCGACAAGGTGTTCGGCACCGAGTTCCGCTTCCTCTCCCTCAGCGGCTCCTCGGCCTTCGTGACCCAGCTCTGGCGCGGGACCCACGTCGGCGCCGAGGTGGTGTGGGGTCAGATCGAGGGCAGCGACGTGCCGACGCAGCGCCTGTTCGACGCGGGCGGAGAGACCACGGTCCGCGGCGTGCAGACGAGCCGCTTCGTCGACCGTTCGCTGTTCGTGGTGCGTACGGAGCTGCGGCACCACGTGTTCACCGACATGAACTTCCCGCTCTTGTGGCTGAGCTGGCTGCGCAAGATGCAGGTCGTGCTGTTCCTCGACGCCGGCGACGTCGGCGAGTCGGTCGATCGCGTGATCAAGGACGCGAACGACTGGAAGTGGGGCACGGGGTTCGGCTTCCGCTGCTTCGTCGACGTCTTCGGGGTCACCAACGTGACCCTGCGGTTCGACGTCGGCTTCCGCATCGACGAGACCGACGAGCTCGGCCCCGAGTACTACTTCGGGCTCAGCCAGTCCTTCTGATCCACTCCGGGCTGTCCCTACGCACCGCAAGCGAAACGGGACGGGCCGGAGTCTCAGTTTGATCCCGCCCAAGTGAGCTCAACGGCGCCAAGGTCTCAGTTGGGGACCGCGCGGGGTGAGCCGAAGGATCCATGGGACCGTTTCCGGTCCGGCCGGGGTGAGCCCCAACGCCCTTCGGGGAGACGGAACCGCGAATGGATTCGTTTGGGGCCCACCCGAGGGGGGCGCTACTGAGCCATGAGCCGGGGAATGACCGTCCAGCCCGCCGCGCGCAGGGCCGCGAGCTGCTCGGGGGCCAGCGGGAGCTGGGTCAGGCGGCGGAAGGCCGCGGCCTCGGCGGCCAAGGACCGCAGGCCGTCCTGCAGGGTGTACGCCCAGACCGCGTGCTCGGGGACCGGCGTCGGATCGAGCGCCGCCGCGAGCCAGGCGTCGAGGACCGCGTCGACCCCGGGGGTCTGGCCGTCGATCCCCAGGCTGGCGAGGGTGCCCTGGAGCTGGGCGCGGAGCGCCGGAGCGTCGGCGCCTGGGAGCACGCGGGAGGTGGCCGAGAACACGAGGACCGGTGAGAACAGGTCCATGCCGCTCACGTCCTTGAGGGACTCGTCGCCCAGGAGCGCGCGCTGCTGCCCGTCGAGCACGCCGTCGAGGTTCGCGCGGAAGGCGGCCTTGAGCTTCAGCTCGTCCAGGAGCTTCTCGACTCGCAGGGTGTCCTCGCGGTAGCCGAGCTGGGCCTGGGCCCAGGCGGCGTCGTAGTCGCGTCCGAGGGCCTCCACCCGAGCGCGCTGGGCCTCGTCCAGGGGGCGGCCCGCCGCGCGCAGGTAGGCGTCGAGGAGGGAGGCCAGGAACGCCGGGTGGGCGTACTCACCGTTGCCGTCGGCGTGGGTGGGGAGCTTGCCGCGGACCTCGAGGTAGGGCTCGATCAGCTTGGCGTTCTGTTTGTAGACCGCGACCTGGAGCTCGTCGGACGGCTTCTCGCCCGCGAGCAGCGTCTGGGCGTACTCGGTCAGGAGCGGGAGCATGGTGCGCACCGCCTCGGCCGGGGCCTCCCACTCGATCTCCTGCAGGTGCGCTCGCTCCGGGCTGGTGTCGCCGAAGGTGAACGCGTGGCTGGTCGGCGTCGGCGGCGGCGCTGGATCCTCGGGGGGCGCCGCGGGGTCCGTCTGCGCGGCCTCGAGGGCCTCCACCCGCGCGCGGAGCGTGGCCGCCTCGGCCTCGAGGGCGTCGGCGCGCGCGCGCTGAGCGTCCAACGCCGCCTCGGCCTCGTGCTGAGCCGCCTGGGCCTGGGCGACCGCCTGGGCGCCGACCGCGACCCGGCGCACGCCGGAGACGTCGGCGACCGCGGCCTGGCCGCTCTCGACCTCGAGGGCGTCCGCGCCCTCGCCGAAGAGCACCGCGCCGCTGAGCACCGACACCCCGACCACCGCCGCCAACCCGGCGGCCTTGACTCCCGTTCCTGCCACGACGACCTCCTCGACGTGCACGTCGAACACCGTCCCCACGACCCGCACCGGCGCGCGCGGAGTCTCCACGCGAAACGGGCGGGCGGGGTCGCGAACGACCGATAGGCGCGCGTGCCCCCGGTAGAGCCGCAGCGCGCGAGTGGATTCCAAGCTGAGGGCCGCGCCCGGGAGCGCGCGCAGCACGCTCCCGTCGGGCAGGCGCAGCGTCAGGCCCTCGTCTCCGGCGACGATTCGGCCCGCGGGGAGCGCGTCGCCTGGGAGCGCGCGGCTGCGCAGTTGACGGGCGCTGCCTTCGAGCACCTGGGGGCGCGGCGCGCGCGGCGTTCCCCCGCCGACGAGCGAGCCCAGGAGCAGCCCTGCCCCGGCGGCGCAGGCGAGCACCAGGCCCCAGGCCACCCACGGCGTCGGGCGCGCGGGGAGCGCGAGGGTCAGCTCGAGCTCGTGCAGGGCGGCCAGCTCGCGGGCGCAGTCCGCGCAGTCCGCCACGTGGTCCAGCGCCTCGTCTGGCGCGTCGAGCGCGCCCAGGAGCAGCTCGCCCAGGAGCGGGCGCACGTCGTCGCAAGCGCTCACCGGACCCCCAGCTCTGCGCGCAGCTTGACCAGCCCCCGGCCGAGCCAGGTGCGCACGGTGTGCGGGTTCGCGTCCAGCTCGACGGCGATCTCGGGCACCTCGAGCTGCTCGAGGTAGCGCAGGCGCATGGCCGCCCGGTAGGGATCCTGCAGGCGATCGAGGGCAGCCCGAGCGCGGCGGGCCTCCGCGCGGGTCAGGACCACCGCGCCGGGATCCGGGGCGGGTCGGGGCTGGGGCGCGCGGGCCAGGGCGCGCTCGCGGCGCTGGCGTCGGCGGAGGCGATCGATCGCCAGCCGGGTGCAGGTCGCGAGCAGCCACGCCCCGAGGGCGCGCTCCTCCCGCAGCTCCGCGTCCAGCCCGCGCTCGAGGGTCTCTTGCGCCACGTCCTCCGCCTCTCCGGGGTCGGTCAGCACACGCTGAGCGCAGCGCACGAGGCGCGTCCGGTGGGCCTCGAGGCTCTGGGCCTCGCGGCGGGTCCCGGCTGCCTGTCGTACGTCGCCCAGCGGGCCTCCCGTTCCCTGGTGCACCCCGAGGACGCTCGCGCGGCTCGGGCTGACTCAGGGATTCTCAGAACGCGCGGAACTGCCTGGGGCAGGGGGGCTTGAGCGCGCGCCTCAGGTGAGGCGCGGGCCCAGCCCCGTCGCCTCCCGGCAGCGCTCGACGGTCTCGCGGGCGACCGCGCGGGCGCGCTGCGCGCCCTGGCGCAGCACGTCCTCGAGCTCGCTCTGGGGCTGCATGAGCTGCTCGAAGCGCTCGCGGGCCGGGCCGAAGTGGGCGTCGATCTGCTCGACGATCCCCTTCTTCGTCACGCCGTAGCCGGGGAAGGTGCGGTCCTCCCGATAGCGCCGAGCCAGCTCCTGCAGCTCGTCCTCCGGGGCGAAGAGCGCGAGGATCGCGAAGGCGTTGCAGGTCTCCGGGTCCAGGGCCTCGGTCTTGGGGTCCTTGGAGTCGGTGACGATCGCGTTGACCGCGCGCTTGAGCGCCTTGCCCTTGGCGAAGATCGGGATCGTGTTGCCGTAGCTCTTGGACATCTTCTGGCCGTCGACCCCCGGGACCTTGGGGGTCTTCGAGAGCCGGTACTCCGGGCGCAGGAGCACCTCCACCCCGAAGGCGTGGTTGAAGCTCTGGGCCATGTCCTGGGCGATCTCGACGTGCTGGACCTGGTCGGCGCCCACGGGCACGAGGTTCGAGCCGTAGATCAGAATGTCCGCCGCCATGAGCGCGGGGTAGGTGAACAGCCCCACGTTCGGCTTGAGGCCGCGCGCGAGCTTGTCCTTGTAGCTCGTGGCCCGCTGCAGGAGCCCCATGCCCGTCACGCACTCGAGCATCCAGGTCAGCTCGTGCACCTCCGGCACGTCGGACTGGCGGAAGAACGTCGCCCGCGCCGGGTCGAGGCCGAGGGCGAGGTAGGTCGCGGCCACCTCGCGGCTGAGCTGCCGCAGGCGCGCGGCGTCGTGCAGCGTCGTCAGCGAGTGGTAGTCGGCGATGAAGTAGAAGGCGTCGCCCTGGTCTTGCAGCGCCAGGTGCTGCTGGATCGCGCCGAAGTAGTTGCCCAGGTGCAGCTCGCCGGAGGGCTGCACCCCTGAGAGGATTCGCACGGTCTGACTCCCCGCGCCCGCGGCGCGCCGTATGTCACCAGGGTGGCCCCGGCGGCGCAACACCCGACCTCGCCCGGCGCGGGAGGCTGTCGCGCCAAACCGCGCGAGGTAGGGTGGCGCCATGAGCGACGAACCCGAGACCCCGACCCGGCGCCGACGCGTGCGCTGGGGCCGTTGTTGTTTGGTCCTGCTCCTGGGGCTGGGGCTCCTGGGGGCGCTGTTCGCGCAGCTCGGCGGGACCCTCGTCGACCGCGCCCTGAACCGGGCGCTGGTCCCCCCGCCCTACGAGGTGAGCGAGGAGGCGCGCGCGCTGCACGAGCGGATCCTGGTCGCCGACCTGCACGCGGACTCGCTCATGTGGGACCGCGACCTGCTCGAGCGCCACACCCACGGGCTGGTCGATCTGCCGCGGCTCGTGGACGGGAACGTGGCGCTCCAGGTGTTCACCATGCCCACGCGGCACCCGCTCTCGAACAAGCAGCAAGGGAACCCCAGCGACAGCCCGGACATGATCGCGCCCCTGGTGTGGCTCAACGGCTGGCCGGCGGAGGCGCGCAGCCCGCTGTTCGCCCGCGCGCGCTACATGTCCGAGCGCTTCGCGGACGCCGTCGCGCGCTCCGAGGGCGGGCTGGTGCCGGTGCGCACCCAGGCCGAGCTCGCGGCGTTCCTCGAGCTGCGCGCCGAGCGGCCCCAGGCCGTCGCCGGGATCCTGGGCGTCGAGGGCGGGCACTGCCTCGACGGGGAGCTCGCGAACCTGGACGCCCTGTTCGAGCTCGGGGTGCGGACCTTTGGGCCGACCCACTTCTTCGACAACCGCCTGGGCGGCTCGGCCCACGGCGAGAGCCTGGGCGGGCTGACCGAGTTCGGGCGGCAGGTGATCCAGCGGATCGACGAGCTGGGCATGATCGTCGACCTCAGCCACGCCTCGCCGGCGCTGGTGGAGGACGTGCTCGCGCTCACGGAGCGCCCCCTGCTCGTGAGCCACACCGGCGTCCAGGGCACGCAGCCCGGGCCGCGGAACCTGAGCGACGAGCAGCTCCAGCGCGTGGCCGAGCACGACGGGCTGATCGGGATCGCGTTCTTCGCCCCCGCGCTCCCGGAGGCGACGGTGGCCGAGGTCGTGCGCGCGATCCGCTACACGGCGGACCTGGTCGGCGTCGAGCACGTGGCCCTGGGCTCGGACTTCGACGGCTCGGTGCGCTGCCCGGTCGACGTCAGCGGGCTCGTGGAGATCACCGAGGCGCTCCTCGCCGACGGGTTCAGCCCCGAGGAGGCCGAGCGGATCATGGGCCAGAACGCCTTCGACTTCTTCGCGCGCGCCCTCCCCGAGTAGGGGCGGACGCCGCACCCGAATCAAGGTTTTACGGTTGGCGACCGGCGGTCGAGGCACTACCGTAAGCCCTTTTCATGCAGGCAACATCCCCTGGATCGGAGGTGCTCATGGCCCCCGCGACCCGTGTCCTGAAACACCAGGCGCTCGCCCAGCTCTTGAAGCAGCGGATCGTCGTCCTCGACGGCGCCATGGGCACGCTGATCCAGCGTGAGCAGCTCGACGAGGCCGCCTTCCGCGGCGAGCGCTTCAAGGACCACTCGGTCCCGCTGCACAACTGCAACGACGTGCTGGTGATCACGCAGCCGGACCTGCTGCGCAAGATCCACACGATCTACCTCGACGTCGGCGCCGACGTGATCGAGACCAACAGCTTCAACGCGACCTCCGTGGCCATGGAGGACTACGCGCTCCAGGACCATGTCTACGAGCTGAACCACGCCGCGGCGCGGGTCGCGCAAGAGGCGGTCGAGGCCTGGGAGGCCAGCCACCCCGGCGACGTGCGCTTCGTGGCGGGCTCGATCGGGCCCACCAACCGCATGGGCTCGCTCAGCCCCAAGGCCGACCAGCCGGCGTTCCGGGCGATCGACTACGACGGGCTGTTCGCCGCCTACCACGAGCAGGCCAAGGGCCTGATCGAGGGCGGGGTCGACATGATCCTGTGCGAGACCTCGATCGACACCCTGAACCTCAAGGCGGCCCTCGGCGCGGTGACCGCGGTCAAGCGCGAGCTCGACCGCCCCGAGCTCCCGCTCCTGGCCTCGATCACCTTCACCCAGGAGGGGTCCGACCGGATCCTCTCGGGGCAGACGATCGAGGCGGTGTGGGCCTCGATCGAGCACTTCGACCTGACCGCGGTGCTCATGAACTGCGCGCTGGGCCCCGAGGCCATGCGCCCGCTCCTGAGTCAGCTCGCCCGGGTCGCCCCGATCCCCGTGGGCTGCTACCCGAACGCCGGCCTCCCCAACGAGTTCGGCGAGTTCGACGCGACCCCCGAGAGCATGGCCACGACCCTCGGCGAGTTCGCCGAGGCGGGCTGGCTGAACCTCACCGGCGGCTGCTGCGGGAGCCAGCCCGAGCACGTGCGCGCGATCGCGCAGGCGGTGAAGGGCCACGCTCCGCGCGAGCTCCCCGAGGTGGAGCCGGCCCTGCGCCTGAGCGGGCTCGAGCTCTACACGCCCGTCCCGGGCGGGTTCACGATCGTCGGCGAGCGGACCAACGTCTCCGGGTCGCGCAAGTTCTCGCGCCTGATCCGCGAGGAGAAGTTCGAGGACGCCGTCGAGGTCGCGCGCAAGCAGGTCACCGGCGGCGCGAACATCCTCGACGTGTGCATGGACGCGGACCTGATCGAGGGCCCCGCGGCCATGACCCGCTTCCTCAACCAGATCGCCGCCGAGCCCGACGTGGCCCGGATCCCGGTCATGGTCGACAGCTCCGACTGGGAGGTGCTCGAGGCCGGGCTGAAGGTGCTCCAGGGCAAGGGGGTGGTCAACTCGATCAGCCTCAAGGACGGCGAGGCGAAGTTCCTCGAGCGCGCGCGCAAGGTGCGCGACTACGGCGCCGCCGTCGTCGTCATGGGCTTCGACGAGCAGGGCCAGGCCGTGAGCGCCCAGCACAAGCTCGAGATCGCCGAGCGCGCCTACACCCTCCTGACCGAGGAGGTCGGGTTCACCCCCGACGACATCATCTACGACCCCAACGTGCTGGCCGTGGCGACCGGGATCGAGGAGCACGCGGACTACGCCCTGGCGTTCATCGAGGCCTGCCGCCTGATCAAGGCCAAGCTCCCCCGGATCAAGCTCAGCGGCGGGATCAGCAACGTGAGCTTCGCCTTCGTGGGCAACGACGCCGTGCGCGAGGCCATGCACGCGGCCTTCCTCTACCACGCCATCGAGGCCGGGCTGGACATGGGGATCGTGAACGCGGGGCAGCTCGCGGTCTACGAAGAGGTGCCCAAGAAGCTGCGCGACCTGGTCGAGGACGTGCTGTTCAACCGCCACCCCGGCGCGACCGATGCCCTGGTCGACTACGCCGAGCAGGTGCGCGGCAGCGGCAAGAAGCGCAGCGAGGACCTGTCCTGGCGCGAGGGCACGGTGGCCGAGCGCTTCCGGCACGCGCTGCTACACGGGCTGACCAAGTTCGTGGACCAGGACGTGGCCGAGGCGCTGGCGACCTTCCCCACCCCGCTCTCGATCATCGAGGGGCCGCTCATGGACGGCATGGGGGTCGTGGGCGAGCTGTTCGGCGCGGGGAAAATGTTCCTGCCCCAGGTCGTCAAGTCGGCGCGGGTCATGCAGAAGGCGGTGGCCCTGCTCGAGCCGCACATGGAGCGCGACAGCGTCGCGTCGCGGGGCAAGCTGCTCCTGGCCACGGTCAAGGGCGACGTCCACGACATCGGCAAGAACATCGTGGGGGTCGTGCTCGCCTGCAACGGCTACGAGATCGTGGACATGGGCGTCATGCAGCCGGCCCAGGACATCCTCGACCGCGCCAAGCGCGAGGGCGCGGACGTGATCGGGCTCAGCGGGCTGATCACGCCTTCCCTCCGGGAAATGACCCACGTGGCCAGCGAAATGGAGCGCCAGGGCTTCACCTGCCCGCTCCTGATCGGCGGCGCGACCACCTCGCGCAAGCACACCGCGGTCAAGATCGCCCCCGCCTACTCGGGTCCGGTGGTCTACGTGAAGGACGCGAGCCTCTCCGTGGACGTCATGGGCGACCTGCTCTCCGAGCGCAAGGAGGCCATGGTCGCCAAGAACCGCGAGGAGCAGGCGGCGGCCCAGGCGGCGTTCGCGCAGAGCCCCACCCGCCAGCCCTTGGTCTCCCTGGCCGAGGCGCGCGCCCGCCGGACCCCGATCGCGTGGCGGGCCGAAGACCTCCCCACGCCCCAGCGCCTCGGGGTCCAGGAGCTCACCGTTCCCCTCGGCGAGCTGATCCCCTACATCGACTGGACGCCGTTCCTGCACACCTGGGAGCTGCGCGGGACCTACCCCGCGATCCTCGAGCACCCCGAGCAGGGCGAGCAAGCGCGCAAGCTGGTGGAGGACGCGCGGGCGCTGATCCAGGAGCTGGCCGCCTCGGGCGGGCTGACCGCCCGCGCGGTCTACGGGCTGTTCCGCGCCCACGCCGAGGGCGACGACATCGTGCTCACCGACGGCGGCGCCGAGCTCTGCCGCCTGCCCCAGCTGCGGCAGCAGCAGCAGAAGTCGACCAAGAGCACCGACACCCGGCCCTACCAGTCGCTGGCCGACTTCGTCGCGCCCCGGGAGAGCGGCCTCGAGGACCACGTGGGCGCGTTCGCGGTCACCGCGGGCCTCGGCCTCGAGCCCCTGGTCGCGGCGGCCGAGGCGGACCAGGACCCCTACCGCAAGATCCTGCTCCAGGCGGTGGCGGATCGCCTGGCCGAGGCGCTGGCCGAGTTCCTCCACGAGCGCGTGCGGGCCGAGTGGGGCTACGACGCGGTCGGGCGGCTCTCGGCTCGGGAGCTGCACAAGGAGACCTACCGCGGGATCCGCCCCGCGCCCGGCTACCCGGCGAGCCCGGACCACCGGATCAAGCCGCGGCTGTTCGAGCTCCTGGACGCCGAGGCGCGGGCAGGGATCACCCTCACCTCGGGCTTGGCCATGCACCCCGCGGCCTCGGTCAGCGGGCTCTACTTCGCGCACCCCGAGGCCAAGTACTTCGCCGTGGGCCCGGTCGGGGAGGATCAGGTCAAGGACTACGCCCGGCGCATGGGCGATCCGCTGGACGTGGTCGAGACCTGGCTCGAGCCGAACCTGGGCTACGTCGCGGGCAAGTAGCCGATCGGCTACGATCTCGCCCTCGATCGGAGGCCCGCGTGGGTGTCGAAGACCGCTTGAAGGACATGGGGCTCGCGCTGCCGCAGGCGGCCAAGCCCGCCGCCAACTACGTGCCCTACATCGTGAGCAACAACCATGTGTTCGTCGCGGGGCAGATCCCGGCCTGGGAGGGCGAGCTCAAGTTCACCGGTCGCCTGGGCGACGACGTGAGCATCGAGCAAGGCCAGGAGGCGGCGCGCCTGTGCGCGCTGAACATCCTGTCCCAGGTCAAGGCGGCCTGCGACGGCGACCTGGAGCGCGTGGCGCGGATCGTGAAGCTCGGGGTGTTCGTGGCCTGCACCGCGGAGTTCACCGATCAGCCCAAGGTGGCCAACGGCGCCTCGGACCTGTTCGTGGAGCTCTTCGGCGAGATCGGCCGTCACGCGCGCTTCGCGGTGGGCGCGCCGAGCCTGCCCCTCGGGGTCTCGGTCGAGATCGACGCCGTGGTCGAGCTCATGCCGGGCTACGGCGACCCGCCGCCGACCCGCGCCTACCGCCAGGGCTAGACCGAGTGGCGTCCCTATCGCCTCCAGGGCCAGGCCCTGTCCACCCTCGCGCAGGAGCACGCGTGATTCGTGGGCTGATTCCGCTCGCGCTGTGCGCGAGCGCCTGGGGCCAGACCCCGGACGCCGCCGCCGTCGACAGCTGCGACTACGCGCTGGTCACGCTCCAGGGCGCGACCTACGTCGAGCTCGAGGTGGGCACGGCGCGCGGGCTGTTCCTGTTCGACACCGGCGCCAACGTGTCGGGGATCGACGGCGGCTGGTTGGCCAAGACCGGGATCCGCGGGACCTTCGAGGACGGCGGCTCCATGGCGGGGACCACCGGCGTGCAGAAGGTGGAGAAGGTCGTGCTCCCCGGCTCTCGCTGGGCAGCGGGTTCTTCAAGGCGCCGCGGTTCGTGGTCTCGGACTACGGGCACTTTCGCCATCCCGACGAAGGCCGGCAGGTGGGGCTCCTGGGGACCGACCTCCTGATCAACTACGCCGTGAGCATCGACTACCCGGCGCAGCGCGCGCGGGTCGAGCTCAAGGGCGAGCGCCGGCCGCGGGGCGAGGGCTGGCGCGCGACCGGGGTGACCTTCCCGCTGAACCTGCCCACCGTGAACGCGCGCCTCGGCGGCGTCGACCTCCCCTGTCGGCTCGACAGCGGGGCCGGCTACGCCGACCCGCGGCCGTTCCTGGACGCGAACCTCGCGGCGCTGCACGCGCTGCGGGCGGCCGGCGCGAAGCTGGAGAAGATCGGGACCCTTGGCGTGCGCGGCGTGACCGGGGGGCAGAGCCTCTCGCTCTACCGCGGCGACCTGAGCCTGGAGGTCGGGCCGCGGCGGATCGAGGACGTGGTGCTCGTGGTCCATCCCAGCGGATCTCTCGCGCGGCGAGATCCTCTGCTCCTGGCTGGAGCCCCCATCCTCCGGCGCTGGGAGCGGCTGACCATCGACCCCTTCGACCGCCTGCTCTGGCTCCAGGAGCCCTAGGCAGCCCGTTGAAATCCGCCCCGGTCTTCGGGGGGTCGGCTTCGCCGACCCCCTCGATCGTCAGGAGTTGCCCAGCAACTCCTGACGACTACGTTGCTCGTCGCTCACGATGCGGACATCGCGTCGCTCCTCGCGCCTTGCCGGAGCGGATTTCAACGGGCTGCTAGACCAGGATCGAGCCCAGCCGAGCGAGGAACTCGTCCACGTCATCAGGGCGGGTGAACGGCCCCGCGCTGACGCGCAGGGTCCCGTCCGGGAGCGTGCCCAGACGCCGGTGCGCGCGGGGGGCGCAGTGGAGCCCCGCGCGCAGCGCGACGCCCAGGGCGTCGAGGGTCACCGCCAGCTCGGGGGGACGCCAGCCCGCCGCCGTGAACGAGACGACCGCCAGGTCGTGGTCCGCGGCGCCGGCGTGGAGCGTGACCCCGGGGAGCTGTTGGAGGCCCGCGCGCAGCGCGGCGCCCAGCTCCGCGGCGCGAGCGTGCAGCGCCGCGGGGGTCTGCGCCGCGATCCACTCCAGCGCGGGGACGAGGGTCGCGAAGGCCCAGGCGTTCTTGGTCCCGACCTCGAGCGCGTCGGGGAACGCGCGGGGCGGCGCCTCGTCGTGGCTCTTGCTGCCCGAGCCGCCGGAGATCCAGGGGCGCAGCTCGAGCCCGTCCCGGAGGTAGAGGCCGCCGGTGCCGGTCGGCCCCAGGAGACCCTTGTGCCCGGAGAAGGCCAGGGCATCGAGCTCCAGGGCCTCCACGTCGAGCGGTAAGGCGCCCACGGTCTGCGCCCCGTCGACGAACACCCGCGTGCCCACCGCGTGAGCGAGCTCGACGATCGCGGCCAGGTCCTGCACGACGCCGGTGACGTTGGACCCGTGGGACACGACCACGGCTCGCGTCGGTTCGCCCAGCAGCCTGCGCAGGTCCTCCAGGTCCCAGCGCAGCAGGTCGTCGCTCGCGACCTCGACGACCTCGCACCCCACGAGGCGAAGCGGGCGCAGGACCGAGGTGTGGGCTTCGGGACCGACGATCACCCGCTCTCCGGCGGTGAGGGACCCCTGCAGCAGCGCGTTGAGCGCGAAGGTCGCGCCAGGCACCAAGGCCATCCGCTCGGGTCGGGCACCCACGAGCTCTGCCAGCCCGCGCCGAGCGTGCGCGAGGGCGTCGGCGGCCCGCGTCGCCTCCGCGTGCACGCCGCGCCCCGCGTTCCCCGCGGGCGCCTCGAGGAAGCGCGCGGCTGCCTGCGCGACGCCGGGCGCCTTCGGGTAGGAGGTCGCTGCGTGATCTAAGTAGAGCCGCTCCATGGGCGCGCACAGAGTCCCAGGGAACGCGCGCCGCCGCAACTCGCTAACTCCACCGAAAAATCCTCAAGTGCCCTGCAACGCCCGCCGAAACGTCCCCAGAGGACGGAACTACCGTGCGCACGGCGATCGACGAAAAACCGTTGCCCATTCGTGGAGGAGTGCCAGCTTTTCGGCACTCCAACTCTAGGTTTGCCAGCGATTTGTTGTTGACTCGCCCCAGCGCAAGGTGCAGAATCCGCGCCTCTATTGAGGGGGATTTGAAGAGTTAGGGGAGCTGACTTCCTCGTTTTCCCAGTTCGGTCCGCTGCTCGCTTAAGGGTGGCCTATCGGGTTCTGGGGCTTTGCTGCTCGCAGCAGAGCGAACACGAAGGAATTCAAGAACCTAGCGGTTCAAAACTCAGTGGGAGACGAGATCGAGCCGAGAACCCTGCCGCCGGACGGTTGGCACTTCGAAGCTGGATCGAGACTACGAATCAAACTGGTTCAGGAGGCTGACCAATCATGTTTAAGAACCTCTTGGGAGGGGCTGCAGTCGTCCTCGCCGTCGGTGTACTGGCGGTGGGCTGCAGTGACGACGGGGATACGGTAATCCTCGGTAACGGCTCGGAGCTCGCGAACAACGACGCGTTCCCGGCTAGCTCGATCGCGTCCAACAACCTCGCCCCCGACGGCGGCGGCATGAGCCCCAACAACGGCAACGTTGCTGGGGTGCGCGTGATCTACTGCTGCGATTGCTGCACCAGCGACGGTGACAGCAGCCAGGCCAAGGGTGACGCCCTCGTGCTGTTCACCTACACCGACGCGGCGAACACCATCGTTCACCTGTACGCCACTCACTTCGACGGCAGCTCGTTCACTCCTCCGACCCGCCTGCGCGCGCCGGACCGTGACGAGACCACCTCGATCAACACCAGCGCCTTCAGCGCGATCTGCCTGCAGACGCAGGGCTACTCGGCCACTGCGGCCGCGGACGCCACTGCGGTTGCTCAGAACGCGGGCGCCTGGGTGATCCTGGGTGACTACACCACCTTCTTCCAGGACCCCCGTCTCGCCACCTCGGCGTCGACCACGGGCCTGGTGGGTAAGCACCGTGCGCTGGCTCAGTGGGTGTTCCTGCCCGAGCTGCGCAACCAGGGGCTGACCACCAGCAGCCGCGTGGGCAGCACCGCCCGGACCTTCGAGAACGGGTTCATGACCACGGGCATCCAGCTCGAGGCCGCTCGCACCGGCGCCGGCCCGGCGACCACCGCTGCGATCCCCGGTCTCGACAACGACGCGACCTACGCGAACGTCGGCCTCCAGGCCGCCAACGTGCAGAGCTACGGCCTGTTCTCGGACAGCTACTGCGGTCAGACCTGCTACATGGGCGCCGGCACCCCGGCCTGCCCCGGCCACCGGTGGCAACACCGACTGGGTCCGTGCTCACCCTGTCTCGGGTGCCCCCGGCACCGCGACCTTCGCCCTCGGCGAGCGCACGAACTACGTCGGTCTGTTCTACACCCAGATCGTGACCTCGATCTCGGGTGGCGGTAGCTACTCGCAGTTCGGCGTGGGCCACGGCGGTGCGGACGTCAACCTGACCTTCCACAGCCTCGACCTGCGCACCCTGACCTTCGAGTCGGGCATCACCATGACCCCGCCTGCTGCCCGGAACCTGGAGACCGACACGATCCAGCGCCCCGGCACCGCCTGGTTCCCGAGCATGTATGGCTACAACCAGTACATGTTCATCAAGTACCTCGACATGTCGCTGAACCAGAACCAGGGCACCACCAACACCGATCGCCTGAACAGCAACGTGACCGCGGGCTACAGCTACGACAACACCGGCGGCCACAACGGCAACATGCTGCACGCGAAGGCCTACTACGAGGAGATCATCGCGGGCTTCTGCCTGGTCAACGACGGCGACGGCACCTGCTCCCCCGGCGCGTTCCTCGGTAGCACCCCCGGTGGTGCGACCGCGGGTCACGACCTGAGCAACACCGGCGCGACTGCTGGCGGTAACCACGGCACCCCGGTGCCCACCGTTGTCAACAGCGTCCTGCTCAACGCCCCGAAGCGCGAGATCTCGAACTTCAACTTCGCGGGTGGCCAGTTCATCTTCGGCGCCGACGAGGGCCTGGGAGACACTGTGATCGGGTATGTGTCGGCGGATAACACCAACGACACCTCGGCCAGCAACGGTGGTGATAGCAACAACGATCGTGATCTGATCTTCGCGGGTATCGCCTTCAGCAACAACGCTGCGGCCTACGTGACCAATGGCGAGCCCCGCAACGCCTCGGTGGGCCAAGGCGCTGACTTCCACGCCGGAAGCGACCCGACGACCGGCAACAACGGGCGGACCGACCTGGTCGACCCGGTGATCGGAAACAACGGCAACTACTTCAACGCCTGCATCAACCGCACCGGCACCTGGATCGGCATCCTCTATCGTCAAAACCGCGGGACCTCGATCGACTTCCGCACCTCGCTGAACGGCGTGGTCTACCAGACCTTCCGTCCGACGGCCTCGGCCACCGGCGGCACCCCGTCCACCGTGGGTCCGAACTTCGACACCCGCTTCACCGCCCCCGCGGAGATCAACGACCAGCTCACGATCACGCTGGAGAACTTCGCGAACACCGCCGCTCGTCAGGCCGCCGGCAACACCGAGCGCGTCATGAACAGCCTCCCGGTCAACAGCTACCGTTGGCAGGGCAAGGCCGGTTACCGCTGCGGCATGCAGTCGAACCGAAACATTCTGAACGTGTTCTGGGAGCAGTCGGACGCCACCGAGGACCGCGTCTTCGTCAAGGCCATGACCGTGACCACCACCACCGGCGGCACCCCGAGCTTCGTGCTCAGCACCGCGGGTGAGCTCGACGCGACCCCGGCGGTCCAGGGCTACCGGAACTTCAACGACGGGACGGGCACCTCGGCGAGCAACATCGCCGGCGCGACCTCGACCTTCCGGTTCCTGAACGGCGACGTCACCCTGGGCAGCACGATCTTCGCGTGCGACCTGGGCCCGGACGCCGACGGCAACGCGAGCAACGACGGTGGCGTGTTCATCGTCTACACCAAGCTCGTCGACGCCACCACCGGTGACAACGACCTGGCCGACCGTCAGATCTTCGCCAGCACCTTCGTTCAGGGCACCCTCGGCACTCCGGTGGCGATCGGCGTGGACGTGGACGAGCAGGCGGCGATCCCCCAGATCGGTCCGAACATGGGTGTCTCGACGGGTCTCCACGAGGTTGCCGACGCGACCAACGGTTCGTCGTTCACCAAGTCGACCAACTCGGGCAGCAGCTACCTGACCGACGACGGCCTGGTGGGCTCCTGCACCCTGGTCTGCGTGCCCAACAACGACAACATCACGGGCAACCCGGACTACTCGGGCGACGCGATCTACGTCTACTTCTACGGCCCCTCGGCGACCAACGGCTCCGGCTCGCGGGCGCTCTACACCCGGAAGTTCGACGCCACGATCCGTCGTAACAGCAACCTGGCGACCCAGACCCCGAACTTCGGGGACCGGTTCACCCCCACCGCGGGCACCGGCCCGGGCTCCATGACCTTCCTGGCGCCCCGCCGTCTGGACCACCAGGACAACCAGGTGACCACGGTCAACTGCTGCCAGAACGGCTCGAGCGTGCTCGTCATGTTCATGCAGGACAACCACGCCTGGGCTCAGGCGACCGCCAACGGCACCGACTACCTGGTGCTGAACGGCGCGCCGAACCCCTACCTGGTGGACAACGACACCAGCGAGGACCTGAACGGCTACGGGCTGAACTGCTGCCCCGCCGACGGGGACGCGCGTGGGTTCATCGTCACCCTGACCAAGATGGACGGTGACAACGACCTGCGCCTGCGCCTGCGCGCCGGCTCGGGCTTCTAAGCCTCTCCCGGGCGTCGCTTAGGCGACGCCTGTGAAGGCTTGATCGAGGGCGGAAGCGAGAGCTTCCGCCCTCGTTCATTTGGTTCAGAACTGTGAGCAAGGCGAGGTTGAGACGGAGCCTCCAATCGGGGAGAGTGGGTCCGTGAGTTTGTCCGATCCGGTGACCCGAGGGGTGGCGCTCGCGCTCACCGCCGAGCGCGAGGGCCTCTTGGACGAGCACGGCCTGACGGCTGTGCTGACCTACTACGAGCGGCAGGGTCGCCGCGGCCAGTTGACCCCGGAGCAGGTGCTCTGCGACCTGGGGGGCCTCGACCCTGCCACCCTCACGCAACTCTTCCAAGCCTCGCCGGTGTCCCTGACCCTGGGGCCGCGACCGTTCGCGGAGCGCCTCCAGCTCCTGGGTAGCCTGGGCGAAGGAGGCATGGGGACCGTCTACCGCGCCTACGACCGGGTCCTGCGCCGGGTGGTGGCCCTCAAGCTGATCCGGGCCGACCGCCTAGGCGCTACCGCGCGCCGGGCCCTGCAGCGCTTCGAACGCGAGGCGCAGGTCATGGCGCGGGTCCGTCACCCGAACTGCGTGGCGATCTACAGCGCGGGCGAACTGCGCGGGCAGCCGTTCCTGCTCATGCAGTACGTGCGCGGCGAGACCTTAGAGGCTCGGATCGAGCGCGAGGGCCCCCTCGACCCGCACCAGGTCGCAGCGTGGGGGAGAGACCTGGCCATGGCCCTGGAGTCCTGTCACGGCGTCGGCGTGGTCCACCGAGACGTGAAGCCGGCGAACGTGTTGCTGGACGAGCACGACAGTCCGCGGCTCACCGACTTCGGCATCGCCATGGACGTGGACGCGCGGACCAAACTCACCCGGGAGCATGGCGCCGTCGGAACGCTGGCCTACATGCCCCCCGAGCAGGCCATGGGCAAGCCCGCGGACGCCCGCGCGGACGTGTATTCCCTCGGGGCGACCCTGTTCGAAGCGCTGACCGGGCAGCTGGTGTTTCCCACGGAGCAGCCGCTGCTGCTCCTGCACCAGATCACCGCTGAGCGACCGCGCGCCGCGATCCAGGTGCGTCGCGAGGTCCCCATGGATCTCTCTCGGGTGGTGGGAAAGTGCCTGGAGAAGGACCCTGCCGATCGCTATGCCACGGCCGCCGAGGTTGGCCGCGATCTGACCGCGTTCTTGTCCAATGAGCCGGTCAGCGCGAGGCCCCTCAGCTTGGTCCAGGTGACGCTTCGCCGGATTCGCCGGCGCCGCAAGCTGATCCTCTCAGCGAGCGCAGCGATGGTCGTAGTCGCTTTGCTCTTGGGGCTCGTGGGCTACCAGAGGGACGCCGCTCGACGTGCGACCCAGCGAGACGAGTTGGCTAGGGCCACGGGCCTGGAGAATCTCCAGGATTCGATTGCAGCGCTGACCACGCTCTCCCTGAAGGCCGACGGGGAGATCGCACTGGAGGCCAGAGAGGCGATTTTGAACAAGAGGTTCGAGCTGCAGCTCCAACGCGCTCATGCCGTGATCGAGACTCTGGACGTAGTGTGGGAGGAGTTGCTCACGTCGCAACGCGACCTGCTGAAGCTCGAAGCTACTGGTATTTGGGAACTACCACTCAACTCGCCTGCCCGGCTCGCCTTTAGGAAGGTTAAGAAAGAGTATGTGGCCACAAGTGTGCGACTTCAGGCAACGTTGAGGGCCGCCTACGAGGCATTAGCCGGTGCTTCAGCTTTGCAGCCGGGGCGTTCAGAGGTCGCCACGCTGACCGCGCAGGTGCTCTGCAAGGAAGCCGAAGCTACGGAAGACCTAGACCAGAGGGCTGCTGTGTTGGATCGTGCCGCAAGCGTCCTCTTGGAAGCGGCTTGTCCTCTCCCAGACAGATTGGCGCCCCCCAGTGTGCGCTGTGAGGCTGCCGAAGGTGCTTCTATCGAGATTTCGCAGCTCGTCGTGGGGTCAGCCGGAAAATGGGAGCTGCGAGATGCTCAGACTGTTGAGCCGAACGTGGTGCACCCTCTACGGGTTGGCAGATACGTTGTCACCGTGACCACGCCGACCGAAGACAGCTTCCGAGTCCCCATTCGAGTCGAGAGGGGTCCTTGTCAGATACTGTCGCTTGCGCTGCTTGAGAGTTTCGCGCGTGCCTGGTTGCGCGAGGCCTTCGTCTTCGTGCCGACCGGGGTTGTGCACAACCTGCCATTTTCTGAGCGGTCCACACCTGTCCCCCTGCCCGCAATGAGCATGAACGAGTTCTTGGTCTCGCCTACCGAAGCGACCGTGGAGGAGTGGTACTCCTTCAGGTGTGATCAAGGTTGGCCAGATTCAGGGGTATTGGCTACCGGACATGGCGACGAGTGGCCCAGCACGCCGCCCGCGCTACCGCTAAGGAGACTACCCGCAACAGGCGTAACCAGACATAACGTAGAGCGTTACCTTGCCTGGCTCAATCATGAGGGCGCTCGCGCGCGCTTTTCAGTCGGCTTCACGCTTCCAGTGTTGCAGCAGTTTCTTCGAGCGCTAAGAGGTCCGTTCTGTTGGAGGTTTCCCTGGGGACCGGAATACGACCAATCGCTTAGAGCCATGGGTCCCGGGCTATCGTGCGTAGGGTCCGTCCAAGGTGATCAGTCAGTGTTTGAGGTGTGGGACCTAGCGACCTCCGTTTTTGAGATGGCCGCAGAACAGGTGTCGCAACCCGGTTACAAGCCTCATGTTGGTGGGCACTCTGTATCAAACTGGTTGACGCTCGCAGTGGCTCTGGATGGCTACAGCTTTTCGGAGGAACGTCGCCAGAGCATGTGGCTGGGGTTCCGAGTCTATGCAGTCGGCGCGCCGCTCCCCGACCTCCACCAAGACCCCGAGCTTTGCGCCGCCAAGAAGGCGGAAGCGCTTCAGCTCGTGCAGCTGACCGACTACCTGGGCACGATCCGTGTCGCGGGGGAGGCGATCGACGCCGATCCGCTGGACATTCAGGCGTGGCAGATTCGGGCCGAGGCGCGGCGGGCGCTCGAGGACTTCTGGGGGGTGAACTTCGACGCGCACCGCATGGTGGAGTTGGACCCTACCTACGTCCACGGGTGGACGCTCATGGGAATCGCCCAGGAGCAGCGCGGGAAGCTGGACCGGGCGCTGGAGGCGTGGAACAAGGCCCTAGAGCTCGCGCCTCAGGCGACCGACGGCTATCGCATGCGCGCTCGAGTGAAGGGGAAGCTGGGGGACGTCGCGGGCGCGTTGGAGGACCTGAGGACCTTCGAGGCCAACGCGCCTGCGGACTTCCCGACCCGGCCGGACGCGGCGGCGTTGCGGGCCGAGCTGGAGGCGAAGCGGGGGGAGTAGCTCAGTCCTCCTGATACTTCTGCAGGCCCTCGAGCACGCTGAAGTCCTCGAGGGTGGTCACGTCGCCGGTGATCGCGCGCTTGGCCGCGACGTCGCGGAGCAGGCGGCGCATGATCTTGCCCGAGCGGGTCTTGGGCAGGTGATCGGTGAAGCGGATCAGGTCCGGCTTGGCGATCGCGCCGATCTCGTGACCGACGTGGGCCTGGAGGGTGGCGGAGAGCTCGTCCGAGGGGGTCGCGCCGGGGCCGAGGATCACGAAGGCCGCGATCCCGGTGCCCTTGATCTCGTGGGGCATGCCCACGACCGCGGCCTCGACCACGTCCTCGTGGCTCACGAGGGCGGATTCGACCTCCATGGTGCCCAGGCGGTGACCGGAGACGTTGATCACGTCGTCGACGCGGCCCATGATCCAGAAGTTGCCCAGGGCGTCGCGGCGGGCGCCGTCGCCGGGGAAATACATGCCCTCGAGGCGCGAGAAATAGGTGCGGACGAAGCGCTCGCGGTCGCCGTGAATCCCTCGGAGCATGCTCGGCCAGGGCTTGCGGATCGCGAGCAGGCCGCCGGTGTTGGCGGGCACCTCGTTGCCCGACTCGTCGACGACGGCGGCGTCGATCCCGAAGAAGGGCAGGGTGCAAGAGCCGGGGACCGTGGGGGTCGCGCCCGGGAGGGGCGTGAGCATGTGCCCGCCGGTCTCGGTCTGCCACCAGGTGTCGACGATCGGGCAGCGCGAGCCGCCGATCACCTCGCGGTACCACATCCAGGCCTCGGGGTTGATCGGCTCGCCCACGGTGCCCAGGAGCCGGAGCGAGGAGAGGTCGTGCTTCTTGACCGCGGCGTCGCCCCACTTCATGAACGCGCGGATCGCGGTGGGGGCCGTGTAGAAGTGCGTGACCTTGTGCCGCTCGACCACGTCCCAGAAGCGATCCACGTCGGGGAAGTTCGGCGCCCCCTCGAACATCAGGCTCGGGACGCGGTGCGGCAGGATCCCGTAGAGAATGTAGCTGTGGCCGGTGATCCAGCCGACGTCGGCGGTGCACCAGTAGAGCTGGCCGGTGTCGGGCTTGAGGTCGAAGGTGTACTTGCTCGTGAGGTAGGTGTAGACCATGTAGCCGCCGGTCGTGTGCACGATCCCCTTCGGCTTCCCGGTCGACCCCGAGGTGTAGAGCAGGAACAGCATGTCCTCGGCGTCCATGGGCTCGCAGGGGCACTCGGCGTCGACGGCGTCGACGGCGTCCGACCACCACACGTCCCGGCCCTCCGTCCAGGCGACCTCGTTCTCGCAGCGCTTGACCACGAGCACGGTCTCGATCAGGGAGGTCAGCCCGCAGGCCTCGTCGACGTTGGCCTTGAGCGGGACCACCTTCCCCCGGCGCCAGCTGCCGTCGCAGGTGACCACGATCCGGCTCTGGGCGTCGTTCACCCGGTCGGCGATCGCGCTGCTGCTGAACCCGCCGAACACGACGGAGTGCACCGCGCCGATCCGGGCGCAGGCGAGCACCGCGATCGCGAGCTCGGGCACCATGCCCATGTAGATCGTGACGACGTCGCCCTTCTTGACGCCTTGCGCCTTGAGCGCGTTGCCGCAGCGCCGGTCTCGCGCTGGAGGTCCGCGTAGGTCAGGCGCCGGACCTCGGGGCCGTCGGGGCCCACGGCCTCGCCCTCCCACAGGATCGCGAGCTCGTCGCCGTGGCCCGACTCGACCTGGCGGTCGACGCAGTTGTAGCAGAGGTTCGTCTTGCCGCCGACGAACCACTTGGCGTCGGGCAGGTTCCACTCGAGGACCTTGCCCCAGGGCTCGAACCAGTGCAGCTCCTGGGCCACCTCGGCCCAGTAGCCCTCGGGGTCCGCGATCGAGCGCGCGTGCTCCGCGCGGTAGGCGTCCATGTCCTTCCAGTAGGCCTGAGCGCTGAACTCGGCCTGGGGCGGGAAGACGAGCTCCTCGTTGAGCACGGACGTGATCTTGCTGTCGCTCATGGGACCTCCTGGGCCCTCCATGCTACGACGGGCGCGGGTCCCTCGCTGCCCTGGACACCCGGGGTCAGGGGCGCAAGAGCACGCAGATCCGATTCGTGTTGGTCCCGCGGGTGTTGTTGGCCACGCCCCAGCAGTTCGCGGTCTTGGTGAAGTCCTGCTGGTTGATCATGAGCAACACCGGGTGCAGGCCCGCCGCGATCGCGCGGGGGAACACCAGGGTCTCCAGGGGCACCGTGCCGTTTCGGACCTCGCCGACCTCGAACGCGACGTGGCCGCCCGGGCGGACCACCCGGGCCAGCTCCGTGAGCGTGCGCTGCATGGCGTCGCCCCAGGCCGTGGGGTCCCGCGCGATCGTGAGCGAGACCTCGGCGGGGTCGATCCCCGCGAACCAGCAGCGCAGCCAGTTGTCCGCCTGGTAGTCGACCACGTCCAGGAACGGCGGCGAGGTGACCACCAGCGCCACGCTCGCGTCGGGCAAGGGCAGCGCGTCAGACGGTCCTGCGCTCAGGCGCGCGGCCGACCCCTGGGCCCCCAGGCGCTCGCGGGTGGCGGCGTCGAGCCCTCGGAGCAGCGCGCGCGACTTGCGCAGGATCCGGGGCACGAGCGGGCGGGGCTCCGGGGTCTGGTCCCGGCGCGCGTTGATCTGGCGCTGGGCGGCGACGCTGACCGCCTGGTTCGGCGGGAGCGTGTAGACCGAGAAGAACCCCGGGCTGTGCCCGGTGAGCCGGTTGATCGCCACCATGCGGATCCAGGCGTCGACGGGGTCCAGCTCGCGCCCCAGGAAGTGCGCGCGCAGCGCGTAGAGCTCGCGCAAGGTCTCCGGGTGATAGAAGGCCAGGAGCTCGTCCTCGGGGTCGGGGGCGGGCCCGCGCAGGTCCAGGGACGCGAGCCGGGCCTCCACCGCGGACAACGCGGGGGGCGCGAGCCGCGGCGCGAGGAGCATGCGCGAGAGCGGGTTCGCGTCGTTGCCGCAGGGCACCCGACCGCGCAGCGCGGCCTCGAGCGGCGTGGTGCCCCGGCCCATGAAGGGGTCGAGCACCGCGTCCCCCGGCCGGGTCAGGCGGTCCATGAAGAACGCCGGGAGCTGCGGCTTGAAGCACGCCCGGTAGGACACCTCGTGCAGCGCCAGCGCCTGGCGCTGGCGCGCGGTCCAGAACTCGTTCACGTGCACGGGGACCGGCCGCGCGAGCTCGGGCAGCTCGAGGGAGCGCCTCAGCCCCGGGCCGAACTCCCGGAACGCGGCCACCTCCTCGGCGAAGCGCACGGTGGCCGCAGGCCAGACGGGGGGCGGGAACAGGGAGGGCATGCCGCCAGTATGCCGGGCCGGACCGACGTCGGCGGTCGCGACGACGCACGACGCTCCTGAATCCTGCGGAGCTTCGTCTCTAGGACCCGAGTCGCGATCCTGAGCGGGCGAGGGCAGCCGCCGAACGGTCACGCGCCGCGCAACGCCCTCGCCCGCTCAGGATCGCGAACTCGGCTCAGAACAGGACCATGGCCAGGAGGTCGCGGTAGGTGTCCGCCAGGTCCGAGCGCTGCCCGACGGCGTGGAACACCTCCACCATGGCCGGGGCCACGGTCTCCTTGGCGAAGGCCTTGTTGCGCCGGGCGGCGGCGATCAGGCGCTCGAGGGCGGGCTCGAACTCGCCGGCGGCAGCCAGGGCGCAGCCGAGGGCGAACAGCGCCTCGCGGTCCTTGGGGTCCTTGGCGACGGCGGCCTCGAGCTCCGCTCGCGGCGCCAGGTCCTGGGCCCGGGCGTGGAGCGCGATCAGCGCCTTCAGCCGCGCGATCTCGTCGCCCTCCTCCTTGCCCTCGCCCAGGGGCTCGAGCAGGTCCTGCGCCGCGGTGTGCTCGCCGCGGTTGATCAGGAGCCGGGCCAGGCCGACCGACGCGGCCTCGTGCCGGGGGTCCTCGGCCAGGAGCTCCTGGTAGCGCGCCTCGGCGGCGGACGGGTCCTGCGCCTCCTGGGAGGCGAGCTGCTCGGCGGCCTCGTCCACCGCGCTCGGGAGCAGGGCGTCCAGGAAGCGGATCAGCTCGGGCTTGGGCTGCGCGCCGACGAAGGAGGAGACCGGGCGGCCGTCCTTCATGGCGACCACCATGGGCACGCTCTGGATCCCGAAGGCGGCGGCGATCCCCGGGGCCTCGTCCACGTCGACCTTCGCCAGCACGAAGGCGCCCTGCCGCTCCTCGGCGAGCTGCTCCAGCATGGGGCCCAGGAGCTTGCAGGGCCCGCACCACGGCGCCCAGAAGTCCAGGACCACCGGCGTGGTCAGCGAGCGCTCGATCACCTCGCGCTCGAAGTTGAGCTCGGTTACGTCCACCACGTGGTCACTCATGCGCGTCCCGTCCTCGTGCTCTGCACCCTCAGCGGCCCTTGGGCGCGGTGGCCCACCAGGTCTTCCAGGCCGCGACGTCCTGGCCGTGGCCGGCCTGCGTGATCTTTTCCAACGCCGCGCAGGCGGCGTCACGGACCAGGACCTCGCGGTCGAGGGCCTCGATCAGCGCCGGGACGCCGCGGCGCTCCTCGCAGCGCCCCAGCGCCCAGCAGGCGCGCTCGGCCACCCGCGGCACCGGATCCCGGGTCGCCGTGGCCAGCCCGCGCCGGGAGTGGCGCAGCCGCCCCAGGGCCCAACACGCGCGCCAGCGAATCTCGGGTTCAGGATCCCCCAGGGAAATGTCGAAGAGGTCGGCGTAGGAGTCCCGCTGCATGCTGGGGAAGCGCTGCGAGAGCCGGCGCAGGCCCTCGAAGGCTGTCAGCCGCCGCGTGGGGTCGGGGTCCTGGAGGAAGGGAATCAGGGTCGTGAACGCGGTCAAGGGCGTAGGGTTGGGGCGCGAGTTGCTGGGGATCACCGGATCCCCGAGCTCGCCCAGCTCGTGCAGCGCGACCACGTCCCCCTGCTTCGCCCGCTCCACCACGGCGTTCCCGTCGCAGAAGGGAATGCACCCCGCCAGCAGCGGGAGCGCGCACAGCGCCCACCTACTCATAGCGCACCGCCGTCCCGTGCAGGCGCACGTCGCGCAGGCGGAAGTCCATGAGCTGCATGCTGGCGTAGACGGGGGAGCGCGTGGAGTGCTGGTCGAGGGAGACCATGCTCCCGTGCCACATGTGGTGCTCCGCCGCGCCGGTCTGGTGCACGTCGATCACCGCGTCGGCCCCGAGCCGCGCCGCGTACTCGCGCAGGCGCGCCAGGGCGTCGGGGCGGAAGGCCGGGTCCAGGGCCACCTCGAACAGGTCGTAGGCCCCGGTGCCGAAGCCGAGGACCGTGAACACGTCCTCGCCCTGGAGCTGACTGGCCGCCTCGTCGCGGGGGAACTCCTCGGTCGTCACGTCGCCCAGGATCACGTAGCGGCGCTCTGGCTCGCCCAGCGCGCCGTCGTCCGCGGGCTCGAGCAGCGCGGCCTTGCGCAGCACCCGCGTCGTCCCGCAGAGGAACGCTCGGTCCTGGTGGGTGCGCTCCAGCGCGCCGAACGCGGGCTTGAAGAACAGCGCCACCTCGTCCGCCGCCCGGGGCGCGTCGACGGGCTCCCCCGCGCCGCGCAGGCGCACCCCTGCGCGCCAGAGCGCCGTGGGGTAGGCCGCGCAGCCCGCGCACAGCGCCAGCCAAACCACCGCCGAACCAAAGCCGAGTCGCTTCACGCGACCGACCGTATCCGAAGCACGGTCGGTGTCAACGAAGGGAGAACACCATGAAGTCCTTGCGCCTGATCTGTCCCGCTCTGCTCCTCGTCCTCTGCGCCGGGTGCGCGAGCGATCCGCCGCCCCTCCCGGCGCGGCGCCACGAGTCGCCCGACTACCGCCTCGCGGAGAAGCACTCGACCGGGATCCTGGTCCCGATCGACGAGTGGAAGCGCAACCTCGAGCTCGAGCTCCCCGCGCCCTGGAAGCTTGGCGACGTGACCGCCCAGATCAGCTCCCCTGCGGGCTGGACCCGGCTCAAGGGCGACCGCGGGCTGGAGCTGGCGATCCTGAACGGCGCCGAGCGCCAGCGCTTCTGGGTCATGCCGGCAGCGTTCAAGGGTCAGACCCACGGCGACGAGGTCGCCGAGCAGATCGCGATCAACGATCGCTTCGCGCTCTACGCGTTGCCCGAGTCGTCCCAGACCTGGGAGGGCACCCCCAAGGTGAAGCAGGCCCTCGGCTTCGAGTAGGTCCCGTCCACACGCGCCACGCCCCGCGCTCGACCGGCGCGGGGCGTGTCGCGTGTGGGCCGCTAGCGCTCGACCGCGCGCGGCGGGGGCAGCTCGGTGGCGGGGGGGAGCTTCGCCTTGCGGGGGTCGACCTTCCCCGGCTCGCGCAGGTCGCGGCTCACGCCGACGCCGCGGCGGCGCACGGCGATCAGCTCCGCGGCGATCGAGACCGCGATCTCGTCGATCGTGACCGAGCCCAGGTCGAGGCCGATCGGCGCGCGCACCCGGCGCAGCAGGTCCTCGGAGTGCCCCTCCTCCCGCGCGCGCAGCAGGATCTTGCGGATCTTGGCCCGACTGCCCACGAGCCCTACGTAGCGCGGCTCGTCCTGGGCCAGCGCCCACTCCAGGCACTGCTGGTCGTAGCGGTGCCCGCGGGTCACCACGCAAATGAACGCGCCGTGGGGCGCGCGGTAGGCCTGGAGCAGGTCCTCGAACGCGCCCACCTTGCGCGTGGCCTCGGGGAAGCGCTCGGCGTTCAAGAACTGCTCGCGGTCGTCGAGCACGGTGACCTTGAAGTCGAGGCCCGGCGCCATGCGCGCCAGCGCGTGGGCGATATGCCCCGACCCGCAGATCACCAGGTGGGTGGTCACGATCGGCTCCAAGAACACCTCCACCCGGCCCCCGCAGATCAGGCCGTGCTCCGGGTCGTCGTTCTCCGTGAGGTCCACGGTGATCGTGCGCGGGCGGTCCTCGGCCAGGACCTCCGCCAGCTCGCCGTAGACCATGCCGTCCACGCAGCCGCCGCCGACGGTGCCCACCGCCTGGCCGTCGCGGGTCACGAGCATTTTCGAGCCCACGGCGCCGGGGGAGGAGCCGCGGATCGAGACCACGGTCGCCAGGACCGCGGGCTGACCGCTCTCCCGCAGCCGCTGCAGGGCGTCGTAGACCGCTTCGTTGCGCATGCCGGACTCGCCTCGACGTTCGACCCTACCCGCTCGAATCGGTTTGTCACGGGGTAGTGGCTCAACCGAGGCGCCTGGCTCGCCGAAGAGGGAGCAGAGGAGGTCCCCATGCGCCTGCCCGAGCTGCTCCGCACCGTCGCTCCCGACGTCGCGCTGCCCGACGTCGCCGTCGGGCGCGTGCTCGCCGACTCGCGCCAGGTGAGGCCCGGCGACGTGTTCGTCGCGGTCCCCGGCACGCGGGTGGACGGCGCGACCTTCGCAGTCCAGGCGGCGGCGCAGGGCGCGGCGGCGATCGTCGCCCAGCGCCCGCTCCCCGGCCTCGGCGTCCCCGTGGTCCAGGTCCCCGACGCCGCCCTGGCGCTCGGGCAGCTCGCCCACGCGCTCCACGGCCGCGCCTGCGAGCGCGTGCGGGTCACCGGCGTCACCGGGACCAACGGGAAGACGACCACCACCTTCCTCCTGCACTGGATCCTCGAGGCCAGCGGGCGGCCGGCGAGCCTGCTGGGCACGATCCAGAACCAGATCGCCGGGCAGCGGCGCAAGGCGACCCAGACCACGCCGGACTGCGTGAGCCTGCACCGCGCGCTGGCCGACACCGCGGCCGCGGGCGCCGGCGACCTGGTCATGGAGGTCAGCTCCCACGCCCTCGACCAGCGACGGGCGGCGGGCGTCGACTTCGCCTGCGCGGTGTTCACGAACCTCTCCCGCGACCACCTCGACTACCACGGGAGCCTCGAGGCCTACGGCGACGCCAAGGCCCGGCTGTTCGAGGGGCTGGCCCCGGGCCGCCCCTGCGTGCTCAACGTCGGCGACCCGTTCTCCGCCGCGCTCGCCCGGCGCACCCGCGGGCGGGTCGTGACCTACGGCTGGGAGCGCCGGGTCTGGAGCGACGCCGACGTGGCCGCGCAGCTCGTGGACGAGGAGCTGGCCGGGACCCGGATCCGACTGCGCCTCGGCGGGCGCGAGCTGCCGCTGTTCCTGCCGCTGGTCGGGCCCTTCAACGTGGAGAACGCCCTCGCCGCCGCGGCCGCGGCCTGGGGGCTCGGCGTCGAGCCCGAGGCGATCGCCCACGCGCTCGAGGCCAGCCAAGGCGTCCCTGGGCGCCTGGAGCGCGTGCCGGGCCCGGCGGGTTCCCCCACGGTGCTCGTGGACTACGCCCACACCCCGGACGCCCTGACCCGGGTCGTGGAGACCCTGCGCCCCCTGACCCCCGGGCGGCTGCTGGTCGTGTTCGGCTGCGGCGGCGACCGCGACCGCGGCAAGCGCCCGCTCATGGGCCGGGCCGTCGAGCGCGCGGCCGACCTCGCGCTGCTCACCAGCGACAACCCGCGCTCCGAGGACCCGCAGGCGATCCTGGACGAGGTCCTCGCCGGCTGCGAGCGCCCCGACGACGTCGCCGCGGACCCCGATCGCCGCCGCTCGATCCGGGTCGCCCTCGAGGTGGCGGGGCCCGAGGACGTGGTCCTGATCGCGGGCAAGGGCCACGAGCAGGGTCAGATCGTGGGGGACACGACCTTCCCCTTCGACGACCGGCAGGTGGCCGCGCAGCTCCTGCGCGGGATCTGGAGCCCGTCGAGCGCGAGCCTCGCCCGACCCCGACCCCGAACGGCCGCGTAGTCTTTCCCCCCTGGGTCGGGGCGCCGGTCGAACACCCCCCAACCATGCGGGCTGCGGCGGGTCCGGGGCCGGTTCGCGTCCGAACACGGACCGAACCGCGCTTGAATCCTCGGCCTGATTCGTCATCGTGGAGGGGTCAGGAGGGGCCGTTGGATCGGGTCTCGAAGTCGTTCGTTCGCGTCACCGCCACCGCCCTGATCGGTGGCTCGCTCGTAGGCCTGGGGAGCATGGTGTGGCTCCTGCGCCAGGAGCTGCTCCAGACCTCGGCCCACGTCGCCGAGCTGGCCCAGGAGACGGCCGCCCGCGAAGCCCGGCTGCACGCCGAGCTCGAGCTGGCCCAGGCTCGCGACGCGGAGCAGGCCGCGTCGCTCCAGGAGCTGCGCAGCCGCGCCTCCGCCCTCGAGGTCCAGGTCGACCCCACCGGCGAGCACGCGATCAAGGACGAGCTCCAGGCCCTCGAGGGCCGCGTCCGCGCCCTGCGCGAGGCCGCCGAGGAGCACAGCCGGCTGCTGACCGCCGCGCGCTCCGACTCGGACGTCGAAGAGCGCTACCGCCAGCTCATGGGGCCGACCGTGCGGGTCAACGCGCTGGAAGAGGTCGGCTCGGGCACCGTGCTCTGGACCGGGACCCGCGAGGGCGAGCCCGTGAGCTACGTGCTCACCGCCTGGCACGTGGTCTCCGAGAACGTGGGCGAGGAGGACCAGGCGCCCCTCGAGGTCGACTTCTACCGCGAAGGCGAGCTCTACCAGACCGAGCTGGGCTACGTCGTGGCTCAGGAGGAGCGCCTCGACCTGGCGCTGCTCGAGATCAAGGGCGTGCAGCACCCCTACCTCGCGCGGCTCGCGACCCCGGAGCAGCTCGCTCAGCTCCGGATCTTCGCCGGGGTCTACGCGATCGGCTGCCCGCTGGGCTATCCGCCCCTGCCCACGTCGGGGGAGCTGACCTCCCTCGGCAAGGAAATGGACGGGGTCACCTACCTCATGATCAACGCGCCCACGATCTTCGGGAACTCGGGGGGCGGGATCTACCGCGACGACGGCCGCCTGCTGATCGGCGTCCTGGCTCGGATCTCGGCCTACAAGAACATGATCGACGTGGCCGTGCCCCACATGGGGCTGGTGCTGCCCCTGACCCAGGTCTACGCCTGGCTCGACGGCACCGACTACGCCTTCACCTACCGCGAGCGCCTCGCCGAGCGCGCCCGCGACCGCAGCCTCCCCGCCTCCGCCCCCGCGAGCGAAGCCAACGCCGAAGCGCGCTAGCCTGGTTTCAGGGGGTCTGTCCCAGACCCCCTCGCCCTCGGGGCAAAGCCCCTCGGGCTCACCCCCAAGGGGCTCGCGGCCGGCTTCGCCGGCCGCTGCGCGCTCGCGGAGGGCGCCGCTCGCGGGCGAGTCGCCTCGCGGCAGGCTTCGCCGGCCGCTGCGCGCTCGCGGCGGGCGCCGCTCGCGGGCGGGTCGCCTCGCGACAGGCTTCGCCGGCCGCTGCGCGCTCGCGGGCGGGTCGCAGGACGCGTTCGCCGTCGCACTCAAGAACCTCCCGCGGAGTGCCGAAGAGTCGGGGGAGAGGAGTCCCCATGAGCTCGTCCGACCGTGACCTGGAGCTGCGCGTGCAGCGCGCCGTCTACGCCTTCCGCCGTCAGGCCCGCACCCAGCGCGAGCAGGAGTGGCGCCGCTCCCCCTGGGTCCTGTAGGTCCGCCTTGGGGGCGCGGCGGGTGTGCGTGATCGTCGACGGCGTCGACTACCTGCACGGCACCCGGGTCCCGCTCCTGGGTGAGGTGGAGCTCGAGGGCGCGGTCGACGCCGCCACCGCCCGGCGCGCGGTGGAGCAGGTCCTGACCCAGCAACGCGGCAAGGACGCCCGCCTGCGGGCGGGCTGGGCCGCGGCGCGGCTCGTGAGCGAGGACGGCGCGAGCTGGGACGGGCCCGCGTTCCTGTTCGCCCTCGACGCGCCGGAGGCGGGGCAGATCGGGGTCGCCCCGGCCGGGGAGGACCCGGCGCCCTGGGACGACCCCCCGCCCCCCGGCGAGTTCACGTAAGCGCGGCGAAGCCGACCCGGTCGTCGTCCCAAAACACGACCTCGATCGCGTAGCCCGTGGGGTCCCGCACGTAGCAGGAGCTCGAGCGGGGGTAGCGGATCAGCCCGTCTCCGTAACTCAGCGGCACGTCGTGGGCCCTTCGGCGCCGCTCGAACTCGGGGAGGTCGAGCAGCCGCAGGGCGAAGTGCGCGATCCCATGCTCGCCGCGCTCCTTGCGCGCGACGCGATCCAGCAGGCGATACCCCGGGCGCTCGTAGCAGCAGAGCAGGGCGTCGCCGCTCTGGAGGATCGCCCAGGGGAGGCCGTCGTCGTCCACTCCGTGCTCGACCTCGGTGAAGTCGAACACGCGGGCGTAGAAGGCGCGGGTGGCCTCCAGGTCGGCGACGGTCAGGTTCAGGTGATCGAGGCAGCGCACGCCGACGCGGCGCTCGCTCGCGGTCGAAGACGTCATGAGCCCTCCTTTCTCGGGCTCGTGCAGGGTCGCAGCTCGCGCCGGAACCGCGACATTCGTGTCGACACACGGACAAGGGGTCGTACCCTGGACCGCGTGAGGTCCCCATGAGCGCGTCCGACGTCGAAGCCCTGGCCGAGAACCTGGGGGCCAACCTGCGCCGCGCGCGCCAACAGCGCGGCCTGACCCAGCAGCAGCTGGCGACCCTGAGCGACGTGCCGCGCTCGACCTTGGCCAACCTCGAGGCGGGAGGCGCGAACCCCACCCTGGCGGTCATGGCCGCGCTCTCGGCGGCGCTGGGGCTCTCGCTGGAGGAGCTGCTCGCGGCGCCCTCGGCGCGCTGCCAGCTCTTCCCTCACGGCTCGCTCCCGATCCGCGAGCGCGCCCGGGGCGCGGTCAAGGTGCACAAGCTCCTGCCCCACGCGATCCCGGCCATGGAGATCGACCGGGTCGAGCTCGAGCCCGGCGCGCGCATGGTGGGGGTGCCCCACCAGCCGGGGACCCAGGAATACCTGACCTGCGAGCGGGGGCGGCTGGTGCTCACGGTGGAGGGGGAGCGCTTCGAGCTCGGCCCCGGGGACGTGGCCGCCTTCCCCGGCGACCAGGCCCACGGCTACCAGAACCCTGGGAACAGCGCGGCGGTCGGGTTCAGCGTGGTCGTGCTCGCGCCCCGCGCGCCGCGGGT
>JAWKSZ010000079.1:0-38043 GCA_041402045.1 Planctomycetota bacterium | reverse complement strand
CCTTCAAGTCCCCCTACGACGGCGCGACCTGCGAGCTGACCCCCGAGCTCTCGATCGCCGTGCAGAACCAGCTCGGCGCCGACGTGATCATGGCCTTCGACGAGTGCCCGCCCTACCCCGCGCCGAAGGAGGCGGTCGCCGCGGCGGTCGAGCGCACCACGCGCTGGGCCCAGCGCTGCCTGGACGCCCACGGCCGGCCCGAGGACCAGGCGCTGTTCGGGATCGTGCAGGGCGGCGTGCACGCGGACCTGCGCGTGCGCAGCGCCGACGCGCTCAAGGAGCTCGACTTCCCCGGCTTTGCCGTGGGCGGGCTCTCGGTGGGCGAGACCCGGGAGCAAATGGAGGCCGCCCTCGGCGAGACCACGCCGCACCTGCCCGAGGGCAAGCCGCGCTACCTCATGGGGGTCGGCAAGCCGACCGACCTCGTGCGCGGCGTGCTGTGCGGGGTCGACATGTTCGACTGCGTGCTCCCCACCCGCAACGCGCGCACCGGCGAGGTCTACCTCTGGCCGACCGGGCGCCTGCGGCTCAAGCACGCCGAGTTCAAGGACGACCATCGCGTGATCGACCCGCTCTGCGACTGCGAGTGCTGCGCCCAGGGGGTCAAGCGCTCCTGGCTGCGGCACCTGCTCAAGACCGGGGAGATCCCCGCGCTGACCCTCTGCTCGCTGCACAACCTGCGCTACTACCAGCGGCTCATGGAGCGGATCCGGCGCGAGATCGATCAGGGGACCTTCGGGGAGTTCGCGCGGGCCTACCTCGAGGCCTGGGGCGAGCCGCCCCCCGCCGATGGTTCGTAAGTGCTTGCTATCAAAGGCTGTGGCCGGCCCGGGTCCAGGATTGCCCTGCAGCCGTAAGCTGGTATCCTGTCGAGCCTTGTAACTAGACCACCCATCGCCCGCTCACGCGGGCTCGAAGCTCGTTCCTCATGCACCACGCGCTCGACGTCTGGAACCTGGCCGCCCAGGGCGGCGCTCAACAGCCGTTCGATCCCAGCTCGATCTTCATGCTGGTGCTGGTGTTCGCCTTCATCTACTTCTTCTTGCTGCGCCCCCAGAAGCGCGAGGCAGAAGAGAAGCAGAAGCTCCTCGACTCCCTCAAGAAGAACGACCGCGTCGTAACCACCGGCGGAATCCTGGGCACGATCGTCAACCTCAAGGACAACGAGGTGACGCTGCGGGTCGACGACCAGAACAAGGTCAAGATCCGCGTCCTCAGGAGCGCCATAGCCAGGGTCATGGGCCCTGAGTCGTCTACCGACGACTCGAAGAAGACCTAGCCATGTACCAGAACTACGGCTGGAAGTTCATCCTCACCGGATTCCTCGTCCTCGGCTCGCTCCTCGCGTGGTACTTCAACGGGCTGAGCTACGGCCTGGACCTCAGCGGCGGCACCGAGATCATCTACAGCCTCGACTCCGGCGGGAAGCCGCTGACGTCGAAGCTGGCGGACGACGTGGTCCAGGTGCTCACGGAGCGCATCGACAAGCTCGGCATCAAGGAGCTCTCGATCGCGCGCCTGGGCAACCACCAGGTGGTGATCCAGGTCCCGAACGCCTCGGAGCCCGAGGTCAAGAAGATCCGCAGCCAGATCGAGCGCTCGGGCAAGCTCGTGTTCAAGATCGTGGAGTTCGAGCTCGATCCGCAGCAGCGCGCGCGCCAGGTCGAGCGCATCCGCAAGGAGAAGCGCCGCCGGATCTGGAAGGAGACCGACAGCTACGACATCGCCTTCGACCCCAAGCTCGGGACCGAGGGCGGCTACCGCCTGCTCTTGAACCGCGCCAACGACGGCAAGGAGCAGTTCGTCGACGGTGACCTGCTGGCCGACGCCTACCGCACCCTCGACAACAACGGCCTCGCCTGCGTGGGCTTCACCTGGAACTCGCGCGGGACCAGCCGCTTCCGCGCGCTGACCCGCAAGTACAAGAACAAGCAGCTCGCGGTCGTGCTCGACGGCGAGCTGCACTCGGCGCCGGTGATCCGCTCCGAGATCGGCAAGAAGGGCATCATCGAGGGCGGCGAGGACGGCTGGGACGCGGCCGAGCTCTCGAACCTGATCGTGACCCTCAAGTCCGGCGCGCTCCCGGCCAAGCCGGTCTACGCCTACCGCAAGCAGGTCGGCGCCCAGCTCGGCCGCGCCGCGGTGCGCATCGGCGGGCTCTCGATCGGCGGCGCGCTGCTGGTGATCGTGGGCTTCATGTTCTTCTACTACGGCCTGCGCTGCGGCCTGGTGGCGAACATCGCGCTGGTCCTGAACATCGTGCTGATCCTGGGGACCCTGGCGCTGTTCGAGGCGACCCTGACCCTCCCCGGTATCGCGGGCATTCTGCTCACCGCCGGTATGGCGGTCGACGCGAACATCCTGATCTACGAGCGGATTCGCGAGGAGCTCGCCCGGGGCTCGGCGCTGAAGCAGGCGATCCAGGCCGGCTACGACCGCGCGTTCTGGACGATCTTCGACGCCAACCTGACCACGGCGCTGACCGCGATCATCCTGATGTACGTGGGCACCGGTCCGATCAAGGGTTTCGGGCTCACGCTCACGATCGGCATCCTCAGCTCCATGTTCACGGCGCTGTTCGTGACCCGCGCGATCTACGGCATGTTCGTGAGCAACGGCCTGATCGCCGAGATCAAGTTCCGCCAGCTGTTCAAGCGCCCCGAGTTCGACTTCATCGGCAACTGGTCCAAGGCGCTGACCCTCTCGATCGGCCTGATCGCGATCGGCTGGCTCGTGTTCACCTTCCGCGGCAGCGAGAAGTACGGGATCGACTTCACCGGCGGCACGGCGCTGCACATGCGGCTCAAGACCCCCGAGACCAAGTCCGAGGTCAAGTCCAAGCTCGACGAGCACTTCTCCAAGCTCGTGAGCGAGGGCAAGCTCGACCAGCTCCCGTTCTTCACGATCCAGCGCGTCGGCGAGAACGTGGGCGGCGGCGGCGAGGAGCGCTCCCAGGAGTGGCTCGTGCGCACCAACAGCGTGCGCAAGAGCGACGACGTGTCCGCGGTCGACGACACCGAGGACGGGGAGGACGAGGTCGGCTCGCTGTGGCAGGACCTCAGCCCGATCAGCGTGGCCTACGGCCAGGAGGGCGGTGACCCCGCCCCCGTCGACAGCGAGACCCCCGCTGCCCCGGACAGCACGTTGCCTGGCGGTGACCCGGTCGGCGACACGCCGCCGGCGGGCGGCGACCCGGCCCCGGTCGACAGCAAGACCGGCCCCGACGTCGAGGAGTCCGGCGAGGTGATCGCCACCCCGACCGAGGAGGAGGTCTCCGGCGGCGACGACTTCTTCCGGGTCGAGGTCGAGAAGGCCTTCTCCGAGGACCTCGTGCGCGCCGAGGCGAAGTACAAGGCCGTGGCCCAGGGCGACCGCGCCAACGTCACGCTGTGGATCAACCTCGTGGGCCTCCTGCCCGAGGGCCTGGCCGGCCCCGCTGAGGTGGCCAAGGTCACCGTCGACGGCGTGTCGAACGACCTGCCGACCGTGCTCGAGGAGATGCTCGAGGACCTGGGCACCTCGCAGCAGAACGCCAACCAGCGCGCGATCCTGCAGAACCTGCTCGGCGTGGAGCCGGGCAAGCGCGGCTACCAGCTGCGCCTGGTCCCCGAGTCCGAGAGCGGCGCTCAGGGCGAGGGCGTGACCACCGTCGAGGTCACCTACAGCGTGCCCAACGTCCCCGACGACCTCGAGTTCGCCCGCGAGACCATGATCGAGGCCTTCAACAAGGCCAAGGACTCGGCCAAGAAGTCGCTGTTCGCGCCGGCCTTCGCCTTCCCCAACGTCGACGAGATCGGCGCCACGGTGGCGAAGAACCTCAAGAGCAAGGCCGTGGTCGCGACCCTGTTCTCGGTCATGTGCATCTGCCTCTACGTCTGGCTGCGCTTCGACCTCTGGTCGGGGATCGCGGCGATCGTGGCGGTGGCGCACGACGTGCTCGCGCTGCTCGGCTTCCTCGCGATCCTGGACTTCCTGATCACCCAGGCGGGCCTGAGCTACGACGTGAAGTTCAGCCTGACGACGATCTCGGCGTTCCTGACCCTGGTCGGCTACTCGATCAACGACACGATCGTGATCCTGGACCGCATCCGCGAGGACAAGCGCCTGGCGAAGCAGAAGGACTACACCCCCGAGCTGATCAACGGCGCGATCAACAAGACCCTCATGCGCACGGTGCTCACCTCGCTGACCTCGTTCCTGGTGTGCTTCGTGCTCTTCTCCGGCTCCTTCGCCGGCCTGACCGCGATCCAGGGCCTCTCGGTCGCGCTCCTGTTCGGCGTCGCGGTGGGCACCTACTCCTCGATCTTCATCGCGGCCCCGATCCTGATCGCGAACAAGAGCAAGGTCCGCCGCTTCGGCGCCGCGATCGCCCTGTTCCTGGTCGGCACGGGATCGCGTCGGTCGTCCTCAGTTAAGAGGACGACCTGCGGTCGTCCTCTTAGCTGAGGACGACCGACGCTGGCTCGTTTCTAGGGGGCCTGTCCCAGGCCTTCGGCCTCGGGGCAAAGCCCTCGGCCTCACCCCACAGGGCCTCGCGGGCTGCGCCCGCTCGGCGGGAGGCCCGCAGACGGGCCTCGTCCCGCGCTTCGCGCGGGACATTCGCGGGCTGCGCCCGCTCATGCTTCGCGCGCTCGTTTCTAGGGGGCCTGTCCCAGGCCCCTCGGCCCGGGGCAAAGCCCTCGGCCTCACCACAGGGCCTCGCGGGCTGCGCCCGCTCGGCGGGAGGCCCGCAGACGGGCCTCGTCCCGCGCTTCGCGCGGGACATTCGCGGGCTGCGCCCGCTCATGCTTCGCGCGCTCGTTTCTAGGGGCCTGTCCCAGGCCTCGCCTCGGGGCAAAGCCCCTCGGCCTCACCCACAGGGGCCTCGCGGGCTGCGCCCGCTCGGCGGGAGGCCCGCAGACGGGCCTCGTCCCGCGCTTCGCGCGGGACATTCGCGGGCTGCGCCCGCTCATGCTTCGCGCACCCGGGGCTCATTGCTTCGCACACTCACGCTTCGCCCGCGGAGGGCTCTCCTGCGAGGCTCTCGCGGCGGCGGAGCCAACCAACTGCATCCTCTCCACCCGCTGCGAGTTGCACCCGCGGAGCGGCCCGCCTGCGGTCCGTGCGGCTCTGCGTACCCTCGGCGTTCTCTGCGCCTCGGCGGTTCCTGCCTTCCTCCCCCGGGACTCCTCGGCGGAGCCAACCCCGCTGCGAGTTGCACCCGCGGAGCGGCCCGCCTGCGTCCGTGCGGCTCTGCGTACCCTCGGCGTTCTCCGCGCCTCGGCGGTTCCTGCCTTCCTCCTCCCACCCGGGACTGCGCGGCCCGGCGGAGCCTCCCCGACCCGCCCGTGAACCCTCGCGGATCGGCTCGCAGCCGGTAAACTCGAACCACCAGCCGGGAGCTCCATGGCGCAGGAGATCGAACGGGCGCGGACCTTGCTCAGGGCCCTCGCCGCCGACAACGCGATCACCCAGGAGGCGGGCACTCAGATCTACCAGGGGTGGGTCGGGAGCGCTTCCAGCGACGAGGTGCCGTTCTCGCGTTACCTGATCGAGCAGGGCGAGGTCCCCGCCGCGTTGGTCCAGCGCACCCTGCGGCGGCTGGCGGTGCAGGGCCTCACCAACCCCGACGTCCACACCCGCGAGCGCTTCGAGGACCTGATCCTGTGTCAGCTCGGCGTCGAGTCCGGGCTGATCAGCCCCAAGCTGGTCAAGACCGTGCGCGCGGTGCAGGAGAAGAAGCTCAAGCAGGGCAAGCTGCGCCGGGTGCGCGACCTGTTGCCCCGGGCCGGGTTCGACCCCAAGACCCTGGCCCTGCTCGAGCAGCACATGCGCGAGCGGGTCCTGATCTGCCCCGAGTGCCTGACGCGCTATCCGCCGGCCGAGGACGCCTACTACGCCGCGGCCGCCTGCCCGCGCTGCGGCGCCGAGGTCAGCCCCGAGGCCTTCGACCTCGAGGCCTCCGCCGAGCTGCAGCGCATGCCCGAGCACCTGCGCGTGATCCTCAACGAGAGCGCGGAGCGGGTCTACGAGCCCATGCCGGTGCAGAACCGGGAGCGCCCGCGGCGGCGGCAGTCCAGCACCAAGACCCCGCAGGTCTTGCTCGTCGTGTGCGTGGTGACCCTGCTGGTGGTGGGCGGCCTGGCGTGGTCCCTCAGCCAGCGCGGCCCCACCAACGAGCGACCCCCTGGGCCCAGCCAGCCGACCGGAGGACAGCCGCCGACGCAGCCCGACACCCCCGCCCCCGTGGCGGACCCGAGCACCCTCAGCAGCCCCGAGCTCATGGGCTTGATCGCCGAGGAGCGCCGGCTGACCGAGCGCGGCGACTACGCCGAGGCGCTGCGGCTCTGGCGCCAGCAGACCCTGCCCCAGGGCCCCACCGGCGCCGACGTGCGCCAGGAGGTCGGCGAGCGGGTCGCGCGGCTGGAGCGGCTCACGACCCAGGCCGAGCAGGCGCAGGCGCTCTTGGGTCGGCTGCAGGCGGGAGACGACCCGGACGCCGAGCGCTCCCTGGCGCTGCTCGATCCGGCGGCGGACACCCCGCCCTTCGACGAGGTGCGCGAGACCTTGGCCCGCGCGCGGCGGTCCCGGCGCGAGGCCCTGCGCGAGGCCGGCGCCCGGCGCTACGACTCCCTCGAGGTCGCGCCCGTGGACGACGGGCAGCGCGAGGTGTGGTCGACCCTCAGCCAACGCGTGGCCCAGTCCCCGGTGGAGCTCAGCGTCGACCTCGACGGCGAGCTCGAGCGCGCGCGCCTGACCCAGCTCGGCCCGCGGGGGGCGACCCTCGAGGTCAAGGGGGCGCGGCGCGAGCTGGCCTGGGAGGACGCCGGGCCCGCGGCGCTGGAGATCGTGCGCCGCGTGGCTCGCTCGAGCGAGGCCGAGCGCCTGCTCGTGCTGCGCTTCGCGCTCTACGCCCGGGACGCCGAGGTCGCGCGCGAGGTCGCGGGGCAGGTCGAGGCCCCGGTGCCCGTCGACGCGCTGCTCGAGGGCGCCGAGCTCGGCGCCGCGCCCGAGGTCAGCGCCCAGGGCCTGCGCCTGACCTACGACCTCGGCGGCCGCCGCTGGCCCCGCGCGTTCACGCGCTCCGAGGGGACCGTGCTCGCCCTCGACGAGCAGGGCGCCTGGCTGCGCGGGTCCGCCCCGGCGGCCAGCACCCCGACCTACCCGTTGCGCGGCCCGCGGATCGCGGGCGGGTGTGAGGTCGAGCGCGACCCCGAGGTCGCGGTCACCGCGCGCCTCGAGTTCGAGAGCGACGAGAAGACCACCGCCTACGAGCTGCGCTGGAGCGAGGCGGGCTGGGTCGTGTCCTACGACGACGGCCGCGGCACGGCGCGCTCGGTGGAGCAAGGGCCCCAGGTCGTGGTCTCGCGGCGCGTCGAGCTGGCCGTGGTGCCCGGCGACCGGCGCCAGGAGATCGTGGTGCGCCTCGCAGGGGCCGAGGTCTACCGCCGCCCGCTCTACGAGGACTACCGCGCCGCGCGCTTCCGCTGCTCCGCGGAGGGGGGCTCGTTCCGCCTCGACCGGGTGTGGGTCGTGGGCGACCTCGACCCGTCCTGGGTCCGCCCCAAGGACGAGGCCTACCGCAAGCAGGTCGCGTTGGCCCTCTCGCGGGCCGTGGCCACGCAGCCCAGTCAGGACCTCGGCGCCGGGCGCTGGCCCGAGCTGAGCGTCGAGGACGCCCAGGGCTTGGCCCGGCTCTCGGACGACGAGCTCACCCGCTTGGACGCCGCCAAGGCCGCCTTGCGCGAGCGTGACCTGGGGGCCTTCGACGCGCAGCTCGCAGGGCTCGACGTCCCCGTGGCCCGCTTCTACCAGGCCTACCGGGCCTGCGTCGACGGGGCCCCGGCCACCGCCGCCGCCGAGCTGCAGGCCCTGCTCAGCGAGGACGGAGGCTTCGCCGGGGCGCGGGCGCTGCTCGCCTGCGCCTACGCCCTCGCCGGCCGCGCAGACCTGGCCACCGGGGTGATCCCCGAGGCGATCGCCGAGCGCCCGGACCTGCCCTGGGCCCACCTCGCCGACGCCCGGGCGCGCTGGTTGAGCGAGCCCCTCGATCACCCCCTGGAGCCCGGCAAGACCCTCAGCGCGTTCGAGGTGCCCGCGGCCCTCGCCCCCGGAGACCCGCTGGTGGTGGCGCAGAGCGAGGCCCTGCGCGAGGTGCTGCGGGTGGAGCAGGCCCTCGAGCAGCGCTTCCTCAGCGACACCTACTCCGTGGCCTTCTCCGGCCCCACCGCCGTGGGCGAGGCCCGGGACGTGGCCGAGTTCCTCGCCGCCCGCGACCAGGAGTTCGCGCGGGTCGTCCGCGGCGACGCGGGGCGCCGGCAGCGGGTGTGGCTCCTGGCCGCCGACTCGCCGCTGGAGGTGCTCCCCGGCGGCGCGCGGGCGGGCTACCTCCCGGCCTACGACGCGCTGGTGTTCAAGGGCTCCCCCGCCGCGACCCCCGAGGTCGTGCGCGCCGCCGCGGAGGCCTACCTCGCGCGGAACCTGGGGCTCACCCCGCCCTGGCTGCGGCTGGGGCTCCTGACCGAAATGCAGACCCGCGTGGCGGGGGCCGCTCCGCTCCAACCGCTCGCGCCGCGGGTGCGCCGCGAGCGCTGGAAGGCCGACCGCTGGAAGGCGCTGTTCACTCGCACGCCCTGGGAGCTGGAGCACGACGTCAGCGCGCAGGCCCACGCCTGGGCCCTCGTCCACGCGACCGCCAAGCTCAACCAGCTCCAGGTCGCCCTGGGCCAGGACCTGGAGGGGATCCGCGACGGGCAAGCGACGGCCCCGCACCTCCAGCGGCTGGACTACGACCTGTTGTCGCCGCAGATCGCCGGCGCCCTCGACTGAGCGAGCCTGGCTAGCGGAGCAGGGCGCGGATCGGCGTGACCTCCCCCGGAGGCAGCCCCCGCTCGAGCGCGCGCTCCGCCGCCGCGCGGGCCTCGGCCGTGCGTCCTAGCGCGGCCAGGGCCTGCGCGCGACGGGCGGTGGCCAGGGCGTGCTCGGGGTCCAGGGTCAGCGCGTGCTCGGCTGCGGTCAGCCCTTCGGCGGCGCGGTCGAGCTCCACCAGCGCCAGCGCGCGGTGGGCGTGGGCCCAGGCGTTCGTGGCGTCGAGGGCCAGGGACGCCTCGGCGTCGGCCAGGGCCTCGGCGGCGCGCCCTTGGCGAGCGCGGGCCCAGGCGCGGTTGGCCAGGGCGTAGGTGCTCTCCGCGACGAGCTCCAGGGCCCGGGAGCAGGAGGCCTCGGCCTCGGCGTAGCGCCCGAGGTGGAGCAGGGCCCAGCCCCGGTTGGAGCGCAGCAAGCTCGTCTCGGGGCCCAGCGCCAGGGCCTGGTCGAATCCGCGCACCGCCTCCTCCCAGCGCTGCAGGCGGCTGAGCAAGTTCGCGCGGGTGGTCGCGGCGTTCTCCAGGCTGGGGTCGAGCGCCAGGGCGCGATCGCAGTCGGCGAGGCCTTGCTCGGAGCGCCCCAGGCGCCCGTTGGCCAGCCCGCGGTGGGCGTAGGCCAGCCCGGCGCGGGGGTCGAGCTCGAGGGCGCGTTCGCAGTCGGCGATCGCCTCCTCGAAGCGCTCGAGCTGGATCGCGGCGAAGGCCCGGTCGACGAGCGCGTAGAGGTTGCGGGGGTCGAGCTCCAGGGCGCGGGTCAGGTCGCGGTGGGCCTCCGCGAAGCGACCCAGCGCGCCCAGGGTCGAGCCTCGTCCGAGGTGGGACTCCACCGCGTCGGGGTCGAGGGTCATGGCCCGCTCGTAGAAGGGCAGCGCCTCCTCGTGTCGGCCCATGTCCGCGAGCACCGAGGCGCGCAGGCGCAGGGCGCCCGGGTCCTGGGGGTCCTGCTCCAGGAGCCAGTCGCACTCGGCCAGGGCCTCGTCGTGGCGCTCGAGCGCGCGGTAGGCGAGGGCGCGGTTGATCCGGGCCTGGGGCATGTCCGGCTGCAGCTCCAGGGCACGGGCGCAGTCGCGGAGCGCCTCCTCCCCGTGCCCGAGCACGGTCAGCGAGTGCGCGCGGTTGACGTAGGCCAGGGGCAGCCGCGGGTCGAGGCGCAGCGCGCGCTCGAGGTCGCGCACCGCGTCCTCGTGGCGCTCGAGCTGAGCGTAGGCGAAGGCGCGGTTGACGTAGGCCTGGGTCGAGCGCGGGTCGAGCTCCAGGACCTGGGTCAGGCGCGCGATCGCGGCGGGGTAGTCGCGCTCCTCGAGGGCCTCGATCCCGGGGACGCTCTGGTTGAGCGCCACGCGCTGGCGCAGCGAGCGCAGCGTGCCCTCCCGCAGGGCCTCCTCCTTGGCGTAGCGCGCGGGGAGCCCCAGCTCGTAGGCGCGCTCGAGGTCCTCGAGCGCGCCTGCGAAGTCCTCGAGCGCGGCCTTGGTCGCCCCCCGGCGCAGGAGCACGAGGGGGACGTCGGGGGCCAGGGCCAGGGAGCGCTCGTAGTCGGCGAGGCCCTCCTGCCAGCGTCCGCGCTGACAGCGCACCGCCGCGCGCACCGCGAGGGCCTGGGGCTGCTCCGGGTTCACCGCCAGCGCGCGGGCCGCCTGCTCCCCGGCGTCGCCGAGGCGGTCGAGCTCGTAGAGGCAGCTCGCGGCTTGGGCGCGGACCTCGGCCTCGTCGGGGACCCCCAGCTCCAGGGCGCGCTCCAGGTCGACCAGGGCGTCCTGGTCGCGGGCCAGGGCGGCGCAGGCGCTGGCCCGGGCCAGCCGCGCCTCGACGTCCTGCGGGTCGAGCTCGAGGGCGCGCGAGAGGTGCGGCAGCGCCGCCTCGTAGCGCGCCAGGTCGAGCTCCGCTTGCCCGCGTCGCAGGTGCGCGGCGGCGAGGTCAGGGTCGAGGCGCAGCGCGTCCTCGTAGCGCGCGACGGCGGAGGCGTGGCCGCCCTCGCTGCGCAGGCGGTCCCCTTCGGCGAGGAGCGCGCGCGCCTGGGCTGCGGGAGAGGGCGCGTCGGCGACGTCGCGCGCGACCTCGGCCTCGGACGGCTCCGCGGGGGCTCGGCGGCTCCAGGCCAGGCCAGCGGCGACCAGGACCGCGGCGGCCGCCGTGAGCGCCAAGGTCCCCGCGAGCCGCGGCAGGGGTCGGGGCCCGGGCGGGCGCGCGAGGCGGGCGCGCAGCGCGTCCAGGCTCGGACGCTGGGCGGGGTCGTCGCTCAGGCAGTCCTCGACCAGCCGCGAGACCCAGGCGGGGATCCCCGGGCGCAGGCGCGTCACCGACGTGATCGGGCGATCGAAGGCGGCCAGCGCCTGGGGCAGGTTCTCCCCCGCGCGCGGCGCCTTCCCGCTGAGCATGCAGTAGAGCGTCGCGCCCAGCCCGTAGACGTCGGCTGCGGGCCCGATCGGGCCCCGGTCGGGGAGCGCCTGCTCCGGCGGCCAGTAGCCGGGGGTGCCGAGGAACTCTCCGGTGAGCGAGAGGCTGATCGTCGCCTGGCCGTCGCTCTCCCGCGGGCCGAGGTCCTTCACCAGGCCGAAGTCGGTGAGCTTGGCGTCGCCGCGGGGGTCGAGGAGCACGTTGCCCGGCTTGACGTCGCGGTGCACGAGGCCCAGGGCGTGGGCGGCGACGAGGCCCGCGGCGAGCTGGTCCGTGAGCCGGAGCGCCTCGGGCACCGGCAGTGGGCCCTCGCGCTCGATCCGGGCCTCGAGGGTCTCGCCCTCGACCAGGGGCAGCACGAGGTAGGGGCGGCCCGCGTGCTCCCCGGCGTCCAGCAGCGGGACGAGGTGCGGGTGGTCGAGCTGACCCATGGCGCGGGCCTCGCGCTTGAGCCGGATCCGGTGGGCGGTCGCGTCGAGCTGCAGGAGCTTGACCACCACCGCACGCCCGTCGCTGGCGAGGGCGCGGAACACGACGCCCACGCCTCCCCGGGCCAGCTCGCCTGTGACGCGGTAGGGACCGATCTGCACCCGCTCAGGGTAGACCGCCGGGAGCGCGCGCGCACTGCGCTTGCGGTCGCACGACCGCCGGCCTACAACCGTCCTGTGCAGCCGAACCCCCTCGACGTCCGCCTCGCTCGCCTGCTGGTGGCCCGGGGTGTGCTCACCCAGGAGCGGGCGCGAGAGGCGCTGGGGGCCGCGGCGCGCCACCCCCAGGACCGCGGCGGCTCGAAGCTGGCGCACCTGCTCGCGGTGCACCGCGTGCTCACGCCCGCGGACTGCGACCGCTGGCTGCAGGTCGCGCAGGGGACCGGGGCCTCGGGCGAGTGGGCCTGGGACCCGCGCTCCAGCGGCGAGGCGCCGCTTCCGGGCGCGAGCGCGACCTTCGCCCCCGGGGTGCCCGCGCCGGGTCCAGGGGACACGACCTTCGCCCCGGGGGTGCCGCGCGCCGCCCCCGACCCCGGCGCGACCTTCGCCCCGGGGCTGCACCGTCCGCCGCCGCCGGCGAGCGGCGCCCCGAGCCTCCCGTCCCCCGCGCCGGCGCCCGCGGTCCCCGACGCCGACCTGACCTTCGTCCCCGGCGGCGTCCCGGCCGAGGGTCCAGCCGGCGGGGACATGACCCTCCCCCCGGACGAGGCCGCGACCCTGGCGGACCTGGGGGCGGGGCGAGGGACCTTCGACGGCGAGGCGGAGACCCTCGCCGGGAACGCCGAGGGGTTCCCCTCCTCCAGCCCACGCGGGACGGGGCGGGTGCACGCCCCTGACCCCGGGGACGCGACCTTCGCCGCCGACCTCGCCCCAGCGCCCCGAGGGACCGGGCCGCTGCCCCACGACGTCGACGCGACCCTGCTCTACCCCGCCGACTACGTCGGCGGGGGCGGCGCCCCCGGCGCTGTGGGCGACGACGCGACCCTCATGGCGGTGCCCTCGGACGCCATGAGCTCGGGGTTCGGGCGCTCCCCGATCGGCGGCGTGGGCCCTCACGACACCGTGCTCGAGCAGACCCGGGCCCAGGGGGGAGAGTCCCGGCGCCCGACCACGCCCCTCGCGGGCGTGCTGGTGGACCTGTTCAGGCAAGAACGCTACCGGCTGACCTCGGTCGTCGACCCGACCCGGGTCGAGGCCACGGACCTCCGCCTGCGCGCGCCGGTGGTCGTGCGCAAGCCGGGGGAGGCGCTGCCCCCCGACGCCGCGGAGCAGTTCCTGCGCGAGGCCTACGTGCTCGCGCAGCTCGACCACCCCGCGATCCCGCGGGTGCACGACGCGGGGGTCGAGAACGGCGAGCCCTACTTCACCCTCGAGCCCCTCGAGGGCAAGCCGCTCGGGCGCGGCGAGCGCTCGACCCAGGAGCTGCTGCGCGCGTTCTGCGCGGTGGCGGGGGCGGTCGAGCACGCCCACTCCCGGGGGCTGGTCCACGGCGCGCTGAACCCCAAGGCGGTGCGCCTGGGGACCTTCGGTCGGGTGTGGGTCACCGACTGGGGCGCGGCCCTGGCCCTGCCCGAGTCCCCGCCGGCGGTCCAGCAGGCGCTCCGCGTGCGGGCGCCCACGACCCGCGTCCAGCGCGCGCCCGAGCTCGGGCGCAGCCGCGCGCCGTCGGAGCGCGTCGACGTGTGGGGCCTGGGCAAGGTGCTCGAGGGGGTGCTGGCCGCCTGCGAGCACGACCCGGCGCTGCGCCCGCTGCGCGCGGTCGCCGCGCGCGCGCTGGAGGCGGTGCCCGCCAAGCGCTACCGCAGCGCGCAGGCGGTGCGCCGCGAGGTCGAGCGCTTCCTCGACGGCGAGCGCGTGCTCGCCGACGACGAGTCGCTCCTCGCGGGCGCGCGGCGCCTGGCGCGCAAGCACCCGATCCAGGCCGCGGCGCTGGGCCTGGTGGCCCTCGTGGCCCTGGGCTTCGCGCTCTACACCAGCCGCTCGGTGCACCGCTCCTGGACCCTGGCGGTCGCGGCCCAGGAGCAGACCGAGGCCCAGCGCGAGGCGAGCAAGGCCCGGCTGGCCGAGGCTCGGGAGGCGGAGGCGCTGGCGCAGGCCGAGCAGGCTCGCGCCGCGCGACACCTCGAGTTCGCCCGCGCCCTGGACGAGGCCCTGCGCGCGGCGAGCGCCGCGGTCGCCGAGGCTCAGGAGCCCACGAGCGAGGACGCGCGCGCCCACAACGCCGCCCAGAACGAGCGCGTGCTCGCGGCCTTCGCCCGCGCCGAGCGTCTGGCGCGTGGGCTGCAGCGCGAGGCCCCCGAGGCCCTGCGCGCGCTGCTCGCGACCCGGGGCGAGTGGGCGCTGCGGCGCTCGCTGGCGCCGCCCGCGCTGCGGCAGGCCCTCGAAGACTTCCGCGCCTGGGGGGAGCTGGAGCCGAGCTCGGCCCAGGCCCAGCTCGGGCGCTACGTCGCCGCCAACCGCCTGCCCACCGCCGCCGACGCTGAGGAGGAGCAGGCGGCCCTCGAGGCCCTCAGCGAGCTGGACGGCCCCTGGGGTCGCCTGGGGCGGATCGCGCTGTGGGTGCGCGAGGCCGAGGCGGCCCGCGATCGCGGAGACCAGCCCGCCGCCGAGCGCCCCGGGCACGAGGCCCTCGACGCGCTGGAGTCGCTCCTGACCGACGCCCCCGAGCTGCGCACCCAGTCTTGGGTCTACGAGCTCGAGGGCCGCGCGCACCAGGCCCTGGCGGGGCTGCAGCTCCGGGGCAGCGCCAAGGGCTTGTTCGCCTTCGACCTGGCCGCGCACCTGGACCCGCGCTCCCCCGCGCCGCCGCGGCTCCTGCTGCGCTTCTGGAACCTGCGCTGGGGCTTTCACCTGAGCTGGACCCTGGCCAGCCGCGCCTGGTGCGGGAAGCTGCTCGCGGTCAGCGAATACACCGAGCGCCCCGAACCCCTGGTCGAGCTCGCCGCCTACCTGCAGCAGGTCAACCGCTGCGCCGCCTCGCTCTCGCTGCTGGAGCGCGCCTTCGCCCGCCGGCGGGGGAACGGGCGCCAGGACGCCGAGTTCTGGCTGCGGGCCGAGCTCCTGCGCCTGCGGGCGCAGCTCGCCGCCGGCGGCGAGACCGAGCGCACCCTGCCCGACTACGCCGCGCTCCCCGAGGAGCTCCACGCCCAGGCCGCGTTCCTCCACGCCCACGAGGTCCTGCTCCGCGGCGACGGCGACGTGTTCCAGCGCGAGCTGGACCGCGGCATGCAGAGCCTGGAGCGCTCCGGGCCGCTGGAGGTGGGCCTGGCCCTGGGCGACCTGTTCAACCTCCTGAGCGACCCGCGGACCCCGAACTTGCTCCCGTTCCTCGAGCAAGCGTTCCCGCCGATCGGGCAGCTCCAGGACGCGCCCCCCTACCCGCCGCTGGTCGCCGGGATCGCCGCGCGCCTGCGCTGGCTGACCCTGACCCAGGGGTCGCGGCCCCAGCGCGTGGGGCGGCACCTGGAGTGGCTGGCGCAGCGCATGCAGGCCTTCCAGGGTCAGGCGCGGCTGCAAGGGATCTTCCTCTGCTGCCAGGCGCGCTGGCTCCTGAGCCAGGGCCGCGCTGACCCGGGCCCGACCCACGTCGCGCTCCTCGACGCCTGGGCCCACGTGAACGTGGGCAACGCCTTCCGCGGCGCGCCGCCGGAGGTCCGCGCGCTGCTCGAGGGGCGGCTGCGCGCGCTGGGCAAGCCGCGGCTGGCCGACGGACTCCAGGGCGTCGACCCCGAGCGCGAGGTGTGGGTCCGGCGCTGGTGGGTCCCGCCCGAGCTCTACGCCGAAGACACGTGGGGTGGGCGGTGAGCCTCCTCGACGGGCGGTATCGGGTCGAGCGCGAGCTGGCGCGGGGCGGCATGGGCCGCGTGTTCCGCGCCGTGGACGAGCGCCTGCGGCGCGCGGTCGCGGTCAAGACCCTGCACGAGGGCGCGAGCCAGGCGCTGCAGCTGCGCTTCGTGGAGGAGGCGCAGATCACGGGCCAGCTGCGCCACCCCAACGTGATCCCGGTCCACGAGCTCAGCCGCGCGGGGGACGAGCTGTTCCTCGCCATGCAGCTGATCCAGGGGCGCGAGCTCAAGGACCTCGTGCGCGAGCTGGCCGCCGACACCGACGGGAAGGTGCGGCGGGCCTACCCCCTGGGCCGGCGCCTGCGGCTGTTCCTCCAGATCTGCGAGGCCATGGCCTTCGCCCACGACCGGGGGGTGATCCACCGCGACCTCAAGCCGCAGAACGTCATGCTCGGCGAGGGCGACGTGGTGTTGGTCATGGACTGGGGGGTGGCCAAGCCGGTGCGCGGCCCCGAAGAGAGCCGCCTCGAACAGTCCGTCGACTCGTTCCTGCGCAGCGGGAGCGACGACCTCGACGACGAGGACGACGAGTCGGGGCAGCTCACCCAGCGCGGCGCGGTGATCGGGACCCCGGCCTACATGCCGCCGGAGCAGGCCGAGGGGGTGCCCGACCTCGACACCCGCGCCGACGTCTACGCCCTGGGCGGGATCCTCTACGAGCTCCTGACCTTCGAACCCCCGTTCTCGGGGCGCGCGGGCAAGGTCCTGCGGCTGTTGTTCAAGGGCCCGCCGCCGACGCCCCGCGAGCGCGCGCCGGAGCTCGAGATCCCGGCGGCGGTCGAGGCGATCGCGCTGCGGGCCATGGCCCGCGACCGCGCCGAGCGCTACCCCAGCGCGGCGGCGTTGGCCGACGACGTGCGCGCCTACCTCGACGACCGGGCGATCGGCGCCTACGCCGAGGACCTGGGCGAGACCCTGCGCCGGCTGTGGCGCCGGCACAAGGGCGCGCTGCGCACCGCCGGCGCCGCCGCGCTCCTGATCGCCGCGGTGTGGGGCGGCGCGCTCTACGCCGCCGGCGCCGCCGCGGGGAGGCGCGTCGGCAGCAGGCCTTGGCGGAGGACGCGGGGTCGAGGCCGAGGCCCTCGGCCGAGGAGGCGCGGGTCTCCATGCGCGCGCAGCGGAGCAGCGCCCAGGCCAGCGAGCTCTTGCGCGGCGCCTACGAGACCCAGGTCGCGTTCCAGCGCCTGGCGGCCGAGGTGCGCGAGGTGGACGCCGTGCTCGCGGGCTCGGACGCCGCGCGCGCCGAGCTCGAGGCGGCGGGCCAGGCCCTCGCGCCGCTCCTGGCCGAGGGCGCCGCCGACACCTTCCGCGCGGGCCTCGAGGACGCGCGGCGCCGGGTGCAGCGGCGCACGGTGGACGTGCTCCTGGCCCGGGCGCCGAGCCGTCTGCAGGCGCGCAGCGCCTCCCTCGAGGCGACGCCGGTGGACCTCGCCCGGGCCCTCTTGCGTCAGGGGCGCCCGCGGGCGGCAGCGGAGCTCCTGCGGGGCGCTCCGGCGAGCGCCGCCCGCGACGCGCTGGCCCTCGTCGCGTCCGACGAGGGGCCCGAGGCGACGATCCCTGCCCTGGAGCGCGTGATGGCCGCAGACCCCGAGGCGGCCTGGCCCTACCTCCGCCGCGCCGTGGCGCGGGTGGCCGCCGGGCGGTTGGAGGAGGCAGAGCAGGACTTCCTCCGGGCCCAGGTCATGGACCCCCTCGACGGCTGGGTGCTGTTCGAGCGCCTGCGCTGGGTGACCCCGCCCTACACGAACCACGTGCTGGTGCGGAACCCGCTGCAGGTCGTCGGGGGCGTGACCCGGAACGACGCGGACGGCGACGCGGTGCGCGTGGGTGGCCTGGCGCGAGAGCTCGTGCCGCGCATGAGCGCGGTCACCGAGCTGCGCCGGGTGGCGACCAAGTTCCGCGCGAGCTGGCTGCCCAACGGCGAGAACGCAGGCTTGGCCCGGACCTGGGAGGGTCAGCTCGAGCGCGGCGAGCTGCCCCCCGACGAGGGCTGGGCCTACCTCGCCGAGGGGGCCTTGGCCTACGGCGAACCCGAGCGCGCCCTGGGCTACGCCAGCCGCGGCCTGGAGCAGGTCCCGGGGGAGCGACAGTTGGCGGGGTTCCGCGCCGAGGCGTTGCTGCGCCTCGAGCGCCTGGACGAGGCCCGGGTCGCGGCGGAGGAGGGCTTGGCCGCCCACGCCTGGGATCCCCGGCTGAACTACGTGCGGGGAGAGGTGCTCCTGCGCCGCGGCCAGCCCTTCGACGCGGTGGACAACCTCCGGATCGGCGTGCGCGGCTGGCTGCTCTCCGATCGCTGGGAGCGCCTCGCCGCCTGCCTCGCCGAGTTCCAGGAGCCGCGCGCCTGGAAGGAGGGGGTCGAGGCCGCGCGTCAGGCGCTGGCCCGCGACCCCTTCCTCGAGAACCACCTGCACCCGGACTGGCGGCCGATCGGCGAGGACCCGCAGCCTCACCGCACCCTGGCCAAGCTCCGGATCAAGCAGGGGCTGCCGATCCTGGGGGCGCTGCACCTGACCCGGGCCCGGGTGCTCTCGGGGCTGCCTTCGGTGCAGGAGCGCCTGGGCCCCTCGCGCCGCGACGACGCAGCCCTGGCCGAGCTGCACGAGGAGCTGGGGCTCCTGCCCGCGGCCGCGATCTACTGGCAGGAGGCCGCGCGCGACCCTGCGCTCCGCGAGCAGGCCGAGGCGCGGCTCAAGGCGATCGAAGAGCGCCTCAGGTAGCGTCGAGCCCGAGCAGGCGCCCCAGGGTTCGGCCGCGGCTCAGGTCCGCGAGGGTGTGCTCGTCGAGGGCGCGCAGGAACGCCTTGCGCGCCTGCTCCAGCGCGCGCTTGAGCTTGCAGCCCGGTGTGATCACGCACTCACCGCCGTCGGCGCGCAGGCACTCCACGAGGTCGAGGGGCTCGAGGGCGGCCACGACCTGTCCCAGGCGCAGGCTGTCCGCCGGCTGGGCCAGGCGCACGCCGCCCCCCGACCCGCGGCGCCCTTCGAGCCAGCCTCGGGCGGTGAGGTCCTTGCAGATCTTGCTCACGTGGTGCGCGGACAGCCCATAGGCCGCGGCGACTTCGCTCGCGGGCACGAAGCGCTCGGCAGGGGTGGTCGCCAGGTAGAGCAGCGCGCGCAGCGCGTAGTCGGTCGAGGCCTGGATATGCATGTGCCTAGAATAGGTGCTTGACGGACCCCTTGGAATGGGTATGCTTCGCGCCTATTGAACGGGTGAAGGAAATACCCCTATGGAGGTCTCGTGGGATTGAACGCAGCGTTGTTGAGGTCGAGCTTCGAGTTGGCGGTGGAGCGGGAGGGGACGATCACCCGGCGCTTCTACGAGCTCCTGTTCGAGCGCTACCCCCAGGTGCGGCCGCTGTTCGCCAAGAACGCGGCGGAGCAGCAGCAGCGCATGCTGCAGGAGGCCTTGCTCGCGGTGCTCGACCACCTGGACGACGGCGCCTGGCTCAGCGAGACCCTGGGGACCATGGGGCGCGTGCACGTGGACTATCAGGTCACCGCCGAGATGTACCCCTGGGTCGGGGAGTGCCTGATCGCCGCGCTGGCGGAGGCCGTGGGCGAGGCCTGGACCCCGGCTCACGAGGCGGCCTGGGCCGAGGCCTACGGCGCGGTGTCCGGGCTCATGCTCGCGGGGGCGCAGACCCCGGCGTGACGGGCCCCTAGCTAGCAGCCCGTTGAAATGCGCTCCGGCAAGGCGCGAGGAGCGACGCGATGTTGTGATCAGCGAGGACGCGAGCAGGGAGCCGTAGAGCCGGCGCTGGGCGAGCACGCCTCGCGCTGGCGCTCGATCCAGCGCCCGGGGAGTTGAGCAGCCAGCGCAGGGTGCGCTGGACCCAGAGCACGGCCAGGCGCCGGGCCTCGTCCTCGAGGTCGTAGCCGCAGCCGCCGTAGAGGCTGCGCTCCCACACGCATCCATGTGGTGGGTCGCGTGGCAGCGCGGGCAGCGCACGACGCGGGCGGCCCGGTCGGGGCCTCGCGGCAGGCAGGGCAGCTCTGCGCCCTCTTGGGCGCGGGCACGTGGGCAGGGTGAGCGCGGTCCATGGGCCCGAGTGTAGGGACGCCGGGGCGGTTGTCCCGGCTTCGCTCCTACTCCAGGAGTGCCGGAGGCCGGGCGCCGCGCGGCGGGTCCAGGCCCAGGAGCGAGAGCGGGCTGCCTGCGCGGGCGAGCTCCTCGTCCGCGCGCTCGACCCGCTCGACCCGCGCGCGGGAGGCGGCGAACCGGCGCCCTGCGCCGGCGCGAGGGCGGCGAGCGCCAGGAGGGCCGTGCGCTCGCGGGCGTAGGACTGCAGCCGGTTCTTGGCAGGCCTTGGCGTGGGCGCGGACGAACGCGGCGCGCGCCTGGGGCGCGCCGGTGCGCACCAGCTGCAGCGGCACGGCGAAGGGGTCGGTGGCCGCGCGGCGTCCCGTGTAGACCTCGGCGAAGTGCTCCTGGGTGTCGTCGAGGTAGGTGCTCGCGAGCTGGTCGAGCTCGCGGTCGAAGCGGGCCGCGGCCTCGTCGGCCTGGCGCTGCGCGAAGCGGACCAGCGGCAGCTCCGGGTGCCCCGCCGCGCGGCGCAGCGCAGCCTGCACGCGGTCGTCGACGAGCTTGGCGTCCTCGGCCAGGCGCTCCAGGCGCCCGAGGAACACCGCCTGGTCGTGGAGCAGCGGGCCGTAGAGCACGTTGCGGTAGGTCGTCCAGGCGGCCTCGTAGGCGACGAGGGCGTCGCGCGCAGCCTCGGGGGTCGCGGCGCCGGCGCAGGCGTCGTAGGCGGCGGCCCCCGCGGTCTGGAGCGCCTCCAGCGCGTCGCGCCGCGCCTGGATCCCGTAGTAGGCCTCCTCGACCAGGCGGCCCACGAAGAACACCACGGCCAGCTCCGCGGTCTGGTAGACGAAGCCGCCCGCGCGCAGCAGGCGCCCGGCCTGGGGCGCGCGGATCGCGGTCTTGAAGCGGTGCAACGCGGGGATCCTCGTGGCCGCCGCCTCGACCAGCGCCGAGGACAGACCCAGGCTGCCCATGGAGATCGCGAAGGCCTTGCCGTTGAAGGTTCCGTTGGCGAGCTCGGCCAGGGCGATCCCGGTCGCGAGGGCGAGGTTGCTGCGCAGGACCCCGCTCACGAAGCGCGGCTTGAGGTAGCGGTGCAGGTAGCGGCGGTAGGCCATGTCGTAGCCCAGCTCGACCGCCGTCGAGGAGACCGCGAACACGCCGTAGGTGCGATAGAAGTCCGTCGCGATCACGCCGTCGAAGAACTCTTCGGTGCGGGCCCGATCGCCGGACTGGATCACGTGGGCGAGCTCGCGGGCGAAGGACTCCAGGCTGAAGTTGCGCAGCCGGGGGCCGGGCTCGCCCTCGCGGGCCATGAGCTCGCCCCAGCGCAGGGTCCCGTCGCTGCGCCGCACGTCGGCGAAGGGGTCGAGCTCGACGGCGGGGGCCGTCCCCTGCGCCTGGACCGCCCCGGCGGCGCCGAAGAGGGACAGGATCAGGAGCAGCGCGCGGCACGCGTTCATTTCACGACCTTTGCAATCGCTCGTCGCAAACCCCTTGCCACCCGCTGGGCACTCGAACTCACGTCAGCGCGCGGGTTAGGAGGCCCTTGAGGTTCGCGTGAGCGGGTCGTGGAGAGACGGGACCGCCGGGGCGATGGCGGAATGTGGGCGGCTCAGGGCCTGAGAACACGGAGCGATACGCGAACAGCCCGGGCACGCCGCCGCGGTGCAGGCAGAATATCCACGGTCGCCCCTGGCGGAGCTTCGCCCCGGGCGACCAGGTCGAGGAGCGCGGCGAAGGCCTTGCCGGTGTACCGGGTCGAGCAGCAGGCCCTCCTCCCGCGCGGCGAGCCCACCGCTGCGCGCATGGCCGGGGTCGTGGGGACGCTGTAGCCCGGGCCCGCGTAGCTCGAGGACCTCGACCCGGTCGCTGGGTCCGCGACGCCGAGGTGCTCGGCGGTCGCCCGGGTCAGGCGAGGGACCCTCGCCCCTGCAGCCAGCCGCGGTCGTGGTTCACGTCGATCCCCAGCACCCGCAGCCCGAGGCCGAGGGCGGAGACCCCGACCGCGAGCCTTCGGCCTGGGTCCGCTCGAGCCCGAGGCGTGGACGAGGGCGTCGCCAGGGGGTCAGGCCCTGGGCCTCGAGCTGGACCTGCAGCTCGCGAGCGGCGTCGACGTAGCCCAGGGCGCCGAGCACGTTGGAGCCGCCGTAGGGGATCGCGCAGGTAGGGGGTGCGGCCCTGGGCACGGAGCTCGGCCAGGACCTGCTGCTCGACCGCCTCGCGCGTCGCGGGCGGCGCGGTGGCAGGTGGCCCTCAGCAGCCGATCGATGAACAGGTTCCCCGGTCCGCGTAGTCCGGGTCGGCGTCCGACCACGTCGGCGACTACCAGGTGGCACGCGAGCCCGAGCCGCGCGGCGGCGGCCGCGGTCTGGCGCACAGTGGTTCGACTGCAGCCTGCCCTTGGTGACCACGGTGGCGTCTGCGCCGTGGTCCAGGGCGTCGGCCAGGAGGAATTGAGCTTGCGCGCCTTGTTGCCCCCGGTCGCGAGGCCGGTGCAGTCGTCGCGCTTGACCCAGAGCTCGATCCCCAGGCGCTCGCTCAGCCGCGGCAGGCGCTCGAGGGGCGTGGGCAGGTGCGCGAAGCGCAAGCGCGGGGTGGACGCGAGCACGTCGTTCATGGGGCCTCCGGCCCCGAGGCTACCGCTCCTCGCTTGCTCGCGCGCGCGCTGGCGGCAACACTCCAAGCAACGGGGGCACACCATGAAGAAGACCGTTCTCGCCGTCGGCTGGGACTCCGCCGAGCCGCGGGTGCTCGAGCGCTACCTCGCCGAGGGGTCGCTGCCGAACCTGGCGCGGCTGCGCGCGCAGGGCGCCTACGGGCACCGCTGAGTTCGGGGCCCATGAACGCGGAGCTGCCCTGGACCACGTTCATTCCTCGGCTGCCGCCCGGGGAGGTCGGCTACTGGGACTTCTTCAACTACCACCCCCAGACCTACCGCACCCCGACCCGGGCGGCCTACGAGTTCAGTCAGCGCCAGCCGTTTTGGGCCCTGGGCGAGGGGACCAAGGTCGCGGTGGTCGACGTGCCTCAGGCCCGGTCGTGGACGGCGTCGACGGCGTGCAGGTCCTGGGCTGGGCGGGCACTTCGCCGCAGGGGCCGACCGAGTCCTGGCCCCGCGGGCTGCTCGAGGAGCTCGTGGCCAAGCACGGCGAGAGCCCGCTGTTGCACAAGGACTACGGCCAGACCCTGCGCCTGCAGGACATGGAGCGGATCCGCGGGCAGATCCCCACGAACGTGCGCCGGCGCACGGCGATCTGCAAGGACTTGCTCGGGCGCGAGGACTGGGACCTGTTCCTCACGATCTACGGCGAGCCCCACGCCTCGGGGCACAGCGCCTGGCACGTGAGCTGGCCCGACCACCCGCTCTACGACGTGCTGCGGCCGCGGGTCCAGGGCGACCCGCTGCGCGAGGCCTACGTCGAGTGCGACCGCGCCCTGGGCGAGCTGGTCGACGCCTTGCCTCCGGACAGCCCGGTAGTCGTGTTCTCGGTGCACGGCATGGGCGCCAACACCAAGGACCTGCCCAACGGCGTGTTCCTCCCCGAGAGCCTGTTCCGCTACAGCTTCCCCACCTGCAAGGCGCTCACCGGCAAGGAGGACGTGCCCTTGCCTGCGCCTTACACCGAGTGCCTCTCGTGGTCGCTCGAGGTGTGGCTCAACAAGTACGACCTGAACCCGGTGCGCCGCGCCGCGCTGCGGAACATGCACTGGGGGATCTTCAGTCGGGTCGAGCGCTGGCTGGGCCGGGGCAAGGTGTGCGAGCAGGGCGACTTGATCTCGCCCTACGAGCTCGCGCGGGAGACGGACGTGGTGCCCTGGATGGGCTCGCACTGGTATCGCCCGCTGTGGCCGCACATGAAGGCCTTCGCGCTCCCCAGCTTCTCGGACGGCTGTGTGCGGATCAACGTGCGCGGCCGCGACGGGAGCGGGGTGGTGGACCCCCAGGACTACCGGAAGGTGTGCGACGAGGTCACCGCCCTGCTCGAGAGCATGGTCGATCCGCGCCGCGGGGTGAAGCTCGTGACCGGGGTGACCCGCCTGCGCGACGACCCCCTGGACCCCGACCCCACCAAGCACGCCGCCGACCTCTTCGTGCACTGGCAGGACGAGTACGCCGCCGACACCGTCGACCTCCCGGGCTACGGCCGGATCGGGCCGGTGCCCCACTACCGCGCCGGCAGCCACCTGAGCACGGGCTTCGCGGTGGTGCGCCACCCCGAGGTCGCGCCGGGCTCGAGCCTCGAGGGCGGGAACGTGCTCGACCTCGCGCCCACCCTCGTGAGCATGCTCGGGCGCCCCCTCTCGGAGCACTTCCAGGGTCGCGCCCTGGTCCCGAACCTCGCGCCGGTTGGCTAAGCTCACCCCCATGGAACACCTGGAATTCGTCGAGCGCGTGGTCCCGCACCTGCCCTCCTCGCCGCCCCCGAGCATGACCTTCAAGAACTGGGACTTCGGCGGCCGGCCCACCAAGGAGGGGCTCGGCGTCCTCGCCGTCCCCGGGCTCGACCCCCAGAAGCTCGTCGACGCGGTCATGGACGTCGATCACTACGTGGGGAACATCGACAAGGTCGTCGAGAGCCGCGCGATCGCCGACCCCCGCTTCTCCCCCCCCGAGTCCGTGCGCTTCTACCAGCGAGTCAAGCTGCCGGTCCTGGGCTCGATCCACTACGAGAACGTCCTGCACCGGATCGGCACCCGCGCGGGCTACGAGGTCGTCGCCTGGCACCTGCTCGAGCCGGAGACCTCCGCCCTCTCCGCGAAGGTCGGCATGCGCAACGCCTACTCCCTGGGCGCCTGGTTCGCGGCCCCCGGCGTCGTCGCTTACGCCCTGGCCACGGCCCCCCGCCGCGAGGACGTGGGGCTGATCAAGTGGAAGGCCATGACCCGCGGCGCGGACGCCGCCGCCTCCACCGCGCTCAAGATCAACATGGACGGCATGGCACGCTGGGCGGCCCGTCGGGCATAGGCCCAAGTCGCTGCCCAGAAGTGGCTTGCGAAATTGGTTGGGCCAATCCAGCGAGGCCAGTGAGACGCACCGTGCCGGGCTCGAGCCGCACGCCCGCGGGCGTTCGCTTCCGTGTGGGCGGACGGTGGACCTTAGCGCAGGCGCGCGCTCGGCCTGAGGTTCGCGGGTGGCCTCGCGGACCGTTCGCCAAGCGCGCGACCTCGCGAAGAACCTACTGTGAGTAGGTTCCGGACTCAGGCGCGGCGGCGCTTACCTCACCCGCCGCGCGGGCCTCGAATTCGCTACCCCGAGTCGGACACCGCTTGGCGCAGGCAGGCTTCGGCGCGCGCAGCCCAGGCGTCCCAGTTGAGGCGCTCGTCGAAGGCGTGGCGCGCGCCCCGGGTCAGGGCCTGGTAGGCGGAGGGGTCGTCGACCAGGGCCTCCATGCGCTCGGCGTAGGCCAGGCCTTGAGCCTCGACGGGCAGGAGCAGGCCGGCGTCCTCGCTGACGATATCGGGGATCCCGGCCAGGTCCGTGCACACCGCGGGCAGCCCGAAGGCGGCGGCCTCGCACAAGGCGATCGGCGAGCAGTCGGCGCGGGTCGGGAACAGGAAGAAGTGCGCGCGCTGGTAGAGCTGGCGCAGTTGGCGCGCCTGTCCCGGGTCGTCCTTGTTGAGGTAGGGGATCACCGTGAGGCCCTCGCCCAGCTTGGGAGGGACGCAGCCGACGACGGTCAGCTCCGCGGCGAAGCCGCGCGCGCGCAGCGCGGCGTGGGCGGCGAGGGCGATCGAGCCGCCCTTGCGCTTGAAGTTACGGCCCACGAACAGGAGGCGCAGGTCCTGACGGGAGGGGGTGCGGGAGAGGTCCTGGGGATCCGGAACCTCGAGCACGTTGGCGCCGAACTGGGCCACGTCCACGCGATCCGGGGGAGCGCCGTAATGCTCGACCGCGGAGGCGGCGGCCCAGCGGGAGGGGTAGAGCAGGCGGGTCGCGCGCTGGATCGCGGCGCGCTCGAACCCGTCCTCGAGCGCGACGCGTGCGGCGTCGTAGCCCAGGTCGTAGAACCCGTTCAGCAGGCGAAACGTCGCGTCGGAGGCGTAGACCGCAGGCAGGGTGCTCGCGATCACGCCCAGCTCGATCGAGGCGACCGGGGCGAACAAGACGTCCAGGTCGGCGGCGGCGATCTGGCGGTTCGCGAGCCGCGCAAAGCGCTCGCGCACCCGAGGCACGCGCAGGTCGTGGTCGCGGCGCCCGATCCGCAGGGAGCGGCGGATCCGCGCGCGCAGGCGGCGAGCCTCGGGGCCCAAGTCCACGAGCTCGACGTCGGGACGCCGACGCAGGGCCTCGCGCATGGCGTAGACGATCCCCGAGAACGAGGTCCGGGAGCGGTAGTGTTTCGCGCTGAGGTAGCCGACTCGCACGCTCACGTCATACCCGCTCGCGGCGTCGCAGGCGAGTCGCCGCGGTCGACGCACTTCCCGTCGCGCGCTACAGTCGGCGGGCGAGGAGGGACATGAGCAGCGAAGCGAGGTCTGGGCGCACCCTGCGCGAGCGCCGACGTCGGCGGTTCCGCTGCCTGTTCCTGCTCGTGCTGCTCCCCCTGGTGCTGGAGCTGGGCGCCTACGCCGCCGGACGCGTGCTGCAGTCCAAGTGGGCCATGCACGTCGACCCCCTGCGCGCGCCGAAGAACCCGTTGGCCACGAGCTATACCCACTACCTCGAGATCCGTCACCCGGAGCTCGGCTGGCCCACGCCCCAAGAGTTCGGCAGCGGCGACTTCGAGCCCGACGGCTCGATCGTGGTCCCCTTCAACCACGGCCTGCCCCCGGACGACTGGTGGATCTCGCTCTACGGCGACTCCTACACCTACGGGCTCTGCAACACCGACCCCGCCCACGCCTGGCCCAACGAGCTGGCGACCCTGGGGGGTCACCGGGTCGTGAACTACGGCCTCGGCGGCTACGGCTCGGACCAGGCGCACCGGCGCTTCGTGCTCAACGCCGAACGCGACCACGCCGAGGTCGCGATCCTCGGGCACATGAGCGAGGACATAACCCGCAACCTGACCCGGCTGATCGACTTCAAGAACGGGGGCGTGCAGAGCTACGCCTTCAAGCCGCGCTACGTGCTGGACGAGGCCGGGCACCTCGAGCTCGTCCCGCTCCCGACCCTCAGCGAGGAGGAGTATCTGCGCGTCCTCGGCGTGCGCGGCCCGGCGCTGCCCCTCGAGCACGAGTCGCTGCAGCCGGGGGGGCCCGCGGGCGCGGTGCGCCTGACGTTCCCCTTCACCCTCGCGCTGCTGAGGAACCTGGGCTACTGGCGCTTCCAGTCACGGATCGGCGGCTTCCCCGAGTATCTGCCGTTCTACGACCCCGAGCACCCTCTGGGCGGCTACGCGCTGACCCGCGAGATCCTCGAGGACTTCCACCGCCGCGCCCTGGCGCGCGGGCAGCGCCCGCTGGTGATCCTGTTCCCCGACCCCATGCACCTGCGGCACCAGCGCAAGACCGGGGTGGACCTGACCCACCCCCTGGCCGAGGACCTGCGCAGCCGCGGCGTCGACGTGCTCGAGTTCTCCCGCGTCCTGCTGGGCTTCCTGGGAGAGCGCCCGGTGGACGCGATCTTCTGCGACTACCACTACATGCCCGAGGTCAACCCGCTGATCGCGCGCACGATCTACGAGCACCTTCAGGCGCAAGAGAAGCGCTAAACCAGAGTTCACGATTCTGAGCGGGCGAGAGTGGCTCCCACGTCGTCAACGATCTGGCGCTCGCTCGCCCGCTCAGGATCGTGACTCTGGTTTCTAGGAGAGGCTTCGCTTGGTCGTGACGGTGTCCTGCAGCGCCGAGTCCGGCGGACGACGCCTCGACCCCGAACGCTGGTGCCCAGGCAGAGCTTCCAGTGGCGAAACGGAAGGCGCGATTCGGTGGGAGGTCAGCGCGTGGCCTCAGCGCTGACCACTCAGAATCGCGCACTTTCGTTTGGTCAGCGCTTGGCGCGGGTGTGGGCGCGCAGCAGCAGCTCCTGGGACTCGGCGTCGACCCCCAGCCAGGGCAGCTCGCGCCGGAGCCGAGCCGGGTCGCCGTGGCCGCCGAGGTAGGCGTTGAGCCGCATGGCGGCGCTGGAGTCGGTGAAGGCGTCGGCCTCGGGATACGCCTGCACGAGCTGCGCGGCGAGGCGGGCCACACCGCGCAGGTAGTACTTCTGGTGGTAGTCCTCGGCGCGGGTGAACGTGCCGAGGTCCTCGATCCGGGTCGTGATCGGGCGCGCGAGCTTGGACTGCCACCGGTCGCGGCTGGCCTCGGCTGCCTGGCGCTGCGCGGGCGAGTGCACCAGGATCACGTTGCGATACTGCCGCGACCACTCCCGCGCCGTGGGGTCCTGCCCGCGCCATACGTGCTCGAGGAGGTCGGCGTACGAGATCACCTTGGGGTCGAAGTCGACCTGGAAGGTCTCGGTGTGGTCGCCGATCCGGTGGTAGGTCGGGTGGGGCTGGGTGCCGCCCGCGTAGCCGACGCGGGTGCGGAGCACGCCGGGCAGACCCCCGAACCGGGAGTCGGGGCCCCAGAATCAGCCGAGGCCGAAGGTCGCGGTCTCGAGCTCCCTGGGCAGCGCCTGGTCGAGGGCCGGGCGGTTCGTCGTCTCGAGCACGGGAGCCTCCGAGGGGGTCGAGGAGTCGATCGGGCCGATCCCGGGCGCGCAGCCGCCGTCGTCCGCGAAGAGCGGCGTCGTCGCGAGCAAGAGTCCCCACAGCCAGCGCATGCGCCCTCCGCGCTCAGTATGCCCCGCCGAGTCGGCCCCGGCACCCGTGAAACGCGCCGGCGCCGGAGCGCATTCCCGCCGAACTCAGAGCCCGATCAAGACCCAGCCCAGGATCTCGAGCAGGACGCGGGCTACGAAGCCGAGCCCCTCCGCGAGCCAGGTCATGGACACGAAGGGCTCCCGCGGCCGGGGGCGACGCTCTCGCGCCTCGAGGCCCTCCAGCGAGCGCAGGAGCTCCGCGCGGTGAGCCTCGCGCAGGCGCGGGCGCTCGCGGCGACGCTCGCGGGCGCCGTCGCGCAGGCGGCGCAGCCGCGCGCGGCGGGTCTGGAGCGCGGGCAGGGGCGCGTCCGGGGCGACCCCCAGCCGGTCGCAGCCGAGGGTCGCGCAGCCGCCCAGCTCGTGCAGGCAGTCGCTGTGATAGCGCACGCCGCAGCCCGGGCAGCACTCGGTCTCGCCGCCCGAGTGCACGTCCACCTTGCACAGCGGGCAGCGCGGACGGCCGACACGTTCACGGACGAGGGGTCTACGCACGAACGCCGAGTGTAGCCCGGGCTTGCCCCAGGACCTCAGGAACGGCGCCACACGCGGACGAGGCGCCAGGGGTCACCTGGCGCCTCGCGGGGTCGGTCGTCGAGCGGGAGTTACTTCCCGGCTTCGAGGGCCTCGACCTCCTTGCGGAACTTCTCGATCTGGGCCTTGGCTTGCGGGTTCGAGCCGTGGAGCTCGACGATCCCGTCCAGCCCGGCGCGAGCCGGCTCGACCAGCTTCTCGTTCAGCCCGTACTGCATGAGCAGGCTGTAGAACGCGGTCGAGGCCTGCATGGCGCCGCTGGGGCGCTTGCCGGCCTGGTAGTGCTCCCAGAACGTGGTGCCGATCTTCTTGATCGCCGCCTGCTGCTCGGCCTCGTTCGTCGGCTGCCCTGCGCTCTGCAGGACCTCGTCGATCGTGGCGTCGAAGGCGACGGCCTCGAGCTTGGCCTCGAGCGCGCTGACCTTCTCGGGGTCGGCGCCTTCCAGGCCCTTCAGCCGCTCCAGGGCCTCGGCGGGCTTGGCGTTGCCCAGGTCGAGGTCCATTTGAATCAGCTCGAGCTCTTCGTCGGGGGTGCGGTCGGCCTTGGACTTGAGCGCCTGATACGCCTCGCCGGCCTCGACCGCTGCGCGGAAGCCTTCCACGCTGCGCCGCTGCACGACGCTCAACACGTCGCCCTCGGCGTTCATGACGACCAGGTGCGGGAACCCGCGGCCGCCGACCTTGCCCAGCAGGTCGTCGTGCTTACGACCCTTGATCCGGGTGGTGATATGACAGAACAGGACGACGTCCTTGGCGAACTCCTTGAACTCAGGGGTGGAGAGCGGACCGCTCTCCAAAGCTGCGCAAGGCGGTCAGTAGGAATACGAGCGAGTGAAGTAGCCGAAGATCAGCTTCCCGCTCTCGCTCGATTTCGCCTTGGCTTCGTCGTAGTCGGTGATCCAGGCGGGATCCTTGATCCAGCCCTCGGCCAGCTTCTTGTCCAGCTTGCCCTGGAGGTCTCCCCCCTGAGCGGCAGCCGGCGCAGCCAGCCCCCCTGCGAGGAGCAAGGCTCCCAGCAAGGTCGTTGCAAAGCGCGTCATGACGCGACTCCTCGTGGTGTGCTCCGCGCCCCATTGCGCGGACGGCCCGACCATACCAGCCGAGACCCGGGACCCGTACATGCCGCGAGGCGCCAGGGGTCGCCTGGCGCCTCGGGTCTCGGGACGGGGGAGGGTTACTTGCCCTCGCCGTCCTCGGGCTGCTCGGCGCCGCCGGCCTTGGCCTCGACGGCCTCGACCTGCTCGCGGAACGTGTCGAACTGGGCCTTGGCTCGCGGGTTGTCCCCGTGCAGGGCGAACAAGCCGTCGTAGCCCGCGCGCGCGGCGCCGGCGAGCCCCTCGTTGATCCCGTACTGCATGATCAGGCTGAAGAACGGGGTCTTGAGCATGTCGTCGCTGGGGCGCTTGCCCTCCTGGTGGTGGGCCCAGAACTGCTCGCCGATCTGCTTGATCGCCGCCTTCTGCTCGGCCTCGTTGGTCGGCTGGGGCGCGGCCTCGAGGATCCCGAGCACCGTGGCGTCGAACGCCTTGTGCTCGATCTCGGCGCGCAGCGCCTCGGCCTCGCCGGCGTCGACGCCCTCGAGGGTCTCCAGGCGCGCCAGCGCCTCGTCGCCCTTCACGCGGCCGAGGGCCACGTCGAGCTCGAGGAGCTGGAGGTCCTCGGCGGGGGTCCGGTCGGCCTTGGCCGCCAGGGTCTGATACGCCTTGGCGTCCTCGATCGCCGCGCGGAAGCTCTCCACGCTGCGGTCCTCGACCTCCTTCAGCACGCCGCCCTCGGCGTCCATGATCACGAGGTGGGGGAAGCCCTTGCCGCCCTTCTGGGTGAGCAGGTCGTCGTGCTTCCGGCCCTCGATCCGGGTCGTAATGTGCAGGAAGGGCACGACCTCCTGGGCGAACTCGGCGAACTCGGGGGTCTCGATCACGCCGTGCTCGAGGGCCGAGCAGGGCGGGCACGGGGCGTAGGAGCGGCTGAAGTAGCCGAAGATCAGCTTCCCGCTCTCCTTGGCCTGGGCCATGGCCTCGTCGTAGTCGGTGATCCAGCCTTGCTCCTGGATCCAGGGGTGGGCCAGCTTTTCCTTCAGCTTGGCCTCGAGGTCCTGGCCGAAGGTCGGGGAGACCGCCAGGAACAGCGCCCCGAGGAGGGGCGCGACAGTGCGCGTCATGACGCAGTCCTTTGCTCGAACGCGCCGGATTGCGCGAACACGCGGACGTTACCAGCTCCCAACGCGCCCTCGGGTTCGGATTTCCCGAAGGTCGCCGTGCACTTCAACGGGCTACGCGTGGGACTGGAGCAGCTCGGCGGGCAAGGGCTGGGGCGCAGGGCGCGGCTCGGCCTCGGGGGCGGGGACACGCACGAAGTAGCCCTCGGGGTGGCGCTCGAGGACGGGGCGCGCCCAGAGCTCGGGGAGCATGGACCAGCGGAAGGTCCGCTCCTGCACGCACTCGGGGTAGGCGGCCTTGAGCGCAGCGGTCGCCCGGCGCAGGTGATACCAGGGCACCCGCGGGGTGAGGTGGTGCACGAGGTGCAGGTTCACGTCGAGGACCAGCCACTCCAGCCAGCGCGGGTAGCGCGTGTCGTAGGTGCCCACGACCTGGCTGCGGAACGGCGTGTGGTCCTCGGGGTCGAACACCAGCGCGTCCTCGGAGGAGTGCTGGAGCAGGATCAGGAACAAGCCCAGGCTCGCGGCCACGGCGGCGGGGGCCAGGTAGAGCGCGACCACCGCCCACAGCCCGCCCCACAGCGCGAGGCCGGTGAGGATCCCGCCGCTGCACAGCGCGATCATGAGCAGGCTCCGGCGCAGGCGCCTGCGGTCGCGCTCCGCGATCCGCTCGAACTGGGGGACCGAGGCCTCGGGCAGCAGCCAGAAGTGCAGCCGGCTGAGCCAGGGCGCGATCGCCAGTCCGACCGGGCTGCCGAAGGCGACCCAGTTCAAGAGCCGCGCCGCCCAAGGGGCCTGCGCCAGCTCGTCCTGGGTCTTCATGCCCTGGGGCCAGCCGAAGTCCTTGCCGCGCACGTTCGAGTAGACGTGGTGCTGGTTGTGGATCAGCTTCCAGGAGGTGTAGCTGCCGAGCAGGCTCGCCATGATCAGCTCGCCGAGGGCGTCGTTGACCCAGCGCCGCTTCGAGAAGGCGTAGTGCCCGCAGTCGTGGGCCAGAATGTAGATCCCGGTGAAGGCGCAGCCGAGGAAGAACCACAGCGCCAGGTAGGCCGGGACCTCGAGGGCCAGGGGCAGGCCGTCGGCCTGGATCAGGCGCGCCAGCGCGACCTCGAGCAGCGCGATCACCGCCACGCAGCGCGCGAGGGTCGCCCAGGCCCGCCAGGCCGAGAGCTGGAAGCACTCCTTGGGGATCGCGCGGATCAGGGGCTTGAGGGTCAGGCCCGTCGCGCGTCCGTGAGCGTCGAGGTCTTGGGTGGAGAGCTGCATGCGACCTTCCTCGCGACGATCCAGTCAGCAAGCGACGCTCCAATCCCCGGGGGACGCTCCGTCGCCACGCCTTGAGACCCCTCAACCGCCTGGGAGCGCACGAGCTGCGTCGGATCGCCCCCTTCTGGGGGGCGCGTCTGCGTCGCAGGTCCAGGTCGAGCGGCGGTTTAGCTCGATTTCATGACACGCGCCTGGTCCCCGCTTGCGTGTCACTGACCGACACGCAGAGGGGGAGGCCCGCGGCGACGGGGGCCGTTACGATCCCCCCGTGGAGGTGCCCCGTGCCTTGGCCCAGTGACGTGCTCGAGCTCAACAAGCGCCCGATCGTGACCACGAAGCGCGTGGGCGAGGGCAAGCACAAGGTCGTGATCGTCGACGACTTCTACGCCCACCCCGAGCAGGTGCTCGAGCTCGCGCGCGGCCTCTACTTCCTGCCCAACCAGGGCGGCGTCCACGGCAACTTCCCCGGCCGGCGCGCCTTCGTGTCCCTCGATACGCAGCCCCTGATCCAGGCCCTCTCCGCCCACTGGGGCGAGCCCCTCGAGTCCCACGCGCCGTATCAGCCCGTGGTGTTCTCCACGATCAAGAACGCCGCCGATCAGGTGCTGAACGTCGATCAGCGCATGCCCCATATCGACCCGGGGGTGAGCGCCATGGTCTACCTCAACCAGAGCGGCGAGTGCCACGGCGGCACCGGGATCTACCGCCACGTGCTCACCGGCCTCGAGCGCGTGCCCCACGCGGTGAACGACGACCTCCGCGCCCTCGCCGCCGGCCACGGCTACCACCCGGCCCGCCTCGACGAACCCGACGGCCTCAAGCGCTTCGAGGACGCGATCGTGTTCAACCCGCTGTTCGCCGCCAAGGAGAACCGCTACATAGACGACGGCAACGAGTTCTGGGAGCTGCTCTACCTGGTCAAAATGCGCTTCAACCGCCTCGTGATCTTCGACGGCCGCATGCCCCACTCCCAGCACCTGAGCCTCGAGGCCTACCGCGACACCGTGCGCTTGAACCAGATCCTCTACCTCAAGGGCCACGACTGACCGGGAGCGCGAGGCTGCACTGGCATGCGCGGCGACGTCGACCTGATCTTCGAGCACCCCAGCGGCGGCCGGCTGTATCAGTCAGGCTTCCAAGCGGTTCCTGACGACCTCACGACCCTGGGCGTCTCGTTGCTCGTGGTCGCCACCGAGAAGTATCAGCGCCACCCGAGCCACGAGAACGTGGTGCTCACCCTGTTTCCCGACGAGGAGGGGCTGCCGAACTGGCGCTGGGCGCAGATCGAGCGCATGGTCGTCCCCGCGGTAGCGACCATGGTGGCCGCGCTGGAGGCCGGTGAGGGCGTCCTCGCCGTGTGCCGCGCGGGGATCAACCGCTCGTCCCTCCTGACGGGGCTCGCGCTCAACGCAGTGTCGGGGCTCAGGCCGCAGCAGGTCGTCGAGCTGATCCGCGCGCGCCACGACCCCGGGTGTCTGCGGAACGAAGACTTCGAGAGCGTGGTCCTCTATGGGTTCTAGGGGCCCCCGGCTTCGCTCCTCCGGCGCGCCTCGACGCGCTCGCGCACCGGGTCCGAGTATCCGAGCAACCAGGGGACGAGATCTGCTCGCATCGCTTGGAACACCTCGTCGCCGCTCGTCGCGCTTGCGGACTTCCGGATCGACACGAGCGCGTCCTCGGCGGAGCCGTGGAGCGCCGCGTAGTGCGCGTGTCCGACGGCCTCGACCGCGAGCACGACCGAACGCACCTCGCGCTGCCTGGCTTGATCGGCTGCGTCGAAGGCGTCTCCACCAAACTCAGGGAACTCCCCTGGAGCGGGGGGGCGCCGAGGCACAGCCCCTCCAGCCGCCAGAGGCTCTCGGTGGCCCACTCGTTCACTCCCAGCTCAGCGAGCCTGCCAGGCGAGAAGATCGAGCCCCACACCCCGTAGCCCACCGTCGCCGGACCCGTCGCGATTCTGCCTGCGAGGCCGCGGCGATCCGCGTGGCAGCTCAGGAACCACTGACTCCAGGGGCACAGCCCATGGCGGTGTGCGAACTCCGCGAAGGAGGGGGCCGCGATCGGGCTAGCGGGGCTCACGCGTCCACGCGGGTCGTCGTCCAGCGTGACCCACTTCGAGGCGTCGACTCGGATCGAGGTCGGCCGCTCCCACACGGCGCCTGCGGCGCCCCCAAAGCTGGCCGCGAGCTCCACCCGCCAGGGCTCCAGCGCCCCGGCCTGCAGCCGGGCCCGCAGCCAGGCGGCCTCGTCCTCCGCGCTGCCCGTGGCCCGGAACCGGCGCTCGAACTCGCGCAGAGGCTCGTCACCCACCGGCGGACCCCGACGGAGCGTCGCCGACCTCCGCCTCGAAGCTGCGACACACGACGTCGAGCACGCCGCAGGCGTTGAAACACAGCCGGAGGTGCTGGAACGCGCCTGCGTCCTCGCCGCAGAGCCGTGCCAGCGTCGCCAGCCAGGGCGAGCCCTGGACCCGGTAGGTGACGTCGTTGCGCACACCGTCCACCCACTCCTGCTCGTCGGCCCAGCGGAAGCCGATCGCCTCGCGGAAGACCACGCGCACGGGGACCTCACGCCAGTCCTGGAAGTCGAGGGTCAGGTCCCCCTGGAACTGGAGCCGCACCTGCTCGGCGTCGGCGGTCGAGAAGCCGGGGTCCACGATCTCCAGGACGTCTTCGGGCAGGGCGGCCTCCTCACCGAAGTAGGCTAGCGGCAAGGCTCACGCCCCGCTGGTCCGGCGGCTCAAGGCGAGCGACGGCAGGTCAGCGCCCTTCCGCCTTCGAGTCCCCGAGCAGGCCGGGCTACGTGCGGGGGCCAGAGCGGATCGAGATCGGCCTCGCCGAGGAGCTCGGCTAGCGGGCCTGCTGAGCTTCCTCCGCGATGAGTCGCGGTCGGCCCGTCGAGCGACGCTCCGCGAGGTCGTCCTCGAGGCGGGGAGGCCCTCGGAGACCGGAGAGGTGGAAGGCCCGCCATACCGGGAGCAGCAAGCTGCTCCCCTACGGCCCTCTCGCGAGGGCCAGCGCGGAAGGCTCCGCGCCTGGTGGGTGGCGCACCCGAGGCGCTGTCGGCTCAGGGCTCCTCGAGCTGGTGTCGCGCCTCGACGCGCTCTCGCACAGGGTCGGCGTAACCGAGGAGCCAAGGGACGAGGTCGCGACGCAGGCCTGCGCGTATAGCCTCGTCGTTGCCCACGCTTACGAACACGGCGTCGAGGCACTCGCGCGCCACCTCGGCGTCGCCCTGGGCGATCTCGGTCAGCGAGAGCGCGAGGTCTGGCATGGCGTCGTAGGTGAACGCAACCAAGAGCTGCAGGTCTGCTGCCGCGGCGCGGTGGGCCTCGCAGGGGCAGACGAGCCAGGCCTCGACCGCTTCGAGCGCTGCCCTGGGCCGGAGATCGTCGGCGTGCGCTGTCTCGTACCCGGCAAGGAGGTCGGTGCACGCAGACGCCGCGGCCCGTCTAAGCCACATTGGCTCGGCGTGGGCGAAGACCCTGGTCCACTCGCCGGGCGTTCGCGGCGCGCGCCGATCCGTGAGCGCGACCCTGGCCGCAGGGTGTCCGACTGCTGCGGCGACCTCCAACCGACGTGCAGCGAGGTCTCCCACGTGCACCCGCTCGAGGAGCAGCACCGCTTCGTCCTCTACGGATCCCGTCTCCTTCCAACGCCGCTCGAGCTCGCGGAGCGTGCGGTCAGCCACCAACGACCTCGGAGGGCCTGGACCCGGCTCGCTCGCGGACCGGGTCGGCGTAGTTCAGGGCCCAGGGAACGACCTCTTCGCCGAGGGCGGCGCGGAACCTCGCTCCGTAGGGTCCCGCAGCCTTCGCCGCGGCCAGCACGAGCTCCGAGCGGTGCTCGCCCCGAAACGCGGCGCACGCTGACGCCACCGCCTCCGCGGGGAGCTGCGCCTTCGTGCCGCGCGCCTCGAAGGCAGCGCTCTCAGCGCCCTCACCCTTCAAGACGTAGTCGTCCGCTCCAGTGAACACGGCGACCTCTAGCGCGCGGACCTCCTCGGTCACCCACTCCTCCTGGCTATAGGTGCGTCCGTTTGCGTATGCCCGAAAGGCCAGGCGGGCGACGGCCGCGGCCACGCGTCGCAGGCAATCGGGCGGAAGAGCGGCGTCGAGCAACCAGGTGTCCCACTCCGAACGACGGAGGGAGAGGTCGAGTCCGGGCTCGTAGAGGTCGCCTGGCGTCGCTCCGAAGACCGCGAGGAGCGGGGAAGGCTGTGCCCGGCGCTCGCTCGCCGACCGCGGCCAGGTCTCCCGGCGGCCGGACACCAAACCGGAGGAGAAGCGCGGCGGCAGCGCGCGCGTGGAGCACAGCAGCGCAGCCGCGGGAGCGCCGAGGCACGCGGCGACCTCGACCCGATCTGGCTCCAGGGCGCCGTGCTGCAGTCGAGCGCGGAGCCATGCCGCTTCGTCCTCCACGCTGCCCGAGGCGCGGAAGCGACGTTCGAGGTCACGGAGGTCGGAGTCACTCACGGGAGGTCCCTGAGGTCGCCTACTCTCATGGCGTGAAGCGCGGATCCTGCCGGTGGAAGGGCGTTCCTCGAGCGAACTGGCGTGCAAGGCGCTCTGAACTGTCACCTCCTTGCCGTGACTCCGGGTGCCAGAGCTCCAGCAGGCCGCGCTGGGCCTCCAGCCCGGAGACACGGTCGTCTCAGTCAATGACGTCGCTGGCGTGGACGAGGCGTTCCGGGACGGGCTCAAGGGCCTGGTGGCCCTGATCGTCGAGCGGAATGGAGAGCGGATCCTGCTGTCCGGGGCCCGGTGAGTCCGGGCGCTTCGGCCCGTTGAGCAACCTCCCGACGGCTACTTCCGCCAGCGGAGCCACACGTGGGGGCCGCGCACGTCGCACACCACCCGGGCCGGGGGCTGGCCTGCCTGCGCCGCGAGCGCCAGGGGCGCGACGCTCGCGAAGCGGGTGGCGGAGGCGGCGTCGACGAAGGTCAGGCGCCACTCGCTCACCGGGCCCTGGGGCGTGCGCAGCTCGGTCAGGCGGTCGGCGCGCCAGGCGGCGGCCAGGTCGGCGGTGTGGGGGCGGGTCTCGGGGCTGCGGGCCACGAACAGGCGCAGGCCCTGGGCGCCGAGGGTCGACTCCGCGGTGGGCTCCTCGTCGGGGTCCGCGACCCGCGCCGGGGGCTCTGCGGCCTCGGGCGCGGCGCCGTCGGTGAGGTAGCGCTTGGGGAACAGGATCAAGGACGTCGCCCGCGGCGGGGCGGCGAACAGCTCGCCCACGCCGTCCCAGCCCTTGGCAGTGCGCACCGCGAGCACGAACTGCAGCCCCTGGCCGTAGTGGAACACCTTGTCGAAGCGCGCCTCGTCGAGCTCGCCGTCCGGGGGGAGCTTCGCGTGGCGCGAGAAGTCGTAGTCCATGAGCTCCTGCACCGCGAGCATGGCCTCGCCCTCGATCACCGCCTGCAGCGAGCGCTCGGCGTCGGGGTCCCCCGCGACCTTCGCGTGGGCCGCGCTGAGGTCGAAGTGCTGGTCCTGCAGCGCGTGGAAGATCTCGTGCAGCATGACCCCGCGCCCGAAGCGCTGCGTGCCCTTGAGCGTGACCACCAGGCGCTTGGTCTCGGGCTCGTACCAGCCCGCGGGGCCGCCCTCCGTCGGCTCGCGGAACTCGACGACCAGGTCCGTCGTGAACGGCAGGCCGCGCCAGCGCTCGAGCTCGCGCATGATCTCCGTCCCCTCGCTGGCCCAGGCCGGGGCCGGCTCCCCGGAGGTGCCCACCACGCCGAAGCGGCTGGGGATCGG
>JAWKSZ010000078.1:0-38723 GCA_041402045.1 Planctomycetota bacterium | reverse complement strand
CGGCTCTGCGCTGCGGACGCGTACCGGCGGAGCCTGGGCTCCTTGGCGGCCTTGGCGGTTGGCTCTCTGGTTCGTCGCGGCGCGTGTTCGGGCCCCGGGCGGGGCGCCTCGCGGTCCGCGGGCTCAGGGCACGAACTTGTAGCCGATCCCGCGCACGGTCACGAAGTGCACGGGCTTGTTCGGCTCGGGCTCGAGCTTCTGGCGCAGCTTGGTCACGAAGTTGTCGATGGTCCGCGCGGTGCCGTAGTAGTCGTAGCCCCACACCTTGTTCAGGATCTTGCGCCGCTCGACGACCTCGTTCGGGTGCTTGACGAAGAACGCGAGCAGGTCGAACTCCCGGGGCGAGAGCCCCAGCTCGCGCTCGTGGCGGCTGACGGTGCGCGCGGTGAAGTCGATCTCCACGTCGTCGAAGGCGTAGTTGGAGAGCTCGCGCTCGTAGCGCTTCTTGCGCCGGAGCACGGCGTTGATCCGGGCCACCAGCTCGCGGATCGAGAAGGGCTTGGTCAGGTAGTCGTCGGCCCCCAGGTCGAGGCCCATGATCTTGTCGATCTCCTGGTCCTTGGCCGAGAGGAAGATGATCGGAATGTCGACCTCGTTGCGCTTGAGCGTCTTGCAGATCTCGAACCCGTTGAGGGACGGGAGCATGACGTCGAGCACGATCAGGTCCGGGCGGCGTGAGATCGCCAGCTCCAGGCCCTGGTCGCCCTGCGCGGTGGTCACGACGTCGTAGCCCTCGTACTTGAGGTTCTTCTTCAGACCCAGCGAGATCGCCGGGTCGTCTTCGATCACCAGGATCGTCTCCATGCAACAGCCCCCGCAGCCCTTACTTTGGCAGATGAATCGTGAACCTGCTGCCCTGTTTGAGCTGCGTGTATCGGATCCAGCCGCCGTGCGCGCGCACGATCGTGTTCGCCATGGTCAAGCCGATCCCGCTGCCCTCGACGCGCTCGCGCTCGGCGTTGGTGCCGCGCTCGAACTTCACGAAGATCCGCTTGCGGTCCCGAGGCGGGACCCCGATCCCGTTGTCCTCGACCGAGATCTCGACGCCCTTGCGCCGCGCGGCGAGCACCACCCGCAGCGCGCGCTCGCGCCCGGTGTTCGCCGAGTACTTCCAGGCGTTGTGCAGCAGGTTCAGCACCGCCTCGGTCATGGCGAAGCGGTCGACCACGATCGGGGGCAGCTCCTGGACCGTGACCACCTCGAAGGTCGCGTCGATCCCGAACTGGTCGCTGAGGATCTTGAGCGCGTCGTCGACGATCCGGCGGACCTCGGTCGAGACCAGGCGCAGCCGGCCCTTGCGGCTCTCGATCCGGCTGAACACGAGCATTTGCTCGATCAGGCGGGTCAAGCGCTCGGCCTCGCGGCTCATGACCTGCAGGCACTCCTGGGCCTCCTGCTCGTCGTCGACCCGACCCAGGAGCAGCGTCTCGAGGAACATGCGGATCGAGGTCAGGGGCGTCTTGAGCTCGTGGGTCACGTTCGCGACCCAGTCGGTCTTGAGCTGGGCGACCTTGGCCTCGCGGCGCACGGCGCGGATCGTGACCCCCACCCCGATCGCGATCGTGACCATGGAGAGCACGATCAGCGACAGGCGCACGTCCTGGGGGCTGAGGCCCTCCTCCGGCGCCAGCGCCGGCTCGGGGCGGACCTGGACCCGCAGGTGTTCGAGCGGCTGGCGCAGGGTCAGCTCCTGGGCGTCGGCGGCGACCCCGTCGGCCGGTCCCAGGAGCGCCGCGCGCTCGACCTGCGCCAGGTGCTGGGTCACGGTGCCCTCGAGCAGGCTGGCGTCGACGCCGAAGATCACCGCGCCGCCGGGGGTCGCGGCGGTGATCGCGAAGGCGTGCCCTCCGCCCACCCGCTGCTTGAGCAAGAGCGGGAGCGCCTCGCCCCCGGTCAGCGCGTCGCGCACGCTGCGGCCGAAGAGCTCCTCCAGGCGGGCCGCGGTCTTCTCCAGCTCGCGCCGGCGGGTGGCCAGCCCTCGGGCGCGCTCGGCGAGCTGCGGGAGCCCCTCGGCCTCGGCGACCGCCGCGGCGTGCTGGGCGAGCTCGGCCACCTCCTCGGCGGCCAGCGTCGTCGCCCGCGGCTCGAGGCGCTGCAGGAGCTCGTCGAGCCCGCGCTCGGCGGAGGAGCGGTTGCCCATGCGGCCCAGGAGCTGGGCCTGCTCCAGCCGGCCCCACGCCGCCGCGGGTCGACCCCAGGCGTCGTGGGCGTCGACGGGGAACTCGCTGAGCTGGGCGACGGCCTCCACGGCGTTGAGCTGGTCCGAGGGCCCCGGGTCCGGGGCGCCGGCGTAAGCGCGCCCCAGGTCGAGGTAGACCCCAGCCTGGACCGCCGGACGGGTCGCGCGCTGCGCGGCGTCCCGCAACAGCTCGAGGGCCTCGTCGCGCGCGGGGGGCCGAGCGCGCACCCCCTCCGCCAGCCGCTCGGGGGAGCGCGCCAAGCACGCGCCGAGGAGCCCGCCGCAGGCGCTGGGGACCTCGACCGGCGCCGTCGCCCGCGCGACGGGGACCGCCCGCCGGCCCTGGGCGTCGAACAGCACGATCCCGGTGAGCAACGAGTCGTGGGCGGTGCGGTCGCTGAGCGCGCCCACGAGCTCGGCCGGTGCCGCGCTGCGCGCGCGCTCCTCGACCTGCTGACGCAGGAGCCGGGCCGGTTCGCGGACCACGCCGTCGAGCTCCCGCACGATCCCCTCGGCGCGTCGGCGCAGGCCGAGGGCCCGGTCGGACTCACGGGCACGGGCCTCGGCGTCGAGGGCCTGGAAGGCCAGGGTCGTGAGCAGGAGGCTCGGCACGATCAGCGCGAGCACGAAGACGAGGGTGATCCTCAGGGGCGACTCCCCAGACCCGAGTTCACGATCCTGAGCGGGCGAGGGGGCCCCGGGTCGGCGTGAACGCCCCGACGTGCGCTCGCCCGCTCAGGATCGTGACTCGGGTCTCTAGTTTCAGCTCCGCCACGGCATGGGTCGAGGACTGTTGCTGCTGCAGGGCCTTCGGCGGCACACAGAGGCGGGGTCGCCCGCTCGAACCCTCCAAGTGAGTTCCTAGCTAAACGGAAGGCGCGATTCGATCGCACGCCACCACGTGTCCGCATTGCCCAACCACTCAGAATCGCGCGCTTCCGTTCAGGGTAACGGGGAACGAGCGATCGGCAATCGCGCCCCGCGCGCCGCGCAGGCGGCGAGCGGGTTGCCCAGCGTTGGCCAGGGTGCTACAACCGACCGGAGTCGGCGGTCCATATCGAGACTCCGCAGGGGTTTACATGCGATTCGGCCTGCGCATGCTGCAAGGCGCGTTCGCCGGTCGAGTGCTCGGTCTGGCCCAGAACCAGACCGTGATCATGGGCCGTGGCTCGGACACCTCCGTCCGGCTCCCCGACATGTCCCTCTCTCGTCGCCACTGCCAGTTGACCAACACCCCGCGGGGCCTGTTGATCGCGGACCTCGGCAGCTCGAACGGCACCTTCCTCAACGGCAACCGGCTCCCCCAGGGCTGGCACCAGGTGCGGCCCGGCGACCGGGTCATGCTCGGCTCCTGCGAGTTCCACGTCTTCGACTACGACGCACAGCCGAGCACCGCGAGCTCGGGGGTCCACCCGAACCCGGTCGCCCAGAGCTCCCAGGACGCGGGCCAGGCGATCCCCGACCCCGACCGCTTCCCCGGGTTCCGCCTGCAGCGCAAGCTGGGCCAGGGCGCCTTCGGCGAGGTGTTCCAGGCGATCGAGACCCAGCACAACCGCGTGGTCGCGCTGAAGGTCGTGAACGCCCAGCTCGTGCGCAACCCGAAGGACATTCAGCGCTTCCTGCGCGAGGCCGAGACCGGGCAGAGCCTGAACCACCCCAACGTGCTCAAGATCTACTCCGCCGGGGAGAGCCGCGGGGCCTACTACATAGCCATGGAGTTCATTCCCGGCAAAGAGGTCTCGGAGCTGATCAAGACCTACGGCCGGCTCGACGTGGGCTACGTGCTGCGCCTGGCGATCCAGCTCGCGAGCGGGCTCCAGCACGCCTACGAGCAGGGGATCGTGCACCGGGACATCAAGCCGGACAACGTGATGGTCCTGCAGCACCCGCAGCACGGCGCCGTGGCCAAGCTCGTCGACTTCGGCCTGGCCAAGTGCTTCACCGACGACGACGGCGGCGGGCTCACCGAGCAAGGCGAGGGCATGGGCACCCTGGCCTACATGCCCCCCGAGCAGCTCGACAACGCGCTCAACGCCGACCAGCGCTCGGACATTTACTCCCTGGGGGCCACGATCTTCCACATGCTCTCGGGGCAGCGCCCGTTCGCCGAGAAGACGACCCGCTCGTTCATAAAGAAGATCCTCCAGAGCGCGCCGCCGTCGTTGTGCACCCTGAACCCCCAGGTGCCCCGCGAGCTGGACGAGATCATTCAGCGCGCCATGTCCAAGTCGCCGGACGACCGCTACCAGACCCCGCAAGAGCTCCAGGACGACCTGCTGGCGCTGTTCCGCCGGCTGGCCGCCGAGCACGCCTCCCGCAGCGGCGGCGGGTGAGGCCCACCCCGGGTGACGCGGTTCACCTGGGGTAGCGCGCTCCTGACCGCTCGCTGAGACGGAGCGCCGCGCGGCGTTCGAGGGTTCGTCCCCGCTTCGACCCTTGGAACGGCGAAGGTTGCAGCCGAAAAGCAGACGAAAAGAGTCCTCGGGGCGGTGAGGGGGTAACTCGTTCTCTTTCAGCACACCTCGTCGGGCATGGGCTTCGCAGAGGGTGGAGCAAGGAGCGAAGACTCATGCGTTCACCCTGGCACCACGAAGAAAACCTGGTGGGGACCTCCCCCGTCATGCACGAGCTCTCGGCGCGGATCAGCCGCGTGGCGGAGAGCGGCCTGCCCGTCCTGCTGCACGGCGAGACCGGCACCGGGAAGGAGCTCCTGGCGCGAGCGATCCACCTGCGCTCGCCGCGGCGACACGCGCCGTTCGTCAGCGAGAACTGCGCGGCCCTCGCCCAGAGCATGCTCTCCGACGAGCTGTTCGGTCACGGACCGGGCGCGTTCACCGGCGCCACCGGCGCGCGGGTCGGGCTGTTCGAGCGCGCCCACGGCGGGACCCTGTTCCTGGACGAGGTCGGCGACATGTCGCTGGAGATGCAGGGCAAGCTCCTGCGCGTGCTCCAGGACGGCGAGCTGCGCCGGGTCGGCGAGGAGCGCCCCCGCCGCGTCGACGTGCGGGTGGTCGTGGCCACCCACAAGGACCTGCACCAGCTCGTGGCCGAGGGCCGCTTCCGCGAGGACCTGCTGTTCCGCCTGGCGGTGCTCGAGATCGAGGTCCCGCCGCTGAGGGACCGGATCGAGGACGTGCCCCTGCTGGCGAACCGGATCCTCAAGGGCCTCGCGCGCGAGCGCAACGCGCAGCCGCTGGTCCTGAGCGAGGAGGCGATCGACGCCCTGCTCCAGCACTCCTGGCCCGGCAACGTGCGCGAGCTGCAGAACGCGATCCGCGTCGCGGCGCTGTTCTCGAGCGGGGGCGTGCTCGACGCGCGGACCCTGCCCCGCCGGGCGACGACCCCCCGCGGCAACGCCGCGGACCAGAGCCTGAGCTACGAGGAGCTGCGCGAGCGGCTCAGCGACCGCGAGCGGAACTACGTGCAGTCGATCCTGGCGGAGACCGCGGGCAACAAGGCCGAGGCCGCCCGCCGGCTGGGGATCACCCGCTACGCGCTGTATCGCACCCTGCGTCGCCTGGACATCGACCTGGACGAGGCCGAGGCCGGCATGCGCGGGCTGCGGACGGCGGTCGCCCGCTAGCGCGCAGCCCCGGGACCGCCGAGCCCGTCAGGGGGTCGGCGGTCGAGGCGCTGCGTGAACCCGCGACACCTCAGCGGTCCTCGTCGTCGTCCGACTCCTCCTCGAGCTGCACCTTCTCGCCGCGGGTGAGCGGGATCGAGCGCGCCCGGCGCGCCTTCTCGGCCGAGGTCAGGATCCGGATCCGCAGCACGAACACCACGTTCGTGCGCTCCTCGCGGTCGTCGATCGACCCCAGGAACTTGCCCAGGAAGGGAATGCTCCCGAGCAGGGGCACGCGCCGCTGGCTCGTGCTCACCTGCCGGTCGAGCAGCCCGCCGATCACCAGCAGCTCGCCGTTGCGCACGTCGACCCGGGTCGCCGCGCTGCGCTCGCCGATCACCGGGACCGGGATCCCGCCGCTCGGGTTCAGCTCGAAGCGGACCACGTTCGAGACCACCGGCTTGACGTCGACGGTGATCGCGTCGCGCCCGACGACCTGGGGCGTGACCTCGAGGGTCACGCCCACGTTCTCGTAGCGCGTAGTGATCCGGGTGTTGTTCGTGGACTGCAGGAAGAAGTCCTGGATCGGGAGCTTGGTCGCGGTCTTGAGCAGCGCGGTCTGCCCCGAGCGGCACACGATCCGCGGCGAGGACACGATCTCGGCGTAGCCCTCGCTCTCCAGCGCGCGAATGATGAACTCGAAGTCGCCGAAGCGCTCGGCCACGTCGCCCACGCTGGCGAAGTTCAGGTTCGCGCCCTGATACGGCGCCGCCGACGGGATCAGGCTCTCGAGGAAGCTGTTCGAGTTGAACATGCCGCCGTAGCGGCGGAGCAACGTGTCGCCGGCGGGGGCCCGGTCGACCATGAGCTCGAAGCCGTACTCGTAGCCGTCGCTCTCGATGATCGCGATCACGCGGGCTTCGATCTCGACCTGGGGCGGGACGACGTCCACCTGCTCCAGGACCCGCTCGAGCACGGGCATGTTCTCCCGGGTCTCGGTGATGATCAGCATGTTGTGCTGGGGGACCTGGACGATCCGCGCCTTGGCGGACTTCCAGTTGTTGAGGATCCCGGCCAGCTCGGCGCCCGCCTGGCTGCGCACGCGGTAGAAGCGGGTGAGGTAGCCCTTGAGCCCGCCCTCGCCCTCCTCCATCACGAAGTCGCGGGGGAGCAAGCCGTCGACGGTGGGGAAATCGACGAAGTCGGTGGGCGGCCGCTCCCCCGGCGGATCGCCGGGGGGCACGCCCTCCTGGGCCAGGATCAGCTCGGGGGTCGGGTCGGCGGCAGGCGTCGCCTCTGGCGCCGCGCAGCCAGCGAGCGCGAGCAGGGCGCACAGCACGAACGCGCCGCGTCGTCTCTGGGTCCCTCGCCTCACCCTCGGCTCCGTTCCTGGCAGGCCGGCAGGCCCGGACCCCCGCGGTCGCGGGGGTCCAGCCACCGGCAGAAACGCGCGGAGGCGCGGTCCACCTTGGACCGCGCCTCCTCGAGATGCGTGCTTAGTCGGCGCTGCTGTGCGAGCGCTCGCGCCGGCCGCGGCCGCCGCCGCCGCCGCCGCGCCCGCCGCGACCGCCACGGTCGCCGCCGCGCCCGCGACCGCCGCGGTCGCCGCCGCGCCCGCGGCCGCCGCGATCGCCGCGCTCCTCGCGCGCGGCCTCAGCGGCCTCCTCGTCCCAGTCGGGGTCGGCGCGCTTCTTGGAGAGCTTGATCCGGCCCTGGGGATCGACCTCGATCACCACGACGTCGATCTCGTCGCCCTCGTTGACCACGTCGGTGACCTTCTCCACGTAGCCGTCGGCCAGCTCGGAGACGTGCACCAGGCCCTCGAGCCCGGGGAGCACCTCCACGAAGCAGCCGAAGTCACGCACCGAGACCACGCGTCCGGTGTAGCGGGTGCCGAGCTCGACCTCGGAGGCCAGCGCGCGCACCATGCTCTCGGCGACGTCGAGCTTGGACTCCACGTGGTTGCCGGTGGTGGCGATGACCACGATGTTCCGCTCGTCGTCGATCTCGATCTTGGTGAGGGTCTCCTCCTGGATCTTGCGGATCGTCTTGCCGCCGGGGCCGATCAGGGCGCCGATGCGCTCGGGGTCGATCGGGACCTGGATCAGCTGCGGCGCGAAGGACGACAGCGCCGCGCGGGGCTGCTGCAGGGCCTTGAGCATGGTCTTGAGGATGTGGATCCGACCCTGACGGGCCTGAGCCAGCGCCTCGGTCAGGAGCTTGCGGCTCACGCCCTCGAGCTTGATGTCCATTTGCAGCGCGGTGATCCCGGTCTGGGTCCCGGCGACCTTGAAGTCCATGTCGCCGCAGTGGTCCTCGGAGCCGAGGATGTCGCTGAGCACCACGTAGCGGTCGCCCTCGGACACGAGGCCCATGGCGATCCCGGCCACCGGCCGGCGAATCTTGACGCCGCCGTCCATGAGGGCCAGCGTGCCGCCGCACACCGAGGCCATGGAGGAGGAGCCGTTCGACTCGGTGATGTCCGAGCGGATCCGGATCGTGTAGGGGAACTCCTCGTAGTCGGGCACGACCGCCGCCAGCGCGCGCTCGGCGAGGGCGCCGTGACCGATCTCACGCCGCTTGGGGCCGCGGTTCGGCCAGGCCTCGCCCACGCAGTAGCTGGGGAAGTTGTAGTGCAGCATGAACTTCTGGCGGTAGGACTCGATCAGGCCCTCGACGCGCTGGTCGTCCATGACGGTGCCCAGGGTCATGGTGACCAGGGCCTGGGTCTCGCCGCGGGTGAAGATCGTCGAGCCGTGGGTCCGGGGCAGCACGCCGACCTCGATGTCGATCGGGCGCACCGTGAACGGGTCGCGGCCGTCGCTGCGGGTCTTGGTGTCCAGGATCTGGCGGCGGATGACCTCCTTGCTGAGCTTCTCCCAGTAGGTCTTGATCCCCTTGGTCAGCTCGCCGACCTGCTCCTCGCTCACGCCGGCGGTCAGGGCCGCGATGCACTCGTCGCGCACGGCGCGGATCGCGTCGGTGCGGGCGTGCTTGCCGGGGGTCGTGTTGACCGCGTTGACCTTGTCGAACCAGGCGAAGACCTTCTCCTTGAGCTCGGTGTCCTCGGCCGGCGCCTCGAACACCTGCTTGGTCACGTTGCAGCGCTTGACCAGCTCCTCGATCAGCTTCGCGATCTTCTTGCAGGCCTCGTCGCCCTTGAACAGGGCGTCGAGCATGTCGTCCTCACCCAGCTCGTTGGCGCCGGCCTCGACCATGGTGATCGCGCTGCTGGTGGCGGCCATGACCAGGTCCAGGTCGCTCTGCTTGCGCTGCTCGTAGGTCGGCAGCAGGACCAGCTCGCCGTCGACGCGGCCCACGCGCATGGAGCCGATGGGCCCGTTCCAGGGCAGGCCCGAGATCGCGAGCGCGGCGGAGGAGCCGATCATGGCCACGATGTCCGGGTCGTGCTCGGCGTCGGCGCTGATCACGAGGTTCGCGATGGAGACCTCGTCCTTGTAGCCCTTGGCGAACAGCGGCCGGCAGGGGCGGTCGATGCAGCGGCAGACCAGGATCTCCTTGGTGGTCGGGCGACCCTCACGCTTGAAGAACCCGCCGGGGAAGCGGCCCGCGGCGCTGGTGCTCTCGCGGTAGTCCACGGTGAGCGGGAAGAAGTCGATCCCGGGGCGCGCGGTTCCGGCGGTCACGGTGCTGAGGACCACGGTGTCGCCGAGGCGCACGGTCACGGCGCCGGCGGCTTGCCGGGCCATGCGGCCGGTCTCGATGGTGATGGTCCGCCCGGCGATCTCGGTCGAGACGGTCAGGGGGGACTGGACAGGATTTGGCACGTTCGATTCCTTTTCGCCGCTTCGTCGCGCGGCGTACGTTCAGTTCATTCTCGGTTTGGTGTGTGGAGTTGCCGTACAGGCAGCGAGCGCCGCCGCGACGCGGGGCGCTCCGAACCTCAGGGGCCTCTAGAGGCGCCCGCGCGCGTTTCCGCGGGGCGTGTTACTTGCGCAGACCCAGGGACGCGATCAGCGTCTTGTAGCCCTCGTGGTCCTTGCGGTTGATGTACTTGAGCAAGCGGTTGCGCTGCCCAACCATCGTCAGCAGGCCGCGCTGGGTCGCGTAGTCCTTGCGGTTCTGCTTGAGGTGCTCGTTCAGGTAGTTGATGCGGTGGGTCAAGAGCGCGATCTGGACCTGGGGCGAGCCCGTGTCGGTGGGGTGCGTCCGGTATTGCTCGATGATCTTCTGGCGCACGTCGTCGGTCAGCACGATAGCTATCCTCTATGAAGCGTCTTGGGCTGCGAGCGGCCCTGGGCGGGCGCCCGCTGGCGAAGGGCGTAAATTACCAGGGGCCCAGGGGATTGCAAGCACGAACAGTGGTTCGCGGGCGAGGCCCCGGGGCCCGCGCCCCTGCCGTAATTCACTGCCGGGCAACCACTTCAGGTGTAGGGCTGGAGCGCGGCGTCCCCTTCGAGCTGCTTCACGAGGGCCTTCACGTCCTCCGCCCGGTCCCGGGCGCAGATCAGGGTCGCGTCCCGGGTCTCGACGACGATGAGGTCCTCGACCCCGACCAGGGCGACGAGCCGCCCCGGGGGCGCGTGGACGATGCAGTTGCGCGCGTCGAGGGAGGAGACCCCGGCCTCGTGCACCGTGTGGCCCTGCTCGTCCTGGCCGAACACCTCGGACAGCGCGGACCAAGCCCCGACGTCGCTCCACTCGAAGTCGGCCTCGAGCACCACGATCTTGCCCTGGCTCTTCTCGAGCAGGGCGTAGTCGATGGAGATCTTCTCCAGCGCCTCGTACTCGCGGTGCAGCACCGCGTCCCGCTCCGGTGTGCTCCAGGCCTGCGCGATGCGCTGCAGCGCCGCGTGGGTCTCCGGGAGGTGGGCCGCGAGGCCGGCGAGCACCGTCTCGGCGCTCCACACGAAGATCCCGCTGTTCCAGTAGTGCTGCCCGCCCTGGACGTAGCCCTGGGCGGTCTCGAGGTCGGGCTTCTCCTCGAAGGCCGCGGCGCGGTAGCTGTCGAGGCGGCCCTTGCTCGGGAGCTCCTCGCCCCGGCGAATGTAGCCGTAGCCGGTCTTGGGGCTGCGGGCGGGGATCCCGAAGGTCACGATCGTCCCCGTGGTGCGCGCCCACTGGGCCGCCTCGCGCAGGGCGTCACGAAAGCGGCTGGCGGGACGGATCAGGTGATCCGAGGGGGTGACCGCGAGGACCGCCTCCGGGTCGCGCTGGGCGAGGAGCACCGCCGCCAGGCCGATCGCCACCGCGGTGTCCTTGAGCATGGGCTCGACCACGACCGCGTCCGCGGGCAGCTCCGGGAGCTGATCGCGGATCCCGGCGGCGAGGGTCTCGTTGGTGACGACGAGGAGCTGCCCCTCCTCGCTCGTCCCGACCAGGCGGTCGTGGCTCTGCTGCAGCAGCGTCCTCGAACCTGCCAGGCGCAGGAGCTGCTTGGGACGGTCGCGCCGGCTGAGGGGCCAGAACCGCGTCCCCGATCCACCGGCCAAGATCACTCCGTGCAGCACCGCGGGCCTCCGTCGCGAAATCTTAAACCATGCCGCGGCGAGGAGGCCCCTCAGGCCACGCGCTCGCTTTACTTCGCCTGCGGCTCGGTTTAGAACCATCGCCATGCCACTCAGCAGCATGCCCCTGGGCGAGATCGCGGACCTCCTGGGCGCGACCCTCCGCGGCGACGCGGCCCTCGAGATCACTGGCCTGTCCACGATCCACGAGGCCCACGCCGGAGAGATCGCGTTCATCTCCAACCGCAAATACATCCCCGCGCTCCAGACCACCCAGGCCTCGGCGGTGCTGGTCTCCCCCGCGGTGGCCGAGTCGGGCCCGGCGGACGGACCCGCGCTGGTGATCCTCGACGACCCCTACATGGGCTTCGCGCTCCTGCTGACCCACTGGACCTACGAGTCCCGGGTCGTGAGCGGGGTCGACCCCCGCGCGGTGGTCGAGGGCGACGCGACGCTGGGCGCCGCGGTCAACGTGGGCGCCGGCGCCTACATCGGGCGCGGCGCGGTGCTCGGCGACCGGGTCGACGTCTACCCGGGCGCCTTCGTCGGCGCCGGGGCCCGGATCGGCGACGACAGCGTCCTCGGCCCCAACGCGGTGGTGCACCACGGCTGCGAGGTCGGCGCTCGCTGCGCGATCTACGCCGGGGCCGTGATCGGCTCCGACGGGTTCGGCTTCGCGCCCAACCTGCGCACGGGCCTGCACCAGAAGATCCCCCAGGTAGGCAAGGTCGTGGTCGAGGACGACGTCGAGATCGGCGCGAACTGCACCATCGACCGCGCGGTCCTCGGCGAGACCCGGATCGGCTCGGGCACCAAGCTCGACAACCTGGTCCAGGTCGGGCACAACGCGGTGCTCGGCCGGGGCTGCTTCATCGTGTCCCAGGTCGGGATCAGCGGGACCACGGTGATCGGCGACGGGGTGACCATCGCCGGGCAAGCCGGGGTGGCCGGGCACATAAAGGTCGGCGACGGCGCGCTGATCGGCGCCAAGGCCGGCGTGCACAACGACCTGCCCTCGGGGGCCCGGGTCATAGGCTCCCCGGCGATCGACGGCGGCCTCGCCAAGCGCGCCATGGCCGTGTTCCCCAAGCTCCCCGAGCTCAAGCGCCGGGTCCGCGACCTCGAGCGGCGCCTGGGCGCCCTCGAAGGGGACTGAGTTCAGCGCGGCGAGCTGGGGTCCACGTCGCCGCGCAACGCCTCCCAGTCGACCTCGGCGCGCTTGGCCAGGTAGTCGGCGACCGCCGGAGGCACGCCCTCGGCGTCGAACCACGCCAGCCGCGCCGCGTCGAGCTCGAACGCGAAGGGGTAGCGATCCAGCTCCCGCACCGCGTCGCCCGGGTCCTCCGCGGCGCGCACCCGGTCCAGCACCTCCTGCGGAGAGAGCGCCTGCGCCTGCGCTGGAGGCGGCTCGAGGTCAGGCGCCCGGGCAGGCGCCGGGTCCTGGTCGGGGTGATCCAGCCCAGGCTCGTGGGTGCTGCACGCGCACAGCCCGAGCAGGAAAATAGACGTCCCCAGTGCCGATTTGAAAGCCCTGCGCATGTCGGTCATTCTAGGGGCAGAGAGGGGTCGAAGCACCGAATGTCGGCCGAAGACGCCAAGCACTGCATGCTGATCCGCGCGCCCGGAACCAAGCCGCACCGCCTGTATCCAGGCGAGAAGCTCCAGGTCGGCCGCGAGAGCGGCAACGACATCGTGCTCAAGCACGGCTCGGTCTCGCGCAGGCACGCCGAGATCGTGTGGGACAAGGACGAGGACCGCCCCTACGTGCGCGACCTGGGGAGCGCCAACGGCGTCGAGGTCGACGGCGAGTTCATAGAGCCGATCGGCTACCTCAGCGGCGGCAACTCCGTGATCGTGGGCGAGTTCACCCTGGCCTGCGAGCTGCGCAGCGTGGGGGGCGGTCGCTTCCTCAACGAGCGCGACGAGGCCGTGACCTTGTTCCAGGATCGGGGCCGCCAGCTCAAGGGCGTGTGCGAGGGCGTGAACGACGTGCGCCGCCTGTTCGCCCAGCTCGAGCAGGACGAGCGCACCGGCACCCTGACCCTGACCAAGGGCCGCAAGACCTGCGAAGTCATGTTCAGCATGGGCCAGATCGTCTACGCCAAGAAGGGCGACCTCTCCGGCGAGCCCGCGCTGCTCGAGATGTTCGAGCTGTCCGGAGTGAGCTACCACTTCAGCAAGCAGATCCGCCCCGTCGAGAGCACCCAGATCCTCTCAGCGATCGAGCTCCTGGAGCGCGAGCTCCAGGTCGACACCCGCAAGCTCACCAAACCCGACGCGTAGCGGGCGGCGGCCGGCGAGCGGCGAAGCCGCGAGCGCGCAGCGCCCGGCGAAGCCGGGCGCGAAGCCGGGCGGTCGGAACGCCGCGTAGGGCGTTCGCGCGGCCCGGCCGGCGAGCGGCGAAGCCGCGAGCGCGCAGCGCCCGGCGAAGCCGGGCGCGAAGCCGGGCGGTCGGAACGCCGCGTAGGGCGTCGCGCGGCCCGGCCGGCGAGCGGCGAAGCCGCGAGCGCGCAGCGCCCGGCGAAGCCGGGCGCGAAGCCAGGCGGTCGGAACGCCGCGTAGGGCGTTCGCGCGGCCCGGCCGGCGAGCGGCGAAGCCGCGAGCGCGCAGCACCCGGCGAAGCCGGGCGCGAGCCTGGGGGTGAGGGCGAGGGGCTTTGCCCCGAGCCTGAGGAGGTGGGACAGACCCCCATGGCATGAAAATTTGCCCCGAGCCCGAGGGGGTCTGGGACAGACCCCCCATGAAGACTACACCTCCAGCAGCTCCTTGGTCTTGGAGTCGAGGAGGTCGTCGATCTTCGTCGTGTACTTCTTCGTCAGGTCGTCGATGTCGCTCTTGAGGCGCTCGCAGTCGTCCTCGGGGAGCTCCTTCGAGGTCTTGAGCCCGTCGGCGGTCTTGTTCGCGTCGCGGCGCACGTTGCGGATCGCGACGCGCTGGGCCTCGGCCTTGTCCTTGGCCAGCTTCACGTATTTCTTGCGCTGCTCCTCGGAGAGCGAGGGCACCGGCAGGCGGATCACCTTGCCGTCGACCTGCGGCGTGATGCCTATGTCCGACTTGAGGATCGCCTTCTCCACGTCGCCGATCACGCTGGGGTCGAAGGGCTTGATCACGAGCAGCGCGGGCTCGGGGGCGCCGATGTTCGCCAGCTGCTTGAGCGGCGTGGGCGAGCCGTAGTAGTCCACGCGGATGCCCTCGACCAGGCCCGGAGTGGCGCGCCCGCTCTTGATCCCGCGGTAGTCGCCCATGAGGTGCTCGACGCACTTCTCCATGCGCTCCTCGGCGTCGAGGAGGATCTCATCCTTGTCCATGTCGCACTCCTGGGGCGCCGCGCGCCGCTCGTGTGTTGGATCAGACTCCGGGGGCGGAGCTGATCACCGTACCGACCTCTTCGCCGTTGACCGCGCGGGCGAAGTTGCCCTCGCGCTTGAAGTCGAACACGAGGATCGGCAGCTCGTGCTCCATGGCCATCGTGATCGCGGTGGCGTCCATCACCTGCAGCCCGCGGTTGAGCACCTCCTTGTAGGTGAGGTGCTCGAAGCGCTTGGCGTCGGGGTTCGTCGCGGGGTCGGCGGTGTAGACCCCGTCGACCTTGGTCGCCTTGAGCATGATGTGCGCGCCGAGCTCCTGGGCCCGCAGGGCCGCGCAGGTGTCGGTGGTGAAGTAGGGGTTGCCGGTGCCGCCCGCGAGGATCACGATCCGGCCCTTCTCCAGGTGGCGGATCGCCCGGCGGCGGATGTAGGGCTCGGCGCACTGGTGGGTGGAGACCGCAGAGAGCACGCGGGTCGGGACGTGCAGGCTCTCGAGCGCGTCCTGGAGCGCGAGGGCGTTGATCAGGGTCGCGAGCATGCCCATGTAGTCGGCGGTCGCGCGCCCCATGCCGTGCTTGGCGAGGTTGGCCCCGCGCACCAGGTTGCCGCCCCCCACGACCACCGCGAGCTGCTTGCCCAGCTTGTGGATCGACTTGCAGGAGATCGCGATCTTGCGGATCTCACCCATGTCGACGCCGACGCCGCGCTCGACCCCCAGGCTCTCGCCGGAGAGCTTGAGCAGGATCCGGTCGTGCGGACCATCCTTGATCTTGATCCGCATGGAGGAGGAGGACGAGGGCGAGCTCATGGAGCCTCCGCAGGGCGCTGCGTCGGGGGGTCGGAGCGGAGAGCCTACGTGCGACGCTCCCGAGTCACAACCCCCAGCTTCAGCGCGCAGCGCACTGCCTCGGGACGCGCCCCACACGGCGCGAGGCGCGGCCCTCTCGGGTCGCGCCTCGGACCGTTGACCGCGGGCGACGCTCGTCGAGCGTCGCCGCAGCCTGGAGCTAGCCGCCGACGGCGCGGCGCACGAACCAGGCGATGCTCAGCTCGCTCCCGAGCTCCTTGCCCTGGGCAGCCAGCAGGTCCTTGATGCTCTGCTCGGGGTTCTTGACGAACTTCTGCTCGAGCAGGGCGCGGTCGGCGTAGAACTTGCGCAGGCGGCCCTCGACCATCTTCTCCTTGATGTTCTGGGGCTTCTCGCGGTCCTTCTCGTTCTCCTCGATCTGCTGCAGGTAGACCGCCTTCTCGCGCTCGACCAGGTCCGAGGGGATCCCGTCGCGGTCCACGGCCACCGGGGAGGGGTCGTGGGCGGTGACGTGCATGGCCAGGTCGCGCAGCAGGCTCTGCAGCGCGTCGCTGTCGACGCTCTTGGTGGAGTTGATCCCCACCGCCACGCCGACCGAGCCGTTGTGGTGCACGTAGGTCCCGATCTCGCCCTGACCCTCGAGGTGCTTGCACTCGGCGTGGGCCAGCTTGATCTGCTCGTGGATCGTCATGGACGTCGCCTCGTTGATCCCCTGAGCGATGCTCTGGACCTGCATGGCGGCGTCGGTGTCCTGAATGTCCTGCTCCATCACGGTGGCGGTGGTCAGGTCCAGGAGCTTTTGGAAGTTCTCGTTGCGCGCGGCGAAGTCGGTCTCGCAGCAGAGCTCCACGATCGCGACCTTCTGCTTGTCGTCGGACAGCAGGAAGCGCACCTGGCCCTCGGCGGTCGAGCGATCGCCGCCGTCGGAGACTTTGGTCTTGGCGCGCAGGAGGTCGACGGCCTTGTCCAGGTCACCGTCGGTCTCGATCAGGGCGTCCTTGCAGTCGCCCATGGGGGCTTGGGTCCGATCGCGGAGTTGCTTGACCAGGGTGGCGCTGATCTTGCCCATGGCTATGGGTCCTTTCTCGAGTCTGTGTTCGGAGGCGGGCGCACGCAGGCGCGGATTCATGACCGGCGCCCGGGGTCGTCCTGTCGGGGATGGATCTGGGCTCGCTGGCGACCGCGTCCCTGGCTCCTCGAGCCAGGGCAGCCGCGCGGCAGGCGCGGGGGCGGAGCCCCCTGGAGACGCAGCGGGGGCCCGTGGGCCCCCTCGACTCAGGCCGACTCGGTCTCGCCGGCGGCGGCCGAAGCAGGCTCGGGGGTCGGAGCCGGCGCGCCGGGGCGGCCCTTCTTGGCCACGCCGCTCTGCACGCTGAGCTTCTGCCGGCCGCGACGGATCCCGTCGACCAGCTTGGTGAGGATCACCTGCACCGAGCGGTAGGCGTCGTCGTTGGCCGGGATCGCGATGTCGACCTTGCCCGGGTCGCTGTCGGTGTCGATCACGCACACCGTGGGGATCCCCATCTTGCTCGCCTCTTGGAGCGCGCTCTCCTCACGGCGGGGGTCGATGATGATCAGCGCCTGGGGCAGCTTGTTCATCCGGCGAATGCCGTCCAGGTTGCGCAGGAGCTTCTTCTTCTCCCGCGACATCTGGGCCCAGGTCTTCTTGGTGTAGCCGTCGGTCCCGCCGGTGCGCTCGATCTCCTCGAGCTCGTGCAGGCGATCGAGGCGGCTGCGGATCGTGGAGTGGTTGGTCAGGGTCCCGCCCAGCCACCGCTCACTCACGAAGTGCATCCCGCAGCGCTCGGCCTCGGCGCGCACGAGGGTCCGCACCTGGGGCTTGGTGCCCACCAGGAGCACCTCGCCGCCGCTCTGCACGAGCCGCTCCAGGAAGTGGCTCCCCCGGATCAGGCCGCGCACCGTGTGGCGGAGGTCGATGATGTGGATCTGGTTCCGCTTCCCGTAGATGTACTTGCTCATCTTGGGGTTCCAGCGGCTGCAGCGATGGCCGAAGTGAACGCCGGCCTGAATGAGCTCTTCGAGCGTGACGAGCGAAGCCACGTGGCTCTCCTCTGTACTGGCGGGGCGCACCCCCCCAGCGGTTGTATTCCGATCACGATGCGCCGTCGCCGCGGGCTAGGCGCGCCGCGCGAGGCGAAGCGGCGAATCATACACCTGGGAGCACCCGCCTTCAAACCCTAACCTCAAGAAGAGGTTGGGCCTAAGTCCTGGCGCCGCAGCGCTCGGCCGCAGGCGAGCGGGCTGAAGGTCCCAAAGGCTCGGGAGCCCGCGCCTAACCAGCGGAGCGATGGCTCGTTACGCCTTGGGCAGGTCGATCCCGGCCCGGCGGGCCTCCTGGTCGAGGTACTCCTTGACCGCGACCTGGATCCGGTCGGCGAGGAGCACCGCCCGCAGCCCGTCCTCGCCGGTGACCTCCGGCGGGTGCAGGCCCCGGCAGGCGTCGAGGAAGGAGCGCAGCTCGGCGCGCAGCGCGTCCTTGCTCTCCATGGAGTGCTCTTCGACCTCGAGCATCTCGCCGAACACGAAGCCGAAGGGGTCCTCGAGCTGGGTCGGGTCGACGCTCAGCGGGTCGAGGTCGCCGGAGCGCACGGCCTCCGACATGCGAAAGGTCGAGATGCTGCGCTGCCCGTAGTCGATGGACACGTAGCCGTCGCTCTGGAACAGGCGGAACTTGCGCATGCGCTTCATGGACACGCGGCTCGCGCGCACGTCGGCGATCGCGCCGCCCTTGAAGCGCAGGCGCACGTCGCACATGTCCTCGGACGGCGAGAGCACCGGGATGCCGATGGCCTCGAAGCTCGCGACCTCGTCGTCTATGAACTCGAAGATGATGTCCAGGTCGTGGATCATCATGTCGAGCACGACGCCTATGTCGCGGGACCGGAAGCTGTAGGGGCTCAGGCGGTCGGCGATCACGTAGCGGGGGTCGTTCACGACCTCCTTGGCCGCGCTGAACGCCGGGTTGAAGCGCTCGATGTGCCCGACCTGGAGCGTGACCCCCTTCTTGGCCGCGGCGTCCACGATCTGCCGGGCGTGGGCCTCGCTCTGAGCCAGAGGCTTCTCGACCAGGATGTGGATCCCGGCCTCGATGCACTGGAGCGCCACCTCGGTGTGGGTCACGGTCGGGCTGGCGATGCTCACCGCGTCCACTCGCCCGAGGATGTCCTCGACCGAGGCGAAGGCCTGGGCGCCGCTCAAGGTCGCGGCCTCGGCCCGGCGCTGCGGGTCGCGGTCGACCACCGCCACCAGCTCGCAGTCGTCCAGCGCGCGGTAGTGCCGCACGTGGCCCATGCCCATGGGCCCGACCCCGATCACTCCGACCCTGAGCTTCATGCGCGGCCTGCCTCTTGTCCCGGCGTGGGCGTGGGCTCGATGAGCATGAACTTGAGCGTGCCCTCGCACACCACGTGGTTGTCCACGGTGGCCTTGACCTTGGCCTGGCCCGTGCGCTCCTTGACCCGGGTGGCCTCGGTCTCGATCACCACCTGGTCCCCGGGGACCACGGTCTTGCGGAACTTGAACCCGTCGACGCCCAGCAGGTAGGCGAGCTTGCCCGCGTGCTGGCGGTTGCCGAGGAGCATGGCGCCCGTGACCTGGGCCGCGGCCTCGATCAGGAGCACGCCGGGCATGACCGGCTGGCCGGGGAAGTGCCCCTGGAAGTAGGGCTCGTTGATCGTCACGTTCTTGACGCCCACGGCCCGGGTCTCGGTCAGCTCGACCACGCGGTCCACGAGCAGGAACGGGTAGCGGTGCGGCAGGATCCGGGTCAGGTCGCGGATGTCGAGGGCCGCGAGCAGCGGCGCCGAGAGCACGGGATGGTTCAGCTCGTGCTCGCGCTCGAGGATCCGCTGCACCAGCCCGCCGTTCAAGGCGTGCCCGCTCTTGACCGCGATCAGGTGCGCCTTGATCGGGCGCCCGGCCAGGGCCAGGTCGCCCAGGATGTCCAGGATCTTGTGGCGCACGGGCTCGTCGGGGAAGCGCAGCTCGCCCTCGGGGCCGTTCTCGCCGATCACGACCGTGTTCTCGAGGGACGCGCCCTTGCCGAAGCCAGCGGCGAGCAGCGCCTCGGCCTCGCGCTTGAGCACGAAGGTCCGCGCCGGGGCGATGTCCTTGGCGTAGCGCTCGTGGTTGACCTCGCACGAGTAGTGCATGCTCGGCACGGTCGGGTCGGGGTAGTCCAGGGTGTAGGTGATCCGCAGCCCGTCGTAGGGCAGGGCCACCAGGCTCGCGCCGTTGTGGCTGATGTGGATCGGCTCGCGCACCACGATCTCGCGGGCGGGCTCGTCCTGCTCGTGGACTCCGGCCTTCTCCAACAGCTCCACGAAGGCCTGGGCGCTGCCGTCCATGCCGGGGAGCTCGATCCCGTCGACCTCGACCTCGATGTTGTCGAGGCCCAGGCCCACCGCCGCCGAGAGCAGGTGCTCGATGGTGTGCACCTGTTGCCCGTCGTTGGTCAGCGCGGTGCGCAGGGGGATCTCGGTGCGGTGCTTGATCAGCGCCGGGATCCGCGCGTAGCCCGGGACGTCGGTGCGCACGAACACCATGCCCGTGTCCGGGGGAGCGGGCTTGACCCGGACCGTGGTCGTCTGGCCCGAGTGCAGCCCCACGCCCTGGATCTCGGCCGGGCGGGCGATGGTGCGTTGGGGACGGGTGCCCTCGAGGTCGCTCATTTCCCTTGCTCCTGGGACTCCTTCTCCAGGCGGCGCAGGTTCTCGGCGCTGTTGAGCAGGGTCTTGACCTCCTCGGTGATGTCCACCGTCGTGTCGTAGTAGAGGACGTCGGAGATCTGGGCGCGGAAGATCTGCTCCTGGAACTTCTTGGAGAGCTCGCTGTCGCTGGTGTCGGGGCCGCTCTTGTCGACCTTGAGCACGAGGGCGAAGCGCCGCGGGTCGGCGTAGCTCTTGATCGTGGACTCGAGCTCCTCCAGGATCTGGAGCGTGTTCTCCTCGACGCGCTTCTGCAGGGCCTGCTGCAGGCGCTTCTGCTTGAGCTCGAGGCGGAACTGCTCCTCGCGCAGGAGGTCCGCCTGCTGCTGCCAGGGGGCGCTGCCCTTGCGCAAGGGGCCGTTCTCGAGGGCCTTGGCCTTCTCGGCGAGGCGCTTCTCGTCGCCCTCGATCTCGCCCTTCATGTCCTCGCGCTCTTGGTTGATCTTGGCCTCGAGGTCGTCCTTGCGCTTGTAGTCCTTGAACAGGATGCCGATGTCGACGACCCCGATCCGGGTCGGACGGCCCTTGTTCTGGGCCTGCACGGTGGCCCCAAACCCGATCCCGAGGCCCACCAAGGCCAGCGAGATCCCCTGCACATTGCGCTTCATGTGTTCCCTCGTTCGATCCAAGGCGCGCCCAGGATCCCAAGTCGCCAGGGGTTATACCAAGAGACCCGGATACTCCCGCGGGAGGATTTCAGGGGTGGCAAGGGCGCGCGCTCCGCTCGTCGCGGGCCCCTCCCCCGCGGCTCGGACCCAAGTCTCGGCCCGAGCGCGTGTTCGACGAGGCGGGCGGGGGTCGATTCACCCGGGGCCCCGTGAGCTGCGCTAGAAGCTGACCCCCACCGAGAACGCGATCAGCTCCTCGTCGTCGTCGTCGAGCTTGCGCAGGGGGAAGCCGAAGTCGAGGGCCACCGGCGCGGGGAACACCCCGGGCACGCTCAGCCGCAGCCCGGCCCCAGCGCTGACCCGCACCAGGTCGAGCTCGAGGTCGTTCAGGTCGGCGGTGACGGTGCCCGCGTCGACGAACACGACGCCGCGCAGGTAATCGAGGAACAGGGGGAAGCTCAGCTCCAGGCTGCCCAGGACCCGGACGTCGCCGCCCCGGGGTTTGTTGCGCAGCTGAGGGCCGACGGTGCGGAACTCGAAGCCGCGCAGCGAGCCCGGTCCGCCGGCGAAGAAGCGCTCGAAGATCGGGATCGGGTCGCCGTCCAGCGAGCGCTGCCAGTCGAGCTGGCTGAACGCGCTCAGCACCCAGGGCTTGGTCCCGGGCCAGCCGAAGAGCGTCAGGTGTCCGCGGACCTGGGCCCCCGCGCGGTGGAAGCGGTAGTCGCCGCCGAGGCGGTCGGTGACCTCGTAGTAGGCGGCGCTCGAGAGCCCGCCGACCGGGGTGAAGGAGCGGTCGAAGCGCACCCCGTCGAACTCCAGGGAGAGCCGGGTCGAGGTCACGTAGTTCGTGCCCGACTCGGCGATCACCTCGGGCAGGGCGTCGGCCTCGACCTCCCCCACGTGCACCCGCTCGAAGCGGCGCCCGACCCCCAGGCTCAGGCGCTGGGTGAAGCGATAGCGCAGGCCGACGAGCCCGGTGCGCCGCTGCTCGATCCAGTCCTCGCGGATCCGGTCGCGCAGGCTCCCGCGCAGCGAGAGCTCGAGGGACGCGTCGAACAGCCAGGGCTCGATGAACTCGATGCTGTAGGCCGAGCGCTCGCGCCCGGGCTGGAGCTGGATCGAGAGCGTCTGACCTGCCCCGTTGAACGCGTTCCCCTCCAGCAGGTCGCTGAAGGTGTCGGGGAGCTTGAACAGGTCGAAGTTCCGCCACTGGAGCGTGACACTGCCGAAGGCGCCGGTGGTGGTGGAGTAGCCGCCGCCGAGGAGGATCGCGCCGGTCCGCGCCTCCTCGACCTGCAGCACCAGCCGCTCCTGGTCGGGGGCGCTCCCGGGGCGGAGGTCGATGCGCACGTCGCTGAAGTAGCGCAGGCGGAACAGGCGCGCGAGGCTGGCCTCCAGCTCGTCGGCGTCGAAGTAGGCCCCGGGGAACACGCTCAGCTCGCGGCGGATCACGGCGTCCTGGGTGCGGGCGTTGCCCTCGATGTCCACCCCCTCCACGCGCACCTGCTGGCCTTCGTCGACGCGGAAGGTGAGGTGCATGATGTGGTTGGCGGGGTCGTAGTCGAGGAGCGGCTCGACCACGGCGTGCACGTAGGCCTTCTGCCCGTAGAGGTGCCGCAGGCGGCGCACCGACTCCTGGAGCGCGGCCCCGTCGAAGGGCTCCCCGGGGAGCAGGCTCACCCGCTGCCGCAGGCTGAGCAGCTCGAAGGCGCGCACCCCCTCGAAGCCTATGTCCCCGACGGTGTAGCGCGGGCCCTCGGACACGCGGACCACGAGTGTCAGCGCGGCGCCGTCGAGGGAGAACTCGCGCGGGCCCTCGTAGACCTCGACGTCGAGGAAGCCGTGGGAGCGGTAGAAGCGGCGGATCCGCTCGAGGTCCCGCGCCAGGGCGGCGGGGCTGAACACCCCGTCGGCCACGACCCCCAACCCGAAGCGCTCCTCGGTCTCGAGCCCGTCGGGGGGCGGCGCGCCGATCAGCTCGTCCAGGTCCAGGGTCTCGGCGCCCTCGACGCGCAGCTCCCGCACGTAGACCTGCGGGCCCGGGCGCACGAGCAGCTCCAGGGAGACGCCGCGGGGCATGGGCTGCACGCGGTGGTCGACCGTGGCGAACAGGTAGCCCCGGGCCAGGAGCGCCGCGCTCAGGGTGCGCAGGTCGCGCTCCACGCCGAGGGGGTCGTAGTAGCTCCCGGCGCGGGTCTGGAGCATGCGGTTCAGCTCCTCCTCGCCGAGGGCGTCCCGCACCGCGTCGGGGAGCACGACCAGCCGGATCTGGGGACGCTCGCCGCTGACCCGGAAGGTCACGCGCACGCCGCTCCCGGACTCGCTGACCTCGACCGTGACCGGAGGCCCGCGCTCGGGGTCGCTCGAGCCGAAGCGCCCGGAGCGGTAGAGCCGCGCGAGGTCCAGGGCCAAGACCCGCCCGTCGAAGGGCTCGCCGATCCGGGTCGCGATCAGGCCTTCGGCCTGGGCCGCGGTGATCTCCCCCAGGCCCTCCCAGTCGAGGGCCAGGATCGTGCGCCCCTCGGCCCAGTCCCAGTCCTGGGCCAGGGCCGGAGCAGGCAGCAGGCACATGCACAGCGCGACGAGGAGCGCGCGCAGCGCGCCGGTGTCGCGGCGCGGCCGCGCTCCCCGCCCGCCCACGGCGTCAGTCGTCCGCGCAGGGGTCGTTCTGCTGGTGGACCAGCCGGCCGAACTTGCTCCAGTAGCTGAGCTTCACGTCGCGGTAGATCCCCTTGTCCGGGCAGTAGACCTCGCAGGTGTCGAAGGGGTTGGCGTAGATGTGCACGCTCACCGCGGGCCCGCCGAACTCGCGCAGGTTGCGCACCTGGTGCACCGGCTCCTCGGGGTCCACCGCCATGGGGGCCTCCGGGGTGATCATGAGGCTCGAGCTCTCCTCGAGGCGACACGTGCCCCGCGCGGGGTCGCGGTCGTGCACGAGGTAGTTCTGGTTCATGAGCTGACCCTGGGCCACGAGCATCCAGCACTGCTGATCGCGGTGGTTGTGGATCGAGCTCACGTTGCCCGAAGGCGCTGGCACAGGGCCAGGATCTCGACGCGCTCGTCAGTATATGGATCAAGTTGGGTGTAGCCGTTGTCCAGGGTAATGCAGATGCGGCGTGGGGGACTCGAAGGTCGATCACGCTGCTCTGGGCGAGCCGGGTCACGATCCTCGCCGAAGCTCGCGCTCTCGAAGGACTTCAGCTCGGCGATCAGCTCTTCGGATCGGAAAGGGTCGTCAGCGGCAGCTCCCTGACGGGTCCTACGTTTCTTACCAGCTCTCCTCGAGCGCGGACTCCTATAATATCGCCTCCCCGCTCCTCAGCCCTCTAATCGCTCGGAGACGTGGAGCAGACAGTCCTGCTTCGCCACCCGGGGGGTTCGTGGTCTCCAGCATGGTGTCCAGGACCAGCAGACGCCGCGTGCGGACCTCGCCCCCGGCACGGACCGAGGACCTCGTCGTCGAGGGCCGCCCTCGAGCACCAGGGGCGGGTCGCCGTCGAAGCGCCCGAGGAGCGTCCCCGGGGCCAGCTCCACGAAGTTCCAGCGGTCGATGGCCTCGATCACGCGCAGCTCGGCCGCCGACTCCGAGCCGAACCCCAGCCGCACCTCGGGCCGGACCACGACCCGCCCCAGGCTGCGGAAGGTCTGGTGCGGACCCGGTTCGCCCTCGGGGATCCCGTCCAGGGTCTCGGCGCGCACGAAGCGCCGCAGCCCTGCGGCGGCGGCGCGGTCGCTCTCGGGGTCCCCGGCCTGGCCGCACTCGACCACGACCCCCGGGGCCTGGACCTCGAGCTGCTCCAGCAGGGTCCCCATGTAGGTCCCCGGGTAGAGCACGAGCTTGCGCGTCCAGGCCCGCGCCAGGGCCCGGCGGCAGCCGGCGGCGATCGAGATCGCGTAGATCGGGTTGTAGCCGGTGTTGTTGTGCAGGTCGACGCCCGCCTCGAGCGGCAGCTCGCGCAGGATCCCCAGGGCCTGGCGCGCGATCCCGGCCAGCCGCCCCGGGTGCCCGTCGCTCCACACCCGGTTCATGTCGTGGCCGTCGGGGAGCGCGCGGTGGCTGAAGGGCTCGCCGTGGAGCGCGGCCTCCACGTTGCCCACCAGGAGCACGACGTCGGTGGCCAGCTCCCCCGGGTCCCGCAGCAGCTCGTGCACCGCGCAGAACCCCGAGGGCTCGTTCCCGTGCAGCCCGCCCGCGGCGAAGCGCACCCGGCTCGGGTCGCGGCCCGGGAGGTGGAACAGCGCCGGGCCTGCGAGCCAACGCAGGAAGGTGAGGAGCGGGCGCTGGGCCTGGGGGGGCGCGGCGCGGAAGACCTTCAGCTCGTGGGGGGCTCGGGTCAGGGGCGCTTCCTGCGCAGCGGCCGCAGGGCGCGCTTGCGCACCCCCTCGAGGGTCATGGCCACCTTGAGCCGCACCAGGGTCATGAGCGAGGCGCGGCCGGGCTTGAGGTCGTCGGCCATGAAGCGCTCGCGCATGAGCCCGCGCTGGATCTTGCCCGAGGAGGTCTTGGGCACGGTCCCCGGCTGGGCGAGCACGATCGTGTCGGGGGTCGCGCCCACCGCCTCGAGCACGGCGTTGCGGATCGCGGTCTGCATGCGCCCCTGCTCGTCGGGGTCCTCGACCCGGGTCTCGCACACGAGCACCAGGTCCTCGGTCCCGCGCTTGGGGTTGCGCACGCCGAAGGCCGCGCAGCAGCCCACGCGCACGCCCTTGACCGTCGCGGCGGCCGCCTCGACGTCCTGGGGGTAGAGGTTCTTGCCCCCCTTGATGATCACCTCCTTGCTGCGCCCGGTGACGAACAGCTCGCCCTCGGCGAGGTAGCCGCGGTCGCCGGTGCGCAGCCAGTCGCCGCGCATGGCCTCGGCGGTGGCCAGGGGGTTCTTGTAGTAGCCCTCCATGAGCGAGGGGCCGGTGACCTCGACCTCGCCCTCGCGGCGCTCGGGGAGCAGGTTGCCCTGGGCGTCCACGATCCGCACCTCGTGGCCGGGGAGCGCCTGACCGACGCCGACCCAGGTCACCGAGAGCGCGCCGTCGGTCTCGCTCCCGGCGTAGGGCGTGGCCACGCCGTCCTGCTCGAACTGCAGGCGGTGGATCGTGTCGAAGCGCGGCTCGGCCCGGGGGTCGGGGAAGGTCGCCGCGAGCGAGAACTCGGCCATGCCGTAGACCGGGAAGAACGAGGTCGTGCGGAAGCCGAGGGTCTTGAAGCGGTCGACGAAGTCGGTGACGGTCGAGGGGTTGATCGGCTCGGCCCCGCAGAAGGCCACCCGCCAGCAGCTCAGGTCGACGCCCTCGAGGTCCTTGTCCTTGCACTTCTTGGCGCAGAGGCTGTAGGCGAAGTTGGGCGCGGCGCTGCAGCTCCCGCGGTAGGTCGAGAGCGCCTTGAGCCACTCCTTCGGCCGCCGAATGAACACCTCCGGCGGGAGCAGCACGAGGGGGATCCCCCAGCTCACCGCCGCGAGGAAGTGCCCGATCAGGCCCATGTCGTGGAACAGGGGCAGCCAGGCCAGGGCCACGTCGTTGGCGGTGAACTCCGCCGCGAGGCCGATCGCCTTCATGTTGGCGAGGATGCTCGCGTGGGGCAGGACCACGCCCTTGGGGTCGCCGGTGCTGCCCGAGGTGAACTGGAGCATGGCCGCGTCGCGGCCGGTGCCGGGGGTCGGGGTCTCGAGGGGGGTCTCCTCGGCCAGGAGGTCGCTGCCCCGGATCGGGTTCTGCAGCGCGCGCTTGGCCTCGCGGTCGCGGCTGCACACCACCTTGAACACGGGCATCATCTGCGAGCCCACGACCACGGCCTTGGCCCCGCAGATCTTGGCGATCCGCGCGATCCGCTTGAGGTGGTCCTCCATGCGCGAGAGCGAGACCGGCGGAACCACCGGGACCGGCGCGGCCCCCAGGAGCTGGCAGCCGTAGTAGGCGGCCATGAAGGTCGGCCCGGTGGGGAGCATGAGCAGCACCCGGTCGCCGGGGCCGACGCCCTTCTGGCGCAGGTGCTCGGCCGCGCGCAGGGAGAGCTCCAGCGCGTCGGCGTAGCTGAACACCACGTGCCCGTCGTCGCCCTGGGGCTCGACCCCCGGAGGCAGGTCGTCCTCGGCCACGAACAGGAAGCGAATGTCGTCGCCCTGGGGCCCCTGGGCCCGCTGGATCAGCATGTCGCCCAGGGTCTCGGCCTCGGTGAACCCGAAGGGCCGCACGGCCTCGGCCACGCTGGAAGGGTGTTGCTCGCTCACCGCTCTACCTCGCTCACCGCCTGCTGGAGGGGCCTCTCCAGTGCCCCTCGCCGTTGCCTCCGCGGAGGTCTCCCACGGCGGGAAGGCCAGGATTCTAGCGGGCTCCCCGCGTAGAGCAACGGTAAAGGGGGTCTATCTCCTTCGCCGAGCGGGGTTAAGGAGCAACGTTCGTCCCGGTGCCGGTGCCTGGCCGGGAGGGCGAGCGGTGAGTCCACACCGCTCGGAAGGAAGGCATTCACCGCAGAGGCGCAGAGGCGCAGAGGAACGCAGAGCCAGCGCGCGCGGGCGCGCCGAGTCGGACGCTCCGCTCGTGGGCACCCTGGCCCGCGGGTGGCGAGGAAGCAGGGGTGGCTCCGCTCTTGAGGTTGCGGGCCTACACCCCCGGCAGAACCTCTTCTCCCGCACTCGCGGAGAGGGTCTCCCCCACGAGGCTCTGCGTTCCTCTGCGCCTCTGCGCCTCTGCGTTGAACCGAGCGGAAGAACGCTCTGCGCGAGGCGAGAGCAGTGCCCTAGGCCGCCGCGGGCTTTATGTGCAGCGGCTTGCGCCCGCCCCAGCGCCGCGCGAGCCACGCGCCGCACACCACCAGGACGAACAGGGCCTCCAGGCCGTAGTAGCCGTAGAGCACCCGGGCCACGCCCCCGGTGAAGCCGTAGCTGTGCAGCCCGACGCCGAGCAGGTTCACCCCCCACCAGCTGAAGGCCACGACCGCGGTGCCGACGGTGGCGGTCAGGCACACCCCGAACTCGCGCAGGTAGCCGCCCATGCGCCCGTGGAGGATCGCCAGCTCCCAGAGCACGATCAGCAGCGCCCCGTTCTCCTTGGGGTCCCAGCCCCAGAACCGGCCCCAGCTGTCGTTGGCCCAGATCCCGCCCAGGATCGTGCCCACCGTGGAGAACACGAGCCCGAACCCGATCACGCCGTAGGTCAGCTTGGCCAGGTTGCGGAAGGTCGCGGGGTCCTGGAACCAGCGCCCGCCGCTCCACCAGTGGAGCAGCCGCCCGGCCAGGTACACGTGGCCGATCACCCCGGCCAGGAGCCCGGCGGCGTAGCCCAGGGTGACGGTGGTCACGTGGGTCGAGAGCCAGAAGTTCGTGTCGAGCACCGCCACGAGCTGGGGCATGGTGTCCTGGGCGTCGCTGAGCTCGTAGCGGTAGGCGAGGAACAGGAGCGCGCCGCCCAGGAACGGCGCCAGGGCCAGGCCCACCCGCTGGCGGTTGACCCACTCCAGCCCGAGGGCGGTGATCACGCCGCAGGCGCAAATGAACAGGATCGTCTCGTAGAGCGTGGTCACCGGCGGGCGCCCGCGCAGCACGCAGCGGATCGTGATCCCGGCCAGGAGCAGAGCCAGCCCGCTGCCGGTGAGCCCCAGGGTGCCCCAGGTCAGGAGCTTGCCCACGAGCTTCTGTGGGTCGACGAGCCAGGTCAGGGCCACGCACACGAAGCCGAGCACGAACAGGATCTGCGCGCGATACAGCAGGTCCATGCGGTAGTAGCTGACCTCGAGCGGCACCTTCGAGTATTCGCCCCGGGCCTCGGCCAGCCCGGCCAGGGCCTCGCGCAGGCTCTTGACCCGCGCGGTCAGGGCCTGGGGGTCGTCGCGCACCGGGGTCAGGTCCTCGAACAACGCCAGGGCGTCGATCTGCTCCTGATAGCGCCCGGCCCCCTCCTTCACGCTCTGCACGAGGAGCGCGTAGGGGTCGAGCCAGGGGGCGGGCCCGCGGTCCTCCGCGCTGGCCGGGGTCGGCGCGAAGCAGGCCAGGATCTGCGCGCTGCGCCCCAGGTCCTCGGCGGCTCGGGTGAAGCGGTTCAGCTCCTGCAGCTGCGCCTGCTTGACGTCGGGCGCGATCTGCTCCGCGGTCGTGCGCTGCAGCTCGAAGAAGGTCTTGGCCAGGTTCTGCCCGTAGCGCACGGCGCGGCTGTAGCGCACCTGGTCGGTGACCTTGGGCTCGGCGTCGCGGAACGCGAACCCGACCACACCCTTGACCTGGAGCTGGCCGCGGGTGAAGTCCAGGGCGTGGAGCAGGCGCTCGAACAGCACCAGGTTCTCCGCCAGGCTCACGAGCTGCTGCTCGCGGGGGTCGAGGGTCCGCTGCTCCGGCGCGGGGCCCATGGGCGGAGCCTGGGGGCGCAGGAGCTGGTGCTGCTCGATCAGCTCCTGGCGCGCGCTGACCAGCTCGTTGTAGCTGTAGCGGTCGCGGCGCCGGCGCTCGTCGAGGTCGGCCAGCCCCAGGGTCGTGAGGCCCTCGAGGGCCTTCTTCTCGGCGACGAGGAACACCTTGTCGTCGGCGGCGAGCTCGGGGAACAGGAACACCCGCGCCAGCCACTGGATCGGCTTCAGCGCCGCGGTCCGGTCCTCGCCGACCGAGACCCGCGCCTTGCGCATGCCGTTGAGCCGCAGGAGCGTGAAGTCGGCGAAGGTGCTCAGCGGCTTGACCCGGCCCTGGTCCTGGATCGGGAGCTCGCTCAGGGCCTCGACCAGCTCGGGCGCGGCGAAGGTCGCGGGGGGCGCGTCCTCGGGGCCGCAGGCGGCGAGGGCGAGCACGAGGGGCGCGAGGGCGAACAGGCGACGGCTCATGCGGCACGCTCCCGGGCGCGTTGTTGGGTGCGAATGTAGCCGTAGAGCTTGATCGCGAAGTGCAACGAGAGCCCGAAGCCGATCACCGCGGTGGAGCCCACGAGGATCCACCACTGGCCCCAGGGGGTCTCGACCACCGCGAAGATGCTCACGTTGCTCCCCTCCTGCTCGACGAACTTCGCCTGGTAGAGGGTGTAGCCGCGGTAGCGCAGCGGCTCGTTCATGGCGATCGTCACGTTGCCGCTGACGTCGCGCTCGGCGTCGGTGTAGGTCACGTCGCTCTTGAACGCCGCGGCCATCTTGGTCCCGGGGTGGGTCTCGTGGTGGAACTTCCTGAGGTCGACCACGAAGGGCAGGGTCCGCCGCGCCTTGCGCAGCTCGAAGGCCCAGGGCTGACCCTGGTGCACGATCACCAGGGGCGAGCCCGAGCCCGCCCACAAGAGCTCGCGCTGGGTCTCGCCGCCCTCGGGGGTGATCGCGACCAGGACCCCCGGCAGGTTGGCCTCGGCCTCCTTGGCCAGCGGCAGCGGGTAGAGGCCGACGCCGCGGACCTCGCCCAGGGGCTCGCCCACGCCGTCGGCCAGCGCCGCGCGCTGGAAGGGCAGGATCGGGGTCGCGTTGCGGGTGTAGCCCAGGAACGCGACGCGGAAGGGCGCGCCCTCGGGGGCGAACTCCGCCGGGGCCTCGGCGCTCGCGCCGCGGAACGCGGCCTCGGCCACGAGCTGCTCCACGGTGCCTTGGCTCACGATCCCCTGGGCGTCCACCGGGTAGACCGCCAGCTCGTGCTCGTAGTAGCTGTGGAAGCTCGCGCCGCGCCCGCCCTCGCGCAGGGCGAGGTTGCCCTCCCGCGAGAAGTAGAAGGTCATGAGCCCGCCGAACAGGAGCAGCGCGATCCCGAGGTGGGTGATCAGCACGCCCACGGTGCGCTTGCTGACCCGCAGGCGCACGATCCCGCCCAGGAGCATGTTCACCGCGAACACGATCAGGACCAGGCGCACCCCGGGGAGCGGCAAGGGGATCACCCCGGCGACCCAGTGCACGAAGCCGAGGGAGTTGAAGTACTTGCGCTGGACCTCGAACAGCCCGTGGTCGACCTGCTCCAGGGTCCCCAAGAACACGAGCAGGAACAGGATCAGGAGCAGGATCACCGCGAGGGCGTAGCTCGCCAGGGCGTCCATGATCAGCGTCCCCAGGGGCCGCGGCGCAGGCGCCTCGCCCTTGGCGGGGGCGGGGGCCGGGTCCTGGGCGGGGGCCGGGTCCTGGGCGGGGGCCGCGTCCTCGGCGGGGGCCGGGTCCTGGGCGGGGGCCTCCGCAGCCGGGGTCTCACCCGCGGGGGTCTCCGAGGGCGTCTCGTCCTCGGGCTTGGTCTCGTCGCTCACGGCTTCACCCGCAGGCTCTGGAGGAACTCGCCGATCCGCGCGCGCTCGGCGTCGATCTCGGCGCTGGGGCCCACGGCCTTCACGAACACCGCGTCGCGCCCCCAGGGCAGGATCCAGCCCAGGAGCGTGTAGCCCGCGTGCCCGCCGTGGCCGTCGGTGTAGTCGCCCTGGAGGTCGACCACGACCGCGGACGCGCCGAGCAGGGGCGCGGTGGGGTAGCCGGACACGGTCGCGTCGTCGACGGGGTCCTGGCCCATTTGCTTGCGCCAGCGGTTCACGTTCATGAGCACCCCCGCCGCGCTGTTGGGCAGGCGGGTGAGGTAGCACTCGACGTGGGGCTGGGGCGCGCCGGGCTCGGGCGGGGCCAGGCGCAGGTTGACCTGGCGGAACTCCTGGGGCGGGCGCTCCTCCCAGCCCTGGGGCACCGTGTACACGAAGCTCAGGGGCGCCGGCTGCAGGCGCTCGGCGTCGTCGGGGGGCGACCCGGCGGCGAACACCGCGCGGGGGAGGGTCAGGGTGCGGGTGCTGGTGGGCGGGTCGCAACCGACCAGCGCAGCGCAGAGCCCCAGCAGCACGACCCCGAACAGGGCACGTTGCACGGACGTCTTCTCCTCCGTGGTGTTCCGACAGCTCGCGCTGCCGCGCCGCCTCCGCGGCGTTTCGTCCAGGTGCCTCACCAGCACTACGGACCTCGGCAGGATAATCGGAAAGGCGCGGATTTACCGCTGGCAGCGCAACGGGTTGCGCCCGTGACGGGGCGCCTCCGCGGTTGTCCTGCGGTTGATCCGGCGCTTATCGCGCCTTCGCGAGCGCCGAGGACCCTCTGCGCACCCGAGGAGGAGCCCCCCATGATCGACGTGTTTCCCGCCGCCCCGCTCGCCTGGCCGCTCTACCTGGAGTCGCCGCTGCGCCGGCTCGACGCGGCCCGCCGCCAGAGCGAGGTGGAGCGCGCCTGGCTCACGGGCCGGACGGAGGACGAGCCCGAGCCCGAGCCGGGGCTCACCCCGAGCGCGCTCGCCTCGAGCTGAGGCCCTGGTACGGCATCCAGACGTTCCGGTACATCTCGCTTTGCCCTCGCCGCCCCTGGCGTTGTTGCTCGTCGGTCTGGCCGGCCCGCATTGCTCCCTCCTCGCGCCTAGCCAGGGACGACGATTGCTGCGCGACCTGTACCGGAACGTCTGACGCGCAGCACTTCAGCCAGCCTTGCGCAGCAGGCGCCGCGGCTTGCGCGCGTAGAACAGCCACTCGTGGACCTGGTCCCGGGCGCGCCCGTCGAGCACGCGGTAGCTGCGGGCGTCGTCGCCGTCGGAGCGGAAGCGCTTGTAGTCGATCGTGGCGTGGTCGCGCGCGTAGTCGTAGCGCCGCTGCCCGCAGGCCTCGGCCAGGGCCGAGCCAATGTCCTCCCGCGAGAGGATCCCCTCCTCGCTGTAGGAGATCACGAGGTGCTCGGCCTGCGCCCCGTGCACCAGGTCGCGGAACGCCTCGCGGCAGATCCCGCGCCCGCGCCGGCAGTAGGCCGACAGGCGCTGGGGGAACTCGCGCAGCCCGGTCTTGCCGTAGATCCCCTGGGCGTAGGCCGCGCGGTCCGTGACCTCGTGCAGCTCGGCCAGGACCTCGAGCACGTGGTAGTTCTTCACGTACTGCCGCTGGTTGTAGGGCGGGTCCATGTAGATCACGTCCACCCGCAGCTCGCGCACGAGCTGGTTCGCGTCGCGGCGGTGGGCCACCCCCCGCGGCAGGCTCGGCTCGAGCTCCGGGACCTTGAGCGTCAGCGGGTCGGTGGCGCTCTTCTGCAGCTTCTTGAGGAACGCGCCGTAGGTCCCCGAAATGTTCGCCACCCGGTCCGCGGCGTCGAGGAGCGCGCTGAGCAGGAGGAAGAACCCGTCCTCGTCCAGGACCCGCGCCTCGCGCCAGGCGCAGAGCCGGTCGTGGACCGCGTCGATCCGCGCCCCGTTCTCCCGGGAGAAGAACAGGCGCCCGCCGCGCCCGCCCTCGGCGTAGTGCTCGCTCATGAACCCGCTGCGGGGCGCGAGCCCTGCGTTGAGGAAGGCCACGACCCGGCGCAGGTCCTTGGGCGCCCCCGTCGGGGCCACGCAGGCGTCCAGCGCCGCGCGCCCGGGGTCGCTCGCGAGGAAGGTCTGGACCTCGGGGAGCTCGAGCACGCCCTTCAGCCGCGGGCAGCGCCCGAGGGTCACCGTCGCGCGCTGGCGCGCGTAGGAGGCGGCCAAGAGGTCGTTGGTGTGGACGGTGAAGCCCAGGCGGCGGAAGTGGCGGCCGACCGAGGCGGTGCCCGCGAACACGTCGAGGAAGCTGCCCTCGTGCACCCCGCGCTCGGCGAGGAAGCCCTCGATCTGGCCCAGGAGCTTGGTCTTGTTTCCGATCAGGCGCACGGGTCGTCCTCCTGCGGGCGGGGGTCGCGGGCGATCAGCAGCAGCTCGGTGATCTGGTGGTTCGAGTCGCCCTGACCCGAGTGCATGAGCGCGCGGGTGCGCAGCTCCACGTGGCGGTAGCCCACCCGCGCCAGGTCCACGAAGCGCGCGCGGGCCTCCCGCGCGCTGAGGCCCTGGTCGCGCCAGGTCTTGAGCGCGAGCCCGTTCTCCTCGCCGTAGGAGAGCACCAGGCTCGCGCCGCGGTGGGCGCTGGCGAGCACGAGGTCCCGCAGCTCCTGCTCCACGCTGCGCTTCACGCAGAACGGCGAGCGGTGGCGCAGCGAGAGCAGCGGGTAGCGGCCCTTGCTGTGCCCGCCCTTGCTCAGCTCGGGGTAGTCGTAGTCGACCAGCACCTCGAGCACGTGATAGAAGCGCGAGTAGTTGTCCGCGGTGTAGGGCGGGTCGGCGTAGACCAGGTCCACGTCGACCCCCTGGGCGTAGAGCGCGCGCCAGTCCTGGGCGCTGGTGGTGTGCCGGCCGCCCTCGGCGACCTGCTCCGCCTGGATCTCCGCGGCGTAGCTCGCCAGCCCCTCGGGGATCGAGAGCGCCCGTCGGGCGAGCACGGCGCGCACCTCGCTGTCGCGCACCAGGCCGCGGGGCTGGCAGAAGTGGCTGGTGGCGGAGGTGGCCACGCTCGTGGCGTGGAGCAGCGCGGCCAGGTACAGCCGGCGCTTGGCGGCCGCGCGCGGGCCCTGCAGGCGGTCGATCGCGTAGCGCAGCGAGTCGACCTCGAGCGCCTGGCGCAGCCCGAGGTAGACGTTCGGGTAGTAGGTCGTCGCGAGCTGGTAGGGGAACGCGCGGGGGTCGCGGCGCCGGGCCTCGAGCGCCTCCAGGCGCAGGAGCGAGCTGAAGCCGGCGAACACCCCGACCCCGCGCACCGACTCCTGCTCCATGAAGCAGGGGGTCTCGCGCAGGGCGAAGCCGCGGTAGGCGTGGGCGCGGGCGTCCTCGTCCCGCGGGACCTTGCGCTGCGCCTGGCGCACGGCGGCGGCGGGCAGGCTCCAGGCGAGGGGCGCGTCGGGCTGAGGGCCCGCGAACCCGAAGGCCTCGAGGAAGGCCTGCTCCCGGGCCAGGGCCGGCTCGAGGGCCTCGCGCAAGGGCGCCAGGTTCTCGCGGAACGCCGGGCCGAGGTCGCGCTCGAGGTCCGGGGTGAAGCCGCGGCTGGGCTCGAGGTAGGCCTGGGCCACGGTCTGGGCGTAGCGCTGCACGTCGTTGGCGTGGACCCGGTAGCGGTCGGCCAGGGTCCGGGCCACGACCCCGGTCCCGCTCATGAGGTCCAGGACCCGCTCGGCCCGCGGGGCCGCGGCCTCCACCGCCTCGAGGATCGAGTCGGTGATTCGGGTCTTGGCCCCCATGTACCAGATCGTGCGCACGCTGCGCCCCCTCGACCTCGCTATCGGCAACGAGGAGGGGGCAAGTTTCTAAGTCTCTGGGCGCGCCCCTGGAGACCGGGGTGAGCGCGCTCAGCGCGGCGGGTCGTCGGCCTCGACCTTCAGCGGCTCGCGGTAGCTCAGGTCACGGACCTCCGAGCTCCCACAGCGGGTCCCCCGGAACTCGCCCCGGCGCCTCCCCGCGCGGTCCAGTTGTGCATGTCCAGCCGGTAGCGGCCCCACCTCCTCCGCGGCCAGCAGGCGCTGCTCCTCCGGCAGGGTCGGGGGCGCGAGCAGGGCGCCGCTCGCCACGTCGAGCCCGAAGGCGTACGAGGGGGCGCGCTCCACCGCGTCGGGGTCGGGAGGCGCCGGCTCCACCCACGAGACCTCGAGGCGCACCTGCGACCCCTGGGCGTGGGTCGCCTGGATCCGGCCGTAGCGGCCGGCCTCCTCGGCCAGGGGCGGGAAGTGCGGCGAGGCGACCCGGAACACCGCCGCCCCGTCCCGGGTGTCGAGGATCCACAGCGCGCCCTCGCCGCGGACCACGAGCCGATCGCCGAGCACCGCCAGGGGCACGCCCTCCTGGGCGTGGGCGTAGACCCGCTCGCCGGTCTCGGGCTCGACGGCGACCAGCGCGTCCTCGAGCAGCAGGTGGTAGACGCCGCGCTGCGGATCGGCCAGCGCGCCGCGCCCCGACTGCCCGTAGCGCAGCCCCGCGGAGAAGGCTGGCACCTCGCCCTGGGCCTCGGGCTCGGGCCACGGCGGGGGCAGGGGTGGGGTCGGCTCCGGCGGCGTGGGCACCGACGCGAACAGCCGGCGCGCGCGCACGGCCCAGTCCTGACCGCCCCCCTTCGCTCTGCCGTAGTACTGCGAGCGCATGCCGATCCCGACCGGGCCCACCGTGGTGTTCCACTCCACGTGCTCGCACGCCCGGCGGTCAGGACACTCCACGACCCGCCCCGCCTCGACGTCGACGGCGAAGCGGTAGGTCACGGCCGCCGCCTGGGCCTCCGCCTGCGCCGCCGCGAACGCCTCGCCGGCCCTGCGCAGCGCCGCCTCGCGGTCGGGGGCGTCCGGGTCGACGCGCTCCCACGCGACGGCGCGCTCGACGTGCACGAGCACCACGACCACGCTCCCCACGTGGCCCTCGACGCCGACGGCGCTGGGCTCGAAGGCGGGGTCGTCGAGGGGAGGCAGGCACGGCAGCGGCAGCTCGAACACCGCCGCGCCGTCCTGGGTGTCGAGGATCCACAGCGCGCCCTCGCCCACGGCCAGCAGGCGATTCCCGACCACGAGCAGCGGGGCCTCGCCCGCGGCGTGGCGGTAGACGACCTCGCCCGTCTCCGGCGCGAGGGCCACCAGCTCCCGGGGCCAGCGAGCGACGTGGAACACGCCGCGCTCGACGTCGCCCAGGATCCCCTCCCGCGGACCCGCCAGAGGGCCCGCCGCGAAGGGCGCGCCCTCCCCCGTCGCTCGCGGCTCGGGGTAGGGCTGAGGGAGGTCCCGCGGGGGCGTGGGCGCCGGAGGCTCCGGCGTCGGCGTCGGCGCAGGCCGGGCCTGCGGCGGCAGGGGCGGAGGCGCGGGCGGCGGAGGCGGCGGCGGCTCGCAGCCGCAGAGCGCCAGCAGCGCCCCGACGGCCAGCCAGCGCGCCACACGTGAAGTCGAGCTGCTCATAGGGCGGAGTCTACGGACCCCCGGCGCCCCAGGCCACGCGCCCGTACATGAGAGCGACCCGCCCCGGAGGGGGCGGGTCGCGACCGTGCGCGGGTGACGCCTACTGCTTGACGATCTCGAGCAGCTCGACCTCGAACACGAGGATCGAGTTCGGCGGGATCCCGCTGCCCGGGGGCGACCGGTCGCCGTAGGCCAGGGCGGCCGGGATCACGAGCTTCCACTTGCTGCCGGTGGGCATGAGCTGCAGGGCCTCGACCCAGCCCTTGATCACGCCGTTGACCGGGAACTCGGCGGGCTTGCCCCGAGCGTAGCTCGAGTCGAACTCCTGGCCGTTGGTGAGCTGGCCGCGGTAGTGCACCTTGACCTTGTCGGTGGCCTTGGGCTTCTCGCCGGTGCCCTCGCGCAGGACCTCGTACTGCAGGCCGCTCTCGGTGACCTTCACGCCCTCCTTGGCCTTGTTGCGCTCGAGGTAGGCGGCGCTCTTCTCGTCCTGCCACACCTTGTAGATCGAGCGCATTTCGTCCTCGGTCAGCCGGCCCTTGTCGGCCATGGCCTCGCGCAGGCCCATGATCAGGAACTCGATATCGATCCCGGTCTCGGAGCGCACGCGCTCGCCGAGCTGCTGCCCGATCGCGTAGCTCGCCTTCTGGGTGGTGGTGTCCAGCGCGGGCTCCTGAGCGACGACGGCGCTCGCCAAGGCCACGCTCAGCGCTCCAGCGAGCGCGATTCGGCAGTTCATGACAGGTCCTTCCTGGGGGGGTGCCTCCGCAGAGTCGGAGGCGAAGGGGGCAGTATTCGAGAGGGAGCCAGTTCCGTCAACCGCTGCCGCCGCTGCGATACCCTGAGTCTCCCCAGGAGGCTCGCATGCCGCCCCCGCTCGTCTGCGATCACGTCGCGGTCCTGGTGACCGACCTCGCCCAGGCCCTGGACCACCTGGGCCCGCTGCGCGCCCACGCCGGCGAGGTGGAGGACTTCCCCGGCGAGGGCACCCGCGAGTGCTACGTCGGGGGTGGGGGCGCGCGGCTGCTGCTCCTGGAGCCGATCGCCGAGGGGCCCTACCGCCGCGCGCTCGAGCGCCGCGGCCCCGGGCTGCACCACCTGGCCTACGTGGCGCAGGACCCCGCCCACACCCTGGCCGCGCTCCCGGGATGGTTCCTGCACCCGCACTCCCTGGCCAGTCAGCCGCGCACGCTGTGGGCCTGTCGCCCCGGGCTCCCCCTGCTCGAGCTCAGCCAAGGTCAGGCGCCCCGGGGCGCGTCCTTCGTGACCGGGGTCGAGCTCGCCTGCGCCCCGGAGCTCGTCCCGCACCTCGCGCCCCTCGCCGCCAGCGACTGCCCGCTGCGTCCGGGGCCCGTGACCCGGCTCGAGCTCGAGGGCTCCCCCTGGGAGCTCCCCCGGAGCTGAGCGTACCAGGCGGGTCGCGGCTGCAACCCGACGTATACTCGGGGGCAGGGAAGGAGAGGCGCATGCGCAGCGTGCTCCTCGTGGGCGCCCTCTGCGTGGGCGCGGCCACGGCCCAGGATCCGGCGGCCAGCGGCACGTTCACCGACCGGCGCAGCGGGCTCGAGCTCAAGCTCGAGGCGGCCCGCGCCCAGCTCCGGCGCGGGAACTCCGAGAAGGCGGTCGAGACCTACCTCGAGATCGAGGCCGAGCTGGCCGAGGTCGAGCGTGAGACCCCCACCGCCCGCCCCGTGACCCAGGTCGGGCCCGGGCTCGACCGCGGGCTGCGCGCCTACCTGCGCGAGCTCCTGGCGGAGCTCCCCCCCGAGGCCCAGGACCGCTACCGGCTGACCACCGACCCCAAGGCCAGCCTCGCCCTGAAGCAGGCCCTCGAGCAGGACGACCTGGACGCCCTGGAGGCGCTGGCCGCGCGCTACCCCCTGAGCGACGCCAGCCTCAGCGCGCTCTCGACCCTGGGCGAGCGCGCCTTCGAGCTCGGCGACCTCTCCCGCGCAGCCCGCGCGTTCGAGGCCCTCGCCGCCCGCAGCTCCGACCCCTCGACCGCCCGGCGGGCGAGCTGGTGCGCGCTCCTGGCCTGGGCGACCCTCGGCGAGCGCGAGGCCGCGGCCCGCGCGCTGGCGGCCTACGTCGCCCACGGCGGCGACCCCGCGCGCGAGCGCGCCGTCGGCTCCCGCAGCGTGAGCCCCCGCGCCTGGGTCGAGTCCCTCACCCCGCGCCGCGGCCCCGACGCCCTGCCCGCGCGCTTCCCGCTGGGGGACCTGGACCGGGACACCGAGCTCGCGGACCCCGAGCTCCCCCGCGCCCTGGCGCTGCGCCTCGACGCGCTCCCGGTGTATCGCGAGCCGGTCTACGCCCCCGAGGACGACGCGCTCTACCTCGCGGACTGGAAGCGGGTGGCCCGGGTCCCCGCTGGCGCCCGCGGCGGCGCGAGCTGGGCCTTCGCCTACCCC
>JAWKSZ010000077.1:0-39516 GCA_041402045.1 Planctomycetota bacterium | reverse complement strand
CCCCAGCCCAAGAGCTGGCTGGTCAAGGGCGCCTTCGTGCTGATCGGCTCGTCGCTCGTGGCCGGGCTGTGGGGGGCGGGGCTGTTCGTGACCGGGCTCCCGGAGTGGGCGCCGCGCCCGCTGGGGCTCCTGGCGATCCTCGCCGGGGCCGCGACCACCGGCTACACCGCGTTCCTGTTCGCCCAGGCCAAGGGGCGCCAGCTCTGGCAGAGCCCGCTCCTGCTCCCGCACCTCGTGATCCAGGGGCTGGTCGCCGGGAGCGCGGCGCTCTCGATCGCGCCGGGCTGGACCGCGCTCGAGGGAGGCCCCGCCAACCGCCCGCTGGCCCTGAGCCTGGCCCTCGCGATCGCGCTCGTGCTCAACGGGCTGTGCGTGCTGGGCGAGCTGACCGTGCACCCCAGCGAGGACGCCAAGCTGGCCACGAGCTGGCTCAAGGCGGCGCCCCAGGGCATGACCCTCACCCTCGGCGTGTTCGGGCTGGGGCACCTGCTCCCGCTGGGGCTCCTGAGTCTGATCTGGGTCATGGACCCGGTGCCGACCGAGGTCCTGCTCGTGGCCGGCCCGGCCGCGCTGGTCGGGCTCTGGATCTGGGAGCACCTCTACGTGCAGGCCGGGCAAGTCCCGCCCTTGAGCTGACAGGAGGCCGCAGGTGGCCGTCAACCTGACCGGGCAACCGCCCTACGAGCGCTGGGACGACTGGTCCGAGCTCGACCCCAAGGCCTGGCCCGAGCGGGTGAGCCGCGACTACACCGTGGTCCCCACGCTGTGCTTCAACTGCGAGGCGGGCTGCGGGCTCCTGGCCTTCGTGGACAAGGAGACCCAGGAGGTGCGGCGGATCGAGGGCAACCCCCTGCACCCGGGCAGCCGCGGCAAGACCTGCGCCAAGGGCCCCGCGACCCTGAACCAGATCACCGACCCCGAGCGGATCTTGAAGCCGCTCAAGCGCAGCGGCCCCCGGGGCGAGGGGCAGTGGGAGGAGGTGAGCTGGGAGGCCGCCCTCGAAGACATTGGGCAGCGGATCCGGGCCTCGATCGAGAGCGGGCGTAAGGACGGGGTGATGTACCACGTCGGGCGCCCGGGCGAGGACGGGTTCATGAACCGGACCCTCACCGCCTGGGGCGTCGACGGGCACAACTCGCACACGAACGTGTGCTCGGCCTCGACCCGGCTGGGGTTCATGACGCTGTGGGGCAGCGACCGCGGCTCCCCCGACTATTCGCGGGCCGAGTTCGTGCTCCTGGTCTCGGCCAAGCTCGAGAGCGGGCACTACTTCAACCCCCACGCCCAGCGCCTGACCGAGGCCCGCGAGCAGGGCACCGAGATCGCGGTGCTCGACGTCCGGCTCTCGAACACCGCGAGCATGGCCGACCACTGGCTGCCGACGCACCCCGGGAGCGAGGCCGAGGTGCTCCTGGCCATGGCCGGGGTGATCCTGCGCGAGGGCCTGGCCAACGAGGCGTTCCTCGAGCGCTGGACCAACTGGCAGGAGACCGCGGCGCACCTCGACCCCAGCCTCGCGGGGCGCGAGGTGAGCTTCGCCGAGTTCATGGACGCCCTGACCCGCTACTACTCGGAGAACTTCCCGACCTCCCGCGCCGTCGCCGCGAGCGGGCTCCGGGCCGAGGTGCTCGAGGACGTGGCCCGCCGCGCCGGGCGCGCGGGGACCAAGCTCGCGACCCACATTTGGCGCAACGCCGCGTCGGGGAACCTCGGCGGCTGGCAGATCGCGCGCGCGCTCTTGTTCCTGAACGTGCTCACCGGGAGCGTGGGCACCCCCGGCGGGGTCTCGCCCCACGACTGGCACAAAATGAAGCCGGCGACGCCCTGGTCGCCGCCGCCCCACGACGGCTGGAGCGAGCTGCTCTGGCCGCCGGAGTATCCGCTCGCTCACTACGAAATGAGCTTCTTGCTCCCGCACCTGCTGCTCGACGGGCGGGGGACGGTCGACGTCTACTTCACCCGGGTGTTCAACCCGGTGTGGACCTACCCCGACGGCATGAGCTGGATCGAGGCCCTGCGCGACGAGGAGAAGATCGGGCTGCACGTGGCGCTGACCCCGACCTGGAACGAGACCGCGCAGTTCGCCGACTACGTGCTCCCCATGGGGCACTCCCCCGAGCGCCACGACCACCAGAGCCAGGAGACCCACATGGGGCGCTGGATCGGGCTGCGGCAGCCGGTGGTGCGCGAGGCCCAGCGTCGCGCGGGCAAGCCGGTGGCCGACAGCCGCGAGACCAACCCCGGCGAGGTGTGGGAGGAGGCCGAGTTCTTCCTGGCCCTGAGCTGGAAGATCGACCCCGACGGGTCCTTGGGGATCCGCAAGCACTTCGAGGTGCCCGGGCGCCCGGGCGAGCCCATGACCGTCGACGACTACTTCGACGAGGCCTTCGCCAGCGTGCCCGGGCTGAAGGACGCCGCCGCCGCCGAGGGCCAGAGCCCGCTGGAATACATGCGCCGACGCGGCGTGTTCGCGGTCGAGGCCCCGGGGACCGATCGCCTGCTCCTGCACGAGCAGGAGGTCGCCGCGGACAAGCCGGGGGTCGAGATCGACGGCGTGCGCCGCCGCGGCTGGGACACGCCCTCGCGCAAGATCGAGCTGTTCTCCTCGACCCTGGCCGAGTGGGGCTGGGCCGAGCACGCGCTCCCCGGCGCGATCCAGAGCCAGGTCTCGAAGGAGGCCCTCGCGGGCGACGAGATCGTGCTCGTCCCGACCTTCCGGCTCCCGGTCCTGATCCACTCGCGCTCGGGGAACGCCAAGTGGCTGCTCGAGATCGCGCACAGCAACCCGCTGTGGATCCACCCCAGCGACGCCCTGGCCCGGGGCCTGGCCCACGGCGACCTGGCCAAGGTCTCGACCAAGATCGGGAGCTTCGTGCTGCGGGTGTGGACCACCGAGGGGATCAAGCCCGGGGTGATCGCCTGCAGCCACCACCTCGGGCGCTGGCGCAAGGAGAGCGAGGGCGCGACCAACCGCTGGAGCGCGACGCCCGTGCACTTCGAGCGCAGCGGCAACCAGCTCCTCGTGCGCCGGGTGACCGAGGGGCTGAAGCCGTTCGAGAGCCCCGACCAGGACTCCGAGCGCCTGTGGTGGAAGGAGGTCGGGGTGCACCAGAACATGACCTTCCCCGTGCAGCCCGACCCGATCAGCGGCATGCACTGCTGGCACCAGGTCGTGACCGTGACCCCCGCCGGCCCCGACGACCGCGAAGGCGACGTGCGGGTCGACCACGACCGCGCCCGCGCTCAGTGGCGCGCCTGGCTGGACAAGGCCCGCCCCGGCCCCGGCCCCGGCGGCCTGCGCCGCCCGCTCTGGCTCAAGCGCCCGCTCCGCCCCAAGGAGGAGCTGTTCCAGGCGCCGCCCCCGGCGTAGGGCTGAGGCGGCGGGTCGCGCTGCCGACCCGGTCGCCGGCTGCGCGTTGCGGCTAAGTCGCCGCGCGTGATACGGTTGCGGGCTGAACACCGCGGCGGGGCCGTCCGTCTCTCCGCAAGCTCGGGCCGCTCGGGTCCGTCAGGTCTTCCAGGAGGAAGCATGCGTTCGACGTGGATCGCCGCCGCCGCGCTGGCCGTGGCCGCCGGGGTCAGCTCGGCTCAGGAGCAGAAGCCCGCCGGGGCCCACCCGCTGCGGATCGGGGTCAAGGTCACCAACTCGATCGACGGGAGCCCGGAGAAGGTCAACCACGTGCAGTGGTTCATGTGGCGGCAGCTCCACCTGTTCGGGATCCGCGTCGACTCGCTGCTCCCCACCCAGAACGCCAAGACCGAGTCGTACATCGAGTCGATCAACAAGACCTGGGCCGAGAAGGACCCCGACGCCCCCCCCGCCGACTACATCGTCGAGGGCAGCGCCTCGAGCGACTACGACAACTCCGAGTTCTTCGGCCAGGGCCAGGCCCACAACTTCAAGGGCACGATCAGCGTCCAGGTCAAGAACGCCGCGGGCGAGGTCGTCGCCAGCTTCGAGTGGAAGCACAGCTGGGGCCGGCTCCCGGCCAACTACACCCAGAAGCAGACCCGCCAGGAGTACACCGACATGCTCTGGTCGAGCGTCATGATCGGCGTGCTCAGCGTGCCCGAGATCCGCGAGCGGATCCCCGAGGCCAAGGCCAAGGAGGTCGAGACCTGGGTCCAGAAGAACATCGAGCGGATCCGCGAGCCCCTGCTCAAGCAGAACATGGAGGACTGCGACGTGCAGAAGTTCCTCGAGTCGCTGGCCCCCGAGGGCGGCGAGGAGAAGGGCGCGGGCGACGAGTAGCGCCCGCGTGCGTCGGCTCGCCCTCGTCGCGCTCCTGGCCGCGGCCGCCTGCGCCAGCCCGGAGCCCGACCCCGTCCCCCTGACCCCGATCGGCGAGCGGCCCCCCGAGGCTGCCGAGCCGGAGCCCGAGCCCGCCCGCGCGCCGGAGCCCCAGCCCGACGCGGAGCCTGAGCCGGACGCGGTGATCGGCCCCGCCTGGATCGAGGTGGAGGCGACGGAGGACGGGGCGCCCAGCGCCCGGGTGGCGGACGTCCTCGAGCCGCTGCGCGACGCGTTCGGGGTCGAGGGCGTCGTGCTCGCCGGGACCCTCGAGCTTCGCTACGACGGCGCCAAGTTCTTCGGCCAGGTCCAGGCCCACAACTACCACGGGATCTTCGACCTCGTGCTGCGCCTCCCCGACGGCGGCGAGGCGCGCCTCGCGCTGAAGCACAGCTGGGGGCGGCTGCCCAAGAACGCGACCCAGGCCGAGGTGGCCGAGGCGTTCTTCCTCGACGTGGACCAGGCCCTGGCCGCCTGGGTCTTCGGCCAGCCCGGGGTCCAGGCCCTGAGCGACGACCCCGAGGGCCTCGCCGAGCGGGCCGAGGAGCTGCGCCACGCGCTCCTCGAGCGGCTCCAGGGCCGCCTGCCCCGGGGCCAACTGGCCCAGGCCGCGCGCTCCTGGGAGGGCTGAGGCTCCCTCTGTCCCTGGCGTAGGGCCCTGTGTTCCCGTAACTTAAGGCGTGGCGCCGGCGGCGGACTAAACCCCCCGCTCCCCCGGGCGTCCTCGCAGTGTCCCGATCTCGCAGGAGGGCTCATGAGCGACAAGCGCAAGCGCGAGCTGCGCGACGACGACGGCGGCTTGCGGACCCCGACCCGCAAGCGCTCGAAGCCCAAGGCGGACGGCGACGCCAAGCCCTCGCGCTCCAAGAGCGAAGCCTCGAGCAGCAAGAGCAAGAGCAAGAGCGGGAGCGTCCCCAGCGCGCGCAAGAGCGGGAGCGTCCCCAGCGCGCGCAAGAGCGGCGCCAAGCCGGCCCGGGAGCCCGGGCGCGCCGCCGAGCCGGCCGCGACGACCTCGTCTGCGCCCTCGGGCGGGAGCAACAAGAACTTCCTGGCGCTCCTGGCGGTGCTGTTCGTCGTGGGCGGCGCCGCCGCGGGTGTGGGCTTCCTGTTCCTGGGCGAGACGCCCCAGCAGGACGACGCGCCCCAGATCGCGGGCGCGAGCAACGACAAGCCCGAGGTCGCCCCCGAGCGCTTCAACGCCAACGCCACCCCCAGCCAAGTCGGCGCGGCGGCGACCCCCGAGCAGCCCCAGGTCAGCCCCGGCTCGCTGCGCCCGCAGCCGCTCCAGCCGACCGCCGTCGAGCCCGGCCCGGGTCAGGACCCCGCCGCGGCGCCCAAGGGCAACCCCCTGGACGAGCTGCGCACCCGCTCCCCCGACCACGAGCAGGTGGCGCGGATCCTCGACGAGTTCCAGGACCTGTTCTCCTTCGACGGGCTCAGCCAGAACCCCATGTTCGACGAGTTCCAGCAGCGTCGGCAGCGGGAGGAGGAGCTGATCGCGCGCCTGCGCGCGCTCGGCCCCTACGCCGTGGGCGCGCTCAAGGACATGGTGCTCGGGCTCAACAACCGCGCGCACCAGATCTTCCTGGCCAAGGGCCTGGCGGGGATCGAGGGCCCCGAGACCCTGAACGCCGTGCGCGCGCTCCTGGGCGAGTCCCAGGACGTGGCCCTGCAGACGACCCTCGTGCGCTTCCTGCCCGACGGCGACGCCGCGGCGGGCCTCGTGCGCGACGCCTACGCCGAGCAGCAGAACCCCACCGCGCGCACCATGCTCCTGCGCGAGTTCTCCCGGCGCACCGCGGACAACGCCGAGGCCGACGTGGCGATCCTGCGCGACGCCGCGCTGCAGGACAGCAACGCCAACGTGCGCAGCGAGGCGATCTCGATCCTCGGCCGCCGCGGGAGCCCCGAGGACGCGGCGCTCATGGAGCGGATCGTGCGCGAGGAGTCGAACCTCCAGCTGCGCCAGCGCGCCGTCGTGGCCTACGGCGAGACCGGCGGGCAGGGACCTCGACACCCTCGAGGGCTTCATGCGCGACCCGAACACCCCCGTCCGGCTCAAGGCCAGCACGGTGCTCGCGATCAGCCGCGTCGGCGGCGACCGCGCGATCTCCAGCCTGGACCTGATCGCCCAGAGCGACGCCAACGCGGACATTCGCTCCCGGGCGCAGAAGCTGGCCAACAGCCTGCGCGCGCGCCGCGACAACCCCGCGCCGGACCTGGTCGACGAGGAGCCCCTGATCCTGGGCCCCGGTCAGCAACCCCTGCGCTGAGCCCCATGAGCGAGCGCGCGGTGGTCCTGCTCTCGGGCGGGCTCGACTCCACGACCTGCGCCTGCTGGGCGCGGCGCGAGGGCTACGAGGTGCACGCGCTCTCGGTCGACTACGGCCAGCGCCACCGCCTCGAGCTCGAGCGCGCGGCGCGGGTCGCCCAGGCGCTCGGGCTCCCGCACCGGGTGGTGCGGGTCGACCTCGGCGACCTCGGCGGCAGCGCCCTGACCGACGCCGGGATCGAGGTCCCCAAGGACCGCGCCGACGACCCGACCGAGATCCCGGTGACCTACGTGCCCGCGCGGAACACGGTGTTCCTCTCGGTGGCCCTGGGCTACGCCGAGGTGCTCGACGCCCGGGCGCTGGTGATCGGGGCCAACGCCGTCGACTACTCGGGCTACCCCGACTGCCGGCCCGCCTTCCTCCAGGCCTTCGAGCGCCTGGCCAACGTCGCGACCAGGTCCGGGGTCGAGGGCCGGGCCCTGCGCGTGCTCGCCCCGCTCCTGCACCTCTCCAAGGCCGAGATCGTGCGCCTGGGCCTCGAGCTCGACGCCCCCTACGCGCTGACCGTGAGCTGCTACGACCCCCAGGGCGAGCGCGCCTGCGGCCACTGCGACGCCTGCCGCCTGCGCCTCGCCGGCTTCGCCGGCGCCGGATCCACGGACCCCGTCCCCTACGTCTAGCCTTGTGCCGCCGAGCTCGGGCCCGGCGCCGGGCGCTCGGGGGCGTTGGCGTCGACCTCGAGGGCGGCGTGGAGGAAGTCCACGAGCTGGCGCATTTGGTCGCCGGCCAGGCGCTGGCCGTAGAGCGAGCCCAGGTAGATCCCGACCAGGCACACGGCGCCCACGGGCAGGATCCACAGGCCCCAGGCCGACTGGCCGGCGACCTGCTGGCTGAGGCCGAACAGGCCGCCGAAGAACATGCTCAGCCCCACGAAGCCGTAGGCCGCGACGAAGGTCGTCCAGATCCCGGGGTTGGGGCCGAACAGCCCGTGGAGCTCGCTGCCCTGCTCCGCGTCGTCGAGCTCGAGGGTCAACTGCGGGGACCAGAGGTGGTGCTCGGCCTCGCGGATCCGCACCTCGACGTGGCGCCCGAGGACGGTGAGCTGGCAGTGCCCCGAGTCGGCCTCGTGGGCGCGCAGGCGGCGCACCGCCTCCGGAGGCGGGAAGCTGAGGAGTTCGCGGAACCGAGGGCGCATGGGTTGCATGGGTCACCTCGCGAGCCGGGTCGCGCCCCGTGATCTTCGCGCGTGGCGAGCCCCAGGTCCACGGTCTACCCGAGGAGCCCGCGCACGATCTCGGCCATGCCTGCGGCCCAGGCGTCCCAGTTCAGCGCCTGCTCGAAGCGCTGGCGGCTGCTCGCGCACAGCGCGCGGTAGGCGGGCGGGTCGGCCAGGAGCTGGGCGATCCGCTCGGCGTAGACCTCGCCGCGGGCCTCGAGGGGGAAGCAGAACCCGTTGACCCCGTCCTGGACCACCTCCGGGACGCCGCCGGTCACCGTCGCCAGGGAGGGCAGCGCCCAGGCGCTGGCCTCGACGAACACGCAGCCGTAGCACTCGGCCCGGGTCGGCACGAGCAGGAAGCTCGCCTCGCGGAACAGGCTCATGAGCTCGGCGCGTTGCAGCGGGTCCTTCTTGGAGAGGAACGGCACCACGCGCAGCCGCGGGTGGCGCACCCCGGGCGGGGCCTTGCAGCCGACGACCGTGAGCTCGGCGTCGATCCCCCGGGCCTCCAGGGCCTCGAGGGTCTCGAGCGCGACGTCGGCGCCCTTGCGCAGCCAGTCCACGCCGACGAGCAGCAGGCGGCAGGGGCCGCTCCCGTCCCGCTGGGCGAGCAGCGCCTCGGGGGGCGGCAGGGCCGCGGGGTCCAGGTTCGGGCCCACGGGGAGCACGTGCACCCTGGCGGGGTCCGCGCCGTAGTCGCGGATCGCCGAGTCCGCGGCCCAGCGGGTGTAGAACACAAGGGCGTCGGCGCGGGTCAGGGTCAGGCGCTCCGCCTCGTGGGCCGCGCGCTGGCTGCGCGGGCTCAGCCCGCTCACGCTCGGGTAGTAGCCGTCGAGCAGCGCGAAGGTCGCGTCGGAGACGTAGACCACGGGGACCGGGAGCTCGAGGAACGCGAGGTTGATCGAGCCCTTGGGGGCGAACACCAGGTCGCAGGGGGTGGCCTCGAACCGGCGGCGGAAGATCCGCGCCAGCTCTCGCGAGCGGCGCAGGCTGTAGTGGGGCGAGTAGGCCCGCGCGCCGGGCACCCGCGCGCTGGCTCGGGCCGCGACCGCGCGCACGCGGTCGCTCCAGAGCTCGACGGGCCCGTAGCTGACGAGCCCGTCGCACAGCCCGGCCACGCGCTCGACCATGGGGCCGAGGCTGGTCGAGCGGGCCCACGCCGAGCCCAGGTCCCACTGCGTCACGACGCCGATCCGAGGCATGCCCCGAGTGTAGGCGGGGCGGCGCTCTGCAAACCAGCGCTCGAGAACCCGGTTCCCCTCCGGCGCCGGAGCGGATAGGGTCGAGGCAGGAGCGCAGCCCATGGGACTCTTCGACCAGTTCAAGGCGGAGGCCGACAAGGTCCGGCGTCAGCTCGCGGAGAAGGCCGGGATCGACGTCGACAAGCTCGGCGCCCAGGCCAGCCAGCTCGGGCAGAAGGCCAAGGCTCAGGCCCAGGGCCTGCGTCAGAAGGCCACCGACCAGGTCAACGCCTACACCCGCGGCGAAGCCGTCGCCCCGACCGAGGAGCCCGGGGGCCTGGACGTGGGTGCGCTCAAGGCCAAGGCCCAGGCGCTCCTGGGCGAGGCCAAGGACCGCGCGGCGGCGGCCCGGGACAAGGTGGCGGAGTCGACCGACGCCGCCGCGGTCGCGGTCGCGGCGCGGGTCTCGGCGAAGACCGGGCGCGAGGTGACCCCGAGCCAGGTCAAGAAGGTCGCCCTCGCCTTGGGGGTGACCCTCCTCGCCGCCGGCGCGATCGAGCTGATCTCCGAGGCCGTGGCCCAGGGCGGCGTCGAGGGCGCTGGCCTCGCCGAGGGCGCGTCGGGCGCGGCCGCCGAGGGCGCGTCCAGCGCTGCCGCCGGCTCCGGCGACGTCATGGACCAGGCCCACGAGTTCTTCGCCCGCAACGGCAGCTCGCTGAACATTGAGACCGTCACCGTCGATATCGACGGCTGCGAGATCTAGCGCCGAGTTCCGGCCCCTGCCCCTGCCCCTGCCCCTGCCCCTGCCTTCGGGGGTGGGGGCGCGCCGACATGGACGGATGTACCGCCAAGGCCGCCAAGAGCGCCAAGGCTCCGCCTAACGTTCACGTCGCGTGGGACGCCAGAATGGGTAGGTAAGGCAGAGCGTTCGCTATGCCGAGCTCTTCCTACACCCTTCCGGCGTCGCGCGGGACGGGGCGGAACCTGCGGAGCCTTGGCGCTCTTGGCGGCCTTGGCGGTAAAGATGTCTCGTCTGAACGTGAGCGACCTCGCCCCCCGCAGACAGGGGCAGCCCCGCCGCTCAGTACTCGATCTTGTCCGACTTCTTCGTCCAGGCGTCGAAGGGGGCCTGGCTCTCGTCGGCGAGCAGGCGCTCCATGGGGAGGCGCGTGCGGCCCTCGGCGGGGAGCTCGAGCTCCTCGTAGATCACGGCGTCCGAGAACCCGGCGGCGGCGGCCTGGTGGCGGTCGGCGGCGAAGTACACGCGCTCGATCCGCGCCCAGTAGGTCGCGCCCAGGCACATGGGGCAGGGCTCACAGCTCGTGTAGAGCGTGCAGCCGCGCAGCTCGAAGTGGCCGACCTTCTGGCAGGCCTCGCGGATCGCGACCACCTCGGCGTGGGCGGTGGGGTCGCCCTGGGTCGTGACCTGGTTCCAGCCCCGGGCGATCACCTCGCCCTGCGCGTCGACGATCAGCGCGCCGAAGGGGCCGCCGTGGCCAGCCTGCATGTGGTCGTGGGCGAGGCGGATCGCCTCGCGCATGAGCTCGGGGTCGGGCATTAGACGAGGGTCCCTACGAAGCGGGCCGCGAGGTTCGCGGCGGAGGTGAGGCGGTAGTCCTTGGTCGAGCGCACGTCGGAGATCGGCTCGATCTCGCGCCGCACCTGCGCGCGGACCCGCTCCGCGAGCTCGGGGGACGGGGTCTGGCCCTGGAGCAGGGCCTCGGTCTCGCTCAGGCGGATCGGGCGGTCGGCGACCGCCCCCATGGCCAGGCGCACGTGGGCGATCGTCCCGCCCTCGAGCCGGGCCGCGGCGGCGACCATGACCTTGGAGATCGCCTGGGCGCGGCGGGTGCCGACCTTGCGCCAGAACTGCCGCAGCCCGGGCGCCGGGCGGGGCAGCTCGACGGCCACGATCAGCTCGTCGGGGCGCAGGTCGACCTGGCGGTAGCCGGTGCAGAAGCGCGCGTAGGGCACGCGGCGCTCGCTCCCGGGGGAGCCGAGCACGACCACCGCGTCCAGGGCCAGGAGCACGGGGAGCGTGTCCCCGACCGGGGACGAGGTCGCCATGTTGCCGCCGAGGGTCCCGCGCTCCTGGATCTGGACCGCGCCGACCTCCTGGGCGCAGGCGTGGAGCGCGGGGAAGTGCTCGCGCACCAGGTCGCTGCGCAGGAGCTGGGCGTAGGTCGTGCCCGAGGCGATCCGGATCGCGTCGCCCTCGTCCTCGACCCCCGCCAGGCCCTCGCAGCCGAAGAGGTCGATCACCCCCGGCGGCTCGGGGCGGTGGTGGGAGCCGACCATGACGTCGGTGCCGCCGGCCAGGAGCAGGTAGTCCGGGTGCGCGGCGCGGGCGGCGAGGGCGTCCGAGAGCGAGGCGGGCTTGAGGTAGGCGCAGGTCGTCACGAGCGCGCCCTCCGCTCCTCGACCACGCGCTCGATCGCGTCCACGATCCGCTGGTAGCCGGTGCAGCGGCAGAGGTTCCCGGCGAGCAGCGCCCGGATCCGCTCGCGGCTGGGGGCGGGCTCCTCCTCGAGCACCGCGGTCGCGGTGACCGCGATCCCCGGGGTGCAGATCCCGCACTGGGTGCCGCCCAGCTCGACCAGCGCGTGCTGAATGTCGGTCAGGGCGTCGCCCTGGGCGAGGTCCTCCACGGTGCGGATCTGGCAGCCCTGGGCCTGACCGGCGGCGACCAGGCAGGAGTTCACCGGGCGCCCGTCGATCAGCACGCTGCAGGCGCCGCACTCGCCTTCGCCGCAGCCCTCCTTGGTCCCGGTCAGGCGCACCTGCTCCCGGAGCACGTCCAGGAGCCGCGCCATTGGGGAGGCGTCGACTTCGTGGCGTTGGCCGTTGACGTCGAGCACGAGCTTCACGAGGCCTCCCCGCGCAGGGCGCGCTCCAGGGTCTCGGGCAGGAGCGGGACCTCGTCCAGGGGCACGCCGAGGGCGGCCTCCAGCGCGTTGGCCACGGCGGCGGCGGGGCCGTCCATGGGGATCTCGCCCACACCCTTGGCCCCGTGGGGGCCGTGAGGGTAGGGGACCTCGACGATCAGCGCCTCGATCTCGGGCGCCTCGATCGAGGTCGGAATGATGCAGTTGGTCATGCGCGTGTTGAGCACGCGCCCGCGCTCGTAGGCCACGCTCTCCCACAGCGCCCAGCCCAGCGCCTGGAGCGTGCCGCCCTCGATCTGGCCCTCGACGATCGTGGGGTGGATCGCCTTGCCCACGTCGATCGCGTGAATGCAGCGCTCGACGGTGACCTCGTAGGTGTCGACGTCGACGGCCACGTCCACGACGCAGGCCGCCCAGCCGTAGCAGGGATACGCGTCGCCGCGGTAGGTCTGGTCGTCCCACACGATCCCGGGCGGCGGGGCGTAGACCGAGGTCGCCGCGGCCTCCCCGACCTGGGCGTGGTGCGCCCGGGCGACGGCGCCGAGGTCGCTGAGGTCCAGGCCCTGGGCTTGACCCCAGGCCTCGAGCTGCTTCCTCAGCTTGCGCGCGGCGGACTCGACCACGTGCCCCACGACCATGCAGGTGCGCGAGGCGACGGTCGGCCCGCTGTCGGGGACGTTGTCGGTGCTGGGCACGGCGACGCTGACCTGCGCGGGGTCGACGCCGAGCCCGCTGGCGGCGATCTGCACGAAGATCGTGGTCGCGCCCTGGCCAATGTCGGTCGAGCTCGAGCGCACCTCGAACCGCCCCTCGGGGGTCGCGGCCACGGTCGCCCGGCCCTTGAGGTGGGCCTCGCCGCTCCCGGTGAAGCCCGAGCCGTGGAAGAAGAACGCGAGCCCGCGCCCGCGCTTGACCTCGCCGGTGGCGGTGCGCCCGGGGGCGGGCAGCTTCAGGCGCGCCTCGACGGCGTCGAGCACCTCGGCGCTGCCCACGCTGTCCTTGAGCGTCTGCCCGGTCGCGGTGGTGTCGCCGAGCACGAACATGTTCTGGCGGCGGAGCTCGAAGGGGTCGCGGCCGAGGAGCGCGCAGGCCTTCTGCACCTGGCGCTCGTAGGGGAAGGTCGTCTGCGGCGCGCCGAAGCCGCGGTAGGCCCCGTGGGGCGGGTGGTTCGTGGCCACCGCCCGGCCCACGATCCGCACGTGGGGGATCCGATACGGCCCCGCGGCGTGGAGCACGGCGCGGGAGAGCACGACCTGGCTCAGGGTCGCGTAGGCGCCGCCGTCGATCACCACGTCCACGTCGGCGGCGACGAGGGCCCCGTCCCGGTTGAAGCCCAGGCGGTGCTTCGTGCGCGCGGGGTGGCGCTTGGTGGTCGCGGCCACGTCCTCGTCGCGCTCGTAGACCAGCTTCACCGGGCGCCCGGCGCGCCTGGCGAGGAGCGCGGCGTGGGCGGCGATCATGGAGGGATACTCCTCCTTGCCGCCGAAGCCGCCGCCGGTCACGGCCTGGGTAATGATCACCTGCTCCGCGGGCAGACCCAGGAGCCGCACCAGCGCCTTGTGCACGTAGTAGGGGCACTGGAGCGAGCCGGTGATCTGGCAGGTCTCGGCGTCGTGCCACTCGGCGAGCATGCCCTGGGGCTCGATGTACATCTGCTCCTGGGCGCCGGTGGTGTAGACCCCCTCGATCACGTGGTCGCACTCGGCGAGCGCCTGCTCGACGTCGCCCTGGTGGATCTCGTAGCGCTTGAACACGTTGTCGTCGCCGTGGAGCAGGGTCTCGCCGGCGAGGCTGTCCTCGATCGAGAACACGCCCGGGAGCTCCTCGACCTCGAGGGTGATCGCCCGGCGCGCGGCCTCGGCGCGCTCCTTGGTCTCGGCGCACACCAGCGCCACCGCCTCGGTCGGGTGCCGGATCGTGCCCCCGATCGGGACCAGCGCGGGCTGGTCGTCGAGGATCAAGGCGATCACGTTCTCGCCGGGGACGTCCTCGGCGGTGACGACGGTCACCCCCTCCCAGTCGAAGCTCGGGTCCCGGGTGATCCCTTTGAGCGTGGCGTGGGGGTAGGGGCTGCGCACGGTGCGCCCGTACAGCACCCCGGGCGGGCTGAGGTCGTCGACGTAGAGCGCGGCCCCGGTGACCTTGGCCGCGCCGTCGACCCGCGGCAGCGAGCTCCCGACGGCGGACGCTGCGTGGCTCATGATTCCCCTCCGAACCCGCACAGCCTACCCCAATCGCCGCTGCGCTTCCCCTGTGGCGAGGGCACGTTACGCGACGGCGCCCGCGGCGTCGTTTACCATGGGGCACCCGAGGAGCGCGCATGAAGGTCGAGTTCACCCTCAACGGTCAACCCACCCAGGTGGAGGCCCAGCCCAAGGAGTCGCTCCTGCACGCGCTCCGCACCCAGTGCGGGGTGACCTCGACCAAGAACGGCTGCGAGCCGCAGGGCCAGTGCGGCTGCTGCCTCGCGATCGTGGGCGGGAACCCCAAGGTCACCTGCGCCATGCCGGCCAAGAAGGCCGAGGGCAAGGAGATCCTCACGCTCGAGGGCCTCGACCCCGCCGAGCGCGACCTCTACGCCAAGGCCTTCGTCAGCGCGGCGGGGCTCCAGTGCGGGTTCTGCATTCCGGGGATCGTGCTCCGCGCGAAGCACCTGATCGACCAGAACCCGACGCCCAGCCGCGAGGAGATCGCGAGCGCGATCGACGTGAACCTCTGCCGCTGCACCGGCTACGTGAAGGTGATCGACGCCGTCGAGCTCATGGCCAAGGCCCGGCGCGGCGAGCCGATCCCCGAGCCCTGCGCCGCGGGCGAGGTCGGCAAGCCCCTGGGCCGCTACCGCGGGCTGAAAATGGCGCTGGGCGACCGGCCCTACGTCGACGACCTGACCCGCCCCGGGCTGCTGCACGGCGCGGTGCGGCTCAGCGACCACGCGCGGGCCAAGGTGCTCGCGATCGACACCTCCAAGGCCGAGGCCCTGCCCGGCGTGGTCAAGGTCGCGACGGCCAAGGACGTGCCCGGCGAGCGCTACAACGGGCTGATCTACAACGACTGGCCCTGCCTGGTCGCGATCGGCGAGGAGGTGCGCTGCGTGGGCGACGTGCTCGCGGTGGTCGCCGCCGAGGACGACCTGATCGCCCGGGAGGCGGCGGCGCTGATCGAGGTCGAGTACGAGGTCCTGCCCGCGGTGCTCTCGGCCAAGGCTGGCCTCGAGCCCGGCGCGCCCACGGTCAACCCCAACCGCGCGGACAACGTGCTCTCGCGCTCGGTGATCCAGCGCGGCGACGCCGAGGCCCAGCTCGCCCAGAGCGCCCACGTGGTCGAGGGCACCTGGCACACCCAGCGGATCGAGCACCTGTTCCTCGAGCCCGAGGCCGCGCTGGCCGAGCCCAAGGACGGCGGGATCTACCTCGCGACCCAGGGCCAGGGGATCTTCGACGACCGCCGGCAGTCGGCGCGGGTGCTGGGGATCCCCGAGGAGCAGGTCTTCGTCGAGTTGTTCCCCTGCGGCGGCGCCTTCGGTGGCAAGGAGGACATGTCGATCCAGTCCCAGACCGCGCTGCTCGCGTTCCTGACCCAGCGCCCGGTGAAGCTCGTGCTGACCCGCGAGCAGTCGATCCGCATGCACCCCAAGCGGCACCCGATCAGCATGCACTACCGCGTGGGCTGCGACGCCGAGGGCAAGATCACCGCGGTGTGGGCGCGCATGCACGGCGACACGGGCGCCTATGCCAGCGTGGGCGGCAAGGTGCTCGAGCGCGCCGCGGGTCACGCCTGCGGGCCCTACAAGGTCGACCACGTGGACATTGACGCGGTCGCGGTCTACACCAACAACCCGCCCTGCGGCGCCATGCGCGGCTTCGGCGCGAACCAGGCGCACTTCGGGATCGAGAGCGCGTATCAAATGCTCGCGGACGCCGCGGGGATCGACGGCTGGGAGTTCCGCTACCGAAACGCGCTCGAGGTCGGCGACACCTACAGCACCGGGCAGGTGCTGGACAAGGCGGTGGGGATCAAGCCCACCCTCGAGGCGGTCAAGCAGACCTGGCTCGACGCCAAGGCCCAGGGCAAGGCGGTGGGGATCGCCTGCGGGCTCAAGAACACCGGGCTCGGCAACGGCGCCAAGGAGTGGGGCAAGGCCCGGCTCGTGGTCGAGCCCGACGGCACGGTCTCGATCTACAACGGCTACACCGAAATGGGCCAGGGCCTGCTCACGGTCCTGATCCAGTTCGCGGTCGAGGCCACCGGGCTCCCGGCGGAGCTGTTCCGTCCCAAGGTCGACGCGACCTACGCGCTGGGGGTGGGCCAGACCACGGGCTCGCGGGCGACGCTCTTCGGCGGGCGCGCGGTGCTCGCCGCGGGCGAGCAGCTCAAGCGCGACCTGGACCAGGGCAAGACCCTGGGCGACCTGGTGGGCACGGTCTACAAGGGCGACGTGCTCGTGGACGACACCACGAAGCTGGGCGACCCGGTGGCCAAGGTCAAGACGCACACCACCTTCGGCTACGCGACCCAGGTGTGCGTGCTCGACGGCGAGGGCAAGGTCGAGCGCTTCGTCGCCGCCCACGACGTGGGGCGCGCGGTGAACCCCGACCTCTGCCGCGGGCAGATCGAGGGCTCGATCCACATGGGCCTGGGCTACGCCCTGACCGAGGAGCTGCCCTGCGCCGAGGGCATGCCGGTGACCTTCAAGCTGCGGGACATTGGCGTCCTGCGCGCGCGGGACATGCCCGAGGTCGAGGTGCTCCTGGTCGAGGAGCACGAGCCCGAGGGCCCGTGCGGGGCCAAGGGCGTGGGCGAGATCGGGCTCGTGCCGACCGCGGGCGCGGTGGCCAACGCCCTGGCCGCCTTCGACGGCGTACGCCGCTACACCCTGCCCATGAAGGACTCGCCGGCCGCCGAGGCCATGAGCGTGGGCAAGATCCGCTCCAAGATCCCGCGGGAGACCTGGAGCTAGACCTCGGAGGTCGCATGAGCAAGCACCCCCACCACGAGCTCGCCGAGGCGTGGTTCCGCCGCGCCTGGACCGAGCTCGACCCCGCCGCCGTGGACGAGATCTTCGACGCCGAAGGCGTGGTCGAGGGCCTGGGCGAGACGATCCACGGCCCCGACGCCTTCCGCGCGTTCCAGGCCCAAATGCTGGAGCTGGTCCAGGACGTCGAGGTCGACGTGCTCGAGCACTTCCACGACGACGCGGGCGGGAACATGGTGCTCTGCGCGTTGCGCGCGGTCTCCCGTCGGACGCAGCGACCCGTGGCCATGACCGGCTCGGTGCGCTACCGGGTGCGGGACGGCAAGGTCAAGGAGGTCCGCGACCACTGGGACTGGATGAGCTTCTGGGAGCAGCTCGAGCTCTTGCCCCAGGGGTCCTTCCTCGCCGCCCTCAGTGGAGCGCGCGTCGGCCAGTAAGGGGGAGGCCGAGCGCCCCCCCGAGCCGACACGCGAGGCCCCGCCCGGCGAGGCGCCGACGGTCGAGGTGCGCCGCGGCCGCTGCCCGTATTGCCACGACGCGATCGCCGCCGAGGACGCCAAGCAGGGCTGCTCGGACTGCATGGGCTGGTCCCACGCCGCGTGCTGGAGCGAGCACGGCGGCTGCGCGGCCTGCGGGGCGCGCGCCGAGGGCGCGCCGCCAGCGCAGGCCCGCCCCCGCGGACGGCCGCCGCGACAGATCGCGCCCCCGGGACGCGCCCGCTGGCGCGGCGAGCGCCAGCTCAAGGACCTCGACCCGTCCCTGGCCCTGCCCGCGCTGCGCGAGGCCTTCGCCCAGCACGGCGCGCTCTTGACCTCCAGCTCCTGGGGCTTCGGGTTCCGCAACACGGTGTCGGTGGGCGTCCGCGGGCGGCTGTGGCTGGAGGAGCACGACGAGGGGGTGGTCCTGCGCTGGGAGGCGGGCCACAGCCCGATCGAGCGGGCGCTGTTGGTCCTGATCCTGATCCTCGGCTTGCCGACGATCGTGATCTCCCTGTTCTGCCTGTGGTGCCTCCGCCACCTCCCGCGGGTGTGGGTCGAGCGCCGCGTGCGCGACGCGCTGCGCGCGGCCCGGGCGCGCCAGCAGGAGTAGGTAGCTCCTTCCCAGCCCTGGTCCGTAGAGGTCTAGACGTCCCGCTGCAACGCGTCCCGCCCAAGCTCGGCAATGGCCTCGCCCAGGCCTGGGACGTTCTCGAGCTCCCCCAACCACTCTTCCAGCCCCTCCTCGTCGTCGAACTCGTCGAACATGTTGCAGGCACCCACGACCAACCCCACCGCGAGCACAGCGGCGTCGCTGAGCGGCAAGCCAGGTGTGCCGAACCCCCACGGGTCACGCATGAAGTAGGGGTAACGGTTTCGACTGTCATACTTCGAGTAGAACGCCTCGGCGACGGACGGCCGATCCTCCAGGGTCTGGAGGCGGTCCAGCGTGTCGAGCATGAAAGCGGGCTCCTTCACCTCAGGCTGTTCGCGCGTCCACGCAGGCAAGTGTCGCCGCGCAGTCAGAACCGCCAGGCGGACGCAGGTCAGGGCCCCAAACCGGGCGAGGCCCAGCAACCACTCGCGCTCGCCTACGGGGGGAATCCCCGACGCTCCGAGGGCGCGTTGGGCGCTGGCTCGCCCGCAGTAGCTGGCGAGTTCCAACCGTTCCTGGGGCAGCGCTCCAACCCGGACGAGCTCGAGCAGGTAGGAAGCCTCGTCCTCGACCGCTCCCGTCGCTTGCCAACGTCGCTCGAGCTCGCGCAGCGTCTCGTCGCTCATCAGAAGCAGTAGCCGACGAGGTCGGTCACGGCAGCGTCTACCAGGTCGGCCACTTCCTGGTCGGGCCAGCCGTAGTAGCCCGCAGGAAGACGCATCAACGTGACCTTGATCAGGGTGTCGAAGTCGGGGAGGGGCTTCCACAGACCGGGTGGATCGTGAGACAGGACCCCGCAGCGCCTCGATTCGAGATCCAAGGCAATGAAGTTGTCCGAGCCAGTGCCTGCGACAGCGAGGAGTTGAGGCAGCCACGCCTGGTGTTCGGGGGTGAGGTGGTCCCGGAACCAGACGCGGTCGCAGAACGTGATCTCTTCTGGGGGGTGGATTCGCAGCCCGTCCAGGTCGAGGGGCCCAACCTTGGTCAAGAAGGTGCAGAGTGCCTGCGGCAGCTTGATCCCCAGCTCGGCTTCCCGGTTGGCCAACGCGACCGAGCTTACCGGGGTTGGGAGTGGGACGTCGTAGGTGGCCAGGAGGACCTTCACCGCTTCAGCCCAGCCGGGCTCACCGAGGTGTGAGAACGGCGGCGCGACGTCGGACTCGCGTATCGGCTTCTTTGGCTCCACCCTTCGCGCTACTCCTCGGCCGGCGGCTCGGCGTCGGGGTCCTCCACCTTGGCGAAGGCGCCCTCTTCGCAGCTCGCGACGAAGGCCTCGGTGAACGCCTTGAGCCGCTCCCACTCGGCGCGGATCGTGCGCGTCTCACTCACGTCTATGTGCCCGTCGTCCACGATCGAGACCGAGATCGCGCGCAGGAGGTCGGTGAAGTGGGCGAGCAGGGTCTCGGCGTGGTCCACGTAGGCTGGGTCGTAGCCCCGAGGAAGCTGCTGGGGTCGCTCACGAACAGCCCGCTGTCCAAGCGGATCGAGCGCTCGACCCGGGCGGTGCGGCAGGGCTGGGTCGCGACGACGGGGTGCTCCTCCAGGTAGCGGCGCAGGTCTGCGGCGAAGGACTCGCAGGAGGGGTAGCGATCCGAGGGGTCCTTGGCGAGGGCGGTCAGGACCACCGCGTCCAGGTCCTGGCCCAGCGAGGGGCGCACGGCCGACGGCGGCTTGGGCTCGGTGTGCAGAATGTTGACCAGGATCTCGAGCTGGCGCTCGCCGGGGAACGGCGGCTCGCCGGTGAGCATTTCGTAGAGGGTCGCGCCGAGGGCGTAGACGTCGGCCAAGGGGCCCACGTTCGAGTGCCCGCCGGCCTGCTCGGGGGACATGTAGGCCGGGGTCCCGACCACGAGCCCGGTGGCGGTGAGGTCGTTCCCGCGCTGCACGGGCTTGGCCAGGCCGAAGTCCACGAGCTGCGGCTGGCCCTCCTCGTCGAGGAGCACGTTCGCGGGCTTGACGTCGCGGTGCACGACCCCGCTGCGGTGGGCGAAGGCCAGGGCGCGGGCCAGGGTCTCGGCGAGCTGCACCGCGGCCCGGGGCTGGAGCGGGCCGCGCTCCAGCCGGGCCTTGAGCGACTCGCCGTGAACGATCTCCATGGCCAGGAACAGCTCTTCGCCGTCGATCCCGCCCTCCAGCGTGCGCACGATGTTCGGGTGCTGCAGGCGCAAGGCGGCGTTGATCTCGCGCTGGAAGCGCAGGCGCGCCTCGATCGAGGGTGGCCCTTGGTTGTGCAGCACCTTCAGCGCGACCTGGCGCCCCGAGGGCTCGTGGGTGGCGCGGAACACCCGCGCCATGCCGCCCCGCCCCAGCTCGTCGAGCAGGGTGTAGTCGGCGATCGTGCGCGGGCGGTGCGCGGTCGGGCGCGGGGGCCGCGCCGCGGGGCGAATCCGCAGCTCCGCGGTCTCGTGGGCGCTGGGGGGCTCGGTCGGCGGCGTGTCGCGCTCGGGCATGCCTCCAGGATAGCGAGCGGCCCGGACCCGGGCCGCAGTTCGTCGGGCAGCGACCCCGGGCCTCTGGCACACTGGCGGCGTGACGTGGCTCGACGCGTGTCGTGAGGCGATCGACGGGGGCGGGCTCGACCCCAGCCTGGGAGACGTGCTGCTCGCCTTCGGCGGCGAGGAGGCGCCCGGCGCCGCGGCCCTCGACGCCCCGCTCTCGCTGGACGCGCTGCCCGGGCGGATCGTGGCGGTGCTCGAGGGCGAGGTCGACCCGCACCAGGCCTCGCTCTTCGCCCGGCGCTTCCGCGGGCTCGACGCGCTCCTGCGCGAGCAGGCGACCCCCGAGGCCCCGCTGCTGCGGGTCATGCTCCACCGCCGCGCGGCGCAGATCCTGGACGCGCCGCCGCCCCACGCGCTGCGGATCCGCGCGCTGGTCGACTACGTGTGGAGCCAGGCGGTGCGCCTCGCCCACCGGCGCCCCGACGCCCCGAGCCTCGAGGACCTGGCCGCGGCCCTCGAGCTGCGGACCTTCGCCCCCGGCCTGCGGCACGGGCGCTTGGCCGGCGCCTCGCGCCAGGGCCCGGTCCACGTCAACGTGCTCCGCGCGCGGGAGCCGCGGCTCGAGGCGCTCGACGCGCGCCCTCACGGCGGCGACCTGGCGCGGCTGGCGCGAGAGCAGGGCGCGCCGGCGGCGCTCTCGGGCGGGTTCTTCCTCTACTCGGAGCCGGATATCGAGCTCCCCAGCCGGCGCTCGGACCCGGTGGGGCTCCTGATCAGCGGCGGGCGCCTGATCGGGCCCCCGGTGTTCCACCGCGCGGCGTTGATCCAGGGGGCCGACGGCGCGCTGAGCGTGGAGCGGCGAGGGATGAGCGGCGTCGCGCTCGAGCTCGGCGGGGAGCGGGTCGAGGTGGGGCGGAACGCCGAGGTCGTGCACCGCGCCGAGGCGCGGCAGGTCGACGCCCAGGGCGGGCGCGCGCTGGCGATCGTGGCCGACCGGGTGCTCGCCTGCAGCGGCGGCGTGCAGGACGTGCCCCTGGCCGGGTTCGTGCTGCGCCTGCCGCCGGGGCCCGCGATCCCGCCGGGGTCGACGGTGCGCTACACCTTGCCGGGGCCGCCCCCGCGGGCGGCCATGGCCGGCGGCCCGCTGCTCTTGGGGCCGGGCGCCCTGGACCTCGAGGCCGAGGACTTCCGCGGCAGCGCGCCGCCGCTGACCTTCTCCCAGGACGAGACCTACGACCAGAACCTGCTCCCGCGCATGGGGGCCGGGCTGACCTCCGACGGCGAGCTGGTGGTGGTGGCGGTCGACGGGCGCAACGCCGAGCGCGCGCCGGGGCTGACCTTGCGCGACACGGCGCGCCTGCTGCGTGCGCTGGGCTGCGTGCGCGCGCTGAACCTCGACGGCGGGAGCAGCAAGCGCCTGGTGATCGAGGGCCGGGTGGTCGACCTGCCCAGCACCGGCGTCGTCTCGGGCGGCGAGCCCGAGGTGCGCCCGGTGCACTCTGCGATCCTGGTGTTCCCGGGCGACGGCTGAGCCCGTTGTGTCGCCGCGCCCACGGGAGTAGGCTCCCGGGCATGGACGTTCGCGAGCGGAGGATCGACGCGCTGGGCTTCGGCTGAGCGCTCGAGGTCTGGACCCGCGGTCGCGAGCGTCACCCCCACCCTCGGTAGCCGCCTCCCGGCGGCGCGCTCGCGTGGGTCCCGACCTGGACGTCCTCACCTCGCCCTCGCGGGGTGAGCCCGGTGGGATCGAGAGCGTGAGGAGCGCCGAGTGAGCTATCTGGAAACCGTGGATCGGATCGCGACGGAGGTCGTCGCGCCCAACGCCGTGAGCGTCGACAGCGACGGGCGCTTCCCCCGCGAGGCCGTGGACGCCCTGGCGTCCGCTGGGCTCCTGGGGCTGATCAGCGCCAAGGAGGTCGGCGGGCTGGGCCTGGGCCCCAGCGCGGCGGTGCGGGTGATCGAGCGCCTGGCGCAGGAGTGCGGCTCGACCGCCATGGTCACGACCATGCACTACGCGGGCACCGCGGTCGTCGAGGCCAAGGGCAGCGACGACGCGCGCCGGGCCCTGGCCAGCGGCGAGCGCTTCACCACGTTGGCCTTCTCCGAGCAGGGCAGCCGCAGCCACTTCTGGGCGCCCCAGAGCTCGGCGATCGTCAAGGGCGACACCGCGCGGCTCGACGCCCAGAAGAGCTGGGTGACCTCGGCCCACGCCGCCACCGACTACGTGTGGTCGAGCCGACCCGCCGCCGGCGACGAGGCGAGCACGATCTGGCTCGTGCCCGCGGACGCGCAGGGGCTCACGATCGCGGGGCCGTTCACCGGCCTCGGGCTGCGGGGCAACGAGTCGACCCCGATCCGGGCAGACGGCGTCGAGGTCCCCCTCGCGCGTCGCCTGGGCGAGGACGGCGAGGGCTTCGGGATCATGATGGGCACGGTGCTGCCGAACTTCGCGCTCATGATCGCCGCGGGCTCCTTGGGGCTCATGAGCGGCGCGCTGACGCGCACGATCGCCCACGTCTCGGGGGCGCGCTACGCGCACCTCGACACGACGCTGGCGGACCTGCCCACGATCCGCGCCTACGTGGCGCGCATGCAGGTCAAGACCGACATGGTGCGCGCGCTGCTCCACGACGCCGCCGAGGCGGTCGAGACCGGGCGCGCCGACGCCATGCTGCGGGTGCTCGAGAGCAAGGCCGCCGCGGGCGAGACCGCGACCGAGGTCCTGGACCTGGCCATGCGCGTGTGCGGCGGGCAGGCCTTCCGCTGCGACGTGGGGGTCGAGCGCTACTTCCGCGACGCCCGCGCGGCCGGGGTCATGGCCCCGACCACGGACCAGCTCTACGACTTCATTGGCAAGGCCGTGTGCGGCCTCGACCTGTTCGGCTAAGGAGGCCCCAGTGACCGACCGTGTGATCCTCGGAGCCGTGGCCTACGACCCCAAGGTCGTGACGATCTGGGAGGGCTTCAAGACCTGGTTCGCCGAGCAGGGCCTCGAGTTCGACTACGTGCTCTACAGCAACTACGAGCGCCAGGTCGAGGCGCACTTCGCGGGGCACGTGGACGTGGCCTGGAACTCGCCCCTGGCCTGGATCGAGGCCGAGCGCCTGGCCCAGGCCCGCGGGCGCGAGGCGCGGGCGATCGCCATGCGCGACACCGACCAGGACCTGACCTCGGTGGTCGTGGTCAAGGCGGGCTCCGAGATCAAGACCGTCCAGGACCTGAAGGGCAAGCGCCTGGCGGTGGGCGCCCACGACTCGCCCCAGGCGACGCTGATCCCCCTCGAGCACCTCGCGGCCCAGGGCCTCGACGTCGAGGGGGACCTGGAGCTGGTGCGGTTCGAGGTCGGCGTCGGGCTCCACGGCGACCACATTGGCGGCGAGCGCGACGCGGCCAAGGCCTTGATCGCGGGGGACGCTGACGCGGCCTGCATGATCGACGGGAACCACCTCCTGTTCACCCAGGAGGGCACGCTCCCCAGCGGCGCGACCCGGGTCCTGACCCAGACCGCGACCTACGACCACTGCAACTTCACCGCCCTCGACGGCTGCGACGCGCCCCTGGGACGCTTCGTGGAGCTGCTCCTGGGCATGGCCTACGACGACCCCCAGGTCCGGCACCTGCTCGACCTGGAGGGGCTCAAGCAGTGGAAGCCCGGACGCACGAGCGGCTACGCGCTGTTGAACCAGGCCGTGGACCGCTTCGGGAGCCTCGACGCGTGGCTGGCGCGCCAGGGGTAGGCGCGACCCTCGACCTCGGCGCTCTGGGCCTCGACCAGGGCGGGCACCTCCTGCTCAAGCGCGCGCTGCGCGCGTTGCCGGTGGGGGGCGTGCTCGAGGTGCGCGGCGCCCACCCGGAGCTCGCCGTGCACCTCCGGGGCTGGCTGCGCGCCCAGGGCCACGCCGCCGCGTTCCCGGCCGAGGGGCCGGTGGCGCGGGTGACCCGCGGCGGGGCCGAGGACGGGCGCTGGCGCGGCGCCGAGCGGGCCGGCGACGCCGACCCCGCGCGCCCGGGCGCCGTGGTCGAGGCGCCCCCGGCGACCTGGGGCCTCGCCGCCCGCGGGGCCCAGGTCGAGGCGGGGGCGCCAGCCTTCGCCTTCGCGATCGACCACAAGGTCGAGGTGTGGGCCGACGAGGCCGCGCGGATCTACGCCCAAGCCGTGGCCGCGCAGTGGGACCCCGAGACCGCGATCGACTGGTCGGCGCCGGTCGAGCTCCCCGACGAGGTCGAGGACGCGGTGGTCCAGGTCATGACCTACTTGATCGAGAACGAGACCGCGGCTCTGCTCGTGCCCGCGCGCTTCCTGGCCCAGATCCACCCGCACTTCCGCGAGGTGCTGCAGGTCCTGGCGGTGACCGCCGCCGACGAGGCCCGGCATATCGAGGTCTTCACCCGGCGCGCGCTGCTCAAGCGCGAGCGCCCGGCGCTCTCGACCGCCGGCGGTCAGGCCTCGCTCAAGACCCTCGTGGACGAGCCCGACTTCGCCCTTGCCTCGTTCCTGCTCTCGGTGCTGGGGGAGGGCAGCTTCCTCTCGCTGCTGTGGTTCCTGCACCAGCACGGGCCGGACCCGATCACGCGCCAGATCGCCCAGCTCGCGGCCCAGGACGAGGCGCGGCACGTGGCCTTCGGGCTCGCGCACCTGCGTCGCCACGTGGAGCAGGACCCCGCCGAGCGCGGGCGGCTGGCCGCCGCGATCGAGCGCCGGCACCAGGCGCTCCAGCACACCGCCGGGCTGAACGAGGAGGTGTTCGACGCGCTGATCCTGCTCGCCGCAGGGAGCTGGGAGCACGCGGCCCTGGCCCGCGGCTTCGAGCAGGTCGTCGCGCTCAAGCAGGACATGGACCTCAACCGCCAGCGCCGCCTGCTCAAGCTGGGCTTCGCCCCCGAAGAGGCCGAGGCGCTCTCGGCGCTCCACACCCGCAACTTCATGTAGCCCGGACGGGCGCGCTGCGCGCCCCGGGCGCGCATGGTTTTGCGACAGTAGGCGACCTTCGACGGAGGACGCCTCGTGGATTTCCTGATCGACCCGGCCTTCTACGCCGCGCTGCTCGGCGTGACGCTGATCCAGCTCGCGCTCGGCGCCGACAACCTGATCATCATTACGATCCTCGCCAACAAGCTCCCCGGCGAGAAGCGCAAGAAGGCGATCAACCTCGGCCTGATCCTGGCCATGCTCTGCCGAATCGTGCTGCTGTGCATGGTCAGCCTGATCCTGCGCTACGCGAACACCCCGTTCTGGCACTTCGACCAGGAGCTCCTGGGTCTGCACTGGGAGGGCTCGGTCTCGGGCAAGGCCCTGGTGCTCTTGATCGGCGGGCTGTTCCTGATCTGGAAGGGCGTCAAGGAGCTGCGGGTCAAGGCCAAGGGCCACGAGCAAGAGGTCAAGGAGGGCGACAACTTCTGGCAGGTCGTGGCCCTGATCGGCGGGCTCAATGTGCTGTTCTCGGTGGACTCGATCCTGACCGTGGTCGGCATGACCGACCGCCTGACCGTCATGATCGGCGCGGTCCTGATCTCGGTCGCGCTCATGCTGCTGTTCGCCGCCAAGATCTCGGACTTCATCAGCAAGAACCCCGACTTCGAGATCCTGGGGCTGTTCGTGCTGCTCCTGATCGGGTTCGTGCTCGTGCTCGAGGGCGGTCACGTGGCGCACCTCGCGGTGCACGAGGCCTCCCCGAGCCTGATCGCGTCCAAGGACGGGGCCGGCGACGCCCACGCCGGCCAGATCCACGTCGACCTTCAGGGTGGCGAGGCGCAGCTCTACCAGACCGCCCTCGCCCTGGAGCAGGGCGCCGACTACGTGCTGCGCTTCCGCGCGCGCTCGAGCACGGGCCACGACCTCGTAGCCCAGCTCCAGTCCCACGAGGAGCCGCACCGCAGCTACGGGCTCTCCACCGGGACCGTGGACCTGACCCCCGAGTGGCAGGCCTTCGAGTTCCCCTTCAACACCGGCGAGCTGCCTGGAGAGCAGGACGCGGTCGAGGACGGCCGGCTGCTGTTCTGGCTGGCGCCGTTCTCGGCCCTCGGCGACGACTACTTCTTCGACCAGGTCGAGCTGGTCAAGGCCGGCACCACGGAGAACCTGATCCACAACGGGTCCTTCGCCGAGGGGACCAAGGACTGGCGCGCCTACTCCGAGGCCAGCTCCTTCCCCTACGTGCCCCAGTGGATCGTGATCTTCATCCTGCTGCTCATGTTCAGCGTCGACCTCTACCAGAACTGGCTCGACCAGAAGGTCAAGCACGTGGAGGAGGACGAGCCGATCCACCTCCACCGGCGGAAGAAGTGACCGTGCGCCTCCGGGTCTTCGCCGGGCTCCTGACCCTCGGCCTGGCGGCGGGGTGCTCGAGCGTCCCCAGCCCCGAGCGGGTCCAAGCCTGGCAGGCCGCCGAGCTCGAGGCCGCCACGGGCTCGGAGGTCCACGTGGTCGCCGAGACCGACCCCCGGGAGGCCGTGGACCGCGCGCGGGGGATCGACCTCGACATGGCGCGGACCCTGGCGCTGAGCCTGGTGGCCGAGAGCCCCGCCGAGCCCGACCTCCTGTGGCGCGCCGCGCGGGCAGACGCCGACCGTGTGCTGCTCGCCCGGGCCGCCGGGGAGGCGCGGGAAGCCCGCGACCTGGCCGCGCTCAGCGGCCTCGACTACGCCCGCCGCGCGGCGGAGCTCCGGGCCGAGGACGCCGCGGTCCAGGCCCAGCTCGCCTACGCCCTGGGCACGACCACCCACCTCCTGCCCATGGGCGAGCGCAGCGCGCGCGCGACCGAGGTCCTGGCGACCGCCCAGCGCGCCCTGGAGCTCGACCCCACGCAGCCCACCGCGCTGGCGACCCAGGCCACCGTGCACCTGCGCCTGGCGACCCTGCCCTGGATCGCGCGGGTCTTCGGCTCGGACATTCCCCCCCACGACCTCGACCTGGCCGAGGCCGCGGCCCGACGCGCCCTCGAGCTCGAGCCCTGCCTCGAGCACCGCCTGCTCCTGGCGAAGGTGCTGGTCGCCCGGGAGCAAGAGGAGGCCGCCCTCGAGCTCCTGCGCGGCGCGCCCGCCAGCGACGAGGCGCCGCGCGACGCCCAGCTCCGCCCCGAGCTCGTCGCCCTGCGCGAGGACCTGGAGTAGCTCCCCACACGCCGCGGGCCCCCCCCACGGGGGCGGCGCGCCTGTCGAAATCTAGCGATTTCCCCAGTCGTCGTCGTCGGGCTCCGGGCCCGGCCGGGCTCGGATACGGCTCCTCGTCGTCCTCGAGGTAGGGCGGCTCGTCCATGTCCCCGCCGAGGTCGTCTTCCTCGTAGCCCGGCTCCTCGCCGCGGGCCGGGGGCTGGTCCGCCGGCAGGGTCTCCGAGCGCGCCTTGCGCCGCACGAGCTTGAGGGTCGTGGTCTGACCGACCACCAGCGCCTCGCCCTCGTCCAGCGTCTCCCGGCCCTCGAGGTCGAACTTCAGCTCCAGGCTGCCCGTGGGCTTCAGGCCTCCTTGACCGTCAGCGCCCAGCCGCCCTTGGTCAGGCTCCGGCAGCCCGCAGGTCTTGATCGCGTCGAGCACCGGCGGGGGCACGTCCTTGCCCTCGAAGCGCTCGACCTCGACGCCCGCGAGCGAGCCCTTGCGCGCGCCCAGGTCCAGCCGCCAGGCGCGGTCCACGTCGGGCCAGGAGCCCCGGGCTCACCAGCTCCAGCGCGGTCCCGTTGACCCGTCCGCCCCGCGCCCCAGGTGCCCTGCGCGGTCCTTCTCCCGCGGGTGAGGGTCAGGGTGCGCTTGGTGGTGAGAACCCAGCTCGCCCAGGTCCTCCGCCGTCCTCGCGCAGCGACGCGGTGAACACGTGGCGCGTGATCTGGGTGACCTTGCCGTCCTGGACCTTCTCCACCCGGTCCCGTAGTGCAACTTCAGCGACTGCTTGCCGCGGGCGTCGCCCTCGGGCTCTTCTCGTAGAGCTCGCCCTCCAGGCTGAGCTCGGTCTCGATCGTCGCCGACCTTCCGCGCGTGGCCGCTGTCGTCGGCGCGGGCCGCGAGGGCCTGACAGGGCGCAGGCGCCCGGAAGGCTGCGTGCGGCGCATGGCTACTCGTCCCCGGCGTCGGGGCGCGACGGGGTCGCTGCCCTCGAAGGTCGCCCTCGTCGAGGTCGCCCATGTCGTAGTCCTCGTCGGACTCCGCAGGCTCCCGCAGGCCTGTCTTCCTCGGCCGGGGCCGCAGGCTCCACGTCCGCCTCAGCGGGCACGCCAGCTTCCAGGCGGTTGCAGGGCGCGGTCGCTCGCCGGCGCCTCTTCGGTGGAGGCGCTCGCCAGATTCCTGGGCCGGGCACCCGCTCAACTCACTGCCGGGGCACCACCGCCCCCAGGGATCGCCAGCTCTGCGCATCAGTCCTCCAGCCCCGTCGCTCGGGGTCTCGAACCTCGACACACTGCACGCGCAGCGCCGCGTGTCGGGTCGGGGATCACTGGAGTTATGACGTTCGCGACGCGTCGCGGCAACCCACGTTAAGGCAACATGGGCAACGTCGGTTGCCTACCTCAGCGCGTCGATCAGGGCCGGGTCGCGGTGCGGGTCCAGGCCCAGGGTACGGGCGACGCTGTCGGCGAAGCGGTGCCAGAGGAAGCGCGCCGTGCCCACCGCCGACGGGATCCCCAGTCGGTCGCGCAGCCGACGGCGCAAGTCCTCACGCTCGACCAGGACTCGCTGCACGACGCAGCTCGAGAGCCCCTGGGCGCGGCAGCTCCGCCCGAGCCCGGAGATCACGTGCGCGAGCTGCTCGAGACCCTCGCGGCTGAGGGTGTCCTGGGCGTCGGGGGTCGTCCCGATCAGGATCAGGTCCCGCAGCGGGAGCCGGTCGAGCCCGCTGGCATAGGCCGGCGCGTGGGTCGCATAGGCGAAGCGGCGGAAGGCCTTGGACTCGAGCTCCAGGCGCGCGAAGCCGTCGGGGTCGGCGCTGCGTCGGGCCTCGATCGCCTCTTGCAGCTTGACCCGGGCGTCGTCCATCCAGCGCTGTCCCGCGGGGCTGAGCAGGGGCCGGGTCTCGAAGGTGAAGCGCCGCACGTAGACGTCGCCGAAGTCCAGGTAGTAGTCGGGAGGGTTCGCCCCCGGGTTGCGCTGGAGGAAGTCCGCCGCACGAGCGCGGTAATAGTCCAGGCTCCCGTCGGGGACGACCGCAGCAGGCGGCGCGGCCCAGGCAGCGAGGGGGAGGCACAGCGCGAACGTGCACAGGAGGCGGATCACGCCCCGGGATCTGCAAGCCCGAGGCCGCTGAGCGTCTTCGCCCACAAAGGAGTTATGCGTCCGTTTCGCCCAACTCTCGGCGTGCGTCTCGCGCCGAACCATCGCGTCCACAGGCGGTCGCTCGCGGGACCCTCCGTATACTGCGACCCGAAACGGAGGGCGGGTGAAGCGGCTCCCAGGGATCCAGGCGTCGCGCGGCTGCACCGAGCCCGCGGCGGTGGCCTTCGCGGCGGCGGCCGCGGCGCGAGCCCTCGACGCTCCGGTCGAGGCCGTGCGCGTGCGCTGCGACCCCAACACCCTCAAGAACGCCCAGGCCGCGGGGATCCCCGGGTCCGGAGGCCGCAGCGGCGCGGCCCTGGCCGCCGCCCTCGGCGCGCTCGCCGGCGACCCGGACCGCGGGCTCCAGGCGCTGAGCGACGTCCCCCCCGCCGCGCTGCACGCGGCCGAAGCGCTCGTCGCCGAGGGCCGGGTCCAGGTCGAGCAACGCCCGAGTGACGGCGCGCCGCGGTTGTGGGTCGAGGCCGAGGTCACGGGGGGCGGCCACCGCGGGGTGGCGCGGCTGGTCGACGCGCACTCCAGGCTCGTGGCCCTCGAGCGCGACGGGACCCCCGTCCCCGGCGCTGCGGATCCCGGGGCGCCGCCGGCGACCGATCCGGACTGGAGCGGCTGGAGCCTGGACCGGGTCCTGGCCCTCGCCGACGTCCTCGACGCCGAAGACCGCGCGAGCGTGCTCCTGGGCCTGGGCACGAACCTCGCCGCCTGCGGCCGCCCGCTCCCCCAGGGCCTGGACCTCCCCGAGCGCGCCGAGCGGATCGCCGAGCGCGCCTCCTGCGCGCGCATGACCGGGCGCCCGGTGACCTTGACCACGAGCGGCTTCAGCGGGAACCAAGGCCTCGTGGCCACGATCCCGGTCGGCGTGGTCGCGGAGGCCTTGGGCGCCGACGAGGCGACCCTGGCCCGCGCGCTGGCCACCAGCCACCTCGTAGGCAGCTTCGTGCGCGCCCGCACGGGGATCCTGTCGCCGGTCTGCAACGCCACCCAGGCCGCGAGCGCCGGCGCCGCCGCGGGCTGCGCCCTGCTCCTGGGCGGGAGCCCGGGCCAGCTCGAGCGCGCCGCGGTCCGGGTCCTGGCCACGACCGGCGGCGTGGTGTGCGACGGCGCCAAGGCCGCCTGCTCGCTCAAGGTCGGCCTCGGGGCCGCCCTCGCCGTGCGCGCCGCGCAGCGAGTGCTCGCTGACGACGCCCTCGAGCTCCGCGACGGGATCGCCGGCGAGACCCTGGCCGAGACCGCCGCGAACCTGGGCCGGATCGCGCACCCGGGCATGCAGCGCGCGGACCAGGAGCTGCTCGCGATCGCCCTGGGCAAGGCCCCGCGCCCTGGGCCCTGCCCCTGAGCCAGCAGGGCTTCAGCGGGGGCGGCGGGATCCCGCTCGCCTGCTGGGTCGCCGCCCTCGCGATCGGCCTGGCCCTTGCGCTGCCCACCGTGATCCGCGCGGTGCGCGGTCCGGCGCCCGACGAGGGCGTCGCGCCGGCCTCCAGCCAGCGCTGAGAAACTCCACGTCCTTGGGGACCTTCGCAGTCGTCGACGCCCTCCGCGTGCCCTCCGCGCCCTGAGGCGAGGGCTGCTGTGCAAGCCAGACGCCGATCGCGTCGCCGCGCGATAAGTCTGCGCCAAGAAAAGGCTTGAAATGCACGTTCGGTTTGTGTAAAGTTGAGGCAGTGAGAGTCGCCCGGTTCGGGGGGTCAGACCCCGGAGGGGCCCGCGCGTGAGCGAGCAGGCGTAGAGAACGAGCGCTGCTGCTCCGCGTCGCGTCCGAGCACGTCCTCCCGACGACGATCGGCCCTGCCTGGCAGGGTTCGAGTCCGCGTAGCTGCAGGGCTCGACACCGGTATGCAGTCCCAAAGGAGGTCCCCATGAGCGCGAAAGCGCCGTCCGCTCAGTCCCTGTATGTCCACACCGCCCGCCCCAACTGGGGTTTGGCCTTGTTCGCCTACGAGCGCGGAGACGTGCGGGCCTACCAGTTCGAGGACGGCAAGCTCCGCGAGTTCCAGGAGGGCTTCTATGCAAAGATCCAGCCGGCCGTGGGCCTGGAGGACCGGGAGCGCGCGACCCGTCGCGCGGCGCTGAAGCGCCTGCTCTCCAAGGCCGGCGTCACCTCCCGCGCCGCCCCGCGCAAGACCCGAGCCACGAAGAAGCAAGCCGCCGGTAAGCAGACCAAGGCCGCGATCCCCTTCGCCAAGCAGCTGGCGCTCTTCGGCGAGCTGTTCCCCGAGGGCTTCGCGGACCCTGCCTGGGTCGACGCCCACCGCGGGGCCGGCGCCGCCCGCGCCCTCAAGCGACACCGCGACCTCGTCGTCGCCGCCGCCCAGAAGGAGCTCGCCCAGGCCGACCTGGAGCAGCTCTGCGCGGCGGAGAACTACGACGCGGCCCTCGACCGGCTGCAGCGCGTGTTCGAGCTCACCGACCTCGTGAGCGGGAAACACCGCAAGGCCCTGGCTCAGCTCTCGCCGGAGCGCCGCCCGCGCGCGGCCCGTGGGCTGCTGCACCTCCTGTGGAGCGACGCGCCCTACGCCGCGCGCCTGGCCGAGTGGATCGGCGCCCTGGGCGAGGACGCGAGCTGGTGCCTGGCCACCGCGCCGAGCGCCTTCGTACACCCGGGCGCGCACCTGTTCGTCTCCTCCACCGTTCAGCGCGAGCAGTCGCGCTCCCTGGCGCCTGGCCTCAAGGCGACGAACGAGGCCTCCGCCCTGCTCTACCAACGCCACCGCGCCCTGGGCCTCTCCGTGCGCGAGAAGCTCGAGGAGGCGGGCCGCGCCCCCCGCGACCTGCTCGACGTCTTCGACTTCATGAAGACCACCCTGAGCCGCAAGCACCGCGCTCGGCTCGAAGCGGCCGACGAGGCCGACGCGTCCGCCAAGGACGCGGCTTGATCCCATTCCCTCCCTCGATCCGAAAGGAGTCCCCGTTGCATTCCTATGCACCCACTGCCCCTACCGCCCCCACCCCCTGGCGCTACACGCCCCGCGCCCAGCCGGGCCAGCCGCCCAAGCCGCGTGAGCCCGAGCCCTTCCTCGACCAGGTCGCCTACTTCAAGGAGCGCTACCCCGAGGGATTCCAAGACCCCAACTGGCTGCGCGACCAACGCGGTCGCGACGCCAGCAAGGTCCTCAAACGCCACCGGGAGCCCGCGCTGAACGCCGCCCGCGAGCACGCCGCGCGTCTGCCCGGCTTGCTCGCCGCCGGCGACGAAGCCCGGGTCCTGCGTGAGCTGCACGAGCTCCTGGGCGCGACCTCCCTCGTGCCCCTCAAGCAAGTTCGCCGCCTGGAGCACCTGGTGGGCCCCGCGGCGACCGCCGTCGCCCGCGCTTGGGGCGACCTGGTCCAGAGCGACGCCCTCGAGCTGGAGCCCTTCGTCTCGGCCCTGGCGAGCGCGGGGCTGCCCGCGTCCTGGCCCTTGGTCACCGCCCCGATCGCGCTGGTGCGTCCGCACGCCGCGGCCTTCGTCCAGGTGCGCCTGCTGCAGAAGCAGGCCAAACGGCTGGGGTCCCAGCTGCGCCTGACCTCGCTCCCGCAATCCGAGCGCTACCGCGCGGCCTGCGAGCTCGTGGTCGGCCTCCGCGGCCGCCTGCGCAAGGCGGGGCTCGAGGCCCAGGACCTGTTCGACGTGACCGACTTCGCTTGGGCGACCCTGCGCCCCATGGCGCAGGCCACCCTCGACGGCGCGCACCGTCGCCGACTGCGGCGCGAGCGCGACGGGGAGGCTGCGTGAGCGAGGCCTCGCTGGACGTGGGCGGCGTCTATCGGCGCGGCGAGCGCTTCCTGCTCGCCGTGGACGACGACCTGCTCTTGACCGCGCGGGCGGGTCGCTTGATCTGCGCGCACCCGCGCCCAACCGACGTGCGCATGCGCAAGGTCAGCGTCGAGGCGCTGTGCCAGAGCTGGGGCGTCAGCGCGGAGGTCCTGGATCGCCGGGCCGACGAGTTCCGCCCGCGGATCGTCCCCAAGAGCGCTCGGGGCCGCGGTCGCCGCGGCGCCGACGACCGCGACTGGAAGCGCTTTCGCATGCGCGCCGCGCGCAGCAGCTAGACGTCCACGCATGCACCCGATCGCCCCGCTCCGCGGGGCGATCGCTCTGTACGCCCGCTAAAAACGGAGCAGGACCTGGGCGTTGGCCCCGCCGAAGGACGGCTCGTCGGCGCGCACCGTCGCCTGGACCAGGAACCCCGCGCGCTGGTCCTGGGTGAACGCCTCGACGCCGACCCCGAACTTGGCCAGGAACTTGATCCCCACCGAGTGAATGTCCTCCGCCGGGCGCTGGTCGCGGTAGCTCAGCGCCCCGAGCTGGGTCGCGACCCGTATCCCGCCCTCCCACTCGTCCAAGGGGGTCGGGAGCGCCAGGAGGTAGCCGAGCTCGCCGTAGGCCTCCCCTCGGCGCAGGCGGACCTCGGCGGTCGTGCGCCCGCGGGTGACCTCGTCCAGGAGGTGCGCGAACAGGCTGGCGAACACGACGTCTTGCCGGCTGGCGTGGGCCCCGAACGCGGGGGCCACGTCGACCTCGAGCTGCGCCACGCCCCAGGCCGCGCTGCGGCGCAGGTCCTGGTCCGGGCGCGCGCCGCCGGTGTAGCGCCAGCGCTTGCGGGTCGACTCGCCGCGCAGCTCGAGGTCGAGGCGCACCCCCTCGACGGGCTCCCACAGGGCCGCGCCCCCGGCCTCGAACTTGCGAAAACGGAAGCGCAGCCCGTCGCGCTGCGGCAACGAGAGCGTGAGCGGGGTGTCGTAGGACGCCCAGGCGCGCAGGCGCAGCATGTTCTCTGGGAGGTCCGTGCGCACCCGGGCGCGGAACGTCCAGGGCGCCGCCTCGTACTCCCCGTTCTCGTCGTTCTTCTGGTTGTAGGTGAAGTCCGGGCGCACGACGTCGAGCCGGATCGAGCTGCGCAGGGTGCCGTAGCCGACGAGGGCGCCCGCGTCCACGAACTCCTTGTCGGGGTGCAGCTCGGCGGTAGCTCCCGCGAACAGCCCGTCCGGGCGCGGGGTCGAGCCCAAGGTCTGGGTCAGGGGCAGCGCGCGCTCGGGGCGCAACACCCGCAGCACGGCCTCGACCTCGTTGCGGGTGTAGCGCGAGTCGTAGTCCTCGGTCTGGATCAGGCGATACTCGCCGGTGAGGTGGTTGCTGAACGGGACGCGCAGCCGGACGCGTTGATCCAGGTAGAACTCCGTGCTCTTGAGGCTGCCCACCGTGAGGAAGTAGCCGACCGCCGCGTCGCGCCAGCGCCAGCGGTGGCGGAGTCGGGGGCGGAACGAGAGCCAGCTAATGAAGTACTCGTCGTGGTAGGTGAAGTCGCGCTCCTCGAACTCCTCGAAGCGGAACTCGGCCTGGCAGGGCAGCGCGCAGACGAAGGCCAGGGTCAACCCCGCGAGCCAGGCCTCACCGATCCCTCCCTGTCGCATGCGCAACCCTCCTGCGCGGCAAGTTTACCCCTCCCAGCCGCCCCGCAGCAGGGCGCCAAGCCCGGGCGCGGGCGCTAGGATCCCGCCATGGCGATCACGACGACAGCGGCCGAGGCGCTGTCCCGGGTGCAGTCCGGGCAGCGGGTGTTCCTGCACGGGGGCGTGGCCACCCCCTTGGTCCTGGTGGACGCGCTCGTCGCGCAGGCCGCGCGCCTGCGCGACGTCGAGCTGATCCACCTGCACACCGAGGGCCCGGGACGCTACGCCGACCCCGAGCTCGCCGAGAGCTTTCGCGTGGCCAACCTGTTCGTGGGCGGGAACATGCGCAAGAAGCTGCGGGACGGGGTGGAGTACCTCCCCTGCTTCCTCTCGGAGATCCCGCAGCTCTTCCGCTCGCGGCGCCGACCCCTGGACGTGGCCCTGATCCAGGTCTCGCCGCCGGATCGCCACGGGATCTGCACGCTGGGGGTCAGCGTGGACGTGGTCAAGGCCGCGGTCGAGTCGGCGCCGGTGGTGATCGCCCAGGTCAACCCGCGCATGCCCCGAGTCCACGGGGACGGGTTCCTGCACGTGGACGAGATCGACTGCCTGGTCGAGGCCGAGGCCCCGATCCCCGAGGTGCCGCGCCCGGCCCTGGGCGAGGCCGAGCGCCTGATCGGCGAACACGTGGCCGGGCTGATCGAGGACGGCTCCACCCTGCAAATGGGGATCGGCGCGGTCCCCGACGCCGTGCTCGCCGCGCTCAAGGACCACCGGCACCTGGGGATCCACACCGAAATGTGGTCCGACGGCGCCCTGGACTTGATCGAGTGCGGCGCCGTCGACAACTCGCGCAAGGCGATCCACGCGGGCAAGACGGTCTCAGGGTTCCTCATGGGGACCCAGCGCCTCTACGACTTCGTCGACGACAACCCGGCGGTGGTCCAGCTCGACATTGGCTACGTGAACAACCCCGCGGTGATCTTGCGCAACCCCAAGGTCGCCGCGATCAACTCGGCGGTCGAGGTCGACCTCACGGGTCAGGTGTGCGCCGACTCGATCGGGGCCCAGGTGATCAGCGGCGTCGGCGGGCAAATGGACTTCATTCGCGGCGCGTCCCTGAGCCCGGGCGGGAAGCCGATCATTGCGCTCCCCAGCCGCACCCGCCGCGGCGAGGCGCGGATCGTGCCTCGGTTGAAGAAGGGCGCCGGCGTGGTCACGACCCGGGCCCACGTGCACTACGTGGTGACCGAATACGGCGTGGCCGACCTCTACGGGCGGACCCTCGGCGAGCGCGCCGACGCCCTGACCGCGATCGCGCACCCGGACGACCGCGAGTGGCTCGCCCGCGCGTACCACAGCCGCCGCCAGCGCGGCTACGCCCACAGCCGGCGCTACCCCCGTCCGGGCTAGCGGGTGGCGAAGAAGGCCGCGTTGGCCTCGGCCGCGCCCCGCTCTTCGGGCGGGAGGTCGTCCTCCTGGTAGATCGCCGACACGGGGCAGGTCGGCAGGCACGCCCCGCAGTCGATGCACTCGTCCGGGTCTATGTAGTTCTGCACGCCCGGCAGACGGGTCGCTCGCTCGGGGGCGGGGATCGCGAGGATCTCGGCCAGGGGCAGCGGGCCGTGATTGGCGAGCGCCTCGCGCTCCCCGGGCTGCGCCTGAGCCGCGAGGCGCACCGCGCGCTCCTCGCGCACCCCTGGCCAGGGAACGTGCGCGAGCTGGGGAACGTGCTGGAGCGCGCGGCGATCCTCGCGCGCGGGGCCACGATCGCCGTCGCGGACCTGGAGCTCGCGGCGTCGCGTCCGGCCGCCCCGTCGTCCGCCGAAGGGGTGGTCCCCTGGGACGAAGCCGGGCGCCGCTGCATTGGCGCGGCATTGCGCGCGTCGGGGGGAAAGGTGCACGGACCGGGCGGCGCTGCGGAGCTGCTCGAGCTCAAGCCGACCACGCTCCAGACCAAAATGCGCAAGCTGGGGATCGACCGCGCTGACTTCGTGCCCCGGCGGCGCTGAGCACGAGCGGGCCTCCCGTGCGATCCTCGACCCGAACAGGAGGACCCATGCTGAAGCGCACGCTAGGGATCAACGGCCCGCAGGTCACCGCGATCGGGTTGGGCTGTATGGGCATGTCCGACTTCTACGCCGGCGCAGGGGACGAGGCGTCCTCGATCGGGGTGATCCACCGTGCCCTGGACCTGGGGGTGAACCTCCTGGACACCGCCGACATGTATGGCCGAGGCCAGAACGAGGTGCTGGTGGGCAAGGCGCTCCAGGGTCGGCGGGAGCAGGCGGTGCTCGCGAGCAAGTTCTCGATCCTGCGCGACGAGAGCGGGGCCTTCGTGGGGATCTCGGGCAAGCCGGACTACGTGCGCCGCGCCTGCGACGCGAGCCTGGAGCGGCTGGGGGTCGACGTGATCGACCTCTACTACCAGCACCGCGTCGACCCCCAGACCCCGATCGAGGAGACCGTGGGTGCCATGGCCGAGCTGGTGCAGGCGGGCAAGGTGCGCTACCTCGGGCTGTCCGAGGCCTCGCCCGAGACCCTGCGTCGCGCCCACGCCACCCACCCGATCACCGCGCTCCAGACCGAATACTCGCTGTGGAGTCGCGAGCCCGAGGACGAGCTGCTCGGCACCTGCCAGGAGCTGGGGATCACCTTCGTCGCCTACAGCCCCCTGGGCCGCGGCTTCCTCACCGGGCGCTTCCAGAGTCCGGACGACCTCCCGGCGGACGACTACCGCCGCCAGTCGCCGCGCTTCATGGGTGAGAACTTCGCGAAGAACCTGGCGGTCGTGCGCGAGGTCGAGGCCCTCGCCCGGGAGAAGGGCTGCACCGCGGCCCAGCTCGCGCTGGCCTGGGTCGTGCGCCGGCACCCCCACGTGGTCACGATCCCCGGCACGACCAAGCGCGAGCGCCTGGAGCAGAACGCGGCGGCCCTCGAGGTCGAGTTCACCGACGCCGACGCGGCGCGGATCGACGCCGTGGCGCCCAAGGGCTTCGCTCAGGGCGCGCGCTACCCCGAGGCCAGCATGCGCGCGGTCAACGGATAGGGCGACAGCCCCAGCGGCCCGGGGCGTCTCGGGTGCATGCCTACCCCCGAGCTGGTGGTCTTCGTCGGGCTCCAAGGAGCCGGCAAGACCAGCTTCTACCGCGCGGCCTTCGCGAGCTCCCACGCCCTGGTGAGCAAGGACCGCTTCCCCAACGCGCGTCGCCCGGCCACGCGCCAGGCGCGAGAGGTCGAGGCTGCCCTGGCGGCGGGGCGCTCGGTGGTCGTGGACAACACGAACCCCACCCGCGCCGAGCGCGCGGCGTTGATCGCGCTCGGGCGCAGGCACCGCGCGCGGGTCGTGGGCTACTTCTTCCGCTCCGAGCTCCAGGCGTGCCTGGCGCGCAACGCCGCGCGCTCGGGGCGCGCGCGGATCCCGGACAAGGGCTTGTTCGCCACCCGCGCGCGGCTCGAGCTGCCCGCGCCGGACGAAGGCTTCGACGCGCTCTACTACGTCGCCCCCGAGCGCCGGCGCTTCGCCGTCAGCCGCTGGAGGCAGCCGTGAAGGCCGACGCCTTCGCGGCGCGCGTGCGCGCTGGCGAGCGCTGGGCCCAGGAGCGGGTCGCGCCCGGCGCCTGGACGATCCTGCGCGTCGACGGGCGGGGGTTCTCGCGGCTGACCGCGGAGGCCTTCGAGAAGCCCTGCGATCCGCGCTTCCACCGCTGCTTGCGCGCGGTCTCCCGGGCGCTCATGGAGCAGCTCCAGGGCAGCTTCGCCTACGCCCAGAGCGACGAGGTCTCGCTGCTCCTGCCCCCGGACAGCGGCGGATTCGGCCGGCGCGTGGAGAAGCTAGCGTCGCTCGCCGCCGGCCTCGCCAGCGCGGTGTTCACCCAGGAGGCGGGGGTGCTGGGGGCCTTCGACGGGCGAGTGTGGGAGGGGTCGCGCGCAGAGGACGTCGTCGACTACCTCCGCTGGCGGCAGGCGGACGCGCTGCGCTGCTCGCTCAGCAACGCCTGTTACTGGACCCTGCGCCACGCGGGGCTCTCGGCGCGGGCGGCCGGCGCTGAGCTCGAGGGCGCGTCGGCGGGGGATAAGCGGGCCTTGCTCGCGGCTCACGGCGTGCGCCTGGACGCGCTCCCGGCCTGGCAGCGTCGAGGGGTGGGGCTGCGCTGGATCCGCACCCTGCGGCCAGCAGAGGGCGGCGTCGTCGAGCGCCGGCGGCTGATCGTCGACGAGCGGCTGCCGACGGGCGCGAGCTTCTCCCGCTACCTGGAGCGGGTCCTCGAGCCCGAGACGGTCTAAACGGAAGTGCGCGATTCTGAGTGGTCAGTCCTGAGACCACGTGCTGACCTCCCACCGAGTCGCGCCTTCCGGTTAGCTCCTGGAAGCTCTGCCTTGGCGCTTGCGTTCGGGAGACTCGGCGCTGCAGGACGCGTCACGACCCAGCGAAGCCTCTCCTAGAAACCAGAGTCACGATCCTGAGCGGGCGAGCGAGCGCCAGATCGCTGACGACATGGG
>JAWKSZ010000076.1:0-40130 GCA_041402045.1 Planctomycetota bacterium | reverse complement strand
AGGACCCGCACCCAGGGGGTCAACTCGGGCACCGGGTCCTCGTCCTCCTCCTCGCGGAACAGCGAGGCGAAGCGCGCGAAGCGGGGCTCCTGGGAGAGGGCGGCGCGCACCTGGGCCACGTCGGCCCCGCAGGCGACCAGCCGCCCCCAGGCGGCGAGCAGGTCGGCTTCGTGGTGCGGAGGGATCTCGGCGGCAGTCACCCCCGGATCATACGCCCCGGCGTGCACCCGATCAGGCCCTTCGATCGCGCGCGTCCCTGACGAAACCCTTGCGTCCGCCCCCGGCTTCGGCGAGAGTCGAGGCAGGGAGCCCGCTCCCTGGGCCCGTCGAGGGCCCCCGCGCGCGAAGGATCGCGCGCGCCCCCCCGCCTGCGCTGCGGCTCGACCCGGCCAGGCCCCGATCGAGGCATTCATGAGCGAAGGAAACGGTTCCGGCCAAGGCGGCGGACGGCGGCGTCGGCGTCGTCGGCGGCGGCGGCGCAGCGGCGGCCAGGGCGGCGGCGGCGGCCAGGGCGGCGGCAGCGGCGGCGACAACGCCTCGCAGGACGACAGCGACGGGGAGGAGGGCGGCGACGACGGCGGTCGCGAGCGCCGCGAGCGCGAGGTCCCCACCGTCGAGGGCCTCCTGTTCGTGGCCAAGGACGGCTTCGGCTTCCTCCGCCAGAAGAAGAACAGCTACCTCGGCGGCAGCGGCGACCCCTTCGTCCCCGCCGGGGTGATCAAGCGCCACAAGCTGCGCGGCGGGCAGTACATCGTGGCCGAGGTCAGCCGCGGCGGGCGCAACAAGCGCAAGCGCCCGGTGGACAAGGTCGTGAGCGTCGACGGCGACCCGCCGGACGTCGCCAAGAAGCGCCCGCACTTCAAGGGCATGGTCTCGATCAACCCCAACCGGCGGATCGTGCTCGAGACCCGGGACAACGACCCCACCCTGCGGATCGTGGACCTGGCGACCCCGATCGGCTTCGGGCAGCGCTACCTGATCGTGGCCCCGCCGCGCACGGGCAAGACCGTGATCCTGCACAAGCTGGCCAACGCGATCAGCGAGAACCACCCCAACACCGAGGTGATCGTGTTGCTGGTGGACGAGCGTCCGGAGGAGGTCACGGACTTCACTCGGACCTGCACCAAGGCCGAGGTGATCGCGAGCTCGCTCGACATGGACGCCGTGGCCCACGTCAACGTGAGCGAAATGGTGCTCGAGCGGGTCAAGCGCCTGGCCGAGGCCGGGCGCGACGTGGTCGTGCTGATCGACTCCATGACCCGCATGGCCCGGGCCTTCAACACCGAGCGCGGGCGCAGCGGGCGCACGCTCTCGGGCGGCCTCGACTCCAGCGCCATGCAGAAGCCGCGCGAGCTGTTCGGCGCCGCGCGCTGCTTCGAGGGCGGCGGCTCGATCACGAACATTGCCACCGTGCTCGTGGACACCGGCTCGAAGATGGACCAGGTGATCTTCGAGGAGTTCAAGGGCACCGGCAACGCAGAGCTCGTGCTCTCCCGCGACCTGGCCGACATGCGGACCTTCCCCGCGATCAACATCAAGGACTCGGGCACCCGCCGCGAGGAATACCTGCGCGACCCCCACGAGTTCCAGCTGATCAACCTCCTGCGCCGCGGGCTGGTGCGCGCCTCGCCCCAGCGCGCCATGGAGACGCTGAAGGAGCAGGTCCGCAAGACCTCGAGCAACCCCGAGCTCCTGCTCATGCTCCAAAAGCAGTCGGTGTACTGATTTTATGGGGGGTCTGTCCCAGACCCCCTCGCCCTCGCAGCAAAGCTGCTCGGGCTCACCCCCAAGGGGCTCGCCGGCGCTTCGCGGCCAGCGCGCCTTCGCGGCTTCGCCGCTCGCCGGCCGCGCCGGAGACGCGCTAGGCGCTCCGCACGGGCCTCGCGCTCGCGGCTTCGCCGCCGCCGGCCACGCCGGAGACGCGCTAGGGGGCGCTCCGCGGGCCTCGCGCGCTCGCGGCTTCGCCGCTCGCCGGCCGCGCCGGAGACGCGCTAAGGGGCGCTCCGCACGGGCCTCGCGCTCGCGGCTTCCGCCGCCGCCGGCCGCGCCGGAGACGCGCAGGGGGCGCTCCGCTCGGGCCTCGCGCTCGCGGCTTCGCCGCCACCGCCGGCCCGCCGGAGACGCGCTTAAGGGCGCTCCGCACGGGCTCGCGCTCGCGGCTTCGCCGCCCGCCGGCCGCGCCGGAGACGCGCTAGGGGCGCTCCGCACAGGCCTCGCGCTCGCGGCTTTCGCCGCCGCCGGCCGCGCCGCGGGCGCGCCCAGGGGGACGTCCCGCTCGCGGCACGGCCGGCCGCGCCGCGGACGCTCCGCTCGGGCCTCGCGCTCGCGGCACAGCCCCTCGCCGGCCGCGCCGCGGCAGCAGCAGGGACGTCCCGCCCGCGGCACAGCCGGCCGCGCCGCGCGGCGCTCCACTCGGGACTCGCGCTCGCGGCACAGCCCCTCGCCATCCGCGCCGCGGGCAGCGCCGCTCGCGGCACAAGCCGGCCGCGCGGAGAAACGCTCCGATCAAGGACTCGCGCGCGCAGCACAGCCCTCGCCGGCCGCCCCTACTGGCGCGCGTCCACGGAACACCCGCTCGCGGCACAACTCCTCGCCGGCAGCCGCCCCGCGGGCGCATCACGGGACGCCCCGCTCGAGCCTCGCCCACCGCGCTCGCGCTCGGCCCCTCGCCGGCCGCGCCGCAGCGGCGCTAGGAAAACCACTCGGTCCTCGCGCTCGCCGGCGGCCCGCGACTCACCCCACCGACCTCGCGGCCCCACGCTGCGCGTTCGCGGGTTCGGCGCTCGCGGGTCGCGCCACGGTGGGTGACGTCCCGCCGCGCGCCTCGGTCTCTGGCGGAGCGGGCCCCCCTGGCCCGCTCCGCACGACCGTAGGGGAGCAGCTTGCTGCTCCCGGTATGTGCGTCCCTCCACCTCTCCGGTCCCCGAGGGGGACCCGCCGCGACTCGGCGCTCGCCGAGCCTCCCCCGTGGCGCACGGCGGTGACGCCGCTGGGTGCGGCGGCACGCGTGTATGTCCCCGCGACGCGCAGCAAGGAATCTCTGCGTAGGATAGGCACCCAAGTGGGGACCCCGTGAACTCGACGGAGTATGTCGTGCAGGCCGAGGCGCTGAGCAAGCGCTTTGGCCGGCGCTGGGCTGTGCGCGAGCTGGACCTCGCGATCCCCCGCGGCACGGTGTGCGGGCTCCTGGGCCCCAACGGCGCGGGCAAGTCCACGACCCTGCGCATGCTGCTCGGGCTGTTGCGCCCGACGGCGGGGGCGGTGCGCCTGTTCGGCGCGCCGCTGCGGGACGCGCGGCTGCACGTCCTCAAGCGGGTGGGCTGCCTGATCGAAGCGCCGGCGTTCTACCCGCACCTCAGCGCGCGCAAGAACCTCCAGCTCCTGGGCAAGCTCAGCGGCGGGGTCGACGCGGCGCGGATCCAGGCGACCCTCGAGCGGGTGGGGCTCGGGGACCGCGGCGAGGACCGCACCGCCGGCTACTCGACCGGCATGAAGCAGCGCCTGGGGCTGGCGGCGGCGATCCTGCACGACCCCGAGTTCGTGCTCCTCGACGAGCCGCTCAACGGCCTCGACCCGCCGGCGGTGCTGCTCGTGCGGCGGCTGATCCGCGAGCTCGCCGAGCGCGAGGGCAAGACCGTGCTCGTGAGCAGCCACATGCTGCACGAGGTCGAGGTCTCCTGCGATCACGTGGTGCTCATGCGCGGCGGGCAGAAGGTGCTCGACGGACCCGTGGGCGCGCTGCTCGAGCCCGACCATGCGTTCCTCGAGCTGCGGGTGGACGACGTCGCGGCGGCCCGGGGCTGGCTCGACGCGCAACAGGGAGTGGGCGAGGTCCGCGAGGAGGCCGCCGGCGAGCTCCTGGTCGAGCTCCAGGGCACGACCCCCGACGCGGTGAACCGCGGCCTGGTCGAGGCCGGGGTCGCGGTCTCGCGGCTCGCGCCGCGACGGCGCACCCTGGAGGACCTGTTCGCCGCCGAGACGGCGGAGGAGGGCGCCGCGTGATCGGGCGCCTGCGCACGCTGTACGTCGTCGAGCTGCAGAAGCTCCTGGCCCGCAAGCTGGTGTGGGTCGGCGCGCTGGGGGTCGTGCTCCTGGCGCTGGCGGGGCCCGGGCTGAGCGGGCTGGCCGCCGCCGCCAAGGCCGCCCGGGAAGGGGCCGAGGTCGACGCGTTCCAGAACGGCTGGACGGTGCTCGCGGGCAGCGTGTCCCGGGCGAGCGCGCTGATCTGGCTGCTCGCGGTCGTGCTCTCGGCGAGCTCGGTGGCGGAGGAGGCGAGCTGGGGCACGCTGCGGGTGGTGTGCGCGCGCCCGGTGCGTCGCGCGGAGTGGGTCGTCGCCAAGGTCCTCGCGCTGTGGAGCCTGTGCGCGCTGGCGCTCTTCGCCGCCGTGCTCGCGGCCACCCTCAGCGCGGAGCTCAGCTTCGGGCTCTACGACGTGGTCGATCCGTTGTTCCCCGACCGCGTGGCGCACACCTTCGGCGACATGCGCGGGTTCGTGCTCGGCGCCACCGCGGTCAGCGTGCTCCCGCTCCTGGCGTTGATCGCGGCAGGGACGCTCGTCTCGACCCTGGTCGATCACCCGGGGCACGCCACCGGCGCGGCGATCGGCGGGCTGGTCCTGCTCTCGGCGGCGGGCTCGCTCCTGGGCTCGTTCAGCGACTACAGCTTCGTGGACCAGCTGGGGCTGCCCTTCCAGCTCGTGAGCGACCTGGCCAACCAATACACGGGCAAGCTGCGCGAGTTCGAAGAGGACCTGCCGCGGGTCGCCTGGAGCTCGTGCCTGTGGGCGGCGGGGGCGACCTACCTCGCCGCGACCCGGCTGACGCTCCGCGACGTGGTGTAACGACCTCGTTGCCCGTGCTGGGTCGCAACTGACCTGCACTGCGTCCTGGCTGGACACCCGTGGGACGTCCCCGCGTAAAGGCCGTGTTCACGGTGGCCCAGGCTTGGCCCGCGAGATGCACTACCGCTCTGGCACGAGGCCCCCATGAGACTGTCCCCCCGCATTGCCTGGCTGGCTGCCCTGATCTGCGCCAGCGCCGCCTTCGCCCAAGACCCCGCCGTCGTGTTCTCCGAGGAGTCCGGCAAGGACGAGGCCACGAACCTCGAGTTCGAGGTGCACTACGTCCAGGTCGAGGGCCTCGAGTCCGCCGCGGGCGCCCGGATCAACCAGGCCCTGCGCGAGCTGGCCTTCGCCCCCAAGCGGGCCATGCAGGAGCTCCTGACCCAGGACCCCGGCGAGTCCGGCTTCCCAGGGAGCAACGGGGTCTACGTTGGCACCGGCGTGGGCGTGGTCAGCGGCGAGCTGATCTCGGTCTCGCTCTCGGTCTCGACCTACTACGCCGGGGCCGCCCACCCGAACCTGGAGCTCTCCGCGGTGAGCTTCGACGCCCGCAGCGGCGAGCGCGTCTCCCCCGAGGCGTTCTTCGCGGGCGGCGCCCAGACCCTGCTCGCCCCGGTAGCGCGCACCCTGCGTGCGGGCTACCCGGAGTTCGCCGACCTGTTCGTGCACCGGCCTCGGGTGGCCGACCTGCGCTCGGTGGTCGCCGAGCCGGAGGGCCTGACCTTCCTCTGGGGCCCCGAGCAGCTCGGCGCGCCCCACGTCGTGGGCCCCTTGATCGCGACCCTGACCTGGGCCGAGCTGGGTGACCTCGTCGACCGCGAGGGGATCCTGCGCACGGCGATCGCGGCGGACCCCGCGCGCTCCGAGGACGGCCTCGGCGGCGCGCCGCCGGCCCCGGACGCCGAGGCGTACCTGATCGGGCTCGAAGACCAGTTCAGCGCGGCGCTGATCGCGCTCACGATCGAGGAGCGCCTGGCGCTGTTCCGCGACGACGCCTGGCGCGCCGACGCGGCGACGGTGGACGAGGTCCTCGAGCGCCTGGACGCGAGCTGCCCCTCGGTGGCGGCGCGCCTGCGGGCCGCCCAGGGCGAGCTGCGCAGCAACTACACCCAGGTCGAGCTCGGCGCGCTCTCCACCCTCGAGGCGGAGTCGCTGCGCGCCAGCCTGGACTACGCCCTGAACAACAGCGAGACCGGCCGCGTGCTCACCCCCCGCGGTAACCCGCTCCTGGTGCGCGGTGAGCCCCAGGACGCCGAGGACTGGGGGATCCCCTTCTCCCGGCTGCAGAACGGCGCGGTGGTCAGCGTGCTGGCCCACGCCGGCGAGGCGCTGTTCGACAGCGTGCTGCTCCCCGACGGCCGCGTCGGCCGCGTGCACCAGAACTACCTGCTGATCGAGGCCCCGGTGGTCGACGTGCAGGGCCGCGTCTACCGCGCCGCCGACGGCTCCCTGCGCTTCGCGCTCCCCGACGGCGAGGCGCTGATCGCCAAGGACGGCCCGGGCCACGCCGACCGCGAGCTGGCGGCGATCCGCAGCCTGATCGGCTCCGACGGCATGAGCCCGCCCCTGAACCTGGTGGCGATCCGCCGCCAGATCGGCGACCGCCCCTCGTGGCTGGCGGTGGTCGACTTCACCGACCTCTCCGGCGAGCACCCGCTCGGCGAAGGCATGCCCCTGGACGGCGTGGTCGGGAAGCTGCCCGAGTAACTCACGGTCCTCTCCTTTTTTCGAATCCCCACTCCCTATCTCCCCCCGACCCCGCCGGCCTCCCCCGGCGGGGTCTCCCTTTGGTCAGGGGCCTGCCCGCGGTCCGATCGCGCCTGGCCAAAGAAGAAGGCCAACCGCCAAGGCCGCCAAGGAGCGCCAAGGGCTCCGCCGGGTCGAGCCGTGCGGGGCTGCTAGACGAAGCCGCGCCTTGCGGTCCCTCCTGCACCTTCCCCAGTCACGCAGAGCGAGGTCGCACAGCGGAGCCTTGGCGCTCCTTGGCGGCCTTGGCGGTAGATCCGAATCGTCGGCAACGTCGCGACCAGCGGCAGCGGCAGCGCCAGCGGCAGCGGCAGGGCAGGGCAGCGGCAGCGGCAGGGGCAGGGGGGCAGGGGCAGGGCGGCGTGAATTTTCCCGAACGGGCTTTAGGGGCCCGCGCCCCCAGCCGATAGCAGGGTCACGGAGGTGGCCCATGGCCGTCGCAGCCGAGCTCGAGCGGAGCACCAAGATCCTCAGGCTCGCCGCCAGCGGGAGCCAGACCCGGCCGCTGACCGAGTCGCGCAAGGTGCGCCGCGAGCGCCTGCTGCCCTTCGACCTGTTCCTCTGCCAGGGCTTCCAGTCGGTGTGCGTGTTCCGCAAGGGACCCTTCGACGAGTTCACCTTCTTCCAGCGCACCGACGTCCCCACCCACCACGACGTGGAGTACCTCACCCGGCTGGAGGCCAAGGACGACGGCAAGGAGCGCTACGCCGCCCACGGCGTGCTGCGCCTGCGCGAGGCCGAGCCGCTCCCGCGCCTGGACCAGCTCAAGCCGCTGTGGCGCGTGCTGCGCGAGCGGCTGGGGGTCGACCGGATCCCCTCGGCCAAGGTCTACCTGCGCCGCTCGAGCGCCTACGCCCCGGCGGGGGACCCCGCGCGGGGGGTGAACCGGATCCACGCGACCCTGGGCTCGGGCGTGTTCCAGCGCCAGGGCCGGCGCCAGGTGCACTTCAGCGAGGTCCTCGACGTGCTCCGCGAGGAGCTGCACGGCGCCGAGCGCGTGGCCTGGATCGAGACCGCGTTCGCCGACGCCCCCCAGACCCTGACCCACCGCTACTACCTGGACACCGACCTGGGCGTGTTCCTCGTGCGGCACCACCCGACCGAGGGCAAGCAGCTCTTCCGCGCGCAGCTCAGCGCGGCGCGGGGCCAGGGGCTCCTGATCTACGTACCCCACTGGGCAGCGTAGACGGTCAGCTCCGCGGACCGAACCAGGTGCTGATCGCCTCCAGCGGCTTGCGCTCGAGGGCGGGGACCTCGCAGTCCGCGGCCGGGTAGCCCACCGGGAGCAGCACGAAGGGCATTTCGTATTCGGGGCGCCCGAGCAGCTCGCGCAGGAACTGCATGGGGTTCGGGGTGTGGGTCAAGGTCGCGAGCCCCGCGGCGTGGAGCGCGGCGATCAAGAACCCGGTCGCGATCCCCACCGACTCGCTCACGTAGTAGTTCTTGCTGCGCCCGGTCTCCGGCGGCGGCCGGCGCTGGGCGAAGACCACGATCAACGCGGGGGCGGTCGTTATGTGCTCCTTGACCGCGTCGGTGCCCAGCGGGCGCAGGACGTCGAGCCAGGCCTCGGGCATGCGCCCCGAGTAGTTGAGCCGCTCCTCCTCCTCCGCGGCCTCGCGGATCCGAGCCTTGAGCTCGGGGTCGGTGACCACCGCGAAGTGCCAGGGCTGGAGGTGCGCCCCCGACGGGGCCGAGCCGGCGGCGAGCAGGCAGTCCTCGAGGATCCCCGGGGGGATCGGCTCCGACGAGAACTGGCGCACGCTGCGCCGGCGCACGATCGACTCGCGGAAGGCGCGGGCCGCGGCCTGCATGGCGGCGGGCTCCAGGCGCTGGAACTCGAGGGGCTGGAAGGGGGGCTCGCTCATGGCGGCTCGCTTGGCAGGGATTGACGCGACGCGGCGTATCCTACCCGCCGCCCAGGGATCTTTGAGGCGCCGGCCTGGGGGCCCGTGCTACCCTCGCCGCCCCCGGAGAGGGTGCGGGAAGGAGGACCCCATGACGTCCGTTCGCTGGCTGGTCGCGCTGCTGGTCTGCGCGCCGCTCGCCTTCGCCCAAGACACGACCCCGCCTCAGCTCACCCTCAGCTCCCCCGCCCGGGGCGAGCTCGTGCCCGCGGGCACCGTGCGCGTCGCCGGCACGGTGACCGACGCCGGCGGGGTGGCGGTGCTGGTGGTCAACGGGGTCCCCGTGATCCCCGACGCCGCCGGCAACTTCGCCCAGCTCGTGGCGGTCACCCCCGGGGTGAACGCGATCGAGGTCGAGGCCTTCGACCCCTCCGCCAACGGCAGCGCGGTGCGCACCGCGGTCCTCGCGGGGAGCTTCCGTCCCACGACCCAGGTCGTGCCCGACGCCGTCGCCGCCCGGCTCAACCGCCCCGGCTTCCAGGCGATCGAGGCCCTCGCCGCCCAGGAGCTGGCCCGCGCCGACCTCGGCGCCCTGATCCGCGCGCAGAACCCGCTCTACGAGGACACCTCAGGCCTGACCCGGGTCACCGTGACCGCCGAGGCGGCGAGCTTCGGGACCCCGCGCCTGAGCCTCGACCCCCAGGCCGGCTACCTCGCGGTGCGGGTCGAGGTCCCGAACGTGGACCTGACCGTGCGCCTGCGCGGGCGCCTGGGCTTCATGAACTTCAACCGCACCGTGCGCACCACCGCGACCCTGGCCACGATCACCGGCCGCGCGTCCCTCGTGGGCCAGCCCGGCGGCGGGCTCGCGAGCCGCATGACGAACTCCCAGGTCACCCTGGACGGGTTCCGCTTCGATATCTCCGGCTTCCCGGGCTTCCTGGAGAACCTGATCCGCGGCGCGGTGCGCCGGGTGATCGTGGACCAGATCAAGACCCAGATCGAGCAGACGATCCCGGCTCAGGTGGACCAGGCGCTGCTCGTGTTCAACCAGCCCGTGACCCGCACCGTCCTCGGGCGCCCGGTCACCGTGCGCCTGACCCCGAGCCAGGTCGCCGTCGACCCCCAGGGCGCGTTCGTGCTCGCGGCCGCCGACGTGGCGGTCCCGCCGGTCGCCGGGCGCAGCGGGCCGGGCTCTTTGGCCACCCCGGCGCGGCGCGACCTCGGCCATCGCCTCCGCGGTCAGCGCCGAAACGACAACTTCTCAACCGGATCGGCTACGCCGCCTGGCAGGAGCGGCCTCCTCGACGTCTCCCTCGACCGCGGTCGGCGGCCAGCTCAGGCTCCCGGCGACGATCCCCCTCGAGGCGCGTTCCTGGTTGCAGGCCCCGTTGCCCCAGCTCGTGGGCGTGATCGGCCGTTCGATCCCCTCGAGCTCGAGCTCGTCCCCGCGGCTGCCGCCGGTGATCTCGGCGCGCCCGGGCGCCGACGCTGGGGTGACCCTGGCCGAGTTCTCGGTGCAGATCTACGTGGCCCCCGCCGAAGTCGAGACCTGGCGGCTCGGTGCTTCGAAGGTCACGACCCAGGTCGACTTCACCGGCCAGGGTCACCGTCGACGCCAACAACACGCTCAAGCTCAGCGTGAGCGGGCGCCCGGCGGTGCGGACCCAGGTCACCCAGAGCCCGCTGGCGGCGATCGACGGGACAGGGTCGCGACCTTCACGTGGACTTCCTCGTGCCCCCGGTGATCCAGCTCCTGCCCCGGGTGTGGTCAGGCTTCCGCTACCCGCGGTGCCCGGCGGCGTGCAGCCTGCGCGGCCTCGAGCTCCGCCGACGGCCCGGCGGCCGACACCTCACGCTGCGCGGCGACCTCGATCCGGATCCGCTCCCTGCGAGCAAGCGCGCGAGGGGAACCTCGCGCGCTTTCGCGTCGGCCTGTGGCGTGCGCAGCACTAGCTCGTGGGCATGAGCACCGGGCTCTCGGCAGGCAATAGACGGAGCAGCATCCACGCGGTCTTCTCGTGGACCCGCATGCGGGCCACGAGCAGGTCCACCGTGGCCTCGTCGTCGGCCTGCTCCGCCGTCGGCAGCGCGCGGCGCGCGGTGCGGACCACCGTCTCGTGGTCCTCCACGAGCTGCTGCAGCATGTGCTCGGCGTTGGGCACGCCGGTCTCCTCCTCGACCGTGGCCAGCTCCTTGAACTGGGTGTAGCTGCCCGGGGCGTAGACTCCGAGTGCGCGGATCCGCTCCGCGATCGTGTCCACCGCGGTCGCCAGCTCCATGTACTGCTCCTCGAACATGAGGTGCAGGGTGCGGAACATGGGCCCGGTCACGTTCCAGTGGAAGTTGTGGGTCTTGACGTAGAGGGTGTAGCTGTCGGCCAGGAAGCAAAGCAGCCCGCTGGCGATCTGCTCGCGCTGGGTCCCTCGTCGATTCCAATGTCGATCTTCATGGGGGTCGTCCTTTCGTTCAGGCGTGGCGGGGCCTCACCGCGGACACCGCGTCCGACGGGAGGCGCGGTGTCGGCCAGGGCCTCCACCCGCGCAGTCCAGCTCGATTGCGCCCTCGGCCTTGGCGCGGTAGAGCGCGCGGTCGGCGGCGGCGATCAGCTCGTCGGACGGCGGCCGTCCTCCGGCGCCGCGGCCACGCCGCAACTGAGGTCACGTTCAGGGTCCCGGCGAAGCGCGCTTCGACGGCGCGCCGAATCCGCTGGGCCAGGGTCGGCGTCCTCGGCGAGAGGTCTCGGGAGCAAGATCGCGAACTCCTCGCCGCCGTAGCGCGCGGGACGTCGACGGCCCGCGCCTCGTCGCAGAGGATCGCGCCGACCTCGGCCAGGACCTCGTCCCCGACCAGGTGGCCGTGCTCGTCGTTCAGGCGCTTGAGAGTGGTCGAGGTCGCAGATCAGGAGTGAGAGCGGCGAGTGGTAGCGCGTCGTGCGCTCCAGCTCGCGCTGCAGGCGGACCTTGAACGTGGCCTGGTCGAACAGCCCGGTCAGGCCGTCGCGCAGGGCGACGTCGGCGACCTGGTTCAGCTCGTCCTCGCTGCAGAGCACGAGCGCGCCGTCCACGAGGTGCGAGTGCTGCGTGAGGAAGTCGAGGCTGGCCACGGTGACCTGGACCTCGCGGCCCAGGAGGCGGGTCAGCTCGCGCTTGTGGGCCAAGATCCGGCTCCAGAGCCAGCGCGCCATGCGGTCGGGGTAGCGGTGCTGGGTGAGCACGAACAGCATGTCGGCGTAGAGGCGCTCGCCGCGCTCGCCTCGCACGCGCTCGTGCAACCGACGCTGGGCGGGGTCCGCGGGGGCGCGGTCCTCTGCCTCGACGGACACGAAGTCGAGGTCCACGTCGTGTTCGCGCAGCACCCGCAGCAGGTGTCGACGGGTCGTGCTGCGCGTGTCCTGACCCTCGTCCATGGTGGGCGTGGGCGAGGGCAGCGGGCGCCCGCGAGGGGCCTCCAGCTCGTGGCTCTCGCGGGACTCCCAGGCGTCCGACACGCCCTGGAGCCAGGCCTCGAAGCTGGGCTCCAGCGTGAAGGACTCGAGGCCCAGGCGCGGGTGCAGCATGAGCACCTGCGCCGCGCCGTGGGCCCGCGGGCGGAAGCACGCCACCGTGTCGCGCTGGGTGTGCACGGCGAACGGAATCAGGGACTCCCCGGCCGCCTCGGCGGCGACGCGGCGTTGGACCTCGCGGAAGCGCTCCCCGCGCAGGAACTTCCAGGGCGGGACCTCGTCCCACCCCAGCTTCAGCAGCCGGGTGTAGAGCGCGGGGAGCTCCAGGTCGGCGCCGCAGAGCGCGACGGGGTGACCGGAAGCGGGAGCAGGGATCACGGGGGAGTCGATCATGCGGCGTCCTCGGGAGAGTCGGGGTCGGGCGTCCGGAGTGAGGCGCGTCGGCGCCGAGGGTCGACCTCCTGCGGGTAGCGCGAGCGCGCCTGGAACAGGGAGGTGGAGGCGCGGCGGCGCAGGCGCAGCGCGCGGCGAGCGCGCCGAGCAGCGCGGGCGCAACCGGGGAGGGCACGGCGAGTCAGGGTGCGACGGCGAATGGGAGGCTCCGGGGTTGGGGTCGTCTTCGACCTACCCAGGAGCAAGCTCTACGCCAGCCTCAGTCGACTGCACTCAAACGACTTAGCCCGAGACCGAGACACCCCTGCCCCATGGCCTCGACGCCCCTGTCCCGCCTCCGCGGCCGAGGCAAACCGCCAGGGCGAGGGCCCCGAGGGCGCTGAGCGCCAGCCCCAGGCGCCAGCCGGGCACGCGGTAGCGCAACTGCACCCGGTGTCGCCCCGCCTCGAGCTCCACTCCGCGGAACATGGCGTCCGCCGCGAGCACCGGCGCCGGCGCCCCGTCCACCTCGGCGCTCCAGCCCCGGGCGAAGGCTTCGCGCACCACGAGGACCCCGGGGTGGGGGGTGTCGACCTCGAGCTCGAGGGCGTCCGGCGTGGCCGCGAGCAGGCGCACCTGCGCCTCGACCCGGCGCGGGGGTCCTCCAGGGCGCGGCTCGGCCTCGAGCACGGCCTCCTCGGGGCCCGCCGCGACCCGCGCGGCGCGCGCCGCGGCGGCGTCGCGCACCCGCGTCGGGTGCTGGTAGACCGCGGCCCAGGGCCGCGTCTGCCGCAGGCGGCCGAGGCGCCACAGGCCGCCGTCGGCGACCGGAGTCAGCGCCGAGTGCACCCGGGCCACGTCGGCCAGCGTGTAGACCAGGAGCTCGGCCCCGAGCAGCGCGTTGAGCTCGAGCTCGTCGAGGCCTGCGGCCCGCCCCTCGGCGAGCAGCGCCTGGGGGCGCGCGAGCAGGATCGAGCTGAACCCGGCCACGGTGCGCACCCCGAAGGGCGCCCCGGCGTTGGGGAGCAGCGCCTCGCGCCAGAGTGCTGCTCGCTCGCGCTGTACGACGCCCTGGGGCTCGAGGTCGAGGCCCAGGCGTGAAAGATGCCTGCAAGGTCCCCGCTGCAGGACCTCGCGGCGCTCCGCAGCGGCCACCACCTCGGCGAGCTGCGGCGGCGCGAACAAGGTCCGCGGCGCGGTCTCCACCACCAGGGCCCCCGCCAGCGCCAGGTCGCAGAGGGTCAGGGCCAGGAGGCGCGCAGCGGGCGGCAGGTGCGCGCCAGAGCGCCCCGCCCCCGCGGCCAGCGCGCCGAGCGCGGCGGGCCACGCGCTCCCGCCCCAGGCGGCGGCGAGGCCCAGCCCCAGCGCCGTGGACACTGACGCCAGGGCCGCCAGCACGTCCGGCGCAGGGCGAGGCCGCGGGCGGCGCGCTCGAGGCGGGAGCCGGCCAGCAGGCTCAGCAGGAACCAGGTCAGGACCCAGGCTTGGCGGGGTAGCGGAACGCCCGCAGCGGGCAGCTCGCTCAGGAGCCCGTAGACCGGCAAGAACGAGCCGCAGGCGAGCGTAGCAGAATACCCCAGGGCCCCCACAGCTCGGGCCGCCGCGCGCAGCCTCGCGCAGCCCGAGGAGCGCCCCGCGCAGGGCACGGCCCCCACGTAGAGGCCAGGCGTGCCAGGGCCGGTAGTCGCTGAGCAGGAGCTCCACCGGGAGCGCGCCGTGCCCCACCCGCAGCGGCGCCGCGAGCTGCGCCAGCTGCAGCGGGCTCAAGGACCAGCGCCCGGCCTCCCCCGCGCTCAGCCCCGCGGCGCGGGTCGAGTCGGCGATCACCCCCAGCGCCGGCACGAGCAGCGCGCCGCAGAGCGCGGCGGCGAGGAGCCCCACGAGCGCGAGCCGGCCCGCGAGCTCGAGCCAGGGTCGGCCCGTCGCGCCGCGGCTGGCGCAGAGCGCGACCGCCGCCGCGCTGAGGCAGTTCTCGGGGGCGCCAGCGAGGAAGGTCAAGGCGAAGGGCAACGCGGCCAGGGCCAGGCGGCGCCCGCTGGGCGCGCGGGCGCAACGGGTGAAGCCCAGGACGCACCACGGGAGCCAGCCGGTGGCCGCCACGTAGATCGGGGTCTGGAGCTGCCCCAGGGCCACGCCGCCCAGGCCCACGCCCAGGCCCACGATCGCCGCCGCGTGGCGCCCCACCCCGCGGTCGCGGAGCACGGCGTAGGTCCCGACGAAGGTCAGCGCCAGGTGGGCCATGAGGCTGACCCCCAGCGCGTCCAGGGGCTCGAGCAGCCACAGCGCGGCGTTGCCCGGGTAGAGCACGGCGAAGGACAGGTCGCCATAGAGCGGCGCGCCCCCGGCGAACCAGGGGTTCCAGCCGGGGAGCGTGCCCTGACACCAGAGCTGACTCAGGAGCTCGAAGCGCGGGATCGCGAACAGGCCGACGTCGCTGCCGAGCGCGACGTCCCCGAGCAGCCATACGCGGCGAAACAGCCACTCGAGGAGCACGAGGCCCAGGGCCAGGTGCGGGAGCTCGCCCAGCACGCGGCGGAGCCCGCTGCGGGGCGACACCTCAGCGACGGGCGAGCGCGCGGCTCACGCTCAGTAGCCGGAGGGCTCGATCACGCGGCCGTCTTCGTCGACGGGGTTGCCCTTGCCGTCGGTCGCGACGTTGCCGCTGGCCTCGTAGTCGATCGAGTAGCGCACGCGGGTCGGGAGCTCGTCAATGAACTCCTGGGTCACCGCCACGCGCCGCCCGTCCTGCGCGCGCAGGTAGAGCTCCTTCTCACCCTCGCGCTCGAGACCCGCGATCTGGTCGAGCTCGACGATCGCGCGCTCGTCCTCGCTCCCGAACCCGAGCTCGACCACGAAGCGCTTGCGGTCGGCGTCGTACTCGACCTTGCCCTCGATCGGCGGGTCGTACTCGTGCGGCCGCTCCACGGGGCCGGGGGGCGGCCCGGGCTCCTCCGGCTCCTCGACCGGGTCCGGCGTGTCCGGCTGCGGCTCGACCACGGCGGGCTCGGGCTGCGGTGCGGGCGCGACGATCACACGCCCGATCTGCAGCGCAATGAACACACCGACCACGACCACCGCCCCGATCAGGAAGGTGGTCGTGCTGATCTCGTTCTCGACGGGGCGCGGAGTAGCCATGGGCAGTCAGCCTCTTGCGCTCGAGCGAGCTAGCGGCTCGCGATCACGCGCTGGTATCTGAACACGGTCGCGACTTCGCGGCCACCGCCGCTCGCGATCGGGTCGTGCATGACCAGCAGGTTGAGCTGGAACGCCTCCTGGGTAGCCAGGTTCACCGGGGTGTAGACGTCGGCGGCGGTGGTGTTGCCGATCAGGCCGAAGATCGCGGGCAGGGGCGGCGTGGGGGCGGTGCCCGCCTCGCCGTTCCAGAGCACGCGCACCGGGCCGTCACCGCCGAACTGGATCCGGTCGTAGGTCGTGGTGCTGACCGCGCCGGTGGGGTCGAGGAACTCGATCACCACGAAGCCGGTCTCGTAGCTCTCGGCGTTGGTCGCGCCGTCGCCGTTCACGTCGCGCCCGATCCAGGTCTCGGTCAGGCGTCCCGGGTCACCGGGAATGTCGTAGACCCGGGGGTTGGGGGTCGGCAGCCAGCGGAAGCGGCAGAAGCCGTTGTTTATGAACTGCCGCGCCGAGACGCGCACACCGTCGATCACCTGGGCCACCCGATTGTCCGGGAAAGGCGGGTCGTTGAGGGTCACGTCCCGGTGCGCGGGAGGAACGGCGCTGCCGGCGCCGCCGAACAGGCCGGTGTAGGCCGTGGTGTCGGTCGCCCACAGCTCGTTGGGGGTCAGCCCCACCCGCTGACGGAAGGTCAAGGACGGCCGGGTGCGGTAGGTCGCGAGCGACTCGGGGAGCCCCGGCGGCTTGGACGGGAGCCCCGCGTGGGGGGTCGGCCGCAGCTCGTTCTGCCCGCCAATGAAGTCGATCGGCGACTCGTTGTTCGACATGACGTAGCGAGCCTCGAGCTCGTCGCCGACCTCGGTCGCCATGTCGGCCACCGCGTTGGCCACCGCGACCTCGCGCCCCATGAAGGTGGCGGTCTGGGTCGCCGCGCCCACGATCAGGGCGATCCCCGAGGCGAGGACCACGGCGATCAAGAGCTCGATCAGGGTAAATCCACGCACGCGCATGATCAGCTCTCGTTCTCTCGCATGTAGTCGGTGGGCTTGGCGATCAGGGTCGTCACGGTCAGCTTGGGCTGCGCGACGTTGGTCCCCCAGAACACCGAGATCGTGACCGGGATCGCGCGATACAGGCCGTTGATCGCGACGCCGCTCGAGTCGTCGTCGTCGTCGAGGGAGACCACCGCGGAGGCGGCGGTGTTGATCCCGCCGTCGTTGGAGGCCTGATAGACGAAGGTCTCGTCGAGGCTCGCGCCGGTGGTCGCGATCGTGACCACCACGTGGGGGCCGTTATCCGCCCGGGGCGGGAGGCCGGCGATCATGTACTGCGAGCTGGCGGGGAGCGCGAGCTGCGCGGCGCCGCCGCCGTTGATCACCGGCAGGGGCGCGGGGGGCGCCGCGGTCCAGTCGGCGGCGAAGCTCTGGAAGCTGTTGGGACCCACCGAGGCCGACGAGGCCTGCGCGCGCATGCGCTCGACCACGGTCTGCACCGCGAGCCGCGCCATGCGGTATTCGGAGGACTGGGCCACCGTCTCGCGGCTCTTGGCCATGGTGAAGTAGATCGGGAGAATGATCAGCGCGATCAGCGAGAGACTGATGGCGATCTCGATCAGGGTTAGCGCACGCTTGAAGCGGAGTCGCATGGAGCCTCCTCGGCAGGCCCTTCATCTTGCAAATCCCAGACCGACGTAACTTACCGCACGGCAGCGCGCGCTGTGGGGGGCGCGGAACACCTGTCCGGTCATCCGAACAGGCCTTCACAAGCGTCTGCCTAATCTTGGCTTAGCTTACTGCGCCGGATCGTGTAGACGCCCTTGGAGACGGCGATCACGTCCCCGCCCTGGCGCAGCTCCATGGAGCTGACCCCGACCCGGTTCCCGATCCGCAGGACCGTCGCCTCGGCGAGCACGTCCTCGGGCCGCCCCGGCAGGAGGTAATCCACGCGCAGGTCAATGGTTGCGAGCCGGTCCCCGGGGCGCGTCAGGGAGAACACCGCCCCCCCGCCCACCGTGTCAGCGAGCATGGACAGCACCCCGCCGTGGAGCGCGGGCCGGGTCGGGTCCCCCACGAAGTGCGGCTGGAACGGCAGACGCAGCACCATGCGCCCCCGCTCGAGCACCTCGATCACGAGGCCCATGTGCTGGTTGAACGGGATCCCCTGCGCGAAGAACTGCCGAATGGCGTCGAGGGAGACGAGCTCGGGCTCAGACACCCGCGCGCTTCAGCTCCTCGACGAAGGCCAGGAGGGTCACCGCGCGCTTGGCGACGGGGTCCCACTCGCCCAGGGACTCGTCGGGCGGCAGCTTGCGCACGAAGGCGTCCGCCGCGAACTCGATCCCCTCCTCGCGAAACAGGTTGCGGGCGTCCTTGGTCATGGTCTCCGCGAACACGCGCCCGACCTTGCCGTAGATCAGCAGGTAGGCCGCCGCGAGGCCCACGATCGGCAGCGCCGCGTCGCTCCCGTCGAGGAGGTCCGGCCGCTGGAAGCTAAGCTCCTGCAGGGGCTTGAGACCAGGACGATCCGAGGCCGCCACGATCACGCCGTCGCGTTCCACCCGAATCGTGAGCTTTTCGTCGCGCAGGCGCGTGAGGACGTTCCCCATGACCTCACGTTTTACCGAGGGAGCCGGACAGGCCCAACCCGATCCCGCCACAATTCCGCAAAGCTAGGCAAAAAAGGCAGATAGGGTGGACTTTGCCCGGCTCCGCGCCCCGTTTCGCCCGGACACGGCGCTCCGACGGGCTCGAACCACCGAGCTCCGCCACCGGCGAGGCGCTCCGGCCGGCTCCGCTGGGACACGCCGCCCGCCGATCCTGGGTTCAACCACCGAGCTCCGCCCACGCGCGAGGCGCCAGCGAGGGTCAGAGCGAGAGAACACCGAGCTCCGCGCTCGCCCGACCGCCAGGACCCGACAGAGCAAGAGACACCGAGCTTCGCGGACGCGCGAGCGGGCAGGAAGAAGGGAATCCAGGGAGGCTCCGCCCGGCGAGGGGTGATCTCCAGCCTTCTCTGCCCTTCTCTCTTCGCGCCGAAGCGGCGTGTTCGAGCGGAGCTCGGTGCCTTCGGTGTCTCTTCCTTTCGATCGCCGCAGCGAGCGGGCGTGGGCGGAGCTCGGTGGTTGAACACCGCTCGCAGCGGCGTGTCCACGCGGAGCCGACCGCCGGAGCGCCCGGGCGGCATTAAGAGCCCGGAGCCAAGAGCAGCGCCCGCGACTCGGCCTCGTCGATCTGCTGGAGGAACTCGCGGAAGGCCGGGTAGTCCTTGGCCTCGACGCGACCGCGGAACAGCTCGAGGCTGCGCTCGACGGTCACCCGCCCCGCCTCCTGGCGATACAGGAGCGAGAACTGGCCGTGGGGCGTCACGAGCAGCACCGGCTCGGGGACCCGCGGGCAACGGTAGGGGCCGAGCTCGACGGTCGCGCGGTCGTGGAGCGAGAGCCCGTCGAGCACGAGGTCCATGGCCCGCCGCGGGAACGCGCCCAGGCTCCGCCCGAGCTGGGCGGGGCTGAAGGGCGGCTTGAGCAGGGTCTGGCCCTGCTGCACGGTCACGAGCTGGCCCTCGCCCTCGACCCGCACCGTGAGCGGGACCCCTGGCGCCTCGAGGTCCTCGAAGGCCCCGGAGAGCAGGCGCGCCGCGGGGTAGAGCTCGTTGACCTGACCCACGAACACGCGCCGCAGCCGGTCCTCGGGGACCCCGGCGAAGCGCTCCTTGAGCCCGTAGAGCCCGTAGTCGGGGAGCACCTTGCGCAGCTCGAAGCGCGAGGCGTCGAGCCCCAGGCTCAGCGCGACCTCGCTCTCCTGCGTGCGCTCCTGCGGGCTCCCCGCGGGGACGACGTCCAGGGTCCCGCCGCCGTGCTGGCACACGTAGGCGGTCGCGCCCCATACCTCGGGGGGCAGGGCAGCGAAGGGGCTCCCCGGGGCGCCCTCGGCGAACACCCAGCGCGGGCCGCCCTCGAGGTCGAGCCGGATCAGCGGCGTCTGGAACACGCCGAGCTCGGGCAGCGCCCAGTTCACCGGGCGCCCGCCCACGTCCCGCGGCCGCGCGGCCATGGCGAAGCGGTGGGGCACGTCGGCCGCGCGCAGGAGCGCGAGGTAGAGCGAGGTCTTCGAGCCTTCGCCCGCGGCCAGGATCTCCGCGGGGCGGGTCTCGTTGCCCTGACGCGTCACGCGCTCGTGCACGAAGCGGAACAGCGCCTGGGCGCGCGCCAGCGGCGCGTCCAGCCCCGCGGTCGCCGCCTCCGCGGCGCGAGCCACGCTCGGAGTCACCTGCTGCGCGAGGATCGCGCGGGTGCGGTTGAACTCGCCCAGCTCCTCGAGGCCGACCTTCTCCACGAGCTTGACCCAGGGCAGGACCTCGTCGCGGTGCGGCGCCAGAGGCTCCTGCTCACGGCGCGGCTGATCGCGGGCGGTGAACTCGTGGATCGTCCAGGGGCCGCGCTGCTCGCGGCGCACGAGGATCCCCTTGCGGCCCATGTTCTTCTGCACGACCTCGACCGGCGCGTCCTCGTGGATCCAGATCACCCAGCGCGAGAGCCAGAACGGCTCGGTGAGGTCGGGGTCCTGGAAGTAGAACGGCCCGTTGGAGTACTGCAGGCGCGCGGGCCCGGACTCCGAGCGGTAGGCGTGCTCGACCACCGCGCCGGGCGCGAGCCCGGGCATTTCGAAGGTGTTGCCCGCGCGGATCGGCTCGAGGATCGCCCCGTCGGGGGTCCGGGTGCGGATCGTGAGCAGGCGCCCGGCCTGGGGCCGCGAGCCGTAGCGCTCCACGCCCTCCTGGGTCAGCACGCGCCAGATCTGGTGCACGGCGTCCTCGGCGGAGCCGTCGGGGTAGACCCGGGTCACGGTCTGGTCGAACAGGCACACCGTCGCCGCCCGCGGCCAGTGGCTGGCGTCGGGGGCGTCCGCCAGGACCTGCTCCAGGTCGGGCTCCCAGGCCTCCCAGAAGCGCCCGTCCTCGCCGCGCAGCGCCTCGCGCAGCGCGCGCAGCTCGTGGCGCCCCGGGGCCTCGGCCAGGAGCGCGTCCAGGCGCTCGACGGCCTCGCGCTCGCGGGCCTCGCCCCCGAGCTCGATCAGGGCCTCGATCAGCGCGCGCTGGCGCGCCTCGTCCCAGGGCCGCGCGCTCGCGCGCTCGCGGAGCACCGCGAGCCGCGCCTCGTCGTCCCCGCCGGCGCGGGCCAGGCGCTCCTCGAGCCGCTGCCGCGCGTCGTCGCTCACCCCGAGCTCACCCAGCGCGGCGAGCACCTCCCGCGCCGCGGGCAGGTCGCCCCGGGCGAGGGCCAGGTCGAAGCGCGCGAGCACGCTCGAGATCCGGCTGCGGTCCTCGAGGTAGAGCAGCTCGCGGGACGCCTGCTCGCCCAGCTCGTCGTCGCGGGCGCGGAAGATCCGCGCCCGGGCCTCGAGCACCCCGGGCAGGCTCGGGGCGAGCTGCTCGAGCTCGGACAGGGCGCGCTCGGCGGGGAGCACCCAGCCCTTCTGCAGCAGCGCGTTCACCAGGCGCAGGCGGGTGGCGTGGTCGCCGGGGACGGCGCTGAGGATCGCCTCCAGGCGCTGGATCCCGTCCAGCTCGCGGTCGTCGCGGAAGGAGAGCTCCGCGCGCCGGCGCTGGGCCTCCACGTGCTCGGGGTCGAGCTCGAGGGCCCGCTCCAGCGCGCGCTGCGCGCGCTGGCGGCGCAAGCTCTGGGGCAGGTGGTCGCCGCGCTCGGCGAGCTCGGCCTCGAGCAGCCGCACCCAGGCCCGCTCGCCCAGCGCAGGGTGCGCGGCCAGGGCCTGGTCGAAGGCCAGGAGCCCCTCTTCGCCGCGCCCGCGCTGGCTGAGGGAGCAGGCGTAGAGCAGGCGCGCCTCGGGGTCCGCGAGCTCGCCCAGGGCCTCCAGGGCCCACGAGCCGTGGACCTCCGCCGCGGGGCTCGGGTGCGCGCCGACCCGCGCGTCCCGCGCGACCTCCTCGACCGCCAGGGGCGTGCCCGCGGGGTCGGTCAGGCGCAGGGTGAAGCGCGTGCTCGTGTTCCCCACGAGCTTGAGCAGGATCCGGTTCCAGCCGGCCTGCAGCGGGACCCGCACCCGGAGCTCGGAGTCGGTGCGGTCGCGCACGCGGTCGACCTCGGCCAGCGGGTGCAGGTTGACCCAGGCCTTGAAGCTCGGCCCGCTGTAGACGAGCTGCCCCTCGGCCGCGGCGGCGAGCTTGACGTGGGTCACCGCGTAGGCGACGCCCGAGCCGGAGAGCGCCTCGCCCAGGTCGACCACGATCGAGTCCGGATTCGAGAACTCGAGGTCGCGCCAGCCCAGCGCGTCGCGCCGGGTGGGGAAGCGCGCGGCGAGGTCCAGCGCCTCCTCCTGGGCCGCGAGCTCGGGGGGCCAGGCCTCCTCGAAGGCGCCCGGGGTGAAGCCGAAGAACCCGACGGTGGCCCAGGTCGTGAGGAACCCGCGCTCGCCCTGGAGCGCCAGGGCCCCGGCGCGATCGCCGGACTCGAGGCGCAGGCGCACGACCTCCTGCGCCAGGTCGTCGCGGTTCGGGTGCGGGCCCAGGCCCTGGAGCACCTGCTCCAGCCGCGCGCGGGTGGGCGCCAGCGCGCCGGGCACGAACTCGCGCACGCGCTCGACCTCGCTCAGGAGCAGGGTCAGCCCGGGGGCCTCGGGGTCACGGGCGACCTCGGCCAGGAGCAGCTCGAGCGCCTTGGCCGCGTCACCGCGGGCGCGGAAGGGGTTGTCCAGGGCGAGGGTCGCGCCCTCGGGGGCGGCCTGGGCCGCGGCGCAGCACAGGGCCGCGACCAGCGCCAGCCCGCGGGCTCTCAGCACGCTCAATCGTCCGCTCCTTGCCCGAGCACCGGGCGGTCGGCCTCGGCGCGCTCGACCTCGCCGAGGAACTCGCGCAGCTCGCCGTACTCCGCGGGGGTCACCCGCCGCTTGTCGACCGCGAGGGTGCGCTCGACGCTCAGGGTCCCGTCGGGGTTCTTGGTGTAGCGCCGGCGGTAGCGCCCGAAGCTCGTCTCCAGCTCGACGTCCGCAGGCACGCTCTTGATCGAGGTGCCCTCGGGCAGCTCGTAGATCACGGTCTCCTCGACCCCGGCGGGGAGCGGGAGCACGAGGTCGGTCTGCCGCTCCCCGTCGGCGGCCAGCGCGCTCAGGCGCTGCCCGCGGGCGTAGAGCATGTCGAACAGCCAGCTCTTGACCTCGAGCAGCCCGTCGTCGCCGGACGTCGTCTCCTGCACCGCGCGCGGGACCTCGACCTCGACCTCGAGCACCAGGGGCTGGTCCAGGTCGCCGGGGTCCGAGGCCTTCACGCTCAGGACCCGGGCGCCGCTCCACAGCCGGCCGACCCGCGGCTCGAGCACCGCCTTGCGCCGCCCGGGGGTGCCCATGAGCGAGCGCAGGACCACGTCGAAGCTCCCGCGGCCCTCGATCCGGCTGGTGACCTTGGCCCCGCCGTCGGGCTGGAGCTGGACCCGGTGCTGCTCGAGCACGCGGTTCTCGTCCGCCGGGCGCTCGGGGATCGTCTTCAGCGCGCCGCCCTTGGGCGAGACCACGACCACGTGGGCGCCGTAGTCCATGCTCGGGAGCGTCTTGAAGCTGTGGTGCTCGGCGGTGCCGTCCACGAACAGCCCGCCCTCGGGGGTCTCCACGTAGCTAATGCAGTGGTTGAAGTGCCCCATGAGCGGGAGGGTCAGGTCTTCGCGCCCGCGCATGTCCTCGCCGAAGATCAGCACCGGATAGGAGTCGATCCCCACCTCCCGCAGCATGGTGTTGATCAGGGTCGACTTGTCCTTGCAGTCGCCGAACTTGCGCGCGTAGATCTTCGTCGCGTTGTAGGGCTTGAACCCGTGGATCCCGAACTCCCAGCTCGCGTTGTAGCGGATCTCGGAGACCACGTAGTTGTAGATCCGGCGGATCTTCTCCTCGTCCGAGGTGGCGCCGGCGCAGAGCTCCTGGACCTTGGCCTTGATCGCGGGGTCGGCCTCGTGCTGCCCCTTGACCAGCCCCCAGTACCAACGCGCGAAGGCGTCCCAGTCGCGGAAGGTGCTGACCTGCACCTGGGGCAGGCGCTCCTTGGCCCAGGGCTGGTTCGGCTCGTCGATCGCCGCGGGCACGCCCTCGGCGCGGAAGGCGTGGACCTGCAGGCCCTCGCGCTCGGTGTGCTCCTGGGCCAGGGCCAGGCCCAGGGCCTCGAAGCCCGGGGTGTGGAAGTAGAGCGCGCGCTCCGCCGGCGCGATCACCACGTAGCGCGCGAAGTCGAGGGGCACCGCGTCCTGGAAGAACACGTCCTCGCCGTAGTAGTCGCCGAAGAACCCGGCCTGGAGGTCGTCCAGGCGGTAGCGCACCTCTAGCAGGTCCCCCGGCTCCAGGGGGCCGAGCTCGATCGCCCCCGAGCGCCGCCCGCCGAACTCGCCGCCGCCGCGCCCCCAGTAGGTGCTCAGCCGCGCGTCGCGGCGCGCGCCGCCCGGGCGCAGCACCCGCCCGCGGAGGAACTCCAGGCGCTGCTCGGTGCTGTAGGGCACGCCGTAGCGCGTGAAGCTGCGCGCGCCGTCCTTGTTCTCGACCCGCAGCAGGACCTGGTTCCACTCGCTCTTGGTCCCGTCGAGGTTGAGCTTGACCACCTGCTGCCGCGCGAGCACGCGGTGGGTGCGGCGCGGGTCCAGGGGCCGCTCCGCCGCGGCGGCGAACACCGGCTCCGGGTCGAGGACCCAGGGGTCCTCGTAGCTCGGCTCGCGCTCGCGGTCGCGGTCGCGGTAGGCCAGGTAGTCGCGCAGCGCGACCAGGTTCGGGTTCAGCTCGAGGGCGCGCTGGTAGAGCGCGTCCGCGAGCTTGGCGTTGCCCGTGCGCTCCATGTGCCGGGCGTAGGCCTGGAGGAAGCCCGGGTCCTCGTGGGCCACCGCGTAGCCCGCCTCGTAGGCCGCGGTGGCCTCGTCGTTGCGCCCGAGCACCTCGTACCAGCGCGCCAGGCGCTGGTCGATCCGGGGCTCGAAGGGCGCGAGCTCGCGGGCCACCCGCAGCCGCGCGACCGCCGCCTCGCGGCGCTGGGCGTCCCACTCGGCGCTCGCGAGCTGGAGCTGCGCGCCGACGGCGCCCGGGGCCTCGTCCACCAACGCCTGGCGCAGGCGCAGCTCTTGCTCCACGTCGTCGTCGGCCTCCGCCGCGCGCAGGAGCAGGCTCACCACGCCCCGGGGCAACGCCCGACGCTGACCGCTCTGGACCTCGGCCTCGAGGTCGCGGACGAGCGCGCGCTCGGCGCGGCGCGCGAGGGGCGCCAGCCCGCGGGCGCGCTCGAGCTCGAGGTCGAACACCCGGGCGAACACGTGGTGCGGGTCCCGGGCGAGCACCGCGTCGACGAGCTCGCCGCAGCGGTCGAGGCTCCCCAGCCCGAGGTAGTAGCGGGCCAGGTCCAGGCGCGCGAGGTGGTGCGCCGGGTCGAGGGCCAACGTCGCCTCCAGCGCCGCGCGCCGCGCGTTGTCCTCGCGGTTGACCGAGAACTCGGCGTCGGCGCTCAGGGCCTGAGCCAGGGCGTAGCGCGGGGCCGCGCGCTCCGGCGCCAGGGCGCAGGCGCGCTCCAGGGCGTCGCGATCCGGGTGCGCGCCCTGGCCGTGGGCCTCGAGCTCCATGTGCAGCAGCCCGGTGTGGAACGCCTCGCGCCAGCTCGGCGCGGCGAGGGACGCCAGGCGATCCAGGGGCTCCGGCGGCAGCTCGCGCCACTCGACCTCGCTCGGGACCTCGAGCGCCTCGGTCAGCTCCTTGGCCTCGGCCTGGCGCACGCCGGCGGCGGGCCCGCCCTCGAGCGCCGTGACCCTGAGCGAGAAGCGCCACTCGCCCGTTTGCTCGCCGACCTCGAGCAGCACCCGGTTCCAGCCCTGGCGGAGCAGGACCCCGACCGCGCTCTGGTCCGCGCGATACGGGCGACGCACGTCGTCCACCCGCGCCTGCTGCCCGTTGACCCACACCGCGGCGGCCTCGTCGCTGCCCCAGCGCAGGGCGACCTCGGTGTCGGCCTCGGCGTAGAGCGCGGTCAGGGCGTAGGCGGTGGCTTGCTCGTTGGGGCCGAACAGCGCGTCGAGGTCGATCACGCCGAGCGGCGGGGCCTCGACCGGCTGCAGCTTCCAGCGCACGTCGCGGCCCTTGCCCGGGTAGCGCGCGGCGAAGTCGAAGGGCTCGACCTCGGGGGGGTAGCTCCCCTCGAACCCGGTGCCGCGCTCGTTGTCGAAGGGCCCGATCAGGGCGAAGGCGCTCACGAAGCCGAGGGCCTGCTCCTCCGCCAGGGCCTCCTCCAGCCGCCCCAGGCGGCGCAGGTGCTTGGCGCGCACGAGCCGCGCGCGCTCGGCCCAGCGCGCGGGGAGCCCGGGCTCGAGCAGGTCCGCCGCCGCGGCCAGGGCCTCGAGCGAGCGCCCGGTCTCCTGGGCGTGGGCGTCGATCCCGTTGAGGTAGATCGCGACCTGCACGTCGGCGGCGGCGGGGGGGGCGGCCCCGCGCTGCACGACGTCCAGCACCCCGCGCAGCGCGCGGCGATAGACCGCCAGGGCCTCGTCGGTCTTGCCCCGGGCGGCGAGCTCGAGGGCCCGGTCCTCGGCCAGGTCCGCCGCGATCCAGCGCACGGTGCCGCTCCCGATCACCGCCAGCGCGTCGCGGGCGGGGACGCGCACCGTCCAGCCCCCCTGGCGCAGCACGAGGGCCTCGCCGTCTCGCGGCGCGAGCTCGCCCTCCAGGCGCGCGGTGGGGGTGACCACGGTGTCCGCCGCCGCGCTGAGCGCGCACACGGCGAGGGTCAGCGCGCAGCGGCGCGCTGTGCGAGTCAGGTCGAACATGGGCGCTACTTGCTCCGGATCAGGTGCGCGTCGGCCCAGTTGGCGCGGCCGAGCACGTGCAGCGAGGTCGGATCGAAGTCCACGATCAAGGTCAGCGTCTGCACCCCGCTGACGTCCACGTCGAGGCGCTTGGGGTCGCTCCCCTTGGAGAGCCCCAGCCCCGCTTCGCCGACCTCCTTGGCCGGCTTGCCGTCGAGGAGCACGCGGAACACCGCGCCGCCGAAGCCGGGCATGCCCAGCCGGCGCACCGAGTCGTCGAGGCCGACCTGGGTGCGGAAGCGCGCGAACTTCCCGTCGAGGCGGAAGTTCAGCTCGGAGTAGGAGTGCACCCCGAGGCCCTTCTCGAACACCTGCCCGCCGAGCTTCAGCGGCCCGCCGGTGACGTTGCTGTCGCGCTTGTAGCCCCAGGTCTCGGCGTCGAACAGGAAGCCCGCGGGGAACTCCTGCTTGAGGGTCGAGGGGTCGAGGTCCGAGACGTAGACGAAGGCGCCGTTCTTGACCGCGAGCTCGGCCAGGTGGCTGGACTCGATCGAGAGCGGCTCGCCGCCGCCCAGGAAGTGCTTGAGCTGGAGCACGCCGCCGGAGTAGCCCACGAGCTCGCCGTGCAGCCGGCTCCCGTCGAGGAGCACCACGCCCACGTGCAGCCCCTCGGGGTCCGCCGGCGGGTCGTCGAACACGCCGATCGTGACCATTTGCACCTCGGCCAGGCGCAGCGAGTGGGTGCCCACCCGCGAGCCGCCGTCTTCGTCGGTGTCGATCACGACCCGCCCCGGCTGGATCGTCTTGACCCCGCCTTCGTAGGTCGCGTCCTTCTGCACCACCGAGTCCACGGTTTGGCCGGGCTGGATCGAGGCCTCGAGCTGGCGCTCGAGCTCGGGGGAGGTCTCGGGGATCAGCGCCCGCACGTAGTCGAAGGAGATCGTGACCTCGCCCAGCCCGCCGCTGCGCACGGTGACCCCCTCCGAGCTGCCGCCGGAGATCACGCCGCGCACCGAGTCGCCGTTGACCAGCAAGACCTTCGTGCCCCGCAGCTGCGAGGGCGGCTGCTGGAAGCGCACCGCCTTGACCTCGCCCAGGGGCAGGCTGTGGCCGGCCGTCTTCAGCGTCAGCGGCGAGCCGCCGATCGAGATCAGCTCCTCGTCGAAGGCGCCTCCGAGCGTGCGGATCTCCTCACCCCGCGCGATCCCCGCGCAGAGCACGAGCACGAAGCCCAGCGCCACTGACCTCAGCATGGCCGCCTCCTTCACCCCGGAAGTGTAACCCGCGCCTGCGCGGTCGCGGTTGGGGACCATCGTCCGAGGATCGAGGCCGGGTCGCGTCACCCGGCGCGCCCGCGACCCGTCTCGCCCGGCCACCGCACTTGGGCGATCGTCCGGCCGAAGCCTCACCACGCGGACAGTGTCCCAGGACCCCAGGAAGAGTGGGTCGACCACCTCGGATTGGGTTCCCGAACCCCAGGAAGAGCAGGTCGACCTACTCGGATTGAGTTCCCGACCCCCAGGAGGAGTAGGTCGACCGACTCCGACAGAGTCCCAGGACCCCAGGAAGGCAGGTCGACCCCCTCGGAGTGGGTCCCAAGACCCGCTGCGGGTAGGTCGACCCCAATCGGTGGGGTACGTCAGTCGCGGGGCGGGGTCTCGCCCTCGGGGTTGGCGCCCTCGGGGGCGTCCCACACCAACTGCGGGGTCGCGTCGGTGGCGTAGGCGGTGAGCTCGCTCTTGAAGTAGGGCTGGACCTCGCCGATCAACCCGCGGCGCCCGGGGCCCGGGGCGGGGTAGAAGGTCGCGAGCAGGGGGTCGTCCTTGGCCAGCTTGACCACCGCGCCGTTGTCGTAGGTCAGGGCCAGGGCCTCGATCGCGTGGCCGCTGACCTCGAAGCTCGTCTCCGCCGGGGCCGCGCTCAGGGCGTAGGCCTCGGGGCCCTGGAACTTGAGCAGCACCCCGGCCAGCGCCCCCTCGGTCCCGTACCAGGAGGTCTCCTCGTACTCCGCGAGCTCGCGCTCGAGGGCCGGGACCTCGCCCAGGCCGGGGACCTCGACGGTGGCCTCGCGCTCGACGGGCTCGGGGTCAGCGTCCAGCGGCTCCTCGACCGAGATCTCGATCGCGAGCTCGCCGGGCTTGCCGACCACCGCGCGGGACACGACGCCGGTCTCCTTGTTCACCGCGCAGCCGATCACCAGCGCGCGGGTCTCGGCGTTGGTCGCGTGCAGGCTCTGCAGCGAGTCGCTCACGCACTCCACGCGCCAGTGCCCGTCCTCCTCACCGACGACCGCATACCAGGTCTCGATCGGCTCCTCGAGGCCGGGGACCGTGGTCCGCCGCGCGACCTTGCCGCCGACCTGCAGCCCGGGGGCGAGCTTGAACTGCCGCGGCGCGAGCACGCTCTTGGTCAGGTTCTGGTCCACCGTGCTCTTGGGGTTGAACGGCGGCGGCTCCGGCGTGCTCGAGCACCCGGCCAACAGCGCGACCCCCAGGATCAGGACGATCCGACCCATGACACCTCCTCGTGCGAGCCACGAGTGTAGGGCATGAATCCCGGGTCGGGCTACTCGACGCTGGGCGGGGTCGAGACCTCGAGGGCGCTGAGCAGCGCCGCGGCGCAGAGCACGTCGGTGTCGGCGCGGAGCGTGGTCAGGCCCTCGACGAGCTGCGGCACGTCGGCGCGGGACGCGCTGTAGACCAGGCCGCGGGCGCCCAGCCGGCGGGCGTCGGGGTCGGTGACCTCGAGCAGCGCGCGGAAGCGCGGGTGCGCCTCGGGGCGCGCCTGCAGCGCGCGCAGCGCCGCGCGGCTGGTGGCCGGGCGGGCGACCCCGCGCTCGAGCAGCTCGAGGCCCCGGGGGCCCTCCCCCAGCAGGCACTCGGCGACGACCGGGGCCAGGGCCCGATCGCCGGACGTCCACAGCGGCTCGAGCACGTCGAGCCCCAGGGTCTCCCCGGCGCTGAGGGCTGTGAAGCCGGCCAGGCGCGTGGCCGGGTCCTCGTGGCCGAGGAGGCCGAGGAGCGCCGGGCGCGGCAGCGGGGCCCAGCGCCGGGCGAGGGCCAGCGCCGCCAGGCGCGTGGCCCGCGAGGGGTGCTCCGTGAGCGCGTGGATCTCGGCCCCGAGGGTCGCGGCGCCGGGTCCCCACAGCCCGCGCAGGGCCGCGTGGCGCACGGCGGGGTCCTCGCTCGCGAGGTCGTCGGCGACGGGTCCCGCCGACGCGCCGGCGTGGACGCCGAGGGCGCGGTCGAAGGCGGCGAGCTCCGGGGTGCGCCCGAGGTGCGTGCGCCGCCAGCGGGCGCGGGCGTCCTCCGCGTCGCGGGCGGCGAAGAGCACCGCCGCGCGCTGACTGACCGCCTCGTCGGCCTGCTCGATCCCCTGAGCCAGGGCCTCGGCCCCCGGGTCACCGAGGAGCGCGAGCAGCTCCAGCGCCGCGAGCCGCACCCGGTCGGGGCCGCGCTCGAGGGACGCGGCGGCGCCGGGGAGCGCGGCCGCCAGCGCCTCCGGCGCGACGCGCCCGCCCCGGGCCTCGGCGCTCAGCGCGTCGAGGGCCGCGCGCTGCGCCGCCGGGTCGCAGGCCTCGGCGCGCTCGAGGGTCGCCAGCGCCTCGCCCCAGCCGGCGCGCCCCAGGGCGCTCACGCAGGCGACCTGGACCTCGGGGTGCGGGTCGCCCAGGCCGTCGCGCAGGAGCTGCAGCGCCACCGGGTTGGGCACGAGCCGCGAGAGCGCCTCGGCGCCCCGGATCCGGCGCGCGGGGTCCGACGAGCGCAGGGCGAAGCGCAGGGTCCCCCAGGCCAGGGTCTCGAGCAGCTGCGCGTCTTCGCCGGAGAGCTCGCGCAGCGCGAGGTAGTCCTGGGCCGCCTCGTCGCTCCAGCCCTCCTCCAGGCAGAGCTCGATCACCCGGCGGTGCGCGGCGGCGCGCTCGGCCGGGGTCCCGCTGTGGGTCGCCTCGCGCGCTTTATAGAGCCCCCGCTTGGGGCTGGGGAGCCGCTCCGGACCGGGCGCGCTGCACCCGGCGGCGAGCAGACAGATCAACGCGTAGGATCCTCGCCTCATGCTGTTTGGAGTCTGGCAGGGCCCGATGGTTTTGACCACCGGAAGGGCCGTCCAAGAATCTGGGAACTCTCGGACCCCGGCCCGCGTCCAAGACCTATTCGCTTTTGCACCCTGCGAGGAAGTCTATGCACCGCACGTGCTTCGCCCTCTTGGCCGCCCTCACCGTCGCCGCCGGCACCGCCCCGGCCCAGGACCCGAACCCTGGTAAGCGCACGGTTTACGTCCCGATCGAAAAGTTCGACGACATTTTCGACGACGAGGGCGGCGGCGTTTTCATTCCGATCCACGAGCTCGAGGCGCTGATCGCCGAGGCGATCCGGCAGGCCACCGGCTCTCGGCCCACGGCCCACGACCCCGAGGCGCCCCCCGCCGACTACGTGCTCGTCGGCGCGCAGTTCAAGGGCACCGCCAGCGAGAGCGTGGTGCACTTCGACGCGACCTTCGACCTGGAGGTGCTCAAGGAGGACGGCTGGGTCGTGATCCCGATCGGCCTGGGCGAAGCGGCCCTGGAGTCGGTGAGCGCCGAGGGCGGGCGGGCCGTGGTCGGCCCCCTCAGCCAGTTCGTCGAGCGCGCGCCGAAGCAGGAGCAGCAGGCCATGCGCCAGGCCGGCGGCTACGGGATCGTGGTCAAGGGCGCGGGGCGGGTGACCACCACCGCGCGCTTCGCGGTCCCGATCCGCTCCGCGCCGGGGCAGTCGAGCTTCGAGCTGACCCTGCCCAGCGCCGCGCTCAACGAGTTCCGCGTGTCGCTGCCCCAGAGCGGGCTGCGGGTGAAGGTCGACAACGCCCTCGCCACCGAGGAGACGAGCCCCGAGGGCAACGACCAGACCGACGTGCGCGCCTACTTCGGCTCCGCCGCCAGCGCCAAGGTCACCTGGAACCCCCGCCCCAAGGAGGTCGAGGGCGTGACCCGCGACCCGCTGGTGTTCGCCTCGACCGAGTCCGCGCTGTGGGTCGACGAGGGCAGCCTGCAGGCCACCGTGCAGATCAACTACCGGATCCGTCAGGCCCCCTGCGACACCTTCGAGCTCAGCCTGCCCCCGGGCTACACCCTCCTGAGCGTGGTCGGCGACCACATGCGCTCGGACCCCGTGCCCCAGGAGCAGCCCGACGGCAGCCAGAAGATCGTGGTCAAGCTGCACGAGAAGGTCGCCGACGCCTACGCCCTGACCGTGCGCATGGAGGCGATCCGCGAGGAGGGCAAGGTCGAGGTGGCCTACCCCCGCGTGGTGGCCCTCGGCAGCGAGCGTGAGAGCGGCGTGCTCGCCGCCCGCAGCACGAAGTATCTGACCCTCGAGCCGACCCCCGGCCGCGGCGTGACCCAGATCGACGCCAGCGGGCTGACCGCGAACCTGACCAAGGCCCTGCGCTACGAGTCCCGCGACGGCGCCCCGCCGCTCCTGTTCCGCTACCTGCGTCAGCCCTACGAGCTGAACCTGCGCGCGAACCCCGTCGAGCCCGAGGTCGAGGGCAAGCTCCAGACCCTGGCCGTCGTCCGCGACGACGAGGTGCGCCTGACCAGCACCGTGCTCTACACGATCCGCAAGCGCGGGATCTTCGGCGCCCGGGTGCTCCTGCCCGCGGGCTTCGAGCTGGACGAGGTCGGCGACGAGCGCACCGTGAAGGACTACCGCCTCGAGGAGCCCACCGAGGAGGAGCAGGCCCTCGGCGCCGCCAAGGCGCTGGCGATCGACTTCGTGCGCCAGCAGGCGCCGACCCCCGAGGGGCGCCCCTTCCCGCTCACGATCACCGGCCGCGTGCTGCGCAGCGCCGACGCCGTCGAGACCGACGCCTGGGGCCTGCCGACCCTGCACCTCTCGGGCGTCAAGCGCGAGACCGGCGTGCTGGCGGTCGCCAGCCTGACCCACCTCAAGCTGACCCTGGAGAAGGAGAAGCGGAAGGGCCTGACCGCGCTCGGCGCCCACGAGCTGCCCCAGCAAGGGTTCCTCCACGGCGTGCGCCCGGGCGAGGAGATCTCCTTCGCCTTCACCTACGCCAAGCCCAAGGGGATCGAGGCCACCTTCGCGATCAAGAAGCGTGAGCCCCGGGTGTCCGTGCGCACCGAGGCCCTGGTCGACGCCCAGGAGGACGTGGTCCGGGTCGAGACCGCGCTGAACTACACCGTGGAGTTCGCCGGCGTGGAGCAGATCCGCTTCCGCGCGCCGGCCGCCCTCGGCAGCGAGAGCGAGCTCAAGATCGAGGGCGCGAACGTCAAGGACAAGCTCGTCGCCGAGGACCCCGAGCAGAAGGGCCGCGTGATCTGGACCGTGCCGCTCCAGGGCAAGGCGATCGGGACCTTCACCGTGAACCTGCGCTACGACATCAAGCTCGAGAACCTCGCCGCCGGCAAGCAGACCGACGTCAGCCTGCACGAGATCGAGGTCCTGGACTGCTTCACCGAGACCGGGGATATCGCGCTCAAGAAGCACGAGAACCTGGTGATCACCGACAGCGACATGTTCATGATCGAGCGCCGCGACAAGCGCGAGCTGCCCGAGGGCCTGCAGAACCAGGGCGCGATCCAGGCCTACCGCTACGTGAGCCACCCCCACACCCTGACCCTGAGCCTGGTGAAGTACAACTTCCAGGCGCCGGTCGGGATCCTGGTCGAGCACCTGCACCTGGAGGAGGTCGTCGGCCGCGACGGCAAGGTCCAGGTCGAGGCGACCCTCGCCCTGCGCAACAACGCCAAGCAGTCGCTGACCGTGCTCCTCCCGGCGGGCGCCCAGTTCGTCGGGCTGCAGGTCGACGGCGACACCGAGGAGTGGTCCGAGGGCCAGCCCGAGGGCGACCGCCCCACGGTGCTCGTGACCCTGGGCGAGGCCACCAAGGCCCACCGCGACGACGCGTTCCAGATCCGCCTGCGCTACAACCTGCCCGGCGCCAGCGCGCTGAGCGGCATGGGGACCCTGAGCTTCAGCGGCCCCGAGTTCCCCCTGCAGGAGGGCGAGCAGGTCCCCGTGGCCCGGCTCACCCGCCGGCTGTTCCTGCCCACCGACCTGGCCTACCTCGAGTTCGACACCGACGCGACCAAGCACTTCGAGGAGTGGACCTTCTGGGAGCAGCTCAAGCTCAGCCTGGGCGTGCCCACCGGCCGCGAGCGCCGCAACACCTACTCCGGCGCCAGCCGCGCGGAGCAGGAGATCGCGAACCTCCTGGGCATGGCCGAGCGCGACCCCACCGGCTACCAGCCGCTGAACACCCCGGCCGACGACCCCTACCTGCTCGAGAAGCTCGACAACCCCATGCAGCTCTCGGTGCGCTACAGCAGCTGGGCGCTGTTCTACCTGCTCGACGTGCTGGCCCTGATCGGCGTGGTCGCCCTGGGCGTGGTCCTCGACCGCAAGGGGATCCTGCGCGCTGGGTTCTACGCGCCCCTGGCCGTGGCCGCCTGCCTCCTGGGCGCGGCGTTCGTCGGCCGGGCGACCGAGCCCCTGTTCGCCTCGGGCTTCGTGGGCGGCCTCGGGCTGTGCGGCTTCGCGCTGGTGCGCGGCGCCTGGCAGGAGCTGACCGTCAAGCGCCACGAGCGGCGCCTGACCGAGCTCCAGGAGGAGGCCCAGGTGGCGCGGGCGCGAGCCCAGGCCGCCGAGGCCGAGGCCCGGCTGCGCCAGAACGCCCCGGTGGCGGTGGGCGCCGCCGCGGCGACGACCCCCGCGTCCCCGAAGAAGGCCGCCGAGCTGTCGCCGGCCGAGGCGCGGGCCGCCGAGGAGATCCCCCTCGAGAAGCCCGACGCGGACACCGACGACGAGACCCCCCGGAGCGACGGCTAAGGCCCTAGAGAGACCCCAGGAGACACCGCCATGCGTGCCACTCGACTCCTGCTCCCGCTCCTGGCCGCCGCCCTCGCGGCGCGCGCCCAGGACGAGCCCCGCCCCCCGCGGGTGGACGAAGTCCTGATCCCCGAGAAGGCCTTCGACGAGGTGCTGAAGCGCTTCCCCAAGGGCGCGATCCTGACCCGCGAGGAGCTGCGCAAGCTCGTCGACGCCGCGGCGGAGCGCCCCGCGCCCCCGCCGCCCGAGGCCCCGGCCCCGGTGGCCGGGACGCTGGAGCGCCTGCAGGTCACCGGCGAGGTCGGCGACGACGGCGTGGCCAAGGTCGAGGTCGTGGCCAGCCTGCGCCTGCTGCACGCCGAGGGTCGCGTGCAGCTCCCCCTGGCGCGCCAGGGCGTGACCTCGCTGACCCTCGACGGACAGCCGGCGCGGGTGCTCGAGGCCAACGGCCAGCTCCTGGCCCTGGTCTCGGGGGCGGGCGAGCACACCCTGCGCTGGTCGCAGCTCGTCAAGGTCCAGCCCGGTGAAGAGCGCGGCTCGGGGGTCCTGTCCCTGGCGCTGCCCCGCGCCGCGAGCGGGCGCCTGGATCTGAGCGTCCCCGGGGAGCTCGAGCTCAACCGCGTCACCGGCGGCGTGGGCTGGGTCGACGCGCGCAAGCTCGTCCCCCAGACCGGCGCGCGCTCGACGCACCTCGCCGTCGCCTTCGGCGACCTGGACGCGCCCCTGAGCCTGGCCTACCGCCCCAAGCGCGCGGTCTCGCCGGTGACCCCCTACTCCACCGGCGACGTGTTCACCCTGTTCGAGGTCAAGAACGACGTGGTGACCCTCTCGACGACCCTCGCGATCGGCGTCTACCGCGCCCCGCGCGAGGTCGTGCACGTGGACCTGCCCCCGGGCTTCGTGCTCCGCGGGCTGCGCACGATCTCCCAGGGCCTGGGCGAGCTGACCCCGGTGCAAGACGACCGCCGGGTCAAGATCGAGCTCAACGCGCCGCGCCAGGGCGACCTGTTCCTGCAGCTCGTCGCCGAGCGCCCGCTGCGCGCGGGCGAGCAGCTGACCCTGACCCCGGTCTCGCTCCCCGACACCGACCGCGTGGCCGGCATGCTCGCCGTCGCCCGCGGCGACGACACCCGGATCCGCTTCCAGCAGGAGACGGGCCTCGAGCGCGCCGACCTGGCCGTGCTCCCGCGCCAGGTCGCGGGGATCCTGCGCGCCTACCGCCACGGCGAGGCCGCCGGCGGGCTGACCCTCGACGTGCGCCCCCTGGAGCCGCGGGTCGAGCTCTCCATGCGCGTGGCCTTCCAGCTCGAGGCGCGCAGCCTGCGCGCGGTCGCAGCGTTCAAGTACCGCGTGCGCGAGGGCCGCGTGTTCGCGCTGACCGCCGACCTGCCCCCGGGGTTCGTGGTCGAGGACGCGGCGGTGAGCCTCGTCGGCAGCGCGCGCCCCCCCGAGCACCAGCTCGACCGCACCTACTCCCAGGACGCGGCGGGCGAGCAGACCCACCTCCAGGTCAAGCTGCCCCAGGGCCTCGAGGCCGGCCAGGAGCTGGTGCTCGTGTTCCAGGCCCAGCGTGAGGAGGAGCAGGAGCTCGCCGGGCGCGCGCTCCAGATCCCGCGCCTGAGCGGGAGCCCGGCCGCCGAGCTCGGCGGCTACCTGGGCTTCGCCCCCGACGCCGCCTACCGCCTGCAGGGCGAGGGCCTGGCCCAGCTCGTGGGCGTCCCCGCCGCCGAGCTGCCCAAGCTCGGGCTCCAGGTCCCGGGCCTCGTGCTCGGCTACCGGATCGAGGGCGGGGAATACGGCGGCGCGCTGCAGCTCACCCGCCGCGAGACCCGGCTCTCCGCCGACCTCCACGTCGAGCACCGCGTGCGCGAGCGCGTGGTCTCGACCGACGTGCGCGCCGACCTCGACGTGCAGGGCGCGCCGCTCGAGACCCTGGACGTGCTCGTCCCCGAGGGCCTCGGCCAGGCCGCGCGCTTCGAGCACCCCGACCTGCACGAGGACCGCGAGCGCGTGCAGGGCGACGTCCCCGCGGGCTGGGAGCGCTACCGCCTGCGCTTCGTGCGCCGCCAGCAGGGCGACGTGAGCCTGGTCGCGCGTCTGCAGAGCAAGCTCCCGGCCAGCGCCGAGGGCCAGGGCGCGGTCGAGGTCGCGGCGCTGCCGTCCCTGCGGATCGCCGAGGCCTTCCGTCAGCGCGGGCAGATCGCGATCTTCTCCGCCGACGCCACCGAGCTCGAGGCCGTGGGCCAGGGCGTGCGGGAGCTCGAGGTCGCCGAGGTCGAGACCGAGGCGGGCGAGGGCTACCCCCTGTTCGCCTACGCCTTCGTGGGCGAGGAGCACACCGTCGGGCTCAAGGTCACCCGCCACGAGGCGGCGCCCATGCTGACCGCGGTCGCCGAGAGCCTCGTGCTCCAGACCACCAGCGGCGCCGACGGCCGCAGCCGGCACACCGCGACCTTCCGCGTGAAGAACCTCGGCAACCAGTTCTTCGCCCTGCGCCTGCCCGAGGGCGCCGAGCTGTGGAGCGTGGTCGTCGACGGCGAGGGCGTGAAGCCCGCCGAGCGCGACGGGCTCAAGATCGTGCCGATCACCGTCGCCGGCGAGAAGGGCCCGCAGGACGCGGTCGAGGTCAGCGCGACCTACACCGTGGCGCGCCCGGCCTGGGGCTCGCTCGACGACCTGAGCCTGGTCGCCCCCGAGCTCTGCCTCAACAGCGAGGACGTGGTCCCCGTGCTCAAGACCGAGTGGCAGCTCACCCTGCCCGACGACTACCAGGTGCTCCAGGTCAGCGGCAACGTGCGCCAGGACCTGGGCGGCCGCGGCGAGACCCCGCTGCTCGTGAGCACGCTCCGGCGCCTGAGCCGGGGCGGCGAGTGGCTGCTCGGGCTCGTGCTCGTGGGGCTCCTGATCGCCGCCAGCGCCAGCGCGCGCCGGCTGCTCGTGGTCGCGCTGCTCGGCGCCGAGGACGCCCGCCGCGGCGCCTCGCGCAGCGCGGGGGCGGTGCTCACCAGCAAGGTCACCTGGATCGTGTTCGCCGCGCTGGCGGGCCTGGGCTTCCTGGCCTGGCTCTCGGTGTCGGTGCTCGGCGGGCGCAGCATGCAGAGACCCACGGCGGGGGCCACCGCCTACGAAATGGACGGCGCCGCCGCGGGCGCGGACTACGCCTGGGCGGAGGAGGAGGAGGGCGCGAGCCAAGCGCCCCAGGCGAGCGCCAAGGGCTACTTCTACGACGGGGAGCAGGACGCCGCCCGGGACTACCGCGGGGACGACGGCAACAGCTACCCCACGACGACCGAGACCGCGACCGCGGCCCCGCCCCCGGGGTCCAGGGCTCCCATGGCGCCGCCGCCCCCGCCGGCCCCAGACCCGAGCCCGGCCCGGCCCCGGCCCAACCGCCAGGCGCGCCCCGAGCAGAAGAAGTCCGAGGCCCGCGACCGCTCCCGGGAGTCCCTGGAGAAGGCGAAGGAGCTCGCCCCGCCGGAGGCGCCCATGGAGCTCGACATGGACGAGGCCGAGTCGAGCCTCGGCGACGACATGGCCCCCATGGACGCCCCTGAGCCCGAGCCGCTCATGGAGCGCGAGGAGGAGGCCGACGGCTGGGGCGCCGAGGGCGGCGAGTCCACCGGCGCCACCGAGGACGCCTTCGGCGTCGACGGCCCGGCCGGCGGCGCCGCGGGCGCCTACGGCGGCCGGCGCCCCCGCGGCCGCGCCGAGAGCCGCCGCCAGCTAGGCCAGGCCCAGGGCGCCGGCGGCAAGGCGGACGCCAAGGCCCCCGCGGTCGTGCTCGAGGAGGAGGCTCAGCTCTCCGGTGAGCTGGCGGAGCTGGCCCGGGAATACGCCCAGAACATGACGAACAAGGACCTGGGCGGCGGCGGAGACAACGGGCTCCTGACCACCACCGACAAGCTCGGCCTCGACGTGTCGCGGGTCGACGCGCTGGTCGAGCAGAACCAGGACGACGCGACCCTGCGCCTGCTGCGCTCGAAGCTGCGTCAGGCCCAGGGCGACCTCGACGGCGCGCTGCAGGACGCCGAGCGCGCGATCCAGCTGCGCGGCGGCGCCGACGCCTACAAGGCCCAGGCCGAGGTCCTGCGCGGCATGGGCCGGGTCGAGGAGGCCGAGCTGGCCAACGAGCGCGGCGAGCAGCTCCTGCGCGCCAGCACGAGCAGCGGGCGCGGGACCTTGGGCAAGGTGGGCCTGAGCTCGCTGGTCCTGGGCTGGACCCCGGTCGGCCGGCGCTACGGCTTCTCCCGCGACGGCGGCGGGGCCGAGCTGGCCCTCGAGCTCGGGCGCTCGGAGACCTTGATCACGACCTTCGGGATCCTCGCGCTCCTGGGCTGCGCCCTGGGCCTGGCCCTCCCGCTCGTGACCCGGACCCACGTGCTCGCGGTGCTGGTGCTGGGCGTGGCGCTCCTGAGCGCGCTCCCGCTCCTGATCCTCCCCGCCAAGCTCGTCCCGCTCTGCAACGCGCTCGCGCTGGGGCTGGTCGCGGCGGCGCCGATCCACCTCGCCTGGGCCCTGGCCCGGGCCTGGGACACCGCGCCGCTGAGCCGGCTGGGCAAGGCCCTGCGCGCCGAGCGCCGGCGCCGTCGCGGGCTCTCGCCCAGCGCCGCCGCGGTGCTCCTCCTCTGCGGCCTGGGCGGGCTCTCGAGCGCCAGCGCCGACGAGCCGGCCGCCGCCGAGCGCGGGTTCCGCGTCTACGTGCCCTACGACAGCGACGCCGACACCCGGGACGGCGACCGGGTCTACGTGCCCCAGGACGTCTACGCCGAGCTGTTCCGCCGCGCGTTCCCCGACCAGGTCCCGGTCAAGACCGCGCAGCCCCCGCGCAACGCGCTGATCACCGACGCCGCCTACCAGGGCCAGATCGACGCCCAGGGCAAGCTCGAGCTGACCTGCACCCTGCGGGTGGACGTGCTGGCCGAGGGCTGGCAGACCGTGTCGCTGGGGCTCCTCGGCACCGGGCTCGAGGGCCACGGCGTGCGCGACGGCCTCGACGGCGCGCGGGTGCGCAGCGCGCCGGCCGGCGGCTACGAGCTGCTCGCCCGCGGCCCGGCGGCCTACACCGTCGAGCTGCGCCTGATCGCGCCTTCCGCCGGCGGGCGCTTCGCCTTCAGCACCGCCCCCTGCGCCACCGGGCGCCTGGAGCTGAGCTCGGCGGTCGCCGAGCGCCGGATCGTGGTCGGCGGCGCCAGCGCTCAGCGCGACCTCGCCCCCGGCGGCGAGCGGATCGAGGCCAGCGTCGGCGGCGCCGGGCAGCTCTCGGTCGCGCTCGTGTCCCGCGAGGTCCTGAGCACGGGCGGGGCGTCCGAGGCCAGCGCCAGCACGCGCTCGATCGTCTACGTGCAGCGCGGGCGCGTGACCCTGCGCTCGCTGACCGAGTTCGCGGTCAGCGGCGCCGGGCGCGAGGGCTTCACCTTCCAGCTCCCCGAGGGCTTCGAGGTGACCACCGTGCAGTCGCCGCTCCTGCGCACCTGGTCGGTCGAGCAGGGCGTGCTGCGGGTCGACCTGCGCCGCCCGAGCAGCACCCGGCACCAGGTCCTGATCCAGGGTGAGCTGGAGCTCGACGCAGCCACCTTCGCCGCGCCCCACGTGATCCCCCAGGGCGTGACCCGCGAGCAGGGCGAGCTCGGGCTCGTGGTCGAGGAGGGGCTGCGGGTCGTGCCCCAGGACACCCAGGGCCTGCGCCGCGCCGGCCCCGGCGCCCTCGAGCAGCTCGCTCAGGGCCTGGGCAACCCGCGCCAGCCGCTGGAGGTCGCCTCGGCCTACAGCTTCGTGCGTCGCCCGGCGAGCCTGACCCTCGAGCGCGTCGAGGAGCAGCTCGAGGTCCGCGTGCGCGACCGGCTCTCGGTCGTGGTCGACGCGAGCGAGGTGCGCATGACCGCGGACCTCGACTACGAGGTCCGCCGCGGCAAGGCCTACGAGCTGAACGTGCTCGTGCCCGCGGGCTTCCAGCTCGTCGGGCGCCAGACCCGGCTCGACCTGCGCGAGGTCGGGATCAGCGAGGTCGAGGGCGGGCGCGTCTACCGCCTGGGCCTGGGCAGCGGGCTCAAGGGCGACGGCGAGGTGCGCCTCGAGTTCGTGCGCCCCCACGAGCTCGAGGACGGCCAGGCGACCCTCGGGTTCTGCGACGTCCGCCCCCTGGGCGTGGCGTCGGAGACC
>JAWKSZ010000075.1:0-40730 GCA_041402045.1 Planctomycetota bacterium | reverse complement strand
GCTCGTCGGTCGCCGACCAGCCGCAGAGCAGGAGCAACGAGACGACGATCGCGCGCGGGGCCATGGGCACTCCTCTCACTCGACGGCGAGGGTCGCGCCCGCCACGCGCTCGGGGCCGCGCTCGGCCCGGGCGTAGTAGGCGCGGAACTCGCGCACCTCCGGAGTGTCGTAGCGGAACAGCTCGGCGGCGTAGCGCGCGCCCAGGGTCTGGTAGAGCAGCTCGACCTCGAGGGTCAGCGGACCCTGGGCGGCGCCGACCGGGAGCGCCAACGCCACGCGGTCCCCGCCCGCGGTGTGGTCGGCGTCGCCCTCGGTGCCCCGGGGCAGGATCTCCTGGGCGTCGGGGTGCTCGGCGCTCCAGCCCTGGGGCAGGAGCCGCGTGTCCTTGATGTACGAGGCCCCGCGGGTCAGGAGGTAGGTCGGGGCGCCGTCGGGGGTGCCCATGACCGCCTCGTAGACCAGGGGCGCGTCGGCGCTGGCGATCGTCGCCTGGTGCGCGTGCACCGGGCCCTCCGGGAGCTCGGCCGGGAGCGGCTGTCCGTCCGCGCCCAGGAGCCGCCCGTCGGGGTCGTGCTCGCCGCTCGCGAACACGACCTGGCCGCTGGCGTCCGTGACCCGCACCCGCAGCCACGCGCGGCGAGTCGGGTGCGCGGTCGGGAACTTGTGCCCGGTGAGGTTCGTGAGCGCCACGCTCCCGCGCAGGGTGTCCCCGTCGCGGGCCACGTCCGCGAGGGTCAAGGTCGCGGTGTGCTCGCGCAAGTTCTCGCGCGCGAGCTCGATCGCGCGGTCGAAGGCCTCGGGGGGAGCCTGGGGCTGGAGCGTCTCCTGGTTGTCGCGCAGGATCGAGAGCACCAGCGTGTTCGCCCCGCGGAACACGTGCCGCCCGACCGGGCGGCGCTCGGGGATCCGGAAGTCACCGCCCATGGGGTTGCGCGCGATCCGGGTCTCGAGGGGTTGGCCGTCCTCGTCGACGAAGGGCACGTGGCAGGCCTGGCAGGTCTTGGCCTGCTTGCCGAGCGTGCCCTCCGTGCTGAAGTCCGAGTTGCGCCACTCGAGGTAGGGCGTCTGCTCGGGCAAGCGGTGCCCGCTCTCGCTGCCGTCGGGGAGCAAGGCGTCGGTGTAGAGGGTGTGGCAGCTCCCGCACAGCGCGGGCTGCATGACCTGGGTCCCGTGGGTGGGGGTGAACCCGGTGTGACGACGCATGGGCATGGTCAGCGGGTCTGGGTGCGGCCCGTAGATCACGTGCTCCTTACCGATCACCCAGTTGCCGCTGTAGCTCTCCGGGGTGCCCAGGTTTTCGGCCTGGATCTGGTGGCACACCGTGCACGAGACGCCGTCCAGGCCCAGGAGCGCGGTCGCGTCCTCGCCGCTGAGGTCGGCCAGGGTCGGCGACGGCGCGTCGGCGAAGCGGTGCTCTTGGCTCGCCATGGGCGCGTGGCAGCGCAGGCAGGTGCTCTGAATGTCCTCGGCGCGGCTGGGGGTGGCCTGGACCTCCGCCGAGAGCACCGCGCGCCACAGCGGGTCCCGCGAGGCGTTGGCCATCATGGACGTGCGCCACAGGTCGAAGGGCGCCACGCTGCGGCCCTTGGCGTCGCGCATGCCTTGGGCTCGCTCGGAGCTGCTGTGGCAGCGCGCGCACACCTGCGCGGTCGCGAAGTGTTCGCTGAGCATGGGCTCGGACGCCCGCAGGGGGGTCCCCCGCGGGGGCGCGGGTCCTCGGCGCGGCTGCGCAGCTCGACGCCGAGGACGAGGCACGCGACGGGGACGCCGACGAGGCAACCGCGGACCAGGGCGCGGGATCGGGGGGGGCGAATCATGGGGGCTCTTCTTCCGCTCTCGGGGCGCCATGAAAGCACACCGGGTGCGGGGCGAGGGTCATGCGCCTGATTCTCAGTTCCCATTAAGTCCTGCACGGAGAAGGCCGTCGGACCTCAGCCGTGCGTTCTCGCCGAGGTCTGCTTCCATGAAGGCCTCGAAGGAGGACGTCCATGCGCTCGACCCTGCACTTCCTGCTCCTGCTCGCTGCGGCGGGCGCCGCCCGAGGCGACACGCTCCTGGACGCTGCGCGCCAGAGCGGTCGCTGCCAGACCTTCTGCGAGGCGGTCGCGGCCGCCGGCCTGAGCGACGCGCTGGCCGGTCCAGGCCCCTTCACCGTGTTCGTGCCCACGGACGAGGCCTTCGCCGCGCTGCCCGAGGGCGCGCTCGCCGCCCTGCTCGCCGAACCCGCGCGCCTGAAGTCGGTGCTCCTGCACCACGTCGCGAGGGGGAAGGTCACGGCGCAGGAGGTGGCCGGGTTCGAGACGGTGCGCACCCTCGCGGGCCGCACCCTCCCGATCTCGAACGACGCCGCAGGCGTGCGGGTCGGCGGGGCGCGGGTCGTGACCGCCGACCTCGCCGCCGAGAACGGCGTCTTGCACCTGATCGGGGCCGTGCTCCTGCCCGAGGAGCAGCGCTTCGACGTCGGCGAGTATTTCCCCGTCGCCCCCCAACGAGACTACGTCTACCGCCGCACGCTCACCCGCCGGGGGGGGCGCAGCGAGCGCTCCCAGCTCGTGCGCGAGGGCTCTCCCGGCCCGGACGGGCTGGTGCGCTTCGACGACAACGAGGGGGAGTTCCTGCTCATGGGGTCCCGCGACGGCCGCCCGGTCATGGGGGGCCAGTCCATGCGCGCCCAGGGCTTCGAGCAGCGCTACGAGCCGCCGATCCCGCTCTTCCCTCGCCAGGCGGCGATCGGTGAGCGGCACACCTACCGCAGCAAGATCGCGCACGAGACGCGCTTCATGACCTTCGAGGGCACCCTCGAGCGCGAGGTCGAGCTCGTGGGGGTCGAGGACGTGGAGACCCCCGCGGGGACCTTCCCCGCCTGCCTCAAGTTCAAGGTGACCTCGGCCAACCGCCCCTACGGGGAACGCCGCCCGTTCGTCGCGAGGACCGAGGAGACGGTGTGGCTGGCCAAGGGGGTGGGCGAGGTCAAGAGCGTGAACCAGACCTCCCTCGAGAGCCTGGGGATCCCCTGGCTGACCGCCACGATCGAGCTCGAGCTCGAGCGCACGACCGAGGCGCCGCGTTAGCTACAGCACGCTGCGGTAGACGTCGGCGGTGGCCGCGGACATGGCGGCGATCGTGCGCCCGCGGACCTGGCGCGGGCCGAGCTCGCGGGTGCGGGCCACGAGCTCGCGGTCGGCGAGGGCTCGGGCGATCGCGCGGGCCATGGCCCCGCGGTCGTAGGGGTCGACGTAGCTCGCGGCGTCGCCGGCGAACTCGCGGAACACGGGCAGGTCGCTGAGCACGCTCGGGGTCCCGCACGCCAGGGCCTCGAGCGCGGGCAGTCCGAAGCCTTCGCCCAGGCTCACGTAGCAGTGCAGGCGCGCGCCGCGGAACAGGGCGCCCAGCTCCGGGTTGCTCACGTTGGCCAGGAAGCGCACGCCCTCGAGGCCCTGGACCTGGGCCAGGCGCTCGAGGTTCTTCTGCTCGTCGTGCAGGGGCCCGACCACCACCAGCGGTAGCCGGCGTCCGGCGGCGCCCTCGGCGTAGGCGCCGAACAAGCGGGTCAGGTTCTTGCGCGGGTCCGGGCGACCGACACAGAGCGCGTAGCGCTGCGGCTCGAGGCCGTGGCGCGCGAGGACCTGGGCGTCGTCGGGCCCGAGGCCCAGGGCGCCGGGCCCGAGGTGGAAGTGCTCGGGGTTGATCCCCAGGGGGATCTGTACCACCCGGTCGGGGGTGAGGCCGGAGACCAGGTTCAAGAGCGCGTGGCGCGTGGCGGCGCTGGGGACGATCACCCGCGCGACCCGGCGCAGGTCGCCGGGGAGCAGCACCTTCAGCCGCCAGCGCACCCGCTGCTGGAGCAGGCGGGGGTGCGTCAGGTGCAGGGCGTCGTGGACCGTGAGCACGACGGGGCTCACCCCGCGGGGGGCGCTCCAGCTCGCGTGCCACAGGGACAGGCGATCCCGGCGCATGCTGAGGGCCGCGCCGCCCAGGTTGCGCAGGGTCGCGCTCTGCACCGGGCGCTTGACGACCACCCCCGGAGGCGGAGGGTCGGCGAGGTAGCCGTAGGCCCACAGCTCGAGGTCGGTCGCGGACCAGCCGCGGATCAAGCCCTCGACGTAGGTCGCGTTCCCGCTGCGGCGGCCCAGGTAGTGGGCCGCCAACCCCACTCGGGGGCGCTCAGTCTCCGTGGCCGTGCTCGACGTACCAGTCCTCGTTCGAACGCTCGGCCAACTCGACGATCCGGACCGGGGTCGAGCGCTTCTTGCGGGTCTTCATACGGCCTCCCTGTGCTTGGCCTATCGGCAGGCTCCGCGACGGGGTTGAGGGCCTTGAAGGATTTTGCAGTGCCGGGGGCCAGCGCGCCTCCCCCGACGCGGGTTCCTCTCTATCTATTTGATTGGCAATGGGTTGAGCGCGGAGGCCGACCGTTAGGCGCGCAAGCCCCTAAGTCCTTTGAATTCGCCCCGTCCCTCACCGAAGGGTCAAAGCGGAATTTGCCCGCAAGTTTCACCGAAGCGGTTCCGTCTCAGCACGAAGCGACGAAGTGTGTCCAAGTGACACCACCTCGCCCCGCCTAGCTGGCCGCCCAAGCGTGTAAGTTTTGTAATGCGGTTCGCTTTGGGCTCGTTTCCCAGATCCTGGAGTTGGGCACAGCGCTCGCTGTGGATGGGGCATGGACGCCCCCTTCGAAACGATGCCTCTCCGCGACAACGAGCCCCGCACCAACGACGGTGTGGGCAAGGCCGCGGCTAACGACTTTGCGGCCGTGCGGGTCGGCGGAGCCATTGACGGCTTCCGCGTGACCGGCGCCCTGGCCGAGGGCGGTATGGGCGCAGTGTTCCGCGTCCTCGACCGCGCCGGCAGCAGCGAGGTCGCCCTCAAGGCCCCCCTCCCCGGCGGCCGGGGCGGCACCTACTACCACCGCATGCGGCGCTTCCTGCGCGAGGCCCGCCTGACCGCGCGCATGAACCACGTGGGCGTCGCCAAGGTCCGCGAGCAGGGCCACGCCGACGGCCTGCCCTACTTCACCCTCGACCTGGTCGACGGCGTGCCCCTCTCCGAGCGCCTCTACAACGAGGGCGTGCTCCCGATCCGCGAGGCCGCGCTGCTCGTCGAGCGCACCGCCCGCGCCGCCCACCACATTCACCAACACGGCGTGATCCACCGCGACCTGAAGCCCGCCAACATTCTGGTGCGCCCCGACGGCCAGCCGGTGATCATCGACTTCGGCCTCGCCCGCGACGCCTGGGGGATCGACCCCCGGATCACCGAGAGCGGGATCTGGCTGGGGACCCCGGCCTACATTTCGCCCGAGCAGGCCACCGGCGAGGCGAGCCGCGTCGACTCCCGCGCGGACGTCTACTCGCTGGGCGCGATCCTCTACGAGCTCCTCACCGGCCTGCCCCCCTACGGCGTCGGTCGCCCGCGCACGATCTTCAAGGCCCTGCGCGAGCGCGAGCCCCGGCCCGTCGGCCAAATGCGCGAGGAGATCCCCGAGGCCCTCGAGCGGATCGTCATGCGCTCCCTGGCCCGCCACCAGGACGACCGCTTCGCCAACGCCGAGGAGTTCGCGAACGCCCTCTCGGACTTCCTGGCCGACTTCGAGGAGCCGGACCCCCTCGAGATCTCCCGCGGCGGCCTCGAGGTCTCCGACGACCTCGACTCCGACGAGGAGCTCCTGACCACCAGCTCCCACGCGATCGGCTGGAACGACGAGACCCACCCCGAGATCGCGGTCTCCGACGCGGCCCGCGAGCGCGCGCTCCACGAGAAGAGCCACGAGCTGGCGCTGATCCCGATCGAGGAGAGCGAGCCCCGCCCGCAGCGCTCGACGGTCCGTCGCCGCGCCAAGAGCGCCCGGCTCAAGGCCAAGCGCCCCACCACCAGCACCCGCCGCGCGACCGGGAGCTCGACCCGCCGTCGCCGCGCCGCCACCCCGTCGTCCGCCCGCACCAGCGCCCGCACCCGGCGGGTGAGCGGGACCCGCCCCAAGGCCCGCTCGGTCAGCGACAGCGGGAGCGACGCCCTCGGGCGCGTGCTCGCCTTCTGTGGCCCGGCGGCCGCCGCGATCTGCGGCCTGCTGCTGCTCATGTAGCGGCGGAGCTAGCCTTCTCGATCACGAGCCGCGTATTCCGCGGCTCGTCGCGTGTACTCCTTCCAGCCGGTCTCGATCATGGCCTTGTCCGCGTCGCGGACCGGACGGATCACCTTGGCGGGCATGCCCAGCACCAGGGACCCCGGGGGCACCTGGGTGTTGGGGGTCACCAGGGCCCCCGCGCCGACCAGGCTCCCGCGGCCGATCACGGCGTTGTCGAGCACGATCGCCCCCATGCCGATCAGGCACTCGTCCTCGACGGTGCAGCCGTGGAGGATCACCCGGTGCCCCACGGTCACGCGGTCGCCGACCGAGACCTCGCTCAGGCCCTCGGTCATGTGCACCACCGAGCCGTCCTGGATCGAGGTGTTGCGCCCGATCCGGATCCCGCCGTCGTCACCGCGGAGCACCGCCGCGGGCCAAATCGAGCTGTGGGCGCCGACCTCGACCTTCCCGATCAGGGTCGCGTCGGGGTGCACGTAGGCCTCGGGGTCCACCTGGGGCGCGTGGTCGCCGTAGGGTTCGAAGCGGGCCATGACTCCTCCTGCGCCGGGGACTATACGCCACCTGCTCGCGCTCGCTTCAGCCTGCGCTCGTCCGAGCCCGAGGCGCCCGATCTGAGCCGCTGAGCCCTTGGCGCAGCAGAGGTTGAGCGCTGGCCCCGGCGTTGCACTGAGGGCGGGCGGAAGGACCCCTCGCATGATTCGCACGGCCCTCGCGCTCTGCCTCCTCGCCCTGGCGCCCGCACAGGCGATCCCCGTCCCCCCTCTGCCCCTGCCCTTGCCCTGGGAACCCTCGCCTACGTTCCCCGTGCCCGACGGCGAGCCCGAGCCCCAGGCTCGGATCGAGCGCCTGCCTTACAGCTCGGACCAGCTCCCCTACAAGAGCTACGGCACCCTGGGCGAGCTCGGACACGCCCTCACTGTGAAGCGCCTCCTGGACGCCCTGCGCGCGGCCGACGACCCCGCGGCGGTCCTCGCCGCCATGACTCCGCGGCTCGAGCGCTCGGGCGACTTCAGCTCCGAGGTCCTGCGCCTCCGCCGCGCGATCGACGACGACCAACTGCTCCCCACGATCCGGCAGATGGAGGTCGAGATCGGTGCCGCGCAGCTCCCGCCGGGGATCCCGGGGGGCGGCTACAACCCCTGGGGTCGACGCCCGGACTGGGACGCCCTCGACGCCTTGGCCGAGCGCCTGTTCCCCCGGCCCCTGCTCCCAAGCAGGATCCCGGCCGGAACCGGGTGGCGTTTCATCTTCTGACCTCGTAAGGCCTGACTGCAGTCTTTATCCTGACTTGAAGGAGAGCGACGATCCTCCGCGCACGTCACTGGGAGGCCTTAGCGGTGCAACGCGAGCGGATCCTGATCATTGAGGACGAGCCCGACATTCTCGAGGCCATGCAGTATTCGCTGGGCCGCGAGGGGTATCGGATCTCCGGCGCTCGCGACGGGGAAGAGGGGCTGCAGAAGGCGGAGCAGGAGTACCCCGACCTGATCCTGCTCGACCTCATGCTCCCCAAGGTCGACGGCCTCGAGATCTGCCGGCGCCTCAAGACCAACCCGGACCTGCAGCCGATCCCCGTGATCATGGTCACCGCCAAGGGTGAGGCCGACGACGTGGTCACCGGCCTCGAGCTCGGCGCCGACGACTACGTGAGCAAGCCCTTCACGACCAAGGTGCTCCTGGCGCGGATCCGCGCGGTGCTGCGCCGCACCAGCATGTCGGGCCCCGCCTCGGACGAGCGGATCGTGCGCCCGGGCGTCGTGATCGACGCCACCCGCCACACCCTCTCGGTCGAGGGCGAACCGGTCGAGCTCACCGCGCGCCAGTTCCGCCTGCTGCATGCCCTGGCCAGCAACCCCGGCCGGGTGTTCTCCCGCGAACAGCTCCTGAGCAAGGTCGCTGGCGACTCGTCCCAGATCATTGACCGCAACATCGACGTCCACGTCGGCGCGGTGCGCAAGAAGCTCGGCGAACACCGCGATTTGATCCAGACGATCCGCGGCGTCGGCTACCGCTTCCGCGAGGCCTAGTGCTGCACGTCAGAAGTTCCGGTACATCTCGCTTGCCCTCGCCGCCCCTGGCTGTGTTGTTCGTCGGTCACAATGGCCCGCATTGCTCCCTCCTCACGCCTTGCCAGGGACGACGATTGCTGCGCGACCTGTACCGAAACTTCTGACGCACAGCACTAGTGCTGCGCGTCAGACGTTCCGGTACCGTGCTGCACCAGGGTCCTCGGAACTTCGCGGTCGCGCATTGAGGCGGCGCCCCCGCCGCGAGTAGGCTGGTGCCATGCGCCTCCGCTGGAAGCTCACCGCTGGCTTCGGAATCCTCGTCGTGCTGACCACCGCCTCGGTGGGCGCGCTGCTGGCGCAATGGTTCGAGCAGGAGTCCCTGCGCAGGATTCAGCGCACGCTGCTCTCCGAGGCCTACCTCTACCGGGCGAGCGTCGTCGACCCGCGCCCCGCCGCCGAGCTCCAGGCCCGGACCCACGCCCTCGGCGAACAGATCCGCAGCCGCCTGACCCTGATCGACCCCCAGGGCGCCGTGCTCTGCGACTCGGAGGAGGCCCCCGAGCGCATGGACAACCACGCCGCGCGCCCCGAGTTCAAGGAGGCCCTGGCCGGGCGCGTGGGCAGCTCGACCCGCTACAGCCGCACCGTGGGCACGCGCATGATGTACCTCGCGCTGCCCCTCGAGCGCGAGGGCCGCGTCGTGGGCGCCGTCCGCGTCTCGCTGCCGCTGGCCGAGATCGACGCGCGCCGCGCGCAGATCCGACAAATGGTGATCTCGGTCGCGGGGCTGGGGCTCCTGATCGCGCTGCTCCCAGGGCTCCTCCTCGCCCGCCGGTTCACCGAGCCCCTGGGCCGGATCACCGAGGGGGCGCGGGCGATCGCCGAGGGCGAGATCGGGCCGCGGCTGAGCGTCGAGACCGGCGACGAGCTGGGTGAGCTGGCCAGCGCGTTCAACACCATGCGCGAGCAGCTCGCCGAGCGCCTGCGCACGATCACCAACGACCGCAATCAGACCCTGGCGATCCTCGCGAGCATGAACGAGGGCGTGATCGCCGTCGACAGCCAGGAGAAGATCGTGCACCTGAACCGGGTGGCGGCCCGGGTGCTCGGCGTCCCGCACCGCCTGGCCCTGGGCATGTCGCTGGCCAAGCTCGAGCCCGCGGCGGACCTCCTGAGCGCGGTGCGGCGCACGCTGGAGCGGCCCAAGACCCGCGTGCGCGAGCTGCTGCGCGACCGCGAGGGCAGCCCTCAGACCTGGGAGCTGCGCACGACCCCGATCCGCGACACCGACGGCAAGATCCTGGGCGCCCTCGTCGTGCTCCACGACCTGACCGAGCTCCGCCGCCTGGAGGGCATGCGCCGCGACTTCGTGGCCAACGTCTCCCACGAGCTCAAGACCCCGCTGACCGCGATCCAGCTCCTGGTCGAGAACCTCCAGGACGACCCAGACATGCCCCTCGAGCACCGCGCGCGCTTCCACGAGAAGATCCGCGCCCAGGCGGCGCGGCTGACCACGCTGGTGGCGGACCTGCTCGCGCTCTCGCGGATCGAGGCCCACGAGGGCACCCTCGTCCGTGACCCTCTGGACCTGCACCTGCCCCTGGAGGAGTCGGTCCGCGCTCAGCGCACCACCGCCGAGGAGCGCGGGGTGTCCCTGATCACCGAGTTCCCGGACTCGCCGGTCATGGTCGACGGCGACGCCGAGTCCCTGCGTCAGATCACCGACAACCTGATCAGCAACGCCGTGACCCACACCCCCGAGGGCGGGCGAATCACGGTGCGCCTGTTCTGCCCCAACGCCCGCGAGGTCTGGCTCGAGGTCGCCGACACCGGCCTGGGGATCGAGCCCGAGTTCCGCGAGCGAATCTTCGAGCGCTTCTTCCGCGTCGACAAGGCGCGCTCCCGGGCCCGCGGCGGCACCGGCCTCGGGCTCTCGATCGTGAAGCACCTAACCCTGGCCCACGAGGGCGAGGTCTCGGTCGAGAGCGAGCTGGGCAAGGGCAGCACCTTCCGCGTGCGCCTCCCCCGCTCCGGCGCCCCCCCGATCTCCCCCGCCGTCTCCGCCCGCCACCCGGCGGCCAGCGGGGACTAGATCTCGGCGAGGTCCCACTCAAGCGATCCCTTGAGCGGCCAGTCCTGCCAGGTGCCCACCAGTCGCCTTCGCACGGGGTTGTCTAGGACGTAGAGCGCAGCGGCGAGTACGCCCTCTTCCTGGCGGATCGCACGGTCGTGAAAGCGGCGCTGCCAGAGACCGCGCACTCCGAACGCGCGAGCGTCGCGGGCGACAAGACTCTTGTAGGCCTGCACCCAACGCACGACCGAGCTCCCCGGGCGCGCAGCGACGATCGCGTGCACGTGATCGGGCATGACGCACCCCACGAAGACGTCGCACGGCACGGCCTCAGTGGCGGCAGTGAACATGCGTTGCGCGGTCGTCGCCAGTGGAGGCTCGGCGAGAGAGACGCCCGCGTCCCAGCGTAGGTTGAAGGTGACGAGGAAGGGCTGCCCTGGGGTGGCATAGGCCTCGTCGTCGAGTCGGATCGTCCGGCGTGGCTGACGGCGATACAGATCAGGTGCTCTCATGGACCCGAACCTACCCAGAACCTCCGACGCGTACTCGGAGCGGGGGTGGGATGGGCGCAGGCAAGCTGCGCCCCTACGGCGAGTTGAACCGCAGCGCAGCGTGATAGGGGCACGCCTTCCTGAAGACCCGTCACACGCAGTCGGAGCGGGGGTGGGACGGGCGCAGGCAAGCTGCGCCCCAACGGCGTTCCGGCACGTTGCCTACCAACACACGCTGCGCGGTCCATTCGGCGTAGGGGCGCAGCTTGCCTGCGCCCATCCCCCACCGCACGCTCCCGCAAACGCGGAGCTATTGGTCAGGCACGTCGATCACGACGTTGCACCAGGCGTCCGTAGGCTCGGAGACGTAGCGCGCGTCGCCTAGCACGAGGGTGCGGCTGGCGATCTCGGCCACGAAGGGTTCGCGGGCAAAGCAGCGCCAGGCCAGATACTCAGGCGTATCGTGCTGGGTAGCGACGTAGTAGCCGAGCAGGGGGTGGTCCAAGCGCCGCTCGAGGCTCTCGAGCTCTTCCAGCTCGCCGGTCCAGAGGTTCACCTCGAGGACGTAGGTCCGCTCCGGGGTCGAGACCACGGCGCGCTGGCGCCAGGGGGCGGCCGGCTGGGGGTGCACGGTCTGCGAAGCCACGGGTCCCGCGACCTGCTCGACGTAGGCTCGGGCGCGCGCACCTGCGGCGCGGTTGAGCGGCAGCGTGAGCAGCAGGGGGTAGGCCAGGGCGAGGGCGATCCCGCCCACGGCGACGCGGCGCCGCTGGCGATCGCTGAGCCCGCGCGAGCGGAGCGCGAACCCGGCGGCCACGCCGCCGGCCCACACCGCGGCGGTCCACCAGGGCGTCTTTCCGGCGAAGAGCAGGACCGTGAACACCGTCGAGCTCCAGAGCAGCCAGGCGTTGCGGGTCCCGCGACCCAGGGGCGTGGGGGAGGCGCCGAGGGCGGCCAGGCTGAAGCCGAGCCACATGACGGGCTCCATGATGAACGCGGCGTCGCCGTAGTACCAACGCTCGGAGAAGGGGAGGAACGGGCGCACGCCGTAGGTGTTCAGCGCGTCCAGCCCCAGGTGGCTCGCGAGCCCCAGGGCCGCGCACAGCCAGAACGGCGACCAGCGGGTGTCCGGGTGCCACTTGCGCGCGAAGAACCACACCACGGTGGCCAAGAGCAGGGACTCGACCGCGAGGCCCAGGAGCGCGTGGGTGATCCCCCGGTGGTAGCAGAGGTAGCCGGGCTTCCCGAGCAGGGGGTGGACCACGATGTCCAGGTCCGGCAGGTTCGCCGCGATCACCGCGGTGACCGTCGCCGCCGGGCCGAAGCGGTCGAGGCCTGCCCGCGCCAGGGCCAGGCCGCAGAGGGTGTGCGTCGCGTTGTCCACCCGCTCAGCTTATCCGAGGGCGCACCACGCGGGACCTGCAGCGCGGCGTCGGGTCGCGGCCTACCCGTTCTCGCCCGAGGCGATCGAGGCCCACGGCCCTGCGCTCGCCTGGCCCGGCCGGATCCCCGGCTACGAGCGCGCGGGCTACGCGCGCACGGGCCCCCACTGGCTGAGCAGCGAGCAGGCGACCCGCTTCATTTACCGCAAGGCGCTCCCCAGCGCGGACAGAGCCTAGATGTCGACCTCGGCGAGGTCGAGGGTCGCGGCTTCTTCCATGATGTAGTCGAAGCGGGCCTGGGTGTTCTTGCCCATGAGGTCGCGCAGGGTCTTGTCGGTGTCGAGGGTGTTGGGGGCCACGACCTGGAGCAGGTTGCGCGACTTGGGGCGCAGGGTGGTCTCGGCCAGCATGGCCGGGGGCATTTCGCCGAGGCCCTTGAAGCGGCTGATCGTGGGCTTGCGGTTCTTGCCCTCCTTCTCCAGCAGCTTGGCGAGGGCGGCCTCGGTCGTGGCCCAGTGGGTCTCCTTGCCCAGCTCCACGCGGAACAAGGGGGGCTGGGCCACGTAGAGGTGGCCGGCTTTGATCAGCCCCGGCATGTAGCGGTAGAAGAACGTGAGCAGCAGCGTGGTGATGTGGTCGCCGTCGGAGTCGGCGTCCATGAGCAGGATCACCTTGTGGTAGTTGAGCTGCTCCGCGTCGAACTGGTCGCCCAGGCCGCAGCCCAGGGCGTTGACGATGTCCGAGAGCTCGCGGTTCTCGAGCACCTTCTTCAGGCTCGCCTGCTCGCTGTTCAGCACCTTGCCGCGCAGGGGGAGCACGGCCTGGGTCTTGCGATCGCGCTCCTGCTTGGCCGAGCCGCCGGCGCTGTCGCCCTCGACGATGAACAGCTCGCACTCCTCGGCGTCGTTGGACGCGCACTCGGCGAGCTTGTCGGGCATGCTCGTCTTCTTCTTGCGCCCCTTCTTGCGCACGTCGGCGGCGGCGTCGCGGCTGGCCTGGCGCGCGCGCGCGGCGATGCTCGCCCGGCTGATCACGGCCTCGGCGAAGCTCGCGTGCTCGTTCAGCCACTGCTCGAGGGCGGGGAACACCGCGTTCTCCACGGCGGCGCTGGCCTCGGGGTTGTTCAGCCGGTTCTTGGTCTGCCCCTGGAACTGGGGGTCGGACATGAACACCGAGACGATCGCGACTACCCCCTCGCGAATGTCCTCGTTGGTGATCTTGAGGCTCTTGGGCAGGGAGACCTTGTGGGTCTTCATGTAGCCGCGCACGGCCTTGGCCACCGCCGAGCGCAGCCCGGTCTCGTGGGTCCCGCCGCTGCCGGTGTGCACACCGTTGACGTAGCTCCGCAGGCGCTCGTCCCGGGCGTCGGTCCAGGTGAGCACGACCTCGAGCCGCCCGATCTGCTCGTCCTTGGCGTCGCGGCGGAAGCTGAAGTTCTCGGGGAGGGTGCGCTCGATCCCCTGGCGCGTGATCGCGCGGTTCAAGAGCGCGTTGATCCCCTCCTTCTGGTGGAACTGGGTGCGCTTGCCGCTGGCCTGGTCCTCGAACAGGAAGCGCACGCCGGCGTGCACGAAGCTCAGGTCGTCGAGCTTGCGCACGATCCGCTCGGGGTCGAAGCGCAGGCGCTTGCCGAAGATCTCGGGGTCCGGGGCGAAGCGGATCGTGGTCCCGGTGCCCTGGACCTTGGCGCCCTTGGTGAGCTTGGTGGTGGGCACGCCGCGCTCGAAGCGCTGGGTGTGCTCGCGCCCGTCGCGCTTGACGGTGACCTCGAACCACTCGCTGAGCGCGTTGACCACGCTCGAGCCCACGCCGTGGAGCCCGCCCGAGTGCACGTAGTTGTCCTGGCCGAACTTCCCGCCCGCGTGCAGCGTGGTCAGGATCAGGGTCACCGCCGGCTGCTTGTGCTTGGGGTGCATGTCGATCGGGATCCCGCGGCCGTTGTCGATCACGGTGATCGCGTCGCGCTCGGCGCTGAGCGCGACCTCGATCGTGCCCGCGTGGCCGTTGATCGCCTCGTCGATCGAGTTGTCGAGGATCTCGGTCAGGAGGTGGTGGTAGCCGTCGCGGCCGACCCCGCCGATGTACATCGCCGGGCGCTGGCGCACGGGCTCCAGGCCCTCGAGGACCGTAATGTCCTTGGCGTCGTAGCTCTTGGCCATTACTCCTCACCTTCTTCGACGAGCTCGAACAGGTCGAGCTTGGGCAGCGCGCGGGTCCAGCCGCCGCGCTGCTTGACCTCCTGCAGCTTGCCCCCGATCTCGCCCCGGGAGAGGTGCCGCGAGAGCACGCTGTCCTCGGAGCCGCGGGTCGTCTCCAGCACGAGCTTGTCGGCGCCGGTGGCGGCGACGAGGGTCTCCTGCTTGCCCAGGCGCGCCGCGCGCCGGCCCTTGCCCGCCGCCGAGAGCAGGGGCACGTCGGCCAGGGCGAGCTTGGTCGCGTTGCCCTTGCTCGTGGCCACGAGCACCTCGCCCTCGTCGTCGACGCCCACCACGTCCACCGACACGACCTCGTCGCCCTTGGCCAGGCGCGCGAGCTTGCGCCCGGCCCGGGTCGAGGGCTCGTTGTGCAGGCTCAGGGGCACGCGCAGGATCTGGCCCTTGGCGGTGGCGACGAGGAGCGCCGAGGCCTCGACGGTCACCAGCCGCGGGTCGAGGCTCGTGGCGGACACGACCTTCTCCCCGTCCTTGAAGCTGAAGAACTTCTGGATCGGGTCGCCGTAACCGGTGGTCGCCGGGGCCTGGTGCAGGGGGAACACGTAGGCGCTGCCGAAGTTGGTGAACACCGCGGCGTTCTCGGTGGTCGCGCCCTGGATCACGCACAACAGCGCGTCACCCTCGCGCAGGCGGACCTTGTCCACCGAGTCCAGCGCGCGCTGACGGCGCAGGCGTCCCTCGCGCGAGAGGAGCACGTGGGTGTCCTCCTTCTTGATCAGGAGCGTGGCGTCGAAGGTCCCCTCGTCCTCGTCGGGGGCCACGATCTTGGTCAGGCGCTTGCGATCGCCGTGGGCCTTGGCGAAGGCCTGGAGCTCGTCCTTGATCAGGTCCCAACGCGGTTTCTGCCCCTTGAGCAGGCGCGCCAGGCGGTCGCGCTCCTTGGACTTCTCGGTGAGCTCGTCCTTGATCTTCTTCACCTCGAGCTGCGCCAGGCGGTAGAGCTGGATCTCGAGCACGGCGTTGGCCTGGAGGTCGTCGAGCTTGTACTTCGCGCAGAGCTTCTCGCGGGCGTCGGCCTTGTCCTTGGCGGCGCGGATCAGCTTGATCGCGGCGTCCACGTTTCCGAGCACCTTCTGCAGGCCCTCGAGGATATGGATCCGCTCCTCGAGCCGGGCCTTGCGGAACTCGATCGAGCGGGTCACGACCTCGAAGCGGAAGTCGAGCCAGGCCTGCAGCAGCTCCTTGAGGTTGCACACCGCCGGTCGCCCGACGCCGGTGGGCGTGGGCAGGAGGCAGGTGAGGTTCATGCCGTAGCTGGTCTCGAGGTTCGAGTACTTGTAGATCGCCCCCATGAGCAGCTCGGGGTCGGCGCCGCTCTCGAGCTGGAGCACGAGCCGCACGCCCTTGGCGTCGGTCTGGTCGCTGACGTGCTCGATCCCCGGGAGCTTGCGGGTGTCGACGAGGTCCTTGATCTTGCTCAGGACCTGGGCGGTGGTCGAGCCGTAGGGGATCGAGTCGATCACCAGGCTCACCCGCGGGACGCGCTTGCCCTTGGGCTGCACGGTCTCCACGGTGTAGGTCCCGCGGACCTTGATCGAGCCGCGCCCGGTCTCGTAGATCTCGCGCAGCTCGGCCTTGGTCGAGAGGATCTCCCCGCCGGTGGGGAAGTCCGGGCCCTTGACGGTGCGCGTGAGCTGGGCGACCGAGGTGTCGGGCTTGTCGATCAGGGAGATCGTGGCCTTGATCACCTCCTCCAGGTTGTGCGGCGGAATGTTCGTGGCCATGCCCACGGCGATCCCGGTCGAGCCGTTCAACAGCAGGAGCGGCGCGGGGGTGGGCAGGACCTCGGGCTCGGTGGTCTTGGCGTCGTAGGTCGGGCGGAAGGGGACCGTGTCCTCCTTCAGCGTCTCCATGAGCGACGTCGCCAGGCTGCGCAGCTTGGCCTCGGTGTAGCGGAAGGCCGCCGCGCTGTCGCCGGTGATCGCGCCGAAGTTGCCCTGCCCCTCGATCAGCGGGTAGCGCAGGGCCCAGGGCTGAGCCATGCGCACCAGCGCCTCGTAGATCGCCGAGTCGCCGTGGGGGTGGTATTCACCCATGACGCGACCCACGACCTGGGCCGACTTCTTGGGCTGCCCGTCGGCGCGCAGGTGCAGCACCGTCTCCATGACGTAGAGGATCCGCCGCTGCACCGGCTTGAGCCCGTCGCGCACGTCGGGCAGCGCGCGGGCGGTGATCACGCTCATGGCGTAGCGCAGGTAGCGCTCGCGGGCGGTCTGGGAGAGCTCGATCGGCTCGACCGACTGGGCCATGCCTCCTCCAGGGGTGTGGGGTGCGCACCCTACACCAAGCGCCCGACGGGTCAAACCTGGGGGGGCCCCGCGCTAAGGGCCCGCGGGGCCGGGAGCTGCGTCGGCGGGCGGCGGAATCAGCGTTCCGTAACCCCCGCGTCGCGGCCGATCGAACCATGGCCTGACCGATTCGGGCAGGTGGGTCGCACCCCTGGCGAAATCGTCGGCCCGTCGAAGGTTACAGCGAGCGCACAGGTGGCACGCCGCCTGCGGTTTCCGCCGTTGGAGGGAGGGTCTCATGACTCGAGTTCGGCTCGGGGTGCTGATCGCCGCGCTGTGCGCGCTGCAGGCGCTGGCGCAGCACCCGTTCGGGGGCGAGGTCCTGGACCTGAACGCCGAGGTCCAGGCGATCCGCCAGGCCGAGACCCTCGAGGCGCGCCAGGCGGCGGCCGGGCGCTTGAGCGAGACCCTCTACAAGGACCCCTACCTCGCCGAGCTCGGTCCGCGCATGGGCCTCGAGCGGCACCTGGCCGACCTGGTTCACGGGCGCCCCTTCGACGCGGAGGGCTTCCGCGCCGACGGACAGCGCGCGGTCGAGGCCGGCGGGATCGGCTCCGCCGACGTGGGCAAGCCAGAGCTGCTCCAGAAGCTCGAGGTGCTCGACATGGCGCTCTCGGCGCCCAAGGGCGCGCCCTCGGTCCAGCTCGCGAACCTGAACGTGGAGGAGGCGCGGCTGGCGCGGGTGCTGGGGACGAACGGCGTGAAGACGCTCTCGCTCCAGCCGGTGCCGGGGGCGCGGGTGGTCCAGCTCAGCGAGACGGTCGCGCTCCCGGGCACGGGCCCGCGCGAGGCGCTGGCCCTCGAGCTCTACGGCCGGGTGCTGGGCGAGAGCGCCGGCGAGGGCGTACTCCGCCCGGGGCTGGCGCACCGCGAGGTCGGGCGCGCGGTCCTCGGCCCGCCGGTGCCGCACCCGCTGGGCGCCGAGACCGCGGACGTGCTCAAGGGGATCGGTCCCACCCCCGGGCGGCGGGCAAGAACCGCTTCAACACCAAGGCGACCGGCACCTTCCCTCCCCGAGGCGGTCCGCGACTGGCAGAAGACCGAGACCCTGCGCCGGGCGGGGGTCGCGATCTACGAGCCGGTGGCGATCGTGGCCCTGCCCTACATGGAGTGGAGCAAGAGCGAGGGCTGGCGCCCGGTCGCGGTGTTCGTGCGCCGCGCGCGCGAGAACCTGCGGGTCTCGGACCTGGACCACATGTCGCGCCAGCAGAAGGCGCGACTCCTGGCCGAGCTCAAGGCCAAGCTCGAGGCCGAGCTGCGCGGGGTGGGCCGCACCCAGCCGCTCAGCGACGGCGAGGTGATCCGGGCCTTCGTCGAGCGCATGGGCCGCACCGCCGGGATCTTCCAGGGCGGGATCGGTCAAGGCCGGTTCTTCTTCCACGGCATGCTCCACGACCAGAACGTGAGCCTGCTCGGCGAGATCCCGGACGTGGGCAACTCCGACGGCGAGCAGCGCAGCCGCCAGGCCATGCAGCGCGCGTGGGAGGGCAGCAACTACACCTGGTGGCCCGACCAGCTCAAGGAGTACGCCTCGCTCAAGGGCGCGACCGTGGAGACCGCGCTGTTCCACCGCCTGGCCCACCTCTACAACCAGCACCTCGCGCCGGTGGCCCAGGGCGGCGGCATGAGCGAGGCCGAGGTCCTCGAGCTGTTCGGCAAGGCCTACCGCGAGGGTCGCCGCGGGGTCTCCGCGGCGGACCCCCGGCGCACGCTCACGATCGAGCTCGAGCGCCCCGCGGGGACCGAGCGCGAGCTCGAGCGCTACCGCCGCGCGGACCGCACCGTCGACTGGGCGCGGGTGCGCCACGAGGGCGCGGCCCTCGGCCAGTTCACCCTGGCCCTGTTCCTCAAGGAGCTGGCCGTCGTCGCCGCGACCGGCGACCGAGTGCGCACCGAGGAGTTCTTCGACTACCTGCTCTCCACCGACTTCTACCTGCACTACGGCCTGTTCGTGGGCGGCGCCCGCGCGACCCAGGCGGTCTACCTGCGCACCCTCGAGCGCCGCCTGCGCCCGGGCTTCGTGAACGGCGTGCTCAAGAACAGCCTGGTCCTCGGCGCCGGCCTGGCGCTGCCCATGCTGGTCGAGGGCCAGCTCAGCGGGCGCAGCTTCGCGATCTCGCTCACCTCCCTCGGGCTGAGCTCGGCGGCGGTCCAGGGCGGGGTCAAGGGCCTGCGCTGGGTGGTCGAGCTCAAGAGCGCCCAGGGGCGCAGCGCCCTGGCGCGCTTCGGCGCCAGCGGCAGCCGCCTGGCGCGGCTCGGCGGCTGGTTCTACACCGCCGCCGAGCTGGCGGTCGTGCTCTACGTCGCGGAGCAGGCCGACCACTGGGCTACCGCGCGCCTGGACCTGGCCGACGCCCGCGCGACCCTGGCCGACGCGGGTCAGACGTTCTTCGCGGCGGCGGCGGCGGCGGAGGACCCGGGCGCGTTCGAGGCCGCTCTCGACGCCTACCACGCGGCCTGGGTCGACTACCGCGAGCACCTCGCGACCCCCCTGCACCGGGACGAGGCGCTCCTGCGCGCGCGCCTGGAGGGGCCCGCCGAGCAAGCCCGTGAGGCAGCGGAGGCGCGAGCGGTGGCCCTCGAGCGCCTGGAGCAGCACCCGAACCTGAAGCAGCGCGTGCTGGCCGAGCACGGGAGCCTCCAGGCCTACGTCGAGCACCTGGTGGCCGCCGACGAGGCCCGGATCGCGGCGGACAGCGAGCGCTACCTCGACGCCTACGCTGCGGACAGCGCGCGGCACGCCCGCGAGGTCTACCGCGAGCACCGCCGCGAGGGCGCGCTGCTCGAGGGCCTGGACGACGCGGCCCTGCACCTCGGCGGAGGAGACCCCTACGCGGGGCGGGGCGACGTGCTCGCCCGGCTCGGCCGGCGCTACTCGACCTTCGAGCTGCGCTCGGCCCTGCGCCGCGCGTCGCGCAACCGCCCCCAGGCCTACGACGACGAGCTCGAGGTCCTCGCCGCGTTGAGCGAGGTCTACGGCGAGCGCCCGCTCTTGCGCGAGGTCCTCGCCGCCCGCGCCGCCAGCGTCCGCGCCCAGCGCGCGCAGGACACCGGCCTCGTCGCCCCGCGCGCCGGGGTCACGAGCACCTTGGAGGCGTCGGCGTCGCGGTAGGTGGGCGGGCTTTGGGTCGGGGCCGCGCCCCCTTCAGCGGAGCCCCCCTGCCCCTGCCTTCCAGGTCACGACGCGTCCGCTACTCCGGAGAGTGAACCGCCAAGGCCGCCAAGAGCGCCAAGGCTCCGCGAGGTCAGGCCGTCGCGGCGCCCGAGAGAGGAGGTGTGGTTCCGCTCCTTTGCTGGACCGTCATGTCGGTGACGTCGACGGCGCGGTCCATGGAGATCCGCTCGTCGCGTGTAGTCCCGGGTGGCGCGGCGGGCGCGTTGGGTGCGCCAGACCGAGGCGGCGGAGTCGAGCAGGGGCTCTGAGCTTGACCAGGAGCTTGAGCCAGGCGGGGACGTGCCGTTGGGCGTGGCCTCGTCGGGCTGGGGCAGGTGGGCTGGCCGGCGTCGGCGGCGGGAGGACTCGAGGTAGCTCGTGAGCTCGCGGCGGAAGGTGAGGGAGAGCTCGCCCTGGAGCACGTCCTGGATCCCGCGGCGGATCAGGTCGACCTCGGAAGTCGACCAGGTCCTGGAGCTGGCGCAGGGACTCGAGGGAGCGGGACTGGACCGTGGGGTTGAAGCTCGAGAGCCGCCCAGGGCGCGGTCGATCGCGCCCTGGCGCACCCAGCGCAGCGCGAAGTCGAGGCCGGTGCCCTTGATGTTCTGCATGCTGACCACGTGCACCTGGGCGCGGGATGGGCAGCGGCCGGCGATCAGCGGAACAAGGCCGGGCCCTTGATCAGGGTGTCCTCGACGTTGAAGAACGCCCTCCCAGAACAGGCCGCGATACCACTCGCGGTGCTTGCGCGCCCAGCTCTCGATCGGGCCCCCGCCGCCGGCCTCGAGGGCGGCGTCGAGGGCCTGGCGGTGCTGGAGCACGCTCTGGTGCCAGCCGCAGCAGCGCTCGACCCACTGGCGCTCCTCGGCGTTGAGCTGGCCTTCGCGAGCGGCCTCGAGCGCCCCGCACAGGGCCTGGACCTCGACGCCGTGGGGGGCGAGGGCCTCGGGGTCGAGGCCCGGCACCATGCGCGCCAGCCGCCGGTGGAGCGCGGGGACGTCCAGGGGCAGGAAGCGCAGGGTCGCGGTGTCGCGCTCGAAGACCTGCTCGGCCCAGGTGCGCACCATGTGGGCGGCGCTGACCTCGGCGCCCTCGGCGGCGCGGGGCGAGGGCGGCTTGAGCCGGTCGAGGCGCTCCTCGAGGGCCTCCTCCACGAAGCCCTGCATGCCCTCGAGGTTGGTGCCGATCACCATGAACCCGCAGGCGGCGACGTCGTTGACCATGATCGCGGCGAACTCGCGGGAGCGCGGCACGCGGTCGGCGCGGTTGTTGATCACGCACACGACCCACTCGTCGCGCTCGTCCCGCGGGGTGTGCAGGCGCAGGCGGCGCCAGTTGAACAGCGTCCCCGCGCGCTCGTTCGCCGACATGGAGTTGCTGAAGATCAGCTCGCGGCCGAGGACGTGCAGCGGGCGCTCGGCGCTGGGGTAGGTCTTGAGCACGCCCAGGTCCGGGATAATGAAGTCCGCGACCTCCTTGAGCACGAAGTCACGGTCGACGCCGAGCTCCTGGCCGATCTTGATCGTGAGCGCCATGTTGCTCGGGTGCACGCGGTAGGGCGCGCGCTCGAGCACGTCGGGGCAGATCAGCCCGCCGGCGTAGGGCGGGATCGTGCGCATGCGCGCCTCGCGCTCCTGGGCGGTGTGCTGGAGCACCGGGAGCATGCCGACCTCGGCGGTGATCACGTTCCCCCCCGGCGGAATGAAGCACGAGATCGTCTGGGCCACGTCGCGCCCCGACGGGCCCTGCACGTCCAGGTGGTCGGGGTAGGCGTTGACCAGGGTCGAGAGGTCGTCCTTGGTCCACACCTGCTGCAGCGTCTGCACGTAGTCCGGGTTCAGGCCCATGCACTCCCAGAGGAAGCAGTCGGCCTGCATGGCCTCCGCGGTCTCGAGCACGTCGACCTGCTCCCAGATCGTGGCCTTGTCGTGAGGGCGGAACAGGTAGAGCTCGCGGGCCTCGTCCAGGTCGTAGCCGGCGATCACCATGGCCTCGCACCCGGTGGTCTTGGAGAGGAAGCGTACGCCGAGGGCGTTGATCAGCGCCGCCTTCTTGCGCTCGGTCCCGCTCTTCCCGCGGGTGCCCCAGCCCCCGATCACGAGGGACACGCTCTCCCGCGCGCGGTCGGCCTGGCGTTGGCGCGTCCGCAGCCGCCGCAGCAAGAGCAGCATGACCACGAGCGCCACGCACCCCAGCTCGAACAGGGTGTTGCCCTGGGGGCTCCACACGAGCTCCCAGGCCTCGAGGAAGGCGGTGTAGAGGCGCTCCTTCACCAGGCCTCCTCGTCGTCGTCGTCTTCGAGGCCGCGGTAGCCGTCGTCGTAGTCGGGCGGCGGGAAGGCGCCGCGCGGGCGCGGCGGCCCGAGCCAGTCCCCGGGCCCGGGCGGGCGATCGTCGGGGGCGTCCGCTGCGAGGCCTGCCTCGGCGTCCGCCGGCCACGCTTCGTTGTCGTCCTCTGTCGGCTCGGCCGCGTAGTCCGAGGGAGGGGCGGGGTTTACCCCCGCCCGCGCCTCCGCGAGACCAGCGTCCGCGTCCTGCGGCCACGCGGCGCCTACGTCGCCGGGCAGCCGCGGCAACGCCTGCGTGTCGTCGCCCACGTCACCGGGCAGCCGCGGCAGCGCCTGCGTGTCGTCGGCCAGGGCGCCAGGCAAGCGCGGCAAGGACTGGGTGTCGTCGCCCACGTCACCGGGCAGCCGCGGCAGCGACTGCGGGTCGTCGGCCAGGGCGCCCGGCAGCCGCGGCAGCGATTGCGAGTCCTCGCCGATCCGACCCGGGAGTCGGCCCAGCTCCTGGGTGTCCCCTGTGCTCAAGGGCTCGAGCACGATCCGGTCGGGGTAGCTGAGTTCCTCCTCCGCCTCGCCGAGGACGAGGTCCTCGTCGTCGTCGAAGTGCACGGCGAGCACGCCCTCCTCGAGGGGCGCCGCGTCCTCGCTGAAGTCGTCGTGGATCAGGAGCGTGAACTCGTTCTCGTCGACCGCGTCGGCCTCCGAGGACCGGGCGGGGATAAACCCCGCCCCTACCTCCGAGTACGAGGCCGGCTCCGGCTCCGGCTCGGGCTCGGGCTCGAGCTCCGGCTCCGGCTGGCCCGGGAGGGGCAGCACGTCCGCCAGGAGCTGCTCGATCAGCGCGGGCTCCTCCTGCGCTTCGCCGTCGTCGGCCTCGAAGTAGCGCCCGGCGGTGCAGAGTTCGGGGGGCGGGAAGGGCTCGAAGCCGACCTCGAACCCGAGCTCGCGCAGAGCGTCGACGTAGGCGCAGGGGGCGACCTCGGGGTTGTCGAGCCGGCACTGATCGCGGAGCGCGGCGAGCTGGGGGTAGCGCCGGCTGATCCTCCACCAGGCCGCCCACTGCGGGCGTCGACCCGCGGGGGGGACGATCCACACCCGGCCCTGGGGCGCGTAGAGCTCCACCGGCCCCAGGTCCAGGGCGTCGAGGAAGTCGTCGACGAGGGGCAAGAACGGCCGCCACCCGCCCTCGCTGGTGATCACGATCGGCTCCCCGGGGACCTTGGTCGGGCTCTGCTCCGCGAGGATCGAGCTGTGGGCGCGGAGCGTGCCCGGGTAGTGCCGGCCGCGCACGTGGGAGTGCGCCGGGCGCTTGTCCGGGGCGGGGTGCCCGGTCTCGTGCAGCAGGCGCCACACCCGCAGCTTGAACACGAAGCCGTAGGTCACGCGGAACCCGCCGGTGTGCGGGAGCGCGTAGAGCCCCTCACGGCCCTGGCTGAACCAGGCCAGGAGCCGCCCGAGCTCGCGCGCGGACGGGCGGTCGCCGTCGGCGGCCACGAGGTCGAAGTCGTCCCCCGGCTGCAGGGTCTCCTCCGCCGAGAGCAGCGCGCGCTTGAAGCTGAGGTAGCTCGGCAGGCGCACGACCCGCACCCGCTCCAGGAGCTCCTCCACCAGGCGCAGGATCTCGAGCGGCCAGCCCGCGCGGTGCCCACGGGCGAGGGCGCGGAGCACCGTGCGCTCGGCGGCGTCGACGAGGTCCGGCCGCTCGAACAGGAGCCCGTCCAGGCGCTCGCTCAACAGCGCGAGCCCGATCTGGAGCGAGGTCGGGTCGGTCTCCAGGTCGAAGCAGCGGTCCCACCAGGCGAAGTCCGCGGCCTCGTGGGTCAGGGGCGCGATCCCGACCGGGAGCGCCGCGCGCACCTGAGGCACCGGCTCCTCGCCCAGGGTCTCGACCAGCCGGCCCAGGAGCGGGAGCGCGTCCTCACGCGGGAGCCCGCAGATCGCGAGCAGCACGCCCTGGCGCACGTGGGGGGAGGGGTCGGGCGCGGCGAGCATGCGCTCGAGCAAGGGGACGCGGCGGCCGGGCGGCAGGTAGTGTTCCAGGCGATCGAGCACGTGCCGGCGCACGAACAGGGTGTCGTTGAAGCGCTCCTCCGCCGGGGTCAGGCGGCGCTCGACCAGCGCCGTCACCGCCTCCGGCGCCACGTGGGCCAGCGCCTCGAGGGCGGAGCACTGGACCCACACGTCGCGGCGCGGGTCGCGGGCCCGGGTCAGGAGCTCCTCCTGCAGCCGCGCGCAGGGCAGGGCCTCGGTCGCGCCCTCGAGGGTGAGGATCGCCCCGGCCAGGCGCACGGTCTCCCGGGCCAGGAGCGGGTGCAGCGGGCGGTCGAACAGGTCGAGCGCCGCGAGCATGAGCTCCTCGACCAGGTTCAGCCGATCGGCGCCCTCCCGCGCGAGGTGCTGCACGAGGTTCCGCAGCACGAGCAGGGCCACCTGCAGGTGCCGCGCCAGGAGGTTCGCGCGGTGCCGCGCGCGCTCGCGCATGCCCGGCCAGTCGAGGTCGCGCCCCAAGGCCTGGGCGTCGGCGCGCAGGGCCAGGGGCCCGGCGCCCAGGGTGCGCGCGGTCTCGAGCAGCAGCACCTGCAGCGCCTGCCGGTCCTCGACGTCGCGGATCAGCGCCTCCTGGGCGCGGAGGTGCGCGTCCAGGGTCGCCCGCTCCTGGAGCAGGTCGTGCACGACCTCGACCAGGGTTCGCGCCAGCTCGACGTCGCCGCCGAAGAACGCCCCGGCGGTGGCCCGGGCCTCCAGCCGGGCGTAGAGCGCGGCCAGCGGCCGGCGCTGCAGGCGCAGGTAAGGCAGGGCCTCCCCCGCGGCGAGCAGCGCGTCCAGGTAGCTCGCCGGGCCGGCGACCTCGAGCCGGGGCAGGGTCAGCGCGGCCATGGATACACCGCGTCCTGATAGCGCGCGAAGCGCGTGAGCTGAGGGTCGACCGCCCGGTGCCGGGTCCCCGGGCGCGAGAAGCGCAGCTCGAGGGCCACGCTCGCGGTCAGCGCCGAGGACTGGAACGCCCAGCGCCCGCCCACGTTCAGGCGCAGCCAGGCCCAGGAGCTGGCCCAGGTCTCGACCCCGAGCTCGGCGTAGACCAGGTCCTCGTCGTCGGAGCGCGCGCGGTCGGCGTCCTCGAAGCGGTGCAGGTGCAGCCAGCCGGCCTCACCGAACAGCCACTCGTGGTGCGCCCGCGCGCGCAGCCCGAGGGTCAGGCGCTCGGCGTCCTGGATCCGGAAGCTCTCGTTGGTGCGGTAGCGCCCCAGCGCCTCGACCCACAGGTCCTGGGTCGGCGTCCAGCGCAAGCGCAGCCCGAGGTCGAGCCACAGGCGGTGGTCGGCGCGGTAGGTGCTCGACACGTCGCGGTAGACGTCGCCCTGGAGCCGGCTCAGGCGGCGGCGCGAGACGCTGCTCGTCCAGAACCCGACCTCGCTCTCGAAGATCGTCATGAACCGCCAGCGCAGGGGCTGGGCGTAGCGCAGGGAGACCTCGCCCTGCCACGCCTTCTGCGAGCCGCCGCGCGCCTCCTGGACCACGCCCCAGGTCGTCACCCGCAGGCTGAGGTTCGGGACCTGGGCGAAGTAGGCGCGCAGGCGCAGCTCGGCGCGGCCCACCGGCTCCTGGCCGTCGGGCAGGACGGTGGAGAGCGAGACCCGGGTGTAGAGCGGGAAGCGCTGGTGCAGCTCGCGGTGCCGGCGCACGGGGTGCAGGTGGTGCAGGTGCACGCCGAGCTCGAGGGTGTCGCGCACGAGCTCCTCGTCGGCCTGGCGCCGGTCCTGGCGCTCGCGGAGCACGCCGAGGGCGAAGGGCTCGAGCACGAACTCGTGGTCCCAGGCGGTGGGCCGGGCGAAGTCGGGCTCCTCCGGGCGCGGGAGCCCGAAGCCTCGCGGCGCGAGGGGGCGCACGACCCGCGCCGGGCCCGGGGGCTCCGCCGCGCGCAGGGCGGCGCGCATGAACTCCAGGGGCTCGGGGTCGACCTCCCGACGCAGGAGGCGCACGAAGCCCTCCGGCGGGAGCTCGACCCGGGGCGTGATCCCGCGGCGGACCACCGGGAGGTAGCTGCGCTGCGGCAGCCGATTCGCCGCGGGCTCCCACAGGTCGACCTCCCGCCGGGCGAGGATCCCCTCGTCCCAGCGCTCGAGCTCGAGCAACGCCGGCCCGCGCAGGGGCAGAGCCAGGCTCTGCCCGCGGGCGGCGTAGGCGCGCTCGACCGAGACGTGGTCGTAAGGCTCCCAGGCGCCGTTGCCCTCGCGTCGCAAGAGCCGCGCGTGCACGCGCATGCCGGCGTCGGGATACGGCGGGTCGGTCAACAGCCGCACCGAGGCGCGCTGGGTGGCGTCGGCCAGCGGGAGCACCACGCGCTCGCCCAGGCTCAAGGGGCCCGCGTGCACCAGGCGTCCGTCGAGCCACACGTTGACCTGGGCCCGGTCCTCGGGGAGCGGGGACTCGACGTTGGCCGCGAGCTCGAGGGCCAGCCCGGCGGGCACGCTCGAGGCGAAGCGCCAGCGGGTGGTGCGGCCCTCGAGGATCAGGCTTTCGGTGCCCGGCGGCTCGAACAGGGCCGCTGAGAGGTTGGGCTCGCGGTTGGCGCCGCGGGCCAGGCGCAGCCGGCGGAACTCGCCGAGGAGCGGGCCCAGGTCCACGCTCCGGGCCTGGGTCAAGCCCAGCGCCAGGCTCATGTGCTCCTCGGCGTGGTCGCTGTCGGGGTGGGGCGCGTCCCCCAGGAGCGCGTAGACCGCGAGCGCGGTCAGCACGTGCTCGTCGGGGCCGCCCGTGAGCGCGGAGAACAGGAGGTCGTCGCCGAGCTGGGTCACGAGCGCCGGGTGCGGGTCCACCGCCGCGGTCAGCTCGGCCACCCGCCGCTCGAGGCTCGCCTCCAGGGGCTCGCGCGCCTCGAGGCGCAGCAGCCGCGGCGGCGCCGGCGGCGCGTGGCGCGGGGCGAGGTCCGCCGGGCTCGGGCCCGCGGAGCGCCCGATCTCCTCCTCGAGCTCGAAGAACCCGGTGCCCGAGAGCGGCTCGACCTCCAGCCGGTGGCGTCCCGCGGGCACGTGCACGCGCCACACGTCCCCCGAGCCGACGACGAGCTCCGGGGCGTCGGAGCCCGAGCCGGCGCGCACGGGCTCCGACGGGCGGACCACGAGGGACGGGCGGCTGGAGAGCACGGTTCGGGTCAGGCTCCCCGCCGGCAGGCCGTGGAGCGCGTAGCGCAGCGGCGCGACGTGGCGGCGCGGGCGGCCGTCCTGCCCGAGGAGGTGGGCCGGGCGCACGCTGAGCACGAGGGTCGTCGGCCCCTGCACCCGGAACAGGAGGCTCGGGTCCCCCGCGCGCAGGAGGTCCACGCGCCAGCGGTCGTCGCCGCCCTCGAGCCACACCTCCGGCGGGCGGCGATCGATCGCGTGGCCGGGGAGCGGCCAGCGCTCGCTGGCGGGGTCGAGGGCGCCGTGGGCGGGGGGCCAGTGCCCGAGGCCCAGGTCGGCGCGAGCGTGGTCGCAGCCCACCGCGAGGCGCAGCAGGTGCCCGGCGCGGGAGCGCCGGCCCTGCGCGCTGAGCTCGGCGGCGGCCGCGCGCAGCGCCTGAGCCTCGTCCAGGAGCCCCGCGTAGAGCGCCTCCTGGCTCAGGCCGCGAGCGCGGCCCCAGTCCTCGAGCGCGAACAGCCGGCGCAGGTAGACGTCCTCGGGCTCCCGCGCGACCTGCAGCCCGACCCGCCGGCGCAGGAGCAGCTCCAGGTCGCTCGGCGGCGCGTCGCCGCGCAGCTCCCCCGCGCGCACGAGCCAGCTGCGCGCGAGGAGCACGTCGCGCCCGGCGGAGGCGGCGGCGGCGAGCAGGCACAGCTCGACCGAGCGCCCGCCGCCGTCGAGGGCCGCGCGCACGTGGCTGCGCAGGTGGCGCTCGTCCTCGAGCTCGAAGGCCAGGGCCGCGAGCACGGTGTGCAGGCGCACCTGCAGCTCGCGGTCGGAGGTCGGGGCCAGCTCCAGGGCGCGGATCAGGTCGCGGCGCGCGCGCAGGCTCTGGTCGAGCTCGAGCAGGATCAACCCGCGCTCCAGCAGCCCCAGGGCCAGGAGCTTGGGCGCGACGTCCAGGGCCTCGAGGGCCGCCTCGTCGCGGTCGAGCTCGCCGCGGGAGGTCCCGCCCAGCCGCGCGCTGAGCGCGCGCAGGGTCTCGAGGTGTCCGAGCACGTCGACCGGGCGGCTGAGCGCGCGCTGGACCCCCGACGGCGCGACCTCGAAGCTGCCCTCCCCCGCGGGGAGGACCAGCGGCGGCTGGCCGAAGCGCTGCTCCTCGACCGCGGCGAAGCTGGGGCAGGCGTAGGGGCCCACGACCCGCACCGTGCGCGAGCCCGCGGGGACCACGAACTCGGCGCGGACCACCGGGCCCGGGAGCACGTCGGGGCGCCGCGCCTCGCCGCGCACGTAGAGCAGGCGCAGCTCGCGCCGGGGCTGCTCCTCGACCTCGAGGGCGAAGGGCAGGTCGAGGTCGGGCCAGGGGGCGGGGACCTCGACGCCCAGGGTCAGGCGCAGGGAGCTCAGCGCGTCGCCCTCGCTGAGCCGGGCCTCGAGGAACTCCTGGCCCTGCCCGTCGAGCTCCAGGCGATCGAGGGTCACCGGGTCGCAGAAGAACGCGTCGGACGTGCGCGGGGTCATGCGTCCGCGGATCAGGAGCCACGGCTCGGGGTTGAAGGGGCTGGCCTCGAGCCGGATCGGGTCGCCGGCGTCGACGCGGCTGCCGAGCTCGCCGTCGAGGCCGAGCTCGACCGGCGCCCAGGGCGAGACGTGGGTCAGCTCGCCCCGGGGCACGCCCTCGACCTCGAGCCCCAGCCCGCCGCGCCAGCCTTCGCCGAAGGCGAGCAGCGAGAGCGGCTCGTCGCTCTTGGCCTCGAGGGTCAGCGGCGTGGCCCGGGCCAGGAGCGCGGTGGCCCGGATCGCGGTCTGGGCGAGCTGCCAGGACGCGACCGCGCGCGGGTCGGGCTCGACGTCGGCGGGGGCGTAGCGCACGGGGAGCAGGAAGCGTCGGGCCGAGCTCGTGTTCGGGTGGGTGCGCGGGAGGCGGGCGTAGCGCGCGCTGGCCCGGCGCTGCGCGGCGAGCTGGGTCTGGTGGATCAGCGCCCGCAGCGCGCGGGTGTCGGTCGGCTCGGCGGGGGCGATCGGCAGGCGCTGGCGGCCAGCGTCGGGCTGCGCGGCCAGGGCGCGGAACACGAGGGCGTAGAGCTCGGGGCTCAGGTGGCGCGACGCCAGCCCGGCCTGGGCCCAGGCCATGGGCGGCGGGACGAGCTCGTGGTCGAGCCACAGCCGGAGCGCGACGCCCAGCGCCCGCGCCTGCCAGGGGTCGTCCTCGGCCAGGTGTCGCACGACGTGGGCCTGGAGCTCGCGGCGGGCGGCGGCGAGGGCGTCGGGGTCGTCGAGGCGCTCCGCCAGGTCGGCGCGCCGGGTCAGGGCCCAGGCGCGGAAGCGCACACGGGTGGCGCTGTCCAGGGCGGCGATCGCGCTCAGCCCGCGAGGCAGGGGCTCGGGGGCGGCGGTGGACAGCGCGGAGCCCAGCGCGCCGCCGGACGCCGAGCCGAGCGCGCCGAGGGCGGCGGAGCCCACCGCCGCCGCGTCCGGGCTGAGGGCGGGGCCGAGCCCCGAGTCCACGTCGCCGGAGGTCGAGGAGTCCACCGCGGCGAGGGCCCCCGAGCCGTCCCCGGGCGTGAGCGACTCCACCGCCGCGGACGACGACGGATCGGCGGGATCACTCCCCGCCTCCCCCGAGGCTGCTGCCTCCGACGCCACGGCCGCGGTCGCGGCCTCGAGGGCGGCGGTCTCTCGCGCGAAGCCCTCGGCCAGCCGCGGCGCGCGCTCGAGGTCGGCGGCGAGGGCGGTGTAGGCGGCGAGCGCGTCCGGGTAGGCCCCGCGCAGCTCCTGGCTCAGCGCGGCCAGCGCGCGGTGCGAGGGCGTGCCCCCGAGCTCCTCGGCGGCGGGGAGCTCGCTCAGGGGCGCGGGCTGGCCGAGCTGGAGCGTGCGGTGCAGCTCGCCCACCGCCGCCCACAGGAGCGGGGTCTGGGCGACGACCCGCACGTCGTGCCGCCCCGGGGGCACGAGCACGCGCACCTCGCTCCAGTTGCTGAGGACCACGTCCTCGATCCCGCGCTCGGCGAGGGCCTGGACCGCGTCCTCGGTGTCGAGGAGCTCGCTGGTCGCGCGCAGGTCCGGGCGCACCAGGCGCTCGCAGCGCTGGAGCGTGGCGCCGACCTGGACGTCGAAGCGCGCGACCGCGCTCGGCGGCGCGGCGCGGTGGCTCCAGGTCGCGCGCACGCGCACGCGGAGGACCGCCGGCCCGCGCACCGTCCCCGTCCAGGGCTCGTCGAGGAGCGCGTAGGGTCGACCCCACACCGTGCCCTCGAGCGGCGAGTCCTTGAAGCTCACCGCCCCGGGCTGCACCGGCCAGGCGGCGATCCGGGTGTGGTTCGGGTTCACCGGGCGCACGAGGTGCGAGCCCAGCTCGAACCCGGCGATCCGCGCGCGGCGCGCGAGGGCGTCGTCCTCGGCGGGCGCCCAGGGCAGGAGCACCGCCTGCTCGGCGAAGAACGAGGCCACGTCGCCCCCGGGCAGGGTGTCGGCGGGGCGCCACACCTCCGGCCACGGCGCGTTCGGCTCCCGGGCCAGGCGCAGCTCGCGCTCGACGCGCTCCCAGCTCTCGGGGAGCTGCTCGAGGTCGAGCCCGCGCAGCGCGACCTCGATCGGACCGCCCGCGCGCACGGCGAACCAGCCCCGGGCCGGCCGCAGCCCGAGGTCCGCGCGCAGGAGCACGGCGCCGCCCGGGAGCACGCGGGCCTGAGTCGGGAGCCGCACGCCGAGGATCGCGCGCCCCTGGGGCGGGCCCTGGAGGTCGGGGGTGGTCTGGGACGAGCGGGAGTTGGTCTGCAGGAGCTGGGGGTCCGGGTCCTCGAACAGGTAGACCTCGGCGCGCTGGGCGGGGGAGAGGTTCGAGCCGTCGGACGCCGGGGCGAGGTCGACCTCGAGCCCCCGCAGCCCGATCGCGGGCACGAGCACGTACTCGCCCGCGGCGAGCTCGACCCCGTCGGGGGCGCAGGTCTCGAGCGCGCGCCCCGGCGAGAAGCGCCAGGCGGGGTGCGGGGTGATCCAGCGCTCGCCGTAGCCCTCGGGCAGCTCCTGGGCCAGGCCGCAGCCGGCGGCGAGCACGAGGGTCAGGCCCAGCTCCAGCGGCCGGCTCACTGGGCGGACCTGCGCACGCACAGCGCGCGCACCCCGACCCGCGCCGGGCGCGGCCCACGCAGGATCGCGGTGCGCGCGTGGACGTCCTCGAAGGTGCAGCGCCGGCCCAGGCGGATCAAGGGCCAGGCGGGGGCGCCGTCGGGCCCGCGCAGCGGGGCGTCGTCGGCGGTGGTCCCGAACACGTGGTGCTGCTCGCGGCGCAGGAGCTCGCCCTCACGGCCGTAGAGCTCGAGGGTCCAGTCGCTCCACTGCAGCCCCGGGCGCTCCTCGCCGAACACCTCGAGCACCCATACGTCGCCAGGCTCGAGGTCGACGGGGAGCGAGACCGTGAGCGGCTCGGGGTCGTCCAGGGCCCAGGCGCTGGTCGTGCGCAGGTCGCCGGGGCGCGGGTGGTCGAGGGTCCGCACCCAGAGCTGCCCGGCGCCCAGGGGCCGCGACGCGCGGACCTCGAGGGTGTGCGCGCTGGGGCTCACGTCGCCGATCGTGAGCCGCCCGTCGGGGGTCACCACACGCTCGGTGCGCAGCTCGACCCCGTCGAGGAGCACGGTCAGCTCGACCGGGTCCTCGAAGGCCACCGGGATCCCGGCGTAGCGCAGGAGCACGTGGGGGAAGGCCTCGGGGGACGGGTTCGGCTCGGCGAGGTCGACCGGCAGCGGCTCGCCAGGGGCGACCGGGCGCAGGACCTGGAACGGGGCGGCGGCGCGGATCGGGGCCGGCCCGCTGAGGGTCACGCGGGTCGAGGCCCCGAACACCGCCAAGGGCTGGACCTCCGCCGCGTTGGCCTCGAAGCGCAGCACCGGGTCCTGGCGCTCGCTGAGCTCCCGCGGGGTCATGCGGAACTCGCTCGCGTCGTCGCGCAGGGGCTCGAGCAGCCGCCACTCCCCCTCCTTGCGGTAGGAGCGGGTGAGGGTCGTGAAGCCCTCGGCGTCGGGCTCGTCCCCCAGCCACTGCAGGTCGCCCGGGGGCCGGGTCAGGACCTCGCTCTGCCCGCCGAAGCGCGCGGGGGCGCTGACCTCGATCACGCGCCCGAGGGTCCCCGCGGGCAGCCCGCCGCCGTGGATCACGACCCCGTCGGGCTCCACGACCCGCACGGCGACGAGGGCCTGCACGCCAGGCGGGCCCTGGAGCTCGAGCCGCGCGACGTCGTTGGGCAGCGGGAGGTAGAGCGGGCGGCTGCGCCACACGAGGTGCCCGGGGTGCTCGACGCGGCCGGCGCGCTCGAGGCGGCGCCAGGACGGCGGCTCGCGCCAGGCCTCGACCCCGACCGCGCGCACGAGGCGCAGCTCGAGCTCGTCCTCGGGCGGGGCCTGGGCGTCGGCGGACGACCACAGCAGGATCACACGCGCGACGCCGAGCCCTGGCCAGTCGCCGGGGGGGCGCGGCACGACCAGGGGCAGCGGGTGCGCCCGCACGAGGACCTCGGAGCGCGGGAGCAGGACCTTGCGCCCGTCCTCGAGCTCGCCCAGGATCCGCACGCCGAAGAGCGAGCCGCTGACGTTGGTCGTGCTCACCCCGACGGCGGTGGGCGCCAGCGGCGAGCTGAGGGGCGCGTAGGCGCCGCTGAGCGAGACCTGCTCCAGCGGGTCCTCGGGCGTCGCGCCGTGGCGGATCACCTCGACCGCGGCCACGTCCTGCACGTCGGCGCTCCAGGTCTCGCCGCGCACCATGCGGCTCGGGCGCACGACCCGGGCCACGACCCACACGTGGCCCTCCCGCGGGCGCACCCGCAGCGCGACCTCGCCGATCGGGAGGTCGGCGCCGAAGCCCACGACCAGGCGCCAGGCCGCGCCGCGCGGGGCGATCCCCGGCTCGAAGGCCAGGGCCCGGGGCTCGCTCCCGGCCTCGAGCAGGAAGCTGCGCTGGGTGTCGGTGGGGAGCACGGTCACCGGCAGCCCGCTGAGGATCGGGCGGCGACTGGGGGTCACGTCCAGGTCGAGCTGCAGCGCCTCGGCCTCGGGCTTGAGCACGTCGACCACGACGTAGCCCGGCTGCCCGTCGTGCTCCCAGGTCGCGGTGAAGGGCTCCTGGTCGGTGGCCGGGAGCGCGTGGCGCAGGACCCAGGCCGCGGCGGGGCTGTTGGGGTCCGAGACCAGCGCGCTGGCGCCCGCGGGCACCGGCGGCCGCCCGCGGGCGAGGAGGTGGCGCTCGGCAGGCCCGCGCGCGGGGAGCACGATCACCTCCCGCGGCTCCGGGAAGGGCTGGCCCTCGGCGAACACGTCGACGGCCTCCCCCTCGCCGAGCACGCGGTAGGCGTCCTCGCGCAGGGGCTCGACCCCGTCCTCCTGGGGGTAGGTCCCGCGGGGACGCAGGGGCACGAGGAAGGGCTGGGCCTCGGCGCCGGTGGTCAGGTTCAGCACCTGCCGGCTGGGGTCGGGGCGCGGATCCCGGGGGCCGCGCACGAGCCCGTTCTGGATCGAGAGCAGGAGGTCGGTGGCGGCGAGCTGGTGCTCGGGGCCGTTGTCGGGGCGCACGCGAAAGAAGCGCCGTCCGCGGGGGTCCGAGCCCAGCGCGCACAGGTAGCGCGGGGTGTGCTCGGCGGGGACGGGCTCGGGGAGCCGCACGTCGGGCAGGCTGAGGTCGGCGTAGATCAGCGCGGGGTCGTCGGTCCAGGCCTCGACGCTGCGCACCCACAGCGGGAGGCGCACGCTGAGGATCCCTCCGCCGCTGGTGGCGAGGTGCTGGAACTCGTCGGGCAGGCGCTCGAGCTCGCGCGGCTCCAGGGTGACCTCGGTCTCGCCGCCGAAGCCCTGGGCGCTGGTGTCGCCCTCCAGCCGCCAGTGGACGAGCAGAGGCGGCGCGAGGGCGAGGCCAGGGTCCTCGGCGGGGCCGACGCGGCGCACGCGCAGGCGCATGGCCACCTGCTGCGCGACCTCCTCCGGCGTGAAGCGGTAGACCAGCCGCCCCGGCGGCGGCTCGAGCGCGGTGTCCGGGGGCAGGTCGCGGATCAGGGGGACGAGCAGTCGCTGCAGCGCCGGGGGGTCGCCGGTGAGGTAGGCCAGGCGGCGGTCGGTCGCCGGGGGCACGAGGGGGGTGCGCGGGCGATCCTGGGCGCGGAGCCGGGCGGAGAGCGCGCCGCCGTCGTAGGTCACCACGAGGGTCGAGGGCGCGGGCAAGAACAGGGGCGCCGCCTGCTGCAGGAGGTGCAGGGGCAGCGCCTCCAGCGGCTCGCCCGGGACGCGCAGGGTGAGGCCGATCCGCGCCTCGTCCTCGGGCGACACGAGGCGGTCGAACTCGAGCGCGAAGCGCCCGGGCTCGGTCACGTCGAAGGCCAGCGGACGGTGCGCCTGGAGCGCGTGCCAGGTCGGGTCGGCCAGCTCGCGGCTGAGGCTGGCGAAGAACGCCTCGCGCTCCTCGAGGGTCAGCTCGCGGCGCAGGAGCGCGCGGGCGGGGGCGGGCTCGCCCTGCTCGTCGACCGCCTTGAGGGTGGCCCAGGTGTAGCCCTGGACCTGGTCGCGCACGGCGGTGGGCAGGAGCTCGGGGGGCACCGAGGAGCGGCTGGCGAACTTGTCCAGGCGCTCGTTCTGCACGGCCTGGGCGCGCAGCCCGACCGAGATCGGCTGGCGGGTGAAGAAGCGCACCAGGAGCTCGCCCGGGACCTCCTGCTCGAGGCCCACGCGCAGGTTCACCGCCCGCGGCGGGAAGGGCTCGCGGGGGAGGACCACGTTGCGGTGACTGCTGAGGCGGTGCCCGGCGGGGTCGAGGAACAGGCTGATCGCGTCGTGGCTCTGGGGCGCGAGGCGCATGGGCTTGGACCAGCGCCGCGCGGCGACCACGTTCCCGCGGGTGTCGAGCCAGTCGAAGCGCAGGGTCACGTCGGCGGTCTCCGCCGCGTCGAGGGGGCCGTAGCGCAGGATCATGCCCACGGTCAAGCGCTCCTGGATGTCGCTGACACCGAGGTAGAGCGGGCGCTCGGGGGTCAGCGGGAAGAACACCCGGCGCACGAGCTCGTCCTCGTGGCCCGGAGGCAGGATCGGGGCGCGCCCGAGGGTCAGGAATTGGTTGGCGCTGAAGGCGCCCAGGGCCAGGATCAGGAGGATCGTGAGCCGCCGCGGCCAGCGCACGGGCGGGATCCGCACCAGGATCAGCTCAGCCACGGCGCGCTCCGAACAGCACGCGGTGCCGGAGCCGGAGGAAGGTGTCGACGTCGCGAGGCTCGCCGCGCCCGCCGGCCCCCAGGAGGTTGATCAGGACCACGCGCCCGCGGGGCTCCTCGCGGAGCACCACCACGAGCGCCGCGGCCTCGAGGTCCTCGACCACCCGCGCGCTCCAACCGCTGGGGAGCAGCGCCAGGGCCGCAGCCAAGGACGCCACCGAGCGCAGCTCCTGGTAGCGAAACACGTGCTCGAGGGTCGGGTCGAGGCCCGGGGGTTCGTGTCCGCCGAGCTCGATCCCTTCCCGCGCGAGGTAGTCGCTGAGCGCGACCCGCTCGACGGGGAGCCCGAGGCCGAGGAGCACGTTCTCGAGGTCGGGGGTCAGGGGCTCGATCTGCAGCCGGCGGCGGAGCAGCGTCGAGACCCACACCCCGCTCACGTCGTCGAGGGTCAGGAAGCGCCGGTAGCGCGCCTGGAGCGTGATCCCCAGGTCGTAGCCGCTGAAGGCGCCGGGGTCCTCGAGCCCGATCTTCCAGCCGAGGTGCGCGAAGCTCGCGAGCCAGGGGGCGACGAGCTCGCGGTCGTCCTCGACGGTCGGCAGGAGCAGGTCGGGGCCGAGGAGCACGCCGTCGTGTTCGCGCTGGCCGGCGGCGGGCTGGGCGCGCTCCCCGCGCACCTGGAGGATCCGCGGCGGGCGCCGGTCGTCCTCCAGCGCGAGCTCGAGCAGGACCTCGTCGGCGAGGTGGAACAGCGTACGGCGGAAGCGGATCGAGGCCACGTCGGGGGGCAGGGCGCCGGCCTCGGGGTTGCCCACGCCAGCGACGGTCAGGCTGCGCGCGCCCGACGCGAGGAAGATCAGGGCCCCGACCTGGTCGGTGTTGGCGTGGAGGTGCGGGTTCGGGACCTCGACGTGCAGGTCGCCGCGGGCCTGGTCCAGGGCCAGGATCAGCGCGCCGTCGACGCCGCTGACGCCGTCCTCGTCGGAGATCACGAGGTAGCGCGCGCCGCCTTGGCCCGGCTCGCGGAGCAGGACGAGCTGGAGGTCGAGGGCGCGGGCGATCAGCTGCGCGGTCGCGAGGCGCACGGCGCCGCCGGCGATCACCCGGCGCAGGAGCACCCGGCGGAGGGTGGTCAAGTCCTGCACGCTCCAGGGCTGCCGCTCGGGGGGGGCGGTCGGCGGCTGCTCGCGCTCGGCGTGGAGGAAGGCGTGGAGGTAGGCCACCCGGGGCTCCGGCGACTCCCCCGCGCGCTGCGCGAGGGCGTCGGCGGCGCCGGGGTCGACCCGCAGGCTGACGACGCCGCCCGGCGCCTGGTGGCAGAGGTCGGCGCGGAGGCCCTCGAGGCGGCCCGGGGTGTGCACGCCGAGGGAGGGCACCACGGCGCGGAGCTCCTCGAGCGGAGGGAAGGCGTCGGGGAGCCCGCCCTGTACGTCGAGGGCCGGCTGGGCGCCAGGGGCGACCTCGACCACCGGCCAGTCCGGGGCCGCGCGCAGGAGCTGGCGCACACCCCACAGCGGGTCCTCTCCGGGGGTGGCCAGGACCACCGCGCGCGGGCGCAGCCGGCGCGCGAGCACCGCCGCGGCCACCGCGGCGCTGGAGGCGCCCTCGGGGGTCGCCGCGGCGCCGCCCTCGGCGTGCTGCAGCAGGATCAGGGGCGCGCCGTCGGGGTCGACGCGCAGGAGCACCGTGGCCGGGCCGCCCGGCGCGGAGAGGGCCACGTAGGTCCCGTCCTCGCTGGTGAAGCGCGTGAGCTCCACGCCGAGGCGGTCGAGGCGCCCCGAGAGGGTGGGGACGCCCAGGCGGTGTTGGAGCACGTCGAGGGTCGTGCCGATCCCCTGGGCGAGCTGCATGCGGCGGTCGCGGCGCGCGCTCTCGGGGGTCGGGGCGTAGCGCGCGCTGCGCAGGATCGCGAGGTCGAGTCCGAGGCGGTGCTCCGGGACGCCCTGGGCCTCGACCTGGGGCAAAGGGTTCAGCGCGCGCACGAAGAACGCGGCGCCGAAGGCGATCGCGCTGCCCACGAGGAAGGTCAGGAGCGTGAGCAGCACCGTGGGGAACAGGGTGAGCGAGGCCTTCTTGTTCCAGAGCTTGCCCGCGAGCAAGGCGGAGATGATGTAGCCGAAGCCGGAGAGGTCGGTGAACGCGCGCTCGGGGGCGACGTAGGACTCGACCCAGGCCACGACGATCTTGATCGAGACCGCGATCGTGAACAGGTAGGTCGTGAGCCGCGGCCCGGCGAGGGTCAGGCGGTTGAGCGGCGGCACGCGGTGCAGGAGCTTGCCGATCACGAACGCGCCGACGGCCTCGGTCACGGTCGCGGCCAGGCGGATCGGCTCGAGCAGCGCCAGGGCCAGGAGCGGGGGGAGCAGGATCCCGCCGAAGTCCCAGCCGTAGCGCAGGGTCAGCCAGGAGGCGAGCGCCGCGCCGACCACGATCATGATCTCGGCCTTGGCGCTGCGGCTGAAGTCGAGGGCCACGTCTTCGAAGGTCGCGTCGAGGTGCGCGATATCGAAGTTGATCAGGGGGACCACGATCCAGAGCATGATCACGAGGGTCAGCCCCGTGGTGACCCCGGCCTGGACCAGGCCCTTGGCCAGGCCCGGCTTCCAGAACAGGTTCGCGAGCAGGGGGACCACGACCAGGCCCACCGCGCCGTAGCTGCGCACCGCGGAGGCGCCGATCAGGTCGCCGCCGAAGTAGGGGAGCGCCAGGGGCAGGATCCCCTCCTCCAGCACGAGCCTCACCCCCAGGGAGGCGAGGATGATCACGAGGAAGCGGATCGCGGGGCACAAGGGCGGCGTGAACACCTCTGGCCCAGGCGTAACGATGCAGCCCCTGACCACGAGGCGCCGCGCCTCGACCACGATCGTGACCGCGGCGGCCGGGTGCACGTAGAGTCGATCGGGGCCAGGTAGCCGGGGACCACGAGTACCGAGTGATCCAGCCGTAGCGCTCGACGAAGAAGTTGGTGACCAGGGAGCCCGACGAAGATCGGGAACAGGAGGCTCTGGTCGGGAGGCCGTTCTCCGGGAAAGCAGCGGATCATTCGGAGGTCACCGCCAGCCGGGGGTAGCGCAGGCGCAGGTGCACGACGCGCCACTCGCCGTCCTGCTCGCGGCTCGCCTGCCCGCCGGCTTGTTGCATGAGGTTCTCCAGCCTGTCGGCGCCGGCGCCGGTCGGGAGCAAGCTCCCGCGCCGTCGCCGCGGTCCTGACCAGCACCTGGACCTGGGCCTCCTCGCAGGAGCTCGGCGCGGACCTCGCCCTGGGCCGGGGAGCTGGCGATCGCCTCGGACAAGGCGAGCTCGAGGGCTTCGCGGGTGGGGGTCGAGCGCCCGACCGCGTGGTGGGTGATCTCCTGGCCTTCGCGCACGAGCTCGACGCCCAGCTCGCGGGCCTGGGGCGCGACGCGCTCGAGGGTCCGCGCCAGCTCCTCGCCCAGGTCGATCGCCACGCTGTGGGTCTCCGCGGTCTCGAGGTCGAGGCTCGTGGCCTGGGCCGCGTCACCCAGCGCGCCGTCGATCTCGCCCACCTTGGAGCGGATCAGGTCCATGGACTCGCGGACCTCGGCCTCGTCGCTGTCGAGCCCGATCATTTCGGCGGTCATGCTCACCGCCTGCAGCGCGCCGCGGACGTGCTCGGTCATGCCCGCGTAGGCGGTGCCCTTGACCCGTTCGAGGCGGGTGAGCTGGCTCACGTCGCGGGTCATGAGCAGGAGGCTCGTCCCCAGCTCGCCCAGGTCGAGGCGCAGGAGCGCCACGTTGAGGGTGCGGTCCTCGAGCTCGAGGGTCGCGTAGAGGTTCACGTCGGTGCCGCTCAGCGCCTCGCTGACCATGCGCGCGGCCACGTCCTCGGTGCCCTTGAGCAGCGCGGCCAGGAACGGGATCAGGCGCGGGGCGCAGGCCAGGCGCGCGGCGAGGGCGTCGTGGGCCTGGTTCTTGATCAGCGGGCGCCCGAGGGCGTCCGCGATCAGGAGCGAGTCCGGGATCAGCTCGACGACCTTCGCCAGGAAGCCGCGCTCGCTGGCGGCCTTGAGCGCGGTGTAGCGCAGGCGGTAGAGCGCGGCCTCGCGCGAGCTGCCGCCGGGCTCGCGCTGCAGCCAGGCCGAGGCCAGGAGCCCGCCGAGGGTGCTCTGCGAGCGCCACCAGCGCTCGACCTCGCCGCGCCCGGCGCCGCTCAGGGTCGGCAGGAGCAGCAGCCGCTGCTGGCCGCCGCCGATCCCCAGGCTCACCCCGGCGGTGTCGAGGCGGGGGAAGTCCAGGACCTCGGACTGCCCGGCGGTGAGCTCGGACGCGAACAGGCGCGCGGCCTCTCCTCCGATCGCGCCCAGGAGCTCCTCCCCGCCCGCGGCCGCGCTGAGGGTCACCCGCGGCCCGTGGGGGTCGACGTGGGCCACGACTTCGGCGTCGATCAGCTGCCGGAAGGCGGTCAGGCTGGCCTCGTCGGGGGCCGGCGTCTCCAGCGGCGCCAGCGCCAGGCTGCGCCGCAGCTCCTCGGTGATCCCTTCCACGTCCCGCCGCTCGCGACGCGCCCGCAGCGCCAGGCCCAGGAGCAGGCCCGCGGGCACCGAGAGCGCGGTGGGTCCCACGGGCACGATCCACAGCGCCCAGAGCCTGAGCCCGAGGATCGCGAGCAGGACGCCCGCGAGGAGCAGCGCGCCCGCCAGCGCCGCGGAGCGGCGCCAGCGAGGGAGCACGAGGCCGGCGAGCAGGGCCACGCTCAGGCAGAGCAGGAGCCCTGTCCCCTTGCCCACGTGCTCGAGCACGAGCCCGGCGTGCAGGGTCTCGAGCGCCAGGGCCACGGCTCGGGACTCGAGGACCTCCTCCCGGCGCGGGGTCCACACCGAGGGCTCGGCGGGTCGGGCGCGGGTCACGACCCAGCGCCCGCCCTTCCAGGGCCGCTCCACGGCTTCGCCGGGCTGCATGCGCCACAGGGGGAGGCCCGTGACCGCGGCCGGCGGGAGGGGCACGAGCTGCCCCCCGTGTCCCTCGACCGCGGCGAACAGCGTCGGCGTGTCCTGACCGTCCACGACGGTCGAGGCGCGCACCCTGCGCCAGGTGCCGTCGCTGTCCGGGCGCAGGTGCACGAGCGCGTGGTCCTGGGCGCGCTCGGGGACCATGAGCTCGATCCGCGGCGGACGGGCGAGGGTCGGGTCGCGCACCACCCGCGAGGCGAAGGTCGGGGCCGGCGCGCCTCGCGGCGCCTCGGCGGCGGCCACGGCCCTCCCCACCTCGGCGTCGAGGATCACCAGCGCCCGGGCTTCGTCCGCCGCGGCGAGCTCGAGCAGCGTCGTCGCTTCCCGCTCGGGGTCGTCGATCAGGATCAGCCAGGTGTCGCCGGGGACGGCTGCCAGGGGGCGTCGGCGCTCGATCGCGTCACCGATCGCCTGCTCGAGGGGCACGACGCGCTCCCACGCGAGCAAGAGCGCCGCGAGCCACAGCGCGATCCCGGCCCAGAAGCCCCAGCGTCTCACG
>JAWKSZ010000074.1:0-41577 GCA_041402045.1 Planctomycetota bacterium | reverse complement strand
AGTTCGAGGACGTCTCGCTCGAGGAGGCCGGGCGGCTGGAGGCCTTGCTCGGGCCCCTGGCCGAGGCGGTCGTGGTCGAGGACGTGCCGCGGGCGGTCGAGGCGCTGGTCGCGGGCGGGGAGCTCGAGACCGTGTGGCTGTGGGAGGCCGGGACCGAGCTGCGCCTGGACGCCGACGGGCGGCCGCCCGGGGAGCTGCGCGAGGGGGCGGCGGTGGTCGAGACCCCGGCGGGGACCCGGGTCAGCGGGATCCCGGGGGCGCCGACCTTGGGGCGCAAGGCGCGGCAGCAGCGGGTCGAGGCCTTGCGGGCCGAGGTCGAGGCGGCGGACGCGCGGATCGGCGAGGCCCGGGGCGCCGAGCGGCGCTGCGACCGCGACCTCGAGGACCTGCGCGCGCTGGCCGAGCACGTGGGCCTGCTCGAGGCCGGCGACCCGGCGGGCGAGCTGGAGGAGGCCCGGGGGCGGGTGGCCCAGGCCCGGGCCGCGCTCGGGCGCGCGCGGAAGCGGGCCGAGGCGGCGGCGGGGGAGCTCGCGGCGGCGCGGGAGCGGCGGCAGGCGCTCGTCGGGCTGCTGCCGGACGCGGGGCTCCTCGATCCTCCCGAGCACACGGACGAGCTGGCGCGGCTCGAGGCGCGGCTCGGGCGGGCGCGGGAGGCGCGGGCGGAGCTCGAGCGGAGTCGGGACGACCGGCGCCTGCTCGAGCGCTGTCTGGACGTGTTCCGGGTCGTGCCGCCGACCCCCGAGGAGCTGGCGCGGATCGCCGAAGAGCGCGCGGCGTTGGCGGCGGCGCGGGACCGCGACGGCGGGGCGCGGGCGGCCTTGCGCTACGTGGCCGGGCAGCGGGTGGCCCTCGAGTGGGCGGACGCGCAGCAGGCGCTCGAGGCCGAGCTCGCGCTGCGGCCGGCCCTCGAGCAGCGGCTGGCTCAGGCCAAGGAGACGTTGGCGGGGCGGGAGGCGGCGCTGGCGGGCGCCGAGCAGGCGGCGCGGGGGGCCGGGGAGGCCGCGGTCCGCGCGGCGGGGCAGGTCTCGGGGACCGCGGAGCGGATCCGGGGGGTCGAGGAGGACCTGGCGGAGACCGGGGTCGAGGACGCGAGCGCGGAGGCGCTGGCGGCGCTCGAGGCGCGGCACCAGGAGGGGCTCGCGGAGCGGGGGGCGGTCGAGGCGGCCGAGCGGGCGGCGGACAAGGAGATCACCGAGCACGAGGTGCGGGCCAAGGACCTCGAGGCGCGGCTCGGGGAGCGCGAGCAGGAGCTGGCGGGGGAGACCGCGCAGTGGAAGCCGGCGCAGCAGCGCTGGGCGCAGCTCCAGGAGACGGGCGCCGGCGACCGGGTGCTCGCGGCGAGCTTGAGCGCGCAGTTCGAGGCGCTGTTCGGACAGCAGGGGAGCCCGAACCTGTGGACGCGGGCCCAGGCCGAGCAGCGGCTGCTGCTCGAGCGGCTGGAGCAGGCGCGGGACGGGGGCATGCTCGCGGCGGAGGTCGCGGGCTGGGTCGGCAAGGACGAGGGCCGGCGGGCGATCGAGTACTACCGGGCTTGGCAGGCGGTCCGGGCGTGGCTCAAGCGGCGGATCCCGCCCCAGATCGCCGAGGTCGACGAGCCGCTCGAGGCCTTGGCGCGGCTCAGGGATCACCTGGCCGGGCTCGAGGAGCGGCTGGCGCGGCAGGAGCAGAGCCTGCGCGGGCAGTCGGCGGACGTGGCGCGCAAGATCGAGACCCAGGTGCGGCGCGCGCGGAGCACGGTCAAGCGCCTGAACCGCGACCTGGGGGACGTGCGCTTCGGGAGCGTGGTCGGGGTCCAGATCGAGGTCGCGCAGGTCGAGCGGATGAGCAACGTGCTGCGGGCGCTGCGCGAGGGCGAGGCGCAGCAGCTCCTGTTCCAGGCGGAGCTCCCGATCGAGGAGGCGCTGGAGGAGCTGTTTCGGCGCTACGCCGGCGGGCGCAGCGGGGGGCAGCGGCTGCTCGACTACCGCGAGTATCTGCAGCTCGGGGTGCGGGTGCGGCGGCAGGAGAAGGCGGAGTGGGAGCAGGCGAACCCCACCCGGCTCTCGACCGGGGAGGCGATCGGGGTCGGGGCGGCGGTCATGATGGTGATCCTCACCGCCTGGGAGCGCGAGGCGAATCAGCTCCGGGCCAAGAAGCGCTTCGGCACGCTGCGGCTGTTGTTCCTGGACGAGGCCACGCGGCTCTCCCTCGACAACCTGACCGTGCTGTTCGACCTCTGCGACTCCCTCGAGCTGCAGCTCGTGATCGCGGCGCCCGAGGTCGCGACGTCGGAGGGGAACACCACGTATCACCTCACGCGGCAGCTCGGGCAGGACGGAGCGGAGCGGGTGTTCGTCAGCGGGCGGCGGGTGCGGCGAGGCCAGAATGTGGAGGCGTGAGCCCCACCGCCTGGCGCTGCTCGAGCTGTGGGGCAAGGGCGCGCTGCGCCGGCGGCTGGGGCAGGCCGACGCCTTCGACGAGCTGGCGCGGCTGCCCTGGACGCGGCGCACCTCGCGCCGCGACGAGCTGGAGCTGGTCGAGCGCGAGGCGGTGGAGCGGCTGCTCGCCCGGAGCTGGCCCGGGTGGCGCGAGGCCGCTTCGGCCTTGCGCGCGCGGGGGCTCGAGCTCGACGAGCACGGCTGGCGGCAGCTCGGGGACCTGGAGCGGCAGGAGGGCTTGCCCGCGCTGCCCGAGCGCTTGAACCGGCGCACGGCGACGGCGGCGGTCGCGCCGCACTCGAAGGCCGCGCTCACCGACGCCCGGCGCGAGGCCCTGGGCGACGTGGGGCTGACCCGGGACGGGATCGTGCGCCTGCGGCCGTCGGTCGGGCTGCGGATCGAGCGCGAGGGGCGGCGCTACGACGCGCGGGAGCTGATCGGGGTCCTGGGCGAGCTGTCGTTGACCGAGCGCGCGCTGAGCGACGGGACCCGGCTCGCGGGGACTGCGCCCGACGCGCTCTTGCTCGTGGAGAACAAGGGGACCTTCGTGGACCTCGACGCCCCCGACGGGTTCCTGGTCGCTCACGTCCCGGGCTGGGACACGGCCACGGTGCGGCTCCTGATCGCGCAGCTCCCCGGGGTGCCGGTGCTGCACTTCGGCGACCTGGACCCGAACGGGGTCCGGATCGTGCGGCACCTGCGCGAGCTGGCGCCCGGGCTCACGTGGGTCGTGCCCGAGTTCTGGGAGGAGGACGTCGAGGCGCGAGGGCTCGTGCGCGCCTGGCCGGCGGACCTCGACCTGTCCGGGGAGCCCGCGCTCGTGCAGCGCCTGGCGGCAGCCGGCCGCTGGCTGGAGCAGGAGGTGCTGGCGCTCGACCCCCGGCTGCGGGAGGCGCTGGAGGGCTTGGTGGGGCGGTAGGGGGAGGCGGCCTGCGAGCACTGGAAGCGTGCGAGGGGCGAGACGAGAGGTATCGGACCCTGGCGCTACCTTGTCCCCTGATCGAGCTGCGAGGCGACGAGATCGGTTTAGGGAAGGAGCGAGCACCGTGGCAGACTATTCACTGGTGGTTGGATACCACGGCTGTGACCGCTCCGTGGGCGAGCGGGTCCTGCTGGGTAAGGAAGAACTCTCACCGAAGGAGAAAGCGAGGACTCATGACCCAGATTGAGCGAAACCGCAAGGTCCACGAGGAAGTCATTCGTGAGTTTCGCGCCCTCGGCCACGAGGAGCGGGTGAAGCGATTGATCGCCTGTGGAATCCTCACGAAGGACGGGAAGCTGGCTCCGCGCTATGGCGGGCCAGTCGACGACGAGGGCGTGGACGTGGACCGGGAGCCGAGGGCGTCCTAGCCAGTCCCGTTCGGCGCGGACGAACGCCTCCCCGAGGCGTGGTGCGTAGGCTTCGGCGGCGCCACCGCCTACCCGCGCGCACAAGGAGTGTGGCGAGACGACGAATCAAGCGGCGTCCTCGTGAGGGACGAGCCCGTGCTGATCCACTGCTCCATGAGGCCCGAAGACATAGAAGACCCGGACAACCTCGCGAGCCTCGGCCTCTTCTGTCGCAGGATTGGCCGCGAGGCCAAGCAAGGCGAGGTTGGACGGGTCCTTGGCAACGAGTACTTCGCGATCCTCGCCGAGGTCGAGTCCCGCTTTCGGGTCCCCGCAGGGGGCGGCCGGGCTACGGATCCTGAGTGGACGGAGCGTCGACTCGTTCCCTTGACCCCCCAGACCCTCGAGAGGCTGGAGGCCTTCGCCGCCAAGGTTTGCGAGCGATCGGGCGTCAGGGTTCAGCCCATGCAGCTCGCCGGGCTCCTGCTGGAGCGATCGGCCCGAGCGCTGAGCGACGCTGAGGCTTCGGAGCTGCTCGGGGCCTGATATCTATGTCCGGGCTACTGATGGTTTCGACCCGAAGCAGGACGCACGAACCCGTTCGTGGGCGAGTGGACTGATCGAGGGCGAGGAGGGGTGGAGCGAGGGGTTCTGGCCTAGGATCACTCGTCTCGCCCCCGACCCGTATGGAGCTCCCGTGAAGCTTGTCCCCGGACTGTACGAGGCGCTGATCACCAAGGATCGGGCGCGGGCCTTGGCGGCGCTGGAGCGGATCGTCCCCCGTCGCGAGGCGCTGAACGCGCAGGGTGCGCCGCACTACCTGGCGCGCCACCTCTACGAGCTGCTGTTGAAGGCGCTGCGCAGTCAGCCGGGGGAGAGTCCGGCCGAGAAGCTCGAGGCGCAGCTCGGGCTCGTGAGCCGAATCGTGGAGCTCCTGGGGCAGCCCGAGGCCTCGGGGGTCGACGCGGGGGACGACCTGGAGCTGCCGGCGGCGGTGCTGTTGGCCTTGACCCAGGAGGCGCAGGGGCTGGGGCAGACGGTGCACCCGGAGCGGCCGACCCTCCCGCTCCGGCACAGCGACTTGATCGTCAACGGGCCTCGGGACCTCCGGCTCGGGCCCGAGATCCGCAAGGAGCTGGCCTCGGCGGATCGGGTCGACCTGCTGGTGGCGTTCCTCAAGCACAGCGGCATGCGGGTGATCAAGCAGGAGCTGGCGGAGTTCTGCGCGCGGCGGCCGGGGAAGCTGCGGGTGTTGACCACGACCTACATGGGCGCCAGCGAGGTCGAGGCGTTGGACCTGCTCGCGTCCCTGGGGGCGGAGCTGCGGGTGTCCTACGACGACCGGCGCACGCGGCTGCACGCCAAGGCGTGGCTGTTCCACCGAGCGTCGGGCTACTCCACGGGGCTGGTGGGGTCCTCGAACCTCTCGCGCAGCGCGCTGCTCGACGGGTGCGAGTGGAACGTGCGGCTCTCCGCCGTCGACAACCACGCGATCCTCGCGAAGTTCCAGAGCACCTTCGACCAATACTGGAACGAGGGGGAGTTCGAGCCCTATTCGCGGGAGCGGTTCCTTCAGGCCCAGGAGCGGCGCCGCGATCCGCAGCGGGACGCGCTGGCCACGGCGCTCCAGCTCCGGCCGTTTCCGCACCAGGCGGAGGTGCTCGAGGCGCTGGCCTTGGAGCGGGCGGCCGGGCACTGGAAGAACCTGGTCGTCGCCGCGACCGGGACCGGGAAGACCGTGATCGCGGCTCTGGACTACGCCCGGGTGCGGCGGGCGTGGGGCGAGGCGCGGCTGCTCTTCGTCGCGCACCGGGAGGAGATCCTGCAGCAGAGCCTGGCCTGTTTCCGCGCGGCGGTGGGGGACGGGCACTTCGGCGAGCTGCTCGTGGGCAAGCACAAGCCCGTGCGCGGCGAGCACGTGTTCGCCTCGATCCAGAGCTTGCGGAGCCTCACGATCCCCGACCCCGCGCACTACGACGTCGTGATCGTGGACGAGTTCCACCACGCGGAGGCCCCGAGCTACGCCGAGTTCCTCGAGCACGGGGTGCGGCCGCGGCTCCTGCTCGGGCTGACGGCCACCCCCGAGCGCAGCGACGGGAGGTCGATCCTGCACTGGTTCGACGGGCGGGTCGCGGCGGAGACGCGGCTGTGGGACGCCCTGGACCTGGGGCTGCTCGTGCCGTTCCAATACTTCGGGGTGTTCGACGGGACCGACCTCTCGCAGGTCAACTGGCGCGCGGGGCGCTACGACACCAAGGACCTCGAGCGGCGGTTCGCCGGGGACACGCAGCGGGCGGAGGTCGTGCTGCGGGCGATCCAGGACAAGGTCCGCGACCCTCGGTCCATGCGCGCGCTCGGGTTTTGCGTGTCGGTCAAGCACGCGGAGTTCATGGCCGAGTTCTGCCGGCGGCGCGGGCTCCAGGCGCTGGCCTTGACCGGGGACACGCCGGACGGGGAGCGGCGGGAGGCGCGGCGCAAGCTGGCCCAAGGCGAGGTCCAGGCGCTGTTCACGGTCGACCTGTTCAACGAGGGCGTCGACATTCCGGCGGTCGACACCGTGCTCTTCTTGCGGCCCACCGAGAGCGCCACGGTGTTCTTGCAGCAGCTCGGGCGCGGGCTGCGGTTGGCCGACGACAAGGACTGTCTGACCGTGCTGGACTTCATTGGGCTGGCCCACCGGCGGTTTCGCTTCGATCGGCGGTTCCGGGCGTTCGTGCGCGGGAGCACCCGGGCGGCCACGCGCAGGGCGGTCGAGGAGGGGTTCCCGCACCTGCCTGCGGGCTGCGAGCTGCAGCTCGACGAGCAGAGCCAGGCCGCCGTGCTCCGGAACCTGCGCTCCTCCTTGGGGGCCACGACCGCGAGCATGGCCGAGGACCTGGCGGGGCTCGGGGACGTGTCCTTGGGGGAGTTCCTCGAGCAGGCGGACCTCGGGCTGGAGGACGTCTACCGCGGCTCGTCGTGGAACTTCACGGCGCTCAAGCACAAGGCCGGGTTGCGGGCGGGGCCGGCGCCGGTGAACGCGCTCTCGCGCGCGCTGGGTCGCATGCTGCACGTGGACGACGCGGCGCGGCTGGGGCGGTGGCTGGAGTGGCTCGCGGGGCGTGAGCCGCCGCGGCCCGATCCCACCGATCCGCTGCAGCTCATGCTCCTGGCGTCGAGCGGGCACGTGCGGCGGCCCGTGAGCGAGCTCGGGGAGGTGTTGGGCGAGCTGTGGAGGGTCGCCGACCTGCACGCGGAGCTTCGCGAGCTGCTCGGGCTGCTCGACGACCGGCGGCGGCGGACCACGTATCCCCTGGACGACCTGCCGTTCCACGTGCACGCGACCTACAGCCGCGACGAGATCAGCGCCGGGCTGGGCCAGGTGCGCAACGGCAAGCTGCTGCGCACCCAGGGCGGGGTCTACAGGGACGAGGCGTCGCGGGCGGACATTCTCTACGTCACGCTGCAGAAGTCCGAGAAGGAGTTCACGCCGACCACCCTCTACGACGACTACCCGATCTCGACCTCGCTGTTCCACTGGGAGTCCCAGGCGGTGACCCGCGCCGACTCGGAGACCGGGCGGCGCTATCAGGAGCACCTGGCCCGGGGCTGGCGGGTGCTCCTGTTCGTGCGCGAGAGCCGCACCGACGAGCGCGGACTGACCCGGCCGTATGCATTCCTGGGGCCGGTGCGCTACGTGAGCCACGAGAGCGAGAAGCCCATGCGGGTCACGTGGCAGCTCGAGCGGCCCATGCCGGCGGAGTTCTTCAACCGGGTCAAGCTCGCGGCGGGGTAGGTGGGGGTGCGTGCGCGAGCGGCTAGGGTGGACCCGAGGAGGGGCTGTGTGAGTGACGGGGAGCCAGAACGGACTCGGGTGAAGCTCCAGGTGCCCCCGAGCCAGGGGAAGGCGAAGCCTGCTGTCGGCTTGGGCACTCGCGGAGCGCCGCCGGAGGCGTCGCGCGAGCCGATCACCACGACCCACTACACCAAGCTCAACCGCTTCGAGCTGCACCCCGCAGGCTCGCGGCTGGGCGTGCGCTACACCCACCCCAACCCCACGCAAATGTGGGTCATGGTCGGGCTCTTGCTCTGCTTCTTCGGCACCGGGCTGACGGTGCCCTTCTGGTTGCCCGAGCAGGCGCCGCTCGCGTTGTTCGCCGCGGCGGGGTTCGCCGTCGTGGCCTTGGTCCCGCTGGCCCACGTCTACAACACCCGCACGAACCCGCGGGCCGTGTTCGACCGACGGCGCGGGGTCGCGTTGCTCGGCACCGGGCGCAAGGTGCGCGGATGGAGCGGGTGCGCGGGGTACAGCTGCTCCGCGCGCCTGGACCCACGGGTTCAGATCGGGAGCACCGAGGGACGCAGGTGACTGGATCTCATCCAGATCGTGTTGGTCCTGGACGAGGGGCGGAAGCTGTTGGTCACGGCGGGGACGCTCGGGCACGTGCAGGACCTCGCCGAGGAGTGAGCGCGTTCTGGAGGTGCCCTTGCTCGACCACAGCGAGGGAGAGGGGGAGCCGGGCCACTACCTCGAGCATGCGCGGGCGCCCGAACCTGCCGTGGTCGATCCGGAAGGCGATCAGCCTCAAGGACCGCTACTACAGCTAGGCACGGTAGGCCCGGCGACCGTCGCAGGTGGCTTCGCGGGTTCGTGGGGAGGCCGAAACCCGCGGCGGGGTGCGAGGACGTGCGGGCTCCGCTGTGGGGGGCGTGGCGCGTCGCCCTCCGCGAGGGCGGAGGGACGCACAGACCGGGAACTGAGGCTGCTCCCCTACGGGTTCGTGGGCGTGCGAGGACGTGCGGGCTCCGCTGTGGGGGAACACGTGGCGCGTCGCGCTCCGGGTGCGAGGAGGCGGGGGGGACGCACAGACCGGGAGCAGCAAGCTGCTCCCCTACGGGTTCGTGGGCGTGCGAGGACGTGCGGGCTCCCGCTGTGGGGTGGGCGTGGCGCGTCGCGCTCCGGGTGCGAGGAGGCGGAGGGACGCACAGACCGGGAGCAGCGAGCTGCTCCCCTACGGGTTCGTTCGTGGGCGTGCGAGGACGTGCGGGCTCCGCTATTGGGGGGGCGTGGCGCGTCGCCCTCCGGTGCGAGGAGGCGGAGGGACGCACAGGCCGGGAGCAGCAAGCTGCTCCCCTACGAATTCGTTCGTGGGCGTGCGAGGAGGTGGGGGGCTCCGCTGTGGGGTGGGCGTGGCGCGTCGCGCTCCGGGTGCGAGGAGGCGGAGGGACGCACAGACCGGGAGCAGCAAGCTGCTCCCCTACGAATTCGTTCGTGGGCGTGCGAGGAGGTGCGGGCTCCGCTGTGGGATGAGCGTGGCGTGGCCCTCCGGGTGCGAGGGAGGTAGAGGGACGCGCAGACCGGGAGCAGCAAGCTGCTCCCCTACGGGTTCGTTCGTGGGCGTGCGAGGAGGGTGGGGGCTCCGCTGTGGGGTGGGCGTGGCGTCGCGCTCCGGGTGCGAGGAGGTCGGAGGGACGCACAGACCGGGAGCAGCGAGCTGCTCCCCTACGGGTTCGTGGGCGTGCGAGGACGTGCGGGCTCCGCTGAGGTGGGCTGCTGCCTGGGCGCGCTCGGAGGGGGCGGGGTTACCGTAGGCGGGCCAAGGAGGCGGGGTGGCGAAGGACTGGGTCGAGGTCGCGCGGGAGGGGGAGCTCGAGGGCGACGGGCCGTGGGCGGTGTCCGCGCGGGGGGGCGACCTGGTCTTGGTTCGAGCCGGGGGCGAGCTGCGCGCCTTCGACGGGGTGTGTCCGCACCAGGGGGCGTTGTTGGGGGAGGGCGAGCTGCGGGAGGGGCGGCTCGTGTGTCGGAACCACGGCTGGCGGTTCTCGGCGGAGAGCGGGCAGCGGGAGGGCGGGCCCGAGTGTCTCGCGGCGTTCCCGGTGCGGGTGCGGGACGGGCGGGTGTCCGTCGACGTGGGGGCGCGGCGGGTCGAGGTCGGGGCGTCCGGGGGACGGCGCTGGCACGAGCTCCCGGGGCCCGTGGGGGTGCCGGGGTTCGGCAGCGCGCTGTGGTTGCGGCGGGCCGAGCTGCACGAGCAGTTGGAGCGCTGGGCCGCGACCTGGGGGCCGTATTGCGGGTTCAAGGTCGGGGGCACGCCGGTGTTCTTGGTCTCCGACGCGGCGCTGGCGACGGAGGCGTTGCGGGCGCGGCCGCGGGACTTTCGCCGGCTGGGGAAGATCGACGCCGTGTTCCGCGAGCTGGGGATCCAGAGCGTGTTCACCGCCGAGGGGGACGCGTGGCGGCGGCAGCGGCGGCTGGTCATGGGGGCGCTCTCGCGGCCTCGGCTCGCGGGGTTCTTTCCCGTGTTCCGTGAGGTGGCGGGGCGGTTGCTGGCGCAGTGGCAGGGGAAGGCCGCGCGGGGCGAGGTGGTCGAGGTGCAGGAGGACGTGCTGCGCTTCACCGCCGACGTGATCAGCAGCCTGGCCTTCGGGCGCGACGTCAACACCCTCGAGGGCGGGGAGGACGGGCTGCAGGAGCAGATCGGGGTCGTGCTCCAGGGGCTCTCGCGGCGGGTGGGGGCGGTCGTGCCGACGTGGCGGGTCGTGTCGTTGCCGCGGGATCGGGCCCTGCGGCGCGCGCTCGAGGCGTTGCGGGCGTGGATGTCCGGGGTCGTGGACGAGGTGCGGCGCGGGGTGGCGGCGGAGCCGGGGCGGGCGCCGCGGAACTTTCTCGAGGCCATGCTCGCGGCCACGGACGACGAGGGGCGGCCGTTCGAGGAGTCCGTCGTGCTCGGGAACGCCTTGACGCTCTTGTTCGCGGGGGAGGGGCTCACGGGGAACACCCTCGCCTGGGCGATCCACGAGCTGTGCGACGCGCCGGAGGCGGTGGCGCGGCTGCGGGAAGAGGTCGACCGGGAGCTCGGGGAGCAGCCCTTCGCGCAGGAGATCGCGGGGCTCGAGGGGCTGCGCTACGCGGACGCGGTGACGCGGGAGGCCATGCGCTTGCGGCCGGTCGCGCCCTTCGTCGCGTTGGAGGCGATCCGGGACACCGGGCTCGGGGGCCTGGACGTGCGCGCGGGGGAGGTCCTGCTGTGCCTGCTGCGGGGGCCCGGCACGCGGGAGGAGGTCACGGCACAGCCGGAGCGGTTTTGGCCCGAGCGCTGGCTGGAGGGTGAGCCCGAAGCGCTCGCGCGGCTCGAGGCGGCACACCTGCCCTTCGGCTCGGGGCCGCGGATCTGTCCGGGCCAGGCGTTGGCGTTCCTCGAGACCCGCACGGTGTTGTCGCTCCTGTATCGGAACTTCGAGGTCGAGCGGGTCGGCGCGGCGGAGGACGTGCGCGGGCGGTTCCGCTTCGCGGCGGTCGAGCCCTTCGGGTTGCGGGTGCGGTTGCGGGCCCGGGTGCCGGCGGGGACGTGATCGGCGGGTCGGTGTGGGGAGCTCCGCGAGGGTAGGGCGTGGTTGACGAGCGGAGGGCGCAGGCGAGGTGCGCCGGTGCTCTAAAGGGGCTGATCGCGCGCGGCGGGAGCGCTGGAATGGGGTGCGCTCCGGCACCGAGGCGTATGGGTTTACAGGCGCTCGCTTGTCTCGTAAGTGCTTATGCAGGAGTTGCATTGAAAGTCTGTCCTGTGCAGTCATAGTGAACGGGTGGGCGGGCTCGACGGACAGGCGATACGAGACGCGTTGGCACGCCTGGGCCAGGCGCTCGCGGCGCCCGTGGACCTCTTCGTGGTCGGCGGGTCTGCCGGGTTGTTGAGCGGGGAGCTTGGGGGGTCGCGGACGACGGGCGACTGCGACGTCGTTCAGGTGGACCCCGCAGGCGCATGGAGCGAGGTCCAGCGAGGAGCTCTCGAGGTCGCGCGAGGGCTTGGGTTGCCGGACGCGTGGCTCAATCGCGACAGCCGTCACTTCAAGCACCTGCTCGCCCTGGGGTGGAGGGAGCGGTGTGGCGTCGAGGAGTTTGGGCGAGTGCGTGTGCACTACCTGTCTCGACCGGACTTGATCGCGGCCAAGGTCGCTGCGGGGCGGCCTCAGGACTTCGACGACCTCGTCGCGCTCCGGCCGAGCGCGGAGGAGCGAGCGTTTGCGCACGCTCACCTGGATCGCCTGGAACAGGAGGCCCTCGGTGGTGACTCGTACGACGCCAACCGATCCTTGCTCGACAGCCTCGGCTGAGCGCACGAAGCAGCTCTGGGCCCGGGTGGGCGCGCTGTTCAACGTGGCGCCCGCGGCTGGCGGGGACCCCGACCTCGAGGCGCTCCTGCTCGAGACCGCGCAGCAGGTGCCCAGAGACCCGCGGCTGTACGTCGTGGCGGTGTCGTGGCTCGCGGTCTACTCGAGCTACGTCGCGCGGAAGCGGCTGCGGGTGCTGGCCCGTGGCCTCTCGGCCGAGGCGCGCGGGGCGTTGGGGCTGATCGTCGAGGAGGCGATCCAGCTCGGCGCGCGCAAGGAGCTGCGGCAGGCGACCGTCGAGTGCGAGCCCGTCGCTCCGGCGGGCCCCTTGTTCGACCTGTATCGGCGCACGCCAGAGCTCGTCGCCGTGGCCGAGCGGGAGGCGTCGCCGACGTCTCGTGCCTGGGGGCTGTGGGCACCGACCCCCGAGTTCAAGCGGGACGTGCTCCGTCCCGCACACTGGATCCTCGCGAGGAACCCGAGCTTCGTGTGGCGCGCGGTGCGGCAGGGGGATCTGCGTGAGTCCGTGCTCCAGACCCTGCAGCGCGACGTTCCCGGCGACTGGTGTGGCACGGAGAGCGCTCTGGCCAAGCTGTGCGGAGTCACCCGGGCCGCACTCAGGCAGGCCACTGGCTGCGCTCAGCTGGAGGGGTGTCGCTTCGAAGGCGTGGAGCGCGGACCTCGCGGGGGAAGCGCTTGGCGCTGCGTCAGATTGCCCACGACCTCGTGCCAGCACTGCCCGCCGAGGGCGGACGGCGCCCGGCGCGGGAAGGTTCTGTCGGGGGCGTGGGGGATCTCCTACAATTCGGCGACTCCCCGTAGATCCCACGGTTTGGCGTGTCCGAAGCTCACCCTGACGTCCTCACCCCCTTCTTTCGCTGGGCCGAGCGGCACCCGGAGCGGAGGCTGTTCTGCTTCCTGGATCGGCAGGGGCAGGCGGTCGAGGAGCACTCCTACGGCGGGTTCGTCGAGCGGACCGGGGACGTGGCGGCGTTCCTGGAGCGGGCGTTGCCCAAGGTGCGGGTGGGGGACCGGGTGTTGTTGGCCTACCCGCCGGGGCTGGACATGATCGTCGCCTTCTTCGCCTGCGTGCGGCTGGGGTGGATCCCGGTCCCGGTGTATCCGCCGACGAGTCATGGCTACGACGGGGCCTTGGCCAAGCTCAACTACATTGCCGAGGACTGCGGCGCGGCGGCGGTGTTGACCACGCGCGCCTTCTACTGGTCCATGCGGGTCAACCGGGTGCGGCACCGGATCCGGACCTGGTCGCTGCGGCGGGACGCGGTCGGGGCCCTGCCCTGGGTGTGCACCGGCGAGGCGCCGCGGGGCGGCGGTCAGGGGTTTCGGGCCGGGCACAGCGAGACCTTGTTCCTGCAGTACACCTCGGGCTCCACGCGGAAGCCGCGGGGGGTCCGGGTCTCCCACGCGAACCTGATCGCCAACGGGGACGCGGTCGTCGACCACTTGCCCGTGGGCGTGTCGTGGCTCCCGCAGTACCACGACATGGGGCTGATCGGCTACTACCTGTTCTTCGCCACCAAGGGCGGGACGACCTACGGGTTCAGCCCCGTGGACTTCATTCAGCGGCCGCTGTTGTGGTTGGAGACGATCACGCGGGTGCGGGGCACCGCGACCTCGGCGCCGGACTTCGCGTTCGCGTATTGCCTGCGGGAGGACAAGGTCCCCACGGCGGCGTTGGAGCGGCTGGACCTGAGCTCGCTCCGGTTCCTCATGAACGCCGCGGAGTCGGTGCGGGCGCCCAACGTGCGCGCGTTCCTGCAGCGGTTCAGGACTGCCGGGTTGCGGCCGGAGGCCTTCTTCTCCGCCTTCGGGCTCGCGGAGTACACCTTGGCGGCGACGAACTACGGGCGGCGGATCCTGAGCGTCGACCCGGACGCGTTGGCCGGGGGGCGGGTCGAGGCCACGGCGGGCGGCGGCAAGGAGCTCGTGAGCTGCGGGACGCCGCTCCCGGGGGTCGAGCTGCGGATCGTGGATCCGGAGACCCGCGAGGTCCAGGCGGACGGCCGGGTGGGCGAGATCTGGCTCGCGGGGCCCAGTCGCTGCGCCGGGTATTGGGGGCAGCCCGAGGTCTCGCGGGAGACCTTCGAGGCGCGGCTCGCCGACGAGCCGGAGACGGCGTGGCTGCGCACCGGGGACCTGGGGTTCGTGGACGGGGGCGAGCTGTTCCACTGCGGGCGGCTCAAGGACCTCGTGATCCTGCGCGGGCAGAACTACTACCCCCAGGACGTGGAGGCGGTCGTGCAGGCCGACCGGCGGGTGCGCGCCGGGTGCTGCGCGGCGTTCTCGGTCGTGGCCCACGAGGCCGCGGAGGAGGCGTTGGTCGTGGTGGCCGAGCTCCGGGATCGGAGCCAGGTGCCCGACGCCCAGGCGCTGAGCCGGGAGGTGCACGCGGCGCTGGGGATCGCGGTCGACCGCGTGGTGTTCGTGCGCGCGCGCACGATCCAGAAGACCAGCTCGGGCAAGGTCTCGCGGCACCGGGTCAAGCAGGCGTTCCTGGCGGGCGAGCTCGCGGTGCTGGCCGACGTGCGCCCGGCGGCGCTCGGGCCGGCGGAGGACTCGGGAGGTGAGGTCGCGCGGGCGGTGCACGCGGTGTTCGCGCGCTTCGGGCTGCTCGGGACCGAGGCCTGGACGCTCTTGGACGCGGGGTTGGACTCGCTGCGCTTGGTCGAGTTCGCGCAGGCGCTGAAGGACGCGTTGGCCGAGGCCGGGCTCGAGGACCTGGGCGAGGCGATCGCCGTGCAGAGCCTGCAGCAGGTGGCGATCGCCGAGCTGGGCGCGTTGCTGGAGCAGGTCGCCGAGAGCCCGAGCGCGGCGCGGCTCAGGTTCAAGCGCGCGCTGGTGCGGGTGGCCGAGGAGCAGCGCGCCTTCGAGCAGGAGCTCATGCTGCGCGACACCAAGCTCGACTTCGACCCGGCGGCGTTGCCGCGGGGAGCGCGCGGGAGCGGGCGCGGCGACGGGGTGTTCCTCACCGGGGGCACCGGGTTCCTGGGGCCGTTCCTGTTGGCGGAGCTCTTGCGGCAGCTGCCCGGGCGGCCGATCCACGTGCTCGTGCGGGCGGGCAGCGAGGAGGAGGGGCGCGCGCGGCTGCTCGAGGGGTTGGCGGAGGTGCAGGCGGAGGGCGCCTTGCCCGCGGGCTGGGAGGCGCGGATCCGGCCGGTGTGCGGTGACCTGGGGCGCACGAACCTGGGGCTCACGACGGCGGCGTGGGAGGACCTGGCCGAGGCGGTGGACGTCGTCTATCACAACGGCGCGCAGGTCAACTACCTCTACGACTACGCGACGCTCCGCGGGCCGAACGTGGCCGGGACGAACGAGGTCGTGCGCCTGGCTATGAGCCACCGGAGGAAGCAGCTCAACCTGATCTCGACCACCTTCGTGTTCGGCTGGTCGACGAAGGAGGTGCTGTGGGAGACGGACCCCAACGACGACCGCTCGCTCCTCGACTTCGGCTACAGCCAGACCAAGTGGGTGGCGGAGCGCGTCGTGCGCGACGCCATGGCCCAGGGGCTCGAGGCGCGGATCTTCCGCCCGGCGTTGATCACCCCGTCGGTGGCCGGGGGCGGGGGCGCCTTCGACATTGCCGTGCGGCTGCTGGCGTTCATGGTCAAGCACCAGCTCACGACCACCGCCCAGAACCAGGTCAGCTTCTGTCCGGCGGACCTCGTGGCGCGGAACGTGGTCGCGATCGCCGAGCAGCCCGAGAGCGTGGGCGGGTGCTTCCACGTGACCCGCGACGACTACGCGAGCATGGGGGACGTGACCGCGATCCTGGGGGAGCTCGGTGAGCTCGAGTTCCGCGCGTTCTCGCTGGAGCGCTTCGTGCCCGAGGTCACCTCGCGCTGCGTGCCCGGGGACGTGCTGTTCCCGCTGCTCGACTTCTTCCTGCGCTCCATGGACAAGATCGCGGCCATGGAGTTCAAGCGCTACGACAACGCGGCGTATCGCCGGTTCCGCGACCGCTCCCCCGAGGGGCTGGCGGACCCGCCGCTCGAGGACGTGGTCGGCGGGCTGTGGCGGTTCATGAAGCGCCGGGGGCTGATCGACGCCGCGGTCGAGGTGGGGGGCTAGTGGGCAAGATCTCGAACGCGCCCCACGTCTCGCGCACGACCGCGTTCTTCGACGCCAAGCACATGGTCCAGAACCCTGTGGCGGTGTTCGAGAAGTATCGCGCCGAGCTGGGGCCGACCTTCACCTTCCACTTCGGCGGGGCCCGGCGCGCGGTGGTCTCGACCGAGCCCGAGTTCATTCAGCACGTGCTGAAGACGAACCAGGCCAACTACGTGAAGTCCCATATCCAGACCAAGCACATGGTCGAGTTCCAGGGGGTGGGCCTGGTCAACAGCCACGGCGCGGAGTGGCTGCGCCGGCGCAAGCTCGTGGCCAAGGGGTTCTCGCCGGGGCGCATGGCGGACATGCTACCGTTGCAGCTCGAGGTGTTGGAGGGCTTGCTCCCGGCCTTCGAGGCGCGGGCGGCCGAGGGGCCGGTCGACGTCTACGAGCCCATGGTCAAGTTCACCTTGGGCATGGTCGGGCGCTCGATCTTCGGGCGCGCGGCCACGGACGCGGAGCTGCAGCAGATCGCCGACGCGATCAGCGAGATCCAGGGCTATATCGTCGAGATGATCGTGCAGCCCTACCTGATCCCGTGGTTCCGGATCAGCGGGAAGGCCCGGCGTTATCAGCGGATCCGGCAGGCGGCGGACGCGCTCGTGCTGCGGCATATCCAAGCGCGGCGGGCGGCGGGGGGCGCCGAGGCCGACGTGTTGGAGCTCTTGCTGACCGAGCCGTTCCACGACACCCAGCAGCCGTTGACCGAGGAGCAGGCGCTGATCGAGGCGCTGCAGCTCATGGTCGCGGGCAACGAGACCTCCTCGATCGCCTTGACCTGGCTCCTGTATCTGTTGGCGCGGCACCCGGAGCACGTGGCCCGGATCCAGGCGGAGGTCGACGCCCACGTGGGCGAGGGGCCGATCACGGCCCAGGGGCTCAAGGCGCTCGAGCACACCGTGCGCTGTCTGCACGAGGCGCTGCGGCTGTATCCGCCGTTTTGGATGATCGACCGGATCGCGCTCGCCGACGACGAGGCCGCCGGCGTCACGATCCCCAAGGGCGCCATGGTGATCCCGTATATCTACGGCGCGCACCGCAACACCGCCTACTGGGACGATCCGGAGCGCTTCGACCCCGACCGCTTCCAGAAGCAGGCCGTGCGCGCGCGGCACGTGTTCGCCCACGTGCCCTTCGGCGGCGGCCCCCGGCTGTGCGTGGGCAACGGCATGGCGCTGTCGCAGATCTCGCTGATCGTGGCCACGCTGCTGCGGCGCTACGACCTGCGCTACGAGCGCGACGAGCCGGTCGGGATCCGGCCCATGATGCTCCTGCGCCCCGACGGCGAAGTGCCCGTGCGCTTCGTGCCCCGGGGCCAGGGGTGAGGCAGGGCGCGTGGGTGCGGGTCCTAGGGGATCGTAGGGGCGCGGCGCGTTCGCGCCCGTCCCAGCACCCGCACGCCCGCGGACACTGCGGAGCGATCCGATCTCGCACGCCTAAGAAACCCCTACGGGCGCTTTGGGTGGGGCCTGGGCGGAGGGGCTCCGCTGGCGGGGTCGGTGGCGGGCGGCCCCTCGCGACCGGGGAGGTGGAGGGACGCACCTACCGGGAGCAGCAAGCTGCTCCCCTACGGGCGCTTTGGGTGGGGCCTGGGCGGAGGGCTCCGCTGGCGGGGTCGGTGGCGGGCGGCCCCTCGCGACCGGGAGGTGGAGGGACGCACCTACCGGGAGCAACAAGCTGCTCCCCTACTGGCGCTTTGGGTGGGGCCTGGGCGGAGGGCTCCGCTGGTGGGGTCGGTGGCGGGCGGCCCCTCGCGACCGAAGGCTCCGCCCTCGGCGACGGGACCGCGGCTAGTGGCTGACGGGGGGCTGGTGCAGTTCGCGCGGATCGCGCGGCGGAGCGGAGGGGCTGACCTGCGGTATGCCCTGCGCGTGCTGCGCATGGTGTTCCGCTACGTGTCTCTGGCGCCCTGGCGCTGGGCGCAGCGCTGGCGGCTGTGGCGGCGGCCGAGCCCGGCGCTGGGGGAGGACCCGGTGTTCGTGCTCGGGCACTGGCGCTCGGGGACGACCTACCTCCAGGGGCTCCTGGGCGCGGACCCGCGGCACACGACGCCGACGCTGTTCACCAGCCTGTTCGCGGACGTGGCGACCTGCCGCTGGCTGGGGTCGCTCATGAACGTCGTGGCCCGGGTCCTGCGCCTGCGGCACGCGATCCAGCGCCAGGCCCTGGACCTGCGGGTGCCCGCCGAGGGCGACATTGGGCTGTGCCTGGGGCTGGTGAGCGAGCACGCCTACACCTGGGGGCACGTGTTCCCCCGCGCGTTCGGAGCCTGGCTGGAGCGCTACGTGTTCGCGCCGACCCCCGAGGCGGTGGAGGGCTGGCTCGGGGACTACGACCGGCTGCTTCGCCGGGTGTCCGCCCTGGCCGGCGGGCGACGGGTGGTGGTCAAGAGCCCGGGGGACACGGCGCGGATCCCCTGGCTGCTCGCGCGCTACCCCCGAGCGCGGTTCGTCTACCTGCACCGGGAGCCCCTCGAGGTCTACCACTCGACGCACTACCTCTGGAGCGTGATCCGGGGCGAATACGCGCTGCAGCGGGTGGACGACGAGGCCGTGCACCGGGCGATCGTCGACACCTACGCGCGGCTCCTGCGGCGCTACCTCGAGGACCGAGAGCGGATCCCGGCGGGGCAGCTCGTGGAGCTGCGCTACGAGGCCCTGCGCCGGGACGGACCGGCGGCCCTGGCCGGAGTCTACGCGGGGCTGGGGCTGGGACCCGTGCCGGGCGAGGTGCTGGCGGCCCTGCGGCCGGCCCACGCGCCGACCCGATATCCGGCCGCGCCCGCGCTGGAGCAGGAGCTGCGCGAGGCCTGGGGCTTCGCCTACGAGGCCTGGCCCGAGGAGGCCGTCGCGTGAAGAAGGGGATCCGCACGCTCGAGGGCACGACCTGGGTGATCACCGGCGCCGCCAGCGGGATCGGGCTGGAGCTCACGCTCCAGGCCTTGGCCCAGGGCGCGCGGGTGGCGCTGGTGGACCGGGACGCCGCGGGGCTCGAGCGCGCGCTCGCGGCGAGCGGAGCGCCCGAGCGCTGCTCGACGCACGCGGCAGACGTCTCCGACCGGGGGGTCATGCTCGCCCTGCCGGAGGCGGTGTTGGCCCAGCACCCGCGGGTCGACGTGCTCGTGAACAACGCCGGCGTGGGCTACGAGGGGGCCTTCGGGCAGACGAGCCTCGAGACCTGGGACCACGTCATGGGGGTCAACTTCTGGGGGGTGGTCCACGGGCTGCACGCGTTCCTCCCGCACCTGGCCAAGGCGCCCCGGGCCCACGTGGTGAACCTCTCCAGCCTGTTCGGGATCGTGGGCATGCCGGGGCAGACCGCTTACTGCGCGAGCAAGTACGCCGTGCGCGGGCTGAGCGAGTGCCTGTGGGAGGAGCTGCGCCCGACGACGGTGGGGCTCACCGTCGTGCACCCGGGCAGCGTGGCCACGAACATTATGAAGACCTCCGACGGCGACGACCCGGAGCTCATGGCCAAGCTCGCCGAGTGGTACGACGCCCACGCCATGGCGCCGCGCAAGGCGGCGAAGAAGATCGTGAAGGCCGTGCGCAAGGGGAAGCCGCGGCTGCGGATCGCGCCGGAGGCGTTCCTCGCCGACTACGTCAAGCGCCTGCTCCCGGTGTGGGGCAACCGCCTGATCAGCGACCTCGTGATCCGGGGCCTGGGGCTCTCCTACATGCGCGAGGTGCGCAGCGAGCAGTGGGAGCGGACCATGGTGCGCGGAGACGGTCCGTGAGGGCAGAGGTCCTGATCGTGGGGGCCGGGGCCAGCGGGCTCGGCGCCGCGATCGAGCTCCTGCGCCGCGGGCACACGGACCTGCTCGTGCTCGAGGCCGGGGAGGACCTGGGCGGGACCTGGCGCGACAACACGTATCCGGGGATCGCCGTCGACATTCCGGTCACGTCCTACTGCTACAGCTACGAAATGGGCTTCCCCTGGTCGCGGCTCTACGCGCCGGGGGCCGAGGTGCTCGCCTACCTCCGGCACTGCGCGCGGAAGTACGGGGTCCTGGAGCGGATCCGCACCGGGTGTCGGGTGCGGGAGGCGCGCTTCGACGAGGCGGCGAGCGAGTGGACCCTCGAGCTCGAGGACGGGCGGCGCTGCGTGGGGCGGTTCCTGATCGCGGCCACCGGGCTGTTCGCCACGCCCAAGCTCCCCGCGTTCCCGGGGCTCGAGGGCTTCGCGGGGCCGCGCTTCCACACCGCGCGCTGGGACCACGGGGTCTCGCTCGCGGGCAAGCGGGTGGGGGTCGTGGGTACGGGGGCCTCGGCGGTGCAGGTGATCCCGGAGGTGGCCCGCGAAGCGAGCCAGCTCGTGGTGTTCCAGCGCACGCCGATCTGGATCTCGCCGCGCTTCGACCCGGCGCTGCGACCGGGGGCGCCGACCGAGCGCCCGACCCTGCGCCAGCGGCTGCGGCGCTGGGTGAGCGAGCTCGCGTTCGAGCTCGTGACCTACGGGATCGTGCACTACCGGCGCATGGCGCTCTGGCTGCGGGCGTTCCAGCGGGTCGTGCGGGCGTGGATGCGCCGGCAGGTGCGGGACCCGGCCGTGGCCCAGAAGCTGCTCCCGGACTACGACCTGGGCTGCAAGCGGCCCACGGCGTCCTCCACCTACCTCGCGACCTTCAACCTCGAGCACGTGACCCTCGAGACCGCGCCGATCGCGCGGGTGCTGCCCGCGGGGGTGGTGGTCGAGGGCGGCGCCGAGCACGCCCTCGACGTGCTCGTGTTCGCCACGGGGTTCGACACCACCGAGCGGGGCAACCAGCCCTCCTTTCGCGTGGTCGGGCGCGAGGGGCGGGAGCTGCACGCCTTCTGGGACCGTGAGCGCTTCCAGGCCTACGCCGGGATCGCCGTGCGCGGCTTCCCCAATCTGTTCCTGACCCACGGCCCCTACAGCGGCGGGTTCAACTGGTTCTCCATGCTCGAGACGCACCTGGTGCAGATCCTGGCCTGCCTCGAGCGCGCCTGGGACACGGGCAGCCGCCGGGTCGAGGTCAACGCCGCGGCGTATCGACGCTACGTGGCCGAGACCGAGCGGCGCGCGGCGCGGGCGGTGTTCCAGGCCGGGCGCTGCGGCGGGGCGCGCAGCTACTACGTCGACCGCCACGGCGACGCGTCCTTGCCCTCGCCGCGCACGCCCTTCGAGCGCGAGCGCTGGGCCCGGGCGCGGGGTGCGGCGGACTTCGACGTCGAGTAGCGCCGCTCGGGGGGCGCGCCCCACTCCCGTCCGCGGACGCGGTAGGGTGCGGGGCACAGGAGGACCCCATGCCCAGCTTTCTCGAGGCCACCCAGCAGAACTTCACCCGCGCCGCAGAGGCGATCGACCTGGGCGAGCGCATGACCACGCGGCTCATGACGCCCAAGCGCGAGCTCAAGACCGAGCTCACGGTGTCCCTCGACAACGGGGACGTGGCGACCTTCGTGGGGTTCCGGGTGCAGCACGACAACGCCCGCGGCCCCATGAAGGGCGGGCTGCGCTACGACCTGCACGTGAACCCCGACGAGGTCAACGCGCTGGCGGCGCTCATGACCTGGAAGTGCGCGATCATGGGCCTGCCCTACGGCGGCGCCAAGGGCGGGGTGTGCTGCGACCCCCGCGCGCTCAGCCGCGACGAGCTCGAGCGCGTGACCCGCGCGTTCACCGACGAGATCCACGACTTCATTGGCGTGAACGTCGACATTCCCGCCCCGGACATGGGGACCAACGCCCAGACCATGGCCTGGATCGTGGACCAGTACGCCAAGTTCCACGGCTGGACGCCGGGCGTGATCACCGGCAAGCCCCTGGAGCTGGGCGGGAGCGCCGGCCGCGACGCGGCCACCGGGCGCGGGGTCATGTTCGCGCTCCAGGCCTACCTCCGCGACCGCAAGGATTCGGTGGTGGGCAAGACGATCGCCGTCCAGGGCTTCGGCAACGTGGGGAGCTGGGCCGCTCGGCTCCTGGCCCAGCAGGGGGCCAAGATCGTCGCCACCAGCGACGTGACCGGCGGGATCCGCAACCCCGAGGGCCTGGACTGCGAGGCGCTGTTCGCCCACGTGCGCGCCACCGGCGGGGTCAAGGGCTTCTCCGGCGGCGAGGACTTCCCGGGGGAGGAGCTCCTGACCAGCCCCTGCGAGGTCCTGATCCCCGCCGCCATGGAGAGCGTGCTCACCGCCGAGAACGCCGGGGACGTGCAGGCCAAGGTGATCGTCGAGGGCGCGAACGGCCCCACGACCCCCGAGGCGGACCAGCTCCTGCTCTCCAAGGGGGTGACCGTGATCCCCGACTTCTACGCCAACGGCGGCGGGGTCACCGTGAGCTACTTCGAGTGGGTGCAGAACATTCAGCAGTATCAATGGGACGAGGCGCGGGTGAACGCCGAGCTCGAGCGGCGCATGAACCAGGCCTGGGCCGACCTCAAGGCCGAGGCCCAGGGCCAGCCCGACCTGCGCCAGGCCGCGTTCCGCCTGGCGATCAAGCGCGTCGCCAGCGCCACCCGGCTCCGCAGCCGCTAAGCGCCGGAGGCTCGGTGCGGGCCGTGGCGCCGGGCGGACGGGGACTCGCGGCCCACGATCGCCGGGGCCTCGTGGATCAGGGCGTCGTCGCTCAGCGCCTCGACCATGAACAGGGCGAAGTCGACGCGGCGGGTGAGGTTGCTCGCGAGCACGGGGTCGCCGACGTGCCTCACGGACGCGAGGGCGCTTCGCTGTAGTGGACGGTGGCGCTGGGCCACTCCGCGAGGGGGCGCCGGCTGAGCCAGACCGCGTAGGCGGTCTTCGACCCGCTCACGATCCAACCGTAGATCGCCTGGAACGCGACGACGTCCTCGGGGAAGGCCGCCAGCTCTTCAAAGGGCAGTCGGATCTGGAGGAAGCTGGGGAACACGGCCCGCTGGCTCCGCGTGGCGTGGGCCAGGGCTGGGTCGGAGCCCGGCCACGGTCGGGGTGCCCAGTCGGTGGCCGTCTGCATTGGCGCTAAGGCGACGACCGCGACGTAGCGGGCTCCGCGGGCCTCGATCTCGAGCAGCTCCGCGCCGTGGGCGAGTGCTTCCTCGTACGTCGTCTCGGCGGACCAGAAGGCTGGGGCGTCGAGGAGGAACGGGGCGCGTTCAGGCTCCAGGAGGTCCGCAGGCTGGGGGTGACCAAAGAACAGCCGGAGGCTCTCCGTGTCGTCGTCCAACGTGATCTGCCGCGGTGCGACTCCGTCTGGGCCATGCGTCTCGCCGAGCACGCGGACCGTTCGGGGGCGTTGGTCGTAGAAGTCCGGAGGGATCAGGTGGGACCCGTCGAACACGATCCCAGCGCAGGTCGAGCGCGGCTCGACCCGCACCCTGTCGACGTAGTAGTGCGTCGAGAACTCGTCGCCTTCCTCGGTCTCGACGGTCAGGCGATTGAACATGCCTGTCAGCAGGCCGAGGTGTCGCGTCTCGCCGGGTGCTATGTCCGCGGGGAGGTCTACCGAGCACGGGCCACCGAGAATCATGTGGCCCGACCAGGACTCGTTGGTGACCTCGACGAGGGTATGACTGGAGGTGTTCCAGATCACGAGCTGACTCGGCTCCGTGCCTCGGTAGCAGCAGCCAGGGGCAAGTGCTGCAGCGAGGAGCGTTAGCGGGAGGAGGCGAGCGCGGCGGTGCATGCCTGGGTTCTACCCCATGCGCCGGCTGGCTGGCGGCAGTGCTCCTCAGCGAGGGGCGAAGTCGTAGACCGTGACGCCCACCCCTCGCGCCGCGAGCGTGGCTTCGAGCAGGGGCTCGACCCGGTCCCAGGTGCCGCCGGCGAGGCCGCAGCCGATCCGGGGGAGGTGGACCGAGGCAGCGTGCTCCCGGGCGAAGGCGGCGACACGCTCCAGGCCTGCGTGGATCGCGTCGTAGCGCACGGGCGGGACGCCCTGGAGCGAGCGAATGCCGTGTTGGCCGATCAGGTTGGCGACCCACAGCGCGGGCTCGACCTCGACGAACTGGACCGCGCCGAGCTCGAACGGGGACTCGCCGGGGTCCTGGTGCCAGCGGCGGTAGGCCGCCTCGGGAGCGGACCAGCGCTGGGAGAGCGCGAGCACGAAGCCCTTGCCCCAGGCGCCGCGGTCGTTGCACACGTGGACGATCACCCGCGGGCCCTCGCCCAGCGGGCGGGTGGCGTCCCCGCGGACGGTGCGGATCCCGCGGGGTCGGGCCAGTCGCCGTCAAGGCTCGCTTCACGAGGCCCGCGTGGGACAGCGGCTTCGACAGGTCCTCGACGTCGCAGTTCGTCTCGTAGTCGAGCAGGACCACCGTCGGGTGCTCGGCGGCGAGCTGGCGGAGCTGGGCGAGCTCCGGCTGCAGGCGGTGGTCGAGGACCCAGCGGTAGGCGGGGAGGTAGATCGCGTAGCGGGCGTCGCGGTAGCACAGGAGCTCGGTCCCCGCGAGGCCCTTGCGGTGGCCGCGGACCGGGCCGAAGCGGCGCACCGTGCGCTTGAGGCCCTTCATGCTGGTCACCGTCAGCTTGCTCGGGTCCACGTCCGCGGAGGCGAAGACCTTCAGGCCTTGCCAGATCCCCTCGACCGAGGCGCCGGTGCGGCCGGGGGAGAAGGGGACGGGCACGTCGCCGTGGGGGAAGAACGGGCTGAAGCGGACCCAGGGCTCGGGGCCGCGGGAGGTGAGGTCGAGGCAGGGCGCGTCCGGACCGTAGCGCGTGGCGAGGGTGTGGGGCGAGAGGCGCCGGCTGGCGACGACGAAGGACATGGAGAGCTCCTGGGGGGTCCAAGAACCGGGGGGCGGGCGGGATCTTTCAGCGGCGTTCGTTTCAGTCGAATCCCGTGGATCGTCTCGTGAAAAGGGGAAGTGACCAGGCCCTCACGGGGGTTACGCCTGGTGTCGGGTTTGCCTCGGGTGGGGCATGCTTGCGCTCCCTCGGCTGATGTCGCTGCTCGTGCTGGTCCTCGTGGGCTCCGTGTGGGCGCAGGTGCCGACGGGGCGGTTCGAGCTGCGCGCGGAGTCCGGCGCGAGCTCGGAGGGGACCCTCGTCCTCACGCGCTCGGGCGCGGGCTACGACGTCGAGCGCCGGGTGGGCCGCGCCGAGGCGTGGCGCGGCTCCGGGGTCGTCGAGGACGGCGTGCTCACGGTGCGCTTCGGCGGGCCGGGGCTGGCCGCGGCCGTGGCGGGCGAGGAGACGCAGGGCGGCGCGCGCGGTGTCTACCGGATCCTGGACGACGGGAGCCTCGCGGGCTGGGTCGAGGGCGACGGGCAGCGGCTGGCCGAGGTCGCGCGGATCGACACGAGCCGGCTCTCGAAGCGGGACTACTTCGCGTTCCTGGACGAGGTGCCGGGCTTCCGCCGGCACGCGGCGGAGGACGCGTTCACGGCGTTCCTCGAGCTGCTCGTGCGCGACGACGTGCCGACGAAGCTCGACCGGCGCTACGCGCGGAAGGCGGGCTCCGTCGGCGCGGGGCGGGTGCTCCTGGCCCTCGACTACACCCGCGGCTCGGCGGACGAGCCGAGCTGGGGCGAGGCGCTCAAGGCGGGGCCCAAGAAGGTGCTCGGCGGCAAGATCCTGACCCCGAGCCTGACCCACTTCCGCCGGATCGAGGGGGTGCCGATCTTCCGCGGAGACGGCGGGTTCACGGCGCCGTTTCAGGACGCGCACCTGACCAGCGAGAGCACGAACCAGGTCGGGCACCTGCTGTGCGCGGTCGAGACCGGGGTCCGGGCCGGGCGCTATCAGGGGCGGCGCATGCGGCGCTGGGCCTACGAGCGCGGGCTCAGGGTCGCGAACCGGCTGCTGAAGCTCGAGGGCGTCGAGGGCTCGATCGCCGACTGGAGCCGAGCCGGGATCGTTGGCCACGAAATGATCGGGGACGAGGACGGCTCGGGGTTCGTGGGGCAAATGCGCGCCTACGGCAAGCTCGTGGGCGACGGCGACCCCGAGGGGATCCGCGACGCCTGGGATCGGGGGGTCGCGGCGGTGTTGGCCGGCGACCACCTCGAGGCCTGGCGCGCCGCGCGCGCGATCGCCGCGGCGGGGCAGATCCCGGAGACCCGCGCGGACATGGAGGCCAACCGCCTGGACCCCGCGCCGCGGTTCGCGCGCCCGGGGACCGCGCGGGTGGGGAACACCCTGGCCGACCTCGCGCTCTCGATCTACGGCTACGCCCTCGGGCTGCGGGCGGCGACCGACGGCTACGCGACCCCCGAGGCGGCGCGGGCGGACTTCGAGGCCTTCCTCGCCGCGGCGGGGTCGGAGGCGGCGGAGGTCGAGCAGGCCGCCGAGGCTTCGCGGCGCTAGGCGCACGGGCGCCGAAGCGACGGGCTGAGCGGGGGTCCCGCCTACGCGGGCGGTGGCTCCAGGAAGGGCAGGGCGCTGGCCAGGGTCTGGCGCTCCGTCACCGCGAGGATCCGCACCCGGAGGCGGTCTCCAGGCCTCACGCTCTCCTCGGCGGGGGCCGGGTCGAGGGAGAGATCCGTGATCCGCACGAGCACACGCTGGCCCTCGAAGTCGAGGAACGCCCCGAAGGGGGCGACGTGCACGACGGGGGCGGTGATCTCGTCTCCGGGTTGGAGCATGCGGATCAGGCTACTGCCCCGGGTCGGGAGGGTGGAGGGAGGCCTCGAGCGCCCAGTCGCAGGCGGGTCAGCTTCCACCTCGATCCCTGAGCTCCTGGGCGACCTCCGCCCGGGCTTCGCGGATCGGCGCCGGGAGCTGGGGTGCGAGCTCGAGCGCGCGGTCCAGGTCGACCAGCGCGCCCTCGAGTCGATCCAGCTTCCAGCGGATCACCCCCCTCCTCGAGAGGCTCAGGACGTGATCCGGATCGAGCTCGAGCGCGCGGTCGAGGTCGAGCAGGGCGTCGTCGAAGCGCTCGAGGTTGCCCTTGCACATGGCCCGGTCGCAGAGCCACCTCACGTTGGTCGGGTCCTGCTCGAGCGCGCCGTCGTATGCGACGAGCGCTTCGGCTGAGCGGCCGACGCTGGCCAGGAGCTCGGCCTGGGCGCCGAGGGCGATCACGTTGCCGGGGTGGCGCTCCAGCGCGAGGTCTGCGTAGTCGAGGGCCCGCTGCAGTTCGCCGACCTCCGTGTAGTTGCGCACCAGGTTCAGGATCACGTCGAGGGCCTGAGGAGCGACAGCGTGGACTCGCTCGTAGTCTGCGATCGCTTCGCGGTGTCGCCCGAGCGCCGCGCGGCAGACCCCGCGGTTCATGCGAGCGTCGACGTGTTCGGGGTCGAGCTCGAGCGCGCGGTCGAAGTCCGCCTCCGCCTCCGCGAGCTGCCTCAGTCGATAGCGACTCAGGCCTCGGTGGAAGTAGAGGCCTGCCTCCCGAGGCGAGAGCTCGAGGCCCCGACCGTAGCACTCGAGGGCTTCCTGGTGGCGGCCCAGCCGCCCCAGGTTCAGCCCGCGGTTCCCCCAGCCGGGGACCAGCGTGGGGTCGAGCTCGGTGGCCCGCACTGCCGAGCGCAGCGCCTCCTCGTAGCGACCCATGCGGCCCAAGAACGCCCCCCGGTTGAGCCAGGCCTCGGCGCAGGTCGGGTCGAGCTCCAACGCACGCTGGCTGAGCTCGAGGGCCTTGGCCGGGCGGCCCGCGAGCAACTCCTCCTCGCCGCGCCGGCAGAGCGCGAGGGCCTCGCTCCGCGCCTCCTGGGGGGCGGGCGACGCCTCCGCGGGGCCCGCGAGGGGAGGCGTGGCCTCGCGGGGAGCGGCGTCGGGGGCCCTTGCCGCGGGGGTCCGGTCCGCCGGGCGTTGCTCCGCGCGCAGGATCCACACCCCACCGACGAGCGCGCCCACGGCGACGAGGCCCGCCACGACCGCGCCGGCTGGCCCTCGCGCGGTCGGCTCGAGCGAGCCCTGATCGAGGGCGGCCAGGACGTCCAGCGGACGAGGCCGCGCGGCGGGGTCCTCGGCCAGGCAGCGCAGGCAGAGGTCGCTCAGCCACTGCGGAACCTCGCCCCGCAGCGACCGGGGCGCGGGTGGGGGCTCGAAGGCGCCCGCGTTGAACACCTCCTGCGGCTGCGGGGGTCCCCCGGTGAGGCAGGCGTAGAGCACGCCGCCCAGCCCGTAGACGTCGGTGGCCGGCCCGATCTCGGCCTTGGCGCCTCGCGCCTGCTCCGGGGCCCAGTAGCCGGGGGTGCCCTGGAGGGCCCCGGTCGCCGTGAGCCGCGTCCCGTCGAGGGCTTCGTCGAGGACGAGGCCGAAGTCGGTGAGCAAGGCGTCGTCGCCGCGGAGGAGCACGTTGTCGGGCTTGAGGTCGCGGTGCAGGAGCCCGCAGGCGTGGACGTAGTCCACGGCCTGGGCCAATTGGGTGCCGATCCGGACGGCGTCCTGGAGCGGAAGCGGCCCCTGACGCAGGCACGTGTGCAGGGTCTCACCGCGGACCAGCTCCAGCGCCACCCACGGCAGCCCCTGGTGGCTCCCAGCCTCCAGCAGGCGGACCACGTGCGGGTGAGTGAGGCGACGCAGCGCGTCCACCTCACGCGCCAGCCGCCGCTGTGCGCGGGGGTCGCTCACCCGGTGCAGGAGCTTCAGCGCGACCTCTAGCCCGTCCGCCCGGCGCGCGCGATAGACCACGCCCATGCCGCCGCGCGCGATCTCTCCGAGGATCTGATAGGGCCCGACCTGCACGCTGCCTCTTCGCAGGCCAGGGTAACCCGGCCGCGAGGCCGCACGCGCGTGGCTGCACGCAACGCGTGCGGCCCGGGGTGTTGGTGGGATCGCGTGATCAACCAAAGCGAAACGGCGAGGCTGGTAAGCCTCGCCGTCTCAAGCTCCTCGGGCCGGGGGCGGACCGAGGTGAGGGATCCCTCAGACCGATCGCAGGTGTTCCACCTACCGCCCCCGCCGTTCGAGCTCAACGTCGGGGAGCTGATTGTCTGAGCGGTCAGCTCTGTTCCCTGGAGCGTCAGTGTGTCGCGTGCCGCCTCGATCTCCGCCTCGACACAGGGGGCGAAGCGGAACGGCTTCAACGCGAGAACTTCGCGCGAAGCCGCCCGCGAATCTCCTCCCAGACCACCGGTGGATCTTCGCCCGAGTCGATCCGCTCGAGCCGCCGCCGGATCTCCTCAGCCCACGCCGCCTCGACCGCGGGGTCGGAGTCGGTCTCGAGACTCGCCCACAGGTTCGCCGCGAGAACGGCGCGTTCGTCCGCGGAGAGTTTCAGGGCTTGATCGAGGAGGTTCTGGCCGGCTTCGGTCATGGGTTCACCTTAGCTGGGGTCGGGAGCAGCGTCACGGCTGCGCTCCGGTATCCCGCTAACCCCGACAGCCTGCACAACCCGGCGTCGGCGTGAACGGAGCAAAGCGGTAGGGTGTCTGCCATGGCCAAGCGAGCGTCGACACCCAAACACACGTGGGAGTTCCGCGCGCGGTTCCGGCATCGCGCGTTCGGCTGGCGTTCCAAGCTTCCCATCCAGCGGATCAAGGAGGCTGTCTCCGAGATCCAGGGCGTTGCCAAGAAGGACGCTGTGCTCGCGGCCGAGGGTGCCGTGCTCTTCCTGGAGAGGGTGTCCCCCGCGCTCGAGCAAGTCGACAGCTCCTCGGGTGCCATCGGCACCGCGGTCAACACCGCCATCGCCGCCTTGGTGCCCATCATCGGCGAGGCGCCCGCCGACGCGAAGACCCGGGACGCCTGGCTGGAACGGCTCTGGACGGCCTACCAGGACGACCGGATTCCCTACCTCGAGCTCCTCGGAGACCGTTGGGGTGAGCTCTGCGCCACGAAGGAAAGGGCTTCTGCCTGGGGCGACCGGCTCATGGACCTCGTCAGGCTCACCTGGGTACCCAACCGCAAGCCAGGGGCGTTCTTCTCGGGCGCGACCAACTGCCTCAGCGCACTCCTGGCCGCGGAGCGCTACGGCGACCTGCTCGAACTCCTCGAGCGCGAGCCCTACGGCATGTGGCACTACCGGAAGTTCGGCGTGAAGGCCCTGGCTGCGCTCGGGAAGGTGGACGAGGCGTTGCGCTACGTCGAGGAGCACCCTGGCAGCAATCGCAGCCCAACCGCCGTAGCACGCGTCTGCGAGGAGATCCTGCTGGCGGCCCGTCGCACCGAGGAGGCCTACGAGCGCTTTGGGCTGCAAGCGAGCGAAGCATCGAGCTATCTGGCCTGGTTTCGGAAGGTGGCCAAGGCCTACCCCCACAAGGAGCCCGCCCAGATCCTGGCGGACCTGGTCAAGAACTCGCCGGGATCCGAAGGCAAGTGGTTCGCCGCCGCCAAGTCGTCCAAGCTCTACGACGAGGCGATCGCCCTCGCAAACTGGTCGCCCTGCGATCCGAAGACCCTGACGCGCGCGGCGAGAGACTTCGCCAAGAAGAACCCCACCTTCGCCGTCGAGGCCGGCCTGGCAGCCCTGCGCTGGCTCGTGGAAGGCTACGGCCACCAGATCACGAACGTCGACGTCCTGGACGCCTACACCTACACCTGCGAGGCCGCTGAGAACGCAGGCCAGAGTGAGGAAACCTCCCAGCGCATCAAGACCTTGGTGGCCAGCGAGACCTTCGGCGAGCGATTCGTCATGAAGACGCTGGGGTCGCGGCTGGGTTTGCGCTGAGGACCGATCGAAGGCGCGCTACCTGGGGTCGCGCGCAGGAGCGGAGACCCGTGGCGCGGGGTGCCTGGAGGGCCGCCGCGGCCGCGGGTGTCCTAGCGGGCACCTGGGGCGAGCGGCGGGGTCGCGCCCAGGATCGCCTCGGCCCGGGAAGAGCTCCGAGCATGGCCTGCAGTATGAACGTGCAAGCAGCTATGAGCGCCGAGCTGTGCTGTGTCCACTTGCTACACAACCGGACCGCGCGAGCGGGGCGCGATTCCACAGAGAGAGCAGGCCTCGGCGGGCCTAACTCGCTTGCCAGGCAGGTCATTACCCTCAGTGGGCGAGTCTCGACGTGGGGTCTCCGGGAGTGGGTCGAACCCAGTGGAACGGGTTCGGCGAACTCCCGTGGGTAGAATCGAACCAGTCGGTCAGTTCAGCGAACTCGACCGACCTCCCAAGATCGCAGCGAAGCAGTTCAGGGGACTGCCCGAGGGGCAGGTCGAACCACTCGTGGGCAGTTCGGGGAGCTCGCGCGAGGGGGTCGGACCCAGTCGAGGGCAGTTCGAAGGTGCTCGAGGGCAGGTCGAACCCACTCGTGGGCAGTTCGGGAGCTCGCGCGAGGGTCGAACCTACCCAGGGGTCGTTCGGTGAACTCGATCGACGAGGTGCCGGGGCCCCTCGCGAGTTCAGTGAACCCGATCGGGTAGGTCGAACCCAGTCACAACGGTTGGCTGACCTTGACTTGCGGAGATTCAGCGCCTCCTGCGAGGGCGGCGAGCTCGAGCACCGACCCGGCGACGCGAAGGTCTTCGGGGCGCGTTGAAGTGCATACCGCTCGGCGTTGAGGCTCCTGCCGCACGCGGCAGGCGAGCCGCGGACTCAGGGCTGCTAGTGCAAAAATGTCGTGTTCGAACTGAACATTGAACGCGACCTCGGAGTCTTGCTGCCCGTGAGCGACGAACGGTTCGTCGTCTCGCACCACCTGAACCGGCCGGTGGGATCACCGGCTCTTTCCTGCCACTGGAGGCACCCATGACTACCGACTACATTTCGGCGCGAGCCATGCTCGACTTCCGCCAGTTCCCGCTCAGCCGGCAGCAGTACTCGCTGCGCCGGATCGCGCTGGCGCTGGCTGACAGCGAGGACGAGTTCCTGCGCCAGCAGGTCGCCAAGGCGATCGAACTCGGCGAGGAGGCTCGCAACCTGGAGCTCGACTGGCGCGGGCACCAGGCCGAGAAGGAGCACGGGGCGGAGGCCCGCCAGCTCGATATCGAGCTCGACGCCGCCCTGTGTTCGCTCCACGCCTTCCTCAAGACGACGATCGAGTCGTTTGGGGAGAGCACTCCGCGAGGGGCCCAGGCGTCCCACGCCCTGGAGCGCCTGTTCCCCCTCGGCGTCCGTCAGGTGATCCACCTGCCCTTCGTCGAGGAGGAGGACACCGTGCGGATCATGCTCAACCGCGTGACGAGCGAGTCCGCGCTGGGCAAGGCCCTCCGTGAGATCGGGGCGATCCCCCTGCTCGATCGGGTGACGGAGTGCCACGCGCGCTACGCCAACGCTCTGCCGCGGCGTGAGCCGGGGCCGAGCTACGACGAGGTGCGCGAGGCTCGCCGTCAGGGGCAAGAGCGCCTGAGCGAGATCGTGTTCCTGGTCATGGCCCGGCTCCTGCGGGGGCAGCACAAGGGCAAGCAGGCCGCGGGTCTGAAGCAGGCCCTGGGCGAAGTCCTCGAGCAGGACCAGGCGATCAAGCGCTACTACAAGCGCCGCCGCCGGGTGACCGACGTGGACCCCATGACGGGGGAGCTGGTCGACTCCGAGGAGGACGAGGAGGAGGAGCTCGAGGACGACTCGGACTCCGCCGACTTCAACGAGGCGGAGGCTGCTTAGGCCTATGCGCCTGAGCCTTGACGCCCAGGGCGGGGGGAGCGCCCCCGGACGCTCTCCCCGCCCTGCCTCTGTACCCGCAACCGCTCGCCCATCCCCCGCCTGCCTGGACCCGCCCCGTGATCACCCTCGCGTTCATGAACGTCAACAACCTCTACCTGCGTTACCGCTTCGGCGCGCGCACGCCCGGCCGGTTCGGCAACGACCCGCCGGCGCCCGAGGGCTGGGGCTACCTGCCGAGCAACTTCCCCGGCTGCTACGAGGCCCACGACCCGGTGCAGGTGGGCCTCCTGGCCGACGTGCTGAGCTACGAGGGCCTGCCCGAGGTCCTGGCCCTGTGCGAGGTCGAGAGCATTGAGGCCCTGCGCCACTTCAACCGGACCGCGCTCGGCGGCCACTACCCCCACGCCCAGCTCGTCGGCTCCCGAGACCCGCGCCAGATCGACGTGGGGCTCCTGACGACTCTCCCGGTCCGCGGGCTGAGGAGCCACGTCGACGACTACGACCGCCGGCGGAAGGAGTACGTGTTCAGCCGCGACTGCCTCGAGGCCGTGCTCGAGCTGCCCTCTGGAGAGCCGCTGACGCTCCTGATCACCCAGCTCAAGAGCCGCTTCGTGGACCCCATGGCCACGGGCGAGCGCCGGGCGGCGCTCGAGAAGCGCGCGGGGGAGCGGCGTCGGCGCCAGGCCCGGGCGATCCGCCAGATCCTGCGGGAGCGGTTCCCTTGCTGCAGGTTTCAGCGGGAGCTGTTCGCGGTGGTCGGTGACCTGAACGACACGCCGGACTCGCCGTGGGTGACGCCCCTGACCCGCCACGCGGGGCTGCTCGACGCGCTGAGTCTGCTGCCGCCCGAGGAGCGCTGGACCTACTGGTGGGAGAAGCGGAACCAGGTCAGCCAGCTCGACTACCTGCTGCTGTCGCCGGCCTTGGCGGGTCGGGTAAAGGCGGCGGGGTGCACGCCGAGGATCGAGCGGGGCGGGATCGGGTTCTCGCGCTGGCTGGAAGACGGCTGGGTGGGGCCTCGACTCACCACCTTCTTCAGCGGGTCCTGGCCTCGGCGGGATATACCGTTTCAATTCGATCGCTTCGAGGGGGTATTGACTGGAAGACGTCGTGCCTCAGACCACTGCGCGGCGTCCGTGGCATTGCCATGCTGAATTGGCACGTTGGTGCGGGAAATGGAACTGACCGTCGGTCACCGCTAGGCTCACTTCAGCGATGCAAGTTGCACTCACTAGCCCCTATGGCGAAGTCGTCGACGCTCGAGAGGCCGTGAGCCGCCGGGAACTCTTCTACTTCTGCCCAGAGTGCGACGCCCAGGTGTTTCCGAGACTGGCCAGTGATCGGGCGCCCCATTTCTACCACCAGGTCGGCGAGGGGGTCGACTGTGGGCTTCGCCGGGACAGCTCTGCGGTCTGGCTAGGTGCGGGGTTAATGTTCGGGGTAAAAGTAGGCCGCGTTGACCAGTTCATCTTCCTGCTGCCGCCTTTGGGAAGCGCTTCCCCACAGAGCTCCTCGATCGCGCTGTGGGCTCCTTGCTGCCCTGTTTGCTCTGTGTGTCTACGCGCCGGAGAGGCCCCGAGGGAGCGTTCACAGCGAGAACCTCCTGGCGCGGATCTTGGAGGCTGACTTCGCGCTGCTCCTCAGGCTGCTGGTCGTGGACCTGGCTGCGCTCTTGCACCAGTACGCTCGCAGGCAGTATGACGAGGTTCGCCCCCAGCAGTTTGCCCAGCTCCTCTGCCGTCAAGTCTGTGAGATCCCGTGGGCTCACGTTGGGTCTCAGGCCCGGCCGGTCGAGGCCGGCGCGACACCTCACGTAATCGACACACGGCTCGACAAGCTCGAGGCCGAGCATGTGCTGTTTTACGACGCTCGTCTGGCCAGATTCAGGGTTCGATCCGAGGGGAACGTCGTGCGCCAGGCAGTTCACAGGGGAAGTACGCTCAAGATTCATAATCTAGGACGAGTTGCCCTGGTTAGCGCGGTTCACTCAGGCTGGGCTGTCCGCCGGGAGCGCTGGAGGCTGGGTCAAACCCGAGTTGTGGAGCTCGAGAGCCACCAGGGTTTGTACTTGTTCCACGAGTCCGTCGGAGGCGCTGGCGCATCCCGCCCAGCGATCCTTTACCTCATTCCTGCAGAGTCCCAGCCGTATGAGGTGCATGCGACGACCGTAAGGGAGAAGGTCCGCATAACATCTGGACCGTTGATCGTCGCGCTGCGGCGGATCATTGCGGAGGTTCCCGGGTGGGCGGTCCCAAAGCGGCGGAAGGAGGTGCTGGAGGGGCTCCTGGAACGCTGGGGTAGCGTAGCCCTTGGAACACGGAGAGAGAACGCAGATGAGCTAGCGCCAGCCCGGCGCAAGGGCTTGGTGGGAGTGTCACCGAGATCACCGGCGTCACATCCCGTTGCCAGCGGGCGAAAGCCGCTCCCAGAGGCCGCCAAGAGAGGCCTCAGCAGGGCGGCGGGCCCCTCCAAGCCGAAGCAGAAGCGGAAGCAGCGCAAGCCGAGCTCCCTGGACCAGTCGCGTCCGGAGAGGTGGGGCCTCCCGCGGAGCCTATCCATCACCGCGGCCTACGAGCCGAGAGGGAGGGAGAGCAGCGATCAGGGTCAGGTCGAGTGTCCAAAATGCGGCTGGCAGATGGCGAAGGAGCGCCTCGAGATGCACCTGCGTGTGGATCACCGAGGGGATTCGGGACGGCAACGTGCGCGTTCGTCGCACCACCGAAGAGACGTCAACAATAGGAAAGGAGGGTCTCAACCTCGTCAGCACCCTCAGGCTCGTCAGGCCACAAAGTCAAGCGGCGAGGGGTTCGTGCGGTGCCCGGAGTGCCGAGTCAGAGTGTTGAGAAAGAACCTCGCGCGCCATCGCGCTCGGCAGCATGGCCGCAAGCGCTAATCCTCGCGAAACCACTGAGACCGCCGGGAGGCAAGGGGTAGCCCGAGCTATGTCGTGTGGCGCCTTGGTAAATCCGAGGTGTGAGACGAGCTGACGTGCTGTTCCGAGACCCGAACGTCGAGCACCTTTACGGAGTAGTCCAAGTCTCGAAGCTGGGGCCACAGCGGCTCTAGCGAGGCGACGCGCTGGAGCGCTTTGGCACCAAGGGTGCGCAGGACTTCGTCGCTGAACTCAGGGAAGTCTAGGCGTGTCTTCTCGCAAGCAGCCATGATGTTCCCGAGATCGTAGGACCCTTCGAGCAGGAACAACACCCGGGGGCTCACCTCGAACTTCGCGGTCGGCAAGGGGCGTGACTTGCCAATGCATCACAGTGCGCCTTGGCGAGACCCCTGTAGAGACCCCGGCTCCTATCGTGGAATTGGTTGTATCGATAGTGCAGGTGGTGGAGGACGTTCAGGAAGCCATAGCGACTTCCCTTGAAGGCAGCGGGCGGTGCGATCAGGGTCTTCGTGTAGCCAAGGGACTGAGTGACGAGACTCAGGCATTCGGAATACGACCTCACTGAATGTGAACGGGACTTCCCAGATACCTTCGTCTCCGCGATCACGGGACGCCCGTGTTTGTCCAGGAGGAGTCCGTCCACCATGAACGCGGTCCCGAGTTCGAGGTCCCTGATAAGCCTGTTGTGGTCGAGCTCCAGGAGCTCCTCGGGGGAGACCGCGAGGTCATGCAGCCCCGGTGTGGCGAGCTTGCGCCTACACACCGGGTCGGCCAGGAGCGCAGGCATCGGAGTCACCCGAGTAGATATACATGTATTCCTGCTGGGAGGCGAGGAACAAGGTAGGCAGGCACCGGTTGACCTCCCACTCTTGAATTTGAAGTCGAGACACTTGCGCAGATCCTCTCTGGCTTTACCGCCGACGGCACCAAGGTCTAGGGGGGCCAGACGCAGCCTGGCTCGTCGACGAGGCGGACAGTTCCCCGCCCTGCCGGGATCCCGCTGAGCGCAAGGAACAGTCAGCCGAGGGCCATAGAAGTTAGCCGAGCGCTGGTCAGCCGTTCAACACGATAGCAGCTGAGCAAAAGTCACGGCACGTAGCATGCCGCTCTGCCGGTAACCTAAGAACTCACCTCAGGTCAACTTGAGAACCTGTGATTCGAGTGCGACCCTTTACCACTCGTTCCTGAGGAGGCCGGCGTGGACGTGTTTCAACTCCGAGACAAGGTCATCGGAGACTACGCGAGCTACGTCAGCTCCTTCGTCGAGATCAGGGACCGGCGCATCCGAGCACTCGTCGACGAAGAGGTCGGTCAAGGGTTCCTGTGGCCGGACCCGCTGGTGCAGGTCAACCCCTCCTTCGAGCCGGGAGAGCCGCTCTCCGAGCTGGTGGACTCGGGGGTGCTCCACCCCGAGTGCCTGAAGATCTTCGCCTCCAAGGACCAGGAGGGGAACCTCGGCGAACCGTTCCGCCTCCATCGGCACCAGGTCGAGGCGATTCAGGCAGCCCGGGCAGGGGAGAATTACGTGCTGACGACCGGGACGGGCTCAGGGAAGAGCTTGTCCTACATCGTCCCGATCGTCGACCACGTCCTCCGCAACGGGACCGGGAAGGGCATCCAGGCGATCGTGGTCTATCCCATGAACGCCTTGGCCAACAGCCAGGAAGGTGAGCTCGAGAAGTTCCTCTGTCGCGGCTACCCCCAGGGGAAGCCTCCGGTGACCTTCGCCCGCTACACGGGGCAGGAGGACAGCGAGAAGCGCAACGAGATCGTCAAGAGCGCGCCCGACATCTTGCTGACGAACTACGTCATGCTGGAGCTGGTCTTGACCAGGGTCTGGGACCGCAAGCTCGTAAAGCAGGCACAAGGTCTGCGCTTCCTGGTGTTCGACGAGCTCCACACCTATCGAGGCCGACAGGGCTCTGACGTGAGCCTGCTTATCCGCCGGGTTAGGGAGGCGTGCCGAGCCGAAAGGCTGCTCCACATAGGAACGTCCGCGACGCTCGCGAGCGGAGGCAGCTGGACGGACCAGCAGAAGGAGGTCTCGCGGGTCGCGACCGACATCTTCGGCGCCCCGGTCAAGCCAGAGTTCACGATCGGGGAGACGCTGCGGCGAGTGACTCCCTTCCGCTCGCCTGACGACGAGGGCTTCCTAGCAGCGCTCAGGGACCGGATCCGAGGTGATCTACCGCCCCCTGGCAGCTACGCGGAGGTCACTGCGGACCCGCTCTACTCATGGATCGAGTCGAACCTGGGCGTCGCGGAGGAGGTCGGCACAGGGCGGCTGATTCGGTGCCAACCACGCGCACTCTCAGGCGAGGGTGGCGCCGCGGCGACACTCTCCGCAGCGACTGGGGTCGAGGAGGAGGCCTGCGAGCTCGCGCTGCGTCGAGCGCTGCTCTTGGGCAACATGGTTAAGAGCCCCGCAGGGAAGCCAGCGTTCGCCTTCAGGCTGCACCAGTTCGTTTCGAAGGGAGAGGCGGTCTATGCCTCCCTGGAGGCCGAAGACAATCGTCACATCACCCTGCAAGGTCAGCAGTTCGTGCCTGGCTACAAGCAGCAGAAGATCTTGCTGCCGCTGGCGTTCTGTCGCGAGTGCGGTCAGGAGTACTACACCGTGCGTCGCACCACTGACCCTCAAGGGCGCGTCGTCTACTCGAACCGAGCGCTCTCGGATCGTCAGGAGAACGACGACGGGAAGCCGGGATTCCTCTACTTCAACTCGAAGCGCCCGTGGCCGACGGCGGGTGAGCAAGTCATACAGCGGATCCCTGAGGCCTGGGTGGATCACTCAGGTGACTCTCCTAAGGTGGGCAAGAACTTCAAGGACCGACTCCCCACCCAGGTGTTCCTCGACGGGCTGGGGAGAGAAGGGCAAGGCGGCTTCCGCGCCCACTACCTCTCGGCGCCCTTCCGCTTCTGCCTCACGTGCGGGGTCTCCTACGGCGCGCGCCAGAGCTCTGACTTCGGGAAGCTCGCGACGCTCGGGTCTGAGGGGCGCAGCACCGCGACCACCATCCTCAGCCTCAGCTCGGTGAGGGTGCTGAGGCGTGACGAGGAGCTCGAGCCGCATGCTCGGAAGCTGCTGTCCTTCACCGACAACCGACAGGACGCCTCGCTCCAGGCGGGGCACTTCAACGACTTCGTTGAGATCAGTCTGATCCGCTCAGCGCTACTCAAGGCCGTGGCGGGCGCGGGCGAGGAGGGCTTACGCCACGACAACCTCACCCGCCGCGTGTTCGAGGCCCTGGACTTGCCCTTGGAGCTGTATGCCTTCAACCCCCAGGTGGAGTTCGCCCAGCGTGAAGCCACGGACCGTGCCCTGCGGGCCGCGCTCGGCTACTACCTCTATCGAGATCTGAGGCGGGGCTGGCGCATAACCTCGCCCAACCTGGAGCAGTGCGGGCTGCTCACGATCGATTACCTGTCGTTGGGGAGTTTTGCGCCGCCGAAAGCACTGGAAGGAGCTGCGCGCACCGGACGGTGCCCTCGAGATAGTGCACCCGATCCTCAGCGGTGCCTCCCCGGGACAGCGTGAGGTGGTGTGTCGCGCCCTGCTCGACTACCTGCGCCGGGAGCTCGCGATTCGAGTCGACTACCTGAACCCTGCGGAGCAGGAGTCGATCCAAATGCAGTCTAGGCAGAACCTCGTCGCGCCCTGGGCGCTCGACTCACAGGAGGACCTCGAGCGCAGCGCCATTTGCTACCCCCGCGCCCGCGGCCAACAGAAGGGGACGGATCGCAACGCGATCTACTTGTCGCCTCGAGGTGGATTCGCCCTGTTCCTCAAGCGAGCGACCACCTTCCCCGACTCGGAGCATGGCAAGCTCAAGTCGGAGGACTTGGAGCGGATCATTCCGCAGCTGCTTCACGCCCTGACGATCCCCGGGCTGGTGCAGCGGGTCGCTGAACCTCGGAAGGACGGCGAGGTCCCGGGGTATCAGCTGAACGCCTCCGCCATGTCGTGGAAGGCCGCCGACGGCACCCAGGCGTTCCATGACCCCATTCGGGTGCCCAGCGCCCCGGAGACAGGGCTTCGCACGAACCCCTTCTTCATCGACTACTACAAGTCCGACGCGGCCGAGCTCAAGAAGCTCGAGGCTCGCGAGCACACTGCCCAGGTTCCCCAGAGCACCAGGGAGAGCCGCGAGAAGCGCTTTCGAGAGGCACTGATCCCGATCCTCTACTGCTCGCCGACCATGGAGCTCGGCGTGGACATCGCCGAGCTCAACGTCGTCAACATGCGAAACGTCCCGCCGACTCCAGCGAACTACGCTCAGCGCAGCGGTCGGGCGGGGCGCATCGGACAGCCGGCGTTCGTCTTCACCTACTGCAGCTCCGGCCGTCCACACGACCAGTACTTCTTCCGTCGCCCTGAGCTCATGGTGGCCGGGGCGGTCACTACCCCTCGGCTGGACCTCAGCAACGAGGACCTGCTGCGCGCTCACGTGCACGCGGTCTGGCTGAGCGCCTCCAAGCTGAGCCTGGGCAGCAACCTGGGCGAGGTGCTCGACGTGGCGGGCGACGAGCCGACCCTGGACGTCCTGGATCACGTGCAGGAGATCCTCGACAACCGGGAGCTGCGGCGAAGGGCATTCAGTATCGCCCACGCCGCGCTCGGCTCGGCGATTCAGGGGCTGGTGGAGCCCACCGAGGGCGACGCGGAGTCTTGGCTCCAGAGGGTGCTCGACCAAGTCCCCACCAGCTTCGACAGCGCTTGCGAGCGCTGGCGCGGCCTCTACCGAGCGGCGCACGCCCAGTCCAAGCGGCAGAGCGCGATCGTCCGGGACGCGGCGCGGGATCAGGCGGATCGAAAGGCGGCGACGCGGCTGCGGAACGAGGCGGAGGCGCAGCTGCGACTGTTGACGGTCGCTGAGACGGGCTCTCACTACTCGGACTTCAACAGCTACCGCTACTTCGCGAGCGAGGGCTTCCTCCCCGGCTACAACTTCCCTCGGCTCCCGCTGTCGGCGTTCCTGCCTGGGCGGAGAAAGGGGCGCAAGACCGACGACGAGTTCTTGACCCGGCCTCGCTTCCTCGCGATCTCTGAGTTTGGCCCGCGGAGCATCGTTTACCACGAGGGCTCGCGCTACGTCATCAACAAGGTGCTCCTTCCCGTCGACGCCGACGAAGACTCGATTCGTCGCCGCGCCACGCAGTGCGCGACCTGCGCCTACCTCCACCCCATTGGGGACGACCCTGGGCCTGACCTCTGTGAGTACTGCGGGGAGGAGCTCCCGCCTGCGCTAAACAACCTGTTTCGCATGGAGAACGTGGCAACGCGCCGACGCGACCGGATCAACTCCGACGAAGAAGAGCGCCTGCGTCTGGGCTATGAGTTGAAGACCGGGCTCCGGTTCGTCCGCCGTAGCGGGGTGGTCTCTCTCCGTAAGGGCATGCTCAAGGCGGAAGACGGGACGGAGCTCGTCGACCTAACCTACGGCCACGCCGCCGAACTCTGGCGCATGAACCTGGGCTGGCGGCGACGCGCCAACAAGGACCAGCTCGGCTACCTCCTCGACGTAGAGCGGGGGTTCTGGGCCAGGAATCAGGCGGTAGACGACGACCCCGACGACCCCATGTCGACTCGCGTGGAACGAGTGGTACCGTTCGTCCGGGATCACCGCAACTGCCTGCTCCTCAAACCAACCACGGAGCTCCCGACCGAGGCCATGGCCTCTCTAGAGGCCGCCCTAAAGACGGAGATCCAGGTCGAGTTTCAGCTCGAGGACCGAGAGCTGGCGGCGGAGCCGCTGCCCGACCTCGGGCAGCGGCACGTGCTGCTGTTCTACGAGGCCTCGGAGGGTGGAGCGGGCGTGCTCAGGCGGTTGATTGAGGACCCCCGTGCCATGGCGCGGGTGGCGAGAACTGCGATCGAGCTCTGCCACTACAACCCTGAGACGGGCGACGACCAGGGCGGCCCTCCCGGCGCCAAAGAGCGCTGCGAGGCCGCCTGCTACGAGTGCCTGCTCTCCTACTACAACCAGCGCGACCACGGGTTCTTGGATCGGAGCCTCGCCTTCCAGCACCTCCGCGCCTGGGCCAGCGGGGTGGTGGACGCAGCCCCGGGCCCTGTCTCGCGCGACGAGCACCTGCGGCAGCTGCTCAGCCTGTGCGACTCCAGCCTTGAGCGCGACTGGCTGACTCTCGTCGAGGGGTTGGGCCTGGCGCTCCCCTCCCACGCGCAGCAGCTGATCGAGCGCTGCGGGGTCCGGCCCGACTTCTCCTATGCCGGCCGGCGGGTCGTGGTCTTCATTGACGGCCCCGACCACGACCGCACGGACCAGAAGGCGAAGGACGAAGACAACGACGAGCAGCTCCTAGACGCGGGCTTTGACCCGATTCGCTTCCACTACTCCTCCAAGAACG
>JAWKSZ010000073.1:0-43442 GCA_041402045.1 Planctomycetota bacterium | reverse complement strand
ATCTCGTCCCCCGAGCGCAGGCCCGACGACTCGGCGGGGCTGTTGGCCGAGAGCTCCACGACCTTCAGCGAGCCGCTCGAGTCGTCGAGGGCCACGCCAAGGTAGGGGGGCTGCTTGTCCGCCGGCGCGTAGACCGGCGGCGTGCTGGGGGTCGCCCGCGGGGCCGGGGTCTCCTCCTCGATCACGGGGTTGCCGAGGGTCACCTCGACCCGCGCCCCGCGCCCGCCGCGCTCGACCTCGATCCGCACCCGGTCGCCCGGGCCGTACTGGGCCAGCGCCTGCATCAGGTCGCCGGTGTCCTCGATCTGGACCTCGCCGATCCGGGTCAGGACGTCGCCGTTCTTGAGCCCGCCGGTCGCGGCGGGGCTCCCGGGCTGCACGCCGTCGATCACCGGCCGCGACTCCTGGGCGGAGGGCCGCCGGAGCATGATCCCCAGGAAGCCCCGGGGCTGGTTCGGCGTGGCGGGGGGCACGTCGCTCTTGGGCGCGCGCTCGCTGCCGGGGCGCGCCCCGAGCTTCACCTCGACCCGCTTGCCCCAGCCGTCGCGCTGGATCTCGAGGGTCAAGGTTTGCCCGGACTGGGCGCGCTCCAGGTGGCCGATGAACGCGGCGCTGTCGCCGGTCGCGCGGCCGTTGACCGAGACCACGTAGTCGCCCGGGCGCAGGCCCGCGGCGGCCGCGGGGGACTCGGGCGCGACTTCCTCGATCAGCGCCCCCTGCCCGCCCGGGGCGTCCTTGTTGAGCCACACTCCGAGGAACCCCCCGGCCAGGGCCGGGGCAGCGCTCAGGAGCGCGAGCGCGATCAGGCTCACGATGCTGCGAATCATGGGTGTCGTCCTCTGTCTCTGGGGTTCAGCGCGCGCCCAGGCGCACGGTCAGGGTCTTGCTCCAGCCGTCGCGGGAGACCTCGAGCTCCACGCTGTCGCCGGGGTTCTTGCCGTTCATGGCGGCGACCAGGTCCTCGAGCTGAGCGAGCTTGGCCTTGCCGAAGCGCACGAGCACGTCGCCGGCCGCGATCCCGCTGTTGCCGAGGGGACCCTGGGGGTCGACCTCGACCACCTTCAGCCCGCCCTGGGTCGGCTCGAGGCGCGCGCCGAGGTAGGCGCTCTTGCCGTCGAGGTCGGGCTGCGGCGCGCTGGAGGGGCGCGGGCCGAGCTGGATCCGCACGGGCTGCTCGCGGTCGCCGCGCTGCACGCGCAGGATCAGGTTCGCGCCGGGGCCGAGGGTCTCGAGCACGGCGACCAGGTCGTTGGTGCTCTCGATCTTCTTGCCGTTGGCCATGAGGATCCGGTCGCCGCCCTGGAGCCCGGCGCGCTTGGCCGGGGAGTCCTTGCTCACGCCGTCGAGGAGCGCGCCGCCGCCGTCGCCGCTGGGGGTCATCCACACGCCGAGGTAGCCGCGCTTCTCGACCGGCAGCGCGCCGGTGGTCGGCTGCTCGCTGCTGCCGCCGAAGTCGAGGACCACGTCGCGGGACCAGCCGTTGCGCTCGAGGGTCAGGTTCGCCTTGGAGGCGCCGCCCAGGGCGCCCACCGCGCGGGCGAGGTCGTCCATGGAGGCCACGTCGACCTTGCCCAGCTTCTTGATCACGTCGTCCGCCCGCAGGCCCGCGCGGCCGCAGGGGGAGTCGGGCTCGACGGCGACCACGACGACCGCGCCGCTCTGCTCCTTGACCTCCACGCCCAGGCGCACCTTCTGCTTGGGCTGGGGCTGGGGTTGGGGCTGCGGACGCGGCTGAGGCTGCGGGCGCTGAGCGACCGCGGGGCCGGGGAGCGGGTCACCCGCGGCCAGGACCAGGCGCAGGCGCAGGGCCTGGCGCTCGCCCTTCCCGCCGGCGTCGTGGATCCGACTCTGGCGCTGGACGCGCAGGCGTACGGGGCAGCCAGGGGTCAGCTGCGCGAGCTGGGCGCGCACGTCCTCGGGGTCCTGCAGCGCGGCGCCGTCGAAGGAGGTCAGGAGGTCGCCGACCTGGATCCCCGCCTTGGCAGCGGGGGAGTTGGGCTCGACGGCGAGCACGCTCAGCCCGCCCTTGGCCTCACCGCCGGTGTGCTCGAGCTGCACGCCGATCCAGGGCTGACGCAGGGGCTGGCCCTGCGTGATCGCGTCGTAGCTCGCGCGGAGCTGGTTCACCGGCACGGCGCAGCCGAGGAAGCGGCGCTCGGAGTAGACCGGGATCACGAGGCCCACGGCCTTGCCGTCGCGGTCGACGAGGGGGCCGCCGAAGCTGCCCGGGTTGACCGCGGCGTCGGTCTCGATCGCGTAGCCGCCGAACACGCCGGCGTCCTGCATGCGACCGAGGGTCGTCACCGTCCCCCGCGAGAGGGCCGGGACGCCGTCGATCCCGATCGAGTCGTAGGCGTTGCCGCAGCTGAACACCGTGCTCCCGGGGCGCAGGCCCGTCGAGTCGCCGAGGGGGATCACGTCCAGGTGTCCCAGGCGCTGGCGGAGGGTTCCCAGGTCCTGCAGCTTGAGCACGCCCACCCCGCAGCGCAGGTCGAAGCCGACCACGTCGGCCTTGGCCCGGATCCCCTTGTGGAACAGGAGGTCTACCGCGTCCCGCCCGGCGACGTAGCCGGAGTAGGTCAGCATGTAGCCGTCCTCGGAGACGCAGAAGGCGGTGCCGCGCACGCGCGCGTCGAAGGCCAGCCGGCTGCGGAACGCGCGGGTCGGGTTCGCCACCACCGCGGCGACCCCGCGGTCGGTGGCCTGGCTGAGCTGGAGCAGCTCCCGTCCGAACGCGGCGCGCGCCTCTTGTCCCTGAGCGATCCCCGCCGCGGCGACCAGCGCGACACCCCAAACCATTGCCTTCATAGCGTTTACTCCACCCCTTCGCGAAGGTCCCAGTCCCGGCAAGCGAGCGCGCCAGGATTCGGGCTCGAGGTAGGTTACGCGATGGACGCGAGCGTGTTGGGTCGGGACCGTCACGGGTGCGTAAGTCCCCGGGTCCCCGCTCTCGTCGGGGGTTAGCGCGCCAACGCCCAGCGCCGGAGCTCGCCCTCGACCTCAGCGCGCGCCGCCTCGGCGCCTGCGGCCCGCGCCGCCGACCAGGCTGCGCTGCCGTATCCCAGCCGCCTGCCCACGCGCTGAAAGGCCCGAGCGTCGGCTCGATCCACGACGCCCTTGGCCTCGGCCAGGGACCAGCGGCGCAGGCCCCGCAGCTCCTTGATCGTGGCGATCACGCGGGTCCCCGAGCCCACGAGCCACACGACCCACGCGCCCCCGCCCTCCTCGGGGCGCAGGCGCAGGTCCGCGCCCCAGGCCGCCAACGCCCGGATCGCGTCGAGGCAGGGGCCTCGGTCGCCGCGCAGGACGGGCTCTCCCGCGGGCGGCGGCCAGTCGAGCCGCGCGCCATCGCCGAGGTCACGGAACACCTCGCGCTCCGCGGGCTCGAGGACGTCCCGCAGGTCGCTCGGCAGCGCCCCGGGGGCCTCGGGGAATCCCGCCAGCCACGCCGCGTGTCGATCCGTCCAGCCCTCGCACCCCGCGAGCCCGCGCGCGACCGTGAGGGCCTGAGCCCGCAGCCACACCGCGCGCTCGAAGCGGTCGAAGGCGTCCAGGGGTCGGTCCCAGTCGACGGGCTCCAGCGCCTCGGCGCCGAGGGCCAGCGCGGCCTCGGGGTCGCGGCACACCGCCGCGAGCTCCAGCCGCCAGCGCGGGAGTTCGCCGCTGCGCAGGCGCGCGTTGAGCAGCGCGACCCGCGCCGCCGGATCCTCGCCGGCCCGCTCCAGCTCTCGCGTGCGCGCGTCGCTCATGCCGTACTCTCCTGGCGTCGGGAGCGGCGGGGCAACCCGACTGGTTCTCGCGCGCCCAGAGTGGGACACTCTCCCCTCGGGAGGGTCAGCATGCGTTGGAATCCGTTCATCGACCTCCGGTGCGAGGTGTCCCCCACCAGCCGCGCCAAGTGTAAGGCCTGCGACGTCGAGATCGAACGGGGCAGCTTCCGCGTCAAGGCGATCAACGTGCTCGGGCAAGAGCAGCTCTACCACCTCGACTGCGCCGCGACCAAGGCCCCGGATTTGGCCGCGCGCAAGCTCAAGGACAAGGCCCCTGACTGGCCCGCCCAGGCCCTGGTCGACCTCGAGCGCTTCGTCGACAAGGACGCGCAGCCCTCGCCGCGCTCCTACCAACGCACCCCGATCCTGGACCTCTCCTACGACAAGCGCGACGTGCCCGCGGACTGCGTGTTCTGCGGGCTCGAGGCCCCGGGCGGCAAGCCTGGGGTGGGCCACGAGAACGCCGTGCGCGCGTTCTCGGTCGACGGCGAACGCCGCCTGCACGCCGCCTGCGCCCTGGAGCTCGCCCCCGGGCTCTGCCAGCGCGTGGTGCTCGAGGCCTCGGAGCGCTGGCCCGAGGACGTGCGCGCGTTCTTCAAGGCGCACCTCGACCCCGCGACCCAGGCCACCCCGCGCTCGCCCTGGCGCGACACCGGGGGGATCCCGACGCTGGAGGTCTCGCCGTCGGGCCGCGCGGCCTGCCGCTACACCAAGCAGAAGATCGAGAAGGGCGACCTGCGGATCAGCCGCCAGCAGGTGTTCGGCATGCGCCGCAGCCCGGTCTACTTCTCGGTCGAGGCCTACGTCGCCTCCGACGACTTCCACCCGCGCATGCTCGAGCTCATGGTGCTCAAGTCGCCCGCCGACGTGACCCGCGAGCAGCTCGAGGCGCTGGTCGCCAAGCTCCCCCCCGACCCGCCCGAGGACGACGACGTGACGCCCCTCGGCGAGCGGCTGCTCACGCTGTTCGACGCCAAGCCCCAGGCGCAGCCCGAGGCCGAGGTCAACGAAAACCTGACCGAGAACAAGGTCGACATTCCCACCGGGTTCTTCTTCAACGCATGATCCACCCTGAACTCAAGCGCCTCCGCCGCACCGCGAGCAGCGAGCCACGGGCGTTCTATCGCTACCGCGTCTCCGCCCTGCGCTCGGGCTTCGCGATCCCGCCGATCGCGGGTGACAAGGTCAAGGTCCCCGGCGGCGAGGGCCAGGTCGTCGGCCTCGAGGAGGGGCTGCTCGACGTGGCCGTGACCGTCGAGCTCCCCGACGGCAGCCGCGAGACCGTGAGCGGGACCCCGCCCATCGTCAGCCCGCACCGCCCCGCCGCGCTGCTCGGCGACGCCGACCTCGGCAAGCGCCTCGAGCACGCCTGGCGCCGCCCCGACCATCCACGCTCGCTGGAGACCCTGGAGGAGGTCGCGCGCCGCAAGCACCCCGGCGGCGTGCCCGCGGTGATCCGGCTGCTGGCCCGGCTGGAGGACCCGCCGACCAAGGCCCTGCGCCAGGCGCTGACCGCGGTGCTCAAGAGCCGCAAGCCCGGCGAGGTCGAGGTCGTGCTCCGCGGCGAGGACGCGGGCCAGGTGCCCGCGGTCGCCCTCGCGGTCCAGGCCGCGAGCGCCCACGACGAGACCGCCGCCAACGACGTGCTCGACCGGATCGAGGCCCTGGAGTCGAGCGAGGCCTGCCTGGCCGTGCTGCGCAGCGGGCGCTGGCTGGTCGGCCTCGGCGGCAACGGCTTCGCGCGCCCCAGCGTGCGCGAGCGGGTCAGCGAAATGACCCGCGCCCACGCCGACCACGACCTGCGGGTCGCGCTGTTCGTGCACGCCGCCCGCGCGCTGCAGACCGACGAGCTGCTCGAGGCCGCGCTCCAGCACAGCGAGAGCGCGGCAGTGCGCATGGCCGCCGCCCACGAGCTCATGCGCCGCGGCAACGACGCCCCGGTGTGGCGCTACCTCGGCGCCCTCGACGACGCCGAGCAGCTCGTGACCCTGCTCAAGAACGCGCCCCCCAAGGCGGGCTCCGCGCCGACGGAGCTGCTCGCGCGCTGGCTGGAGCAGGCCAAGCCAGGGACCGGCGCCCATGTCGCGCTCCGCGCCCAGGCGCTCTTGCGCCTGGCGGAGTCTCCCGACAAGGACGCCGCCGCGGGGCTGCTCGAGCCCTGGCTCCAGTGCGACGAGCGCGCGCCGCGCGCCGTGGCCATGTGGTCGGCGGGGATCCTCGAGCTCGGCCAGTTCACCGACCGCGTGCTCGAGGTCGCCCTCGACGCAGACGACGACCCGGGCCAGCGCGGGATCGCGCTCGAGGCCCTCGCGCGCCTGGGCCACGAGGCGATCCCTCAGGCCCTCGACGCCTGGGGCGTGCAGCTGTTCCGCGCCGGCGCCTGGCACGCCGAGCTGGTGGACGTGGTCGCGCTCTCCTGCGGGCAGCAGGTCGACCACGACAACCTCCTGCGCCAGTTCGAGCTCTGCCCGCCGACCGGCGCCGGCCGCCGGGCGCGTGTGCTCGAGGCCGGGCTGGGCCTCAGCCGGCTGGGCACCCCCCAGGCGCTGACCCGGCTGCGCTCGCTCTACGGCCCCAGCCCCTGGGCCCGCTTCGCCGAGAAGGGCCAGGGGTAGGCGCAGCGCCCCAGCCCCTCGCGGCACCGCGCTTGGCGCGTCGCGCAGCGCATGTTCCAATGCGCGGCGCAAGATTCGTTCTCCCAACAGGTAACGCCCCCGGGCGAGGACCGCGGTGAGCTTCGGCCCCAAGATCCAAGAGCTGCGCTCGCGCTACGACGAGCTGCGCCAGACCCTCGACCTCGACGCGCTCCTCGCCGAGCGCGAGTCGCTCAACCAGAAGATGGCCGAGCCTGGGTTCTGGGACGACAACGACGCCGCGCAAGAGGTCGTGCAGCGGCTGAAGTCGGTGAAGCAGGAGACCGACGCCTTCACCCAGCTCGCGACCCGGCTCGACGACCTCGAGGTCATGAACGAGCTGGCGACGAGCGAGGAGGACGCCGACGCGGAGAAGGAGGTCGAGCGCGACCTGGAGACCGCGGAGGGGGAGCTCGACAAGCTCCAACTGCGCACCTACTTCACCGGCGACCACGACCGGCTCTCGGCGTTCATAAACCTGCAGGCCGGCGCCGGCGGCGTCGACGCCTGCGACTGGACCGAGATGATGATGCGCCTGCTCTCGCGCTATTCGGAGCAGCAGGGGTTCGACGTCGAGGTGATCGACGTGGACTACGCCGACGCCGCGGGGATCTCGAGCGCGACCCTGCACGTCAAGGGCGCGGGGGCCTTCGGCTGGCTGAAGAGCGAGCGCGGGACGCACCGCCTGGTGCGGATCTCGCCCTTCGACGCGCAGAAGCGCCGGCAGACGAGCTTCACCGCGGTCGACGTGACCCCCGAGTTCGACGACGCGATCGAGGTCGAGATCAACGACTCCGAGCTGCGAGTCGACACCTACTCCGCGGGCGGCCCCGGCGGCCAGCACGTGAACAAGACCCAGAGCGCGGTGCGGATCACCCACCTCCCCACCGGGATCGTGGTCCAGTGCCAGAACGAGCGGCACCAGCACGCCAACAAGCGCACGGCGATGCAGATGCTCAAGAACCGGCTCTACCAGCTCGAGCTCGAGAAGCGCGAGAAGGAGGCCGCCGCCGGCTACTCCAGCAAGTCCAACATGGGCTTCGGCGCCGCCGACCGGATCCGCAGCTACACGCTCCAGCCCTTCACCCTCGTCAAGGACTCCCGCACCGGGCACGAGGAGACCAACGTTCAGCGCGTGCTCGACGGCGGGATCGAGGGTTTCGTCGAGGCCTACCTGCGCTGGGCCGCGACCCAAGAGCGCTAGACCGTCCCAGGAGGACCCGTGAGTTCCGCTTCGACTGCCCTCGGCGGCTACGCCGGCCCCGTGCTCGAGCACGTGCGCGCCTCCGACCCCGACGTCGCTCAGGCCCTCGAGCGCGAGCTCCAGCGCCAGCAGGAGACGATCGTGCTGATCGCGTCGGAGAACGCGGCCAGCCCCGCGGTCATGGCCGCCTCGGGCTCGTGGTTCACCAACAAGTACGCCGAGGGCTACCCCGGGCGGCGCTACTACGGCGGCTGCGCGCACCTCGACGACTGCGAGCGCCTGGCCCGCGATCGGGCCAAGGAGCTGTTCGGCGCCGAGCACGCCAACGTCCAGCCCCACTCCGGGACCCAGGCCAACCTCGAGGTCTACGGGGCGGTCCTGAACCCGGGGGACACGATCCTCTCCATGTCCCTCGACCACGGCGGGCACCTCTCCCACGGGCACCCGGTGAACTTCGTGGGCCGGCTCTACACGATCGTGAACTACGGGGTCACCGAGCAGGACGAGCGCATCGACTACGACCAGGTCCAGCGCCTGGCCGAGGAGCACCGCCCGCGCATGATCGTGTGCGGCGCCAGCGCTTACTCGCGGGTGATCGACTTCGCGCGCTTCGCCGAGATCGCGCGCAGCGTGGACGCGCTCCTGCTCGCGGACATCGCGCACATCGCGGGGCTCGTCGCCGCGGGCGAGCACCCGAACCCCGTCGGGCACGCCGACTTCGTGACCACGACCACCCACAAGACCCTGCGCGGGCCCCGCGGCGGCATGATCCTCTGCGGCAAGCAGCACCGGAAGGCCCTCGACAAGAGCGTGTTCCCAGGCCAGCAGGGCGGCCCATTGGGCCACGTGATCGCGGCCAAGGCGGTGGCCTTCAAGGAGGCCCAGACCGCGGGCTTCAAGGACTACCAGCAGCGTGTGATCCAGAACGCCCAGCGCATGGCCGAGGGGCTCAAGCAGCGCGGGTTCCGGATCGTGAGCGGCGGCACCGACAACCACCTGTTCCTCATGGACGTGACCTCCAAGGGGATCGGCGGCAAGGAGGCCGAGGCCCTGCTGGAGGAGGTGGGGATCACCGTCAACAAGAACATGATCCCCTACGACCCGCGCAAGCCCATGGACCCGAGCGGGATCCGGATCGGCTCGCCGATCGTGACCAGCCGCGGCTTCGGGCTCGAGGACATGGACCGGATCGCGGACTGGATCGACCGCGCGCTCTCGGCCAAGGACGACGCCCCCGCGCGCAAGCAGATCTCCGACGAGGTCCGCGGCCTCGCCAGCTCGCGCCCGCTGTGGCAGCCCGACCGGGCTTAGCAGCCCGTCAGGGCCGCTAGCAGCAGGCGCAAAACCATCCAGCCTCGGACCGCCTGCGACCAGACCCGGGGCCGGTCCCTGCGCTCCGCAGCGCTTGCGCGGCGCGCCGAGCCGGGCATGACCCATGCAGCGGTGTGAAGCGGGGCGCACACCGCGCGACCTAGGCCTCGGTGGGAACCTTCGCGGGTCCCGCGGGGTGAGGCCGGGTCGGAGTACCTAGGGCTCGAGTTCGAGGAGACCTCATGACGCGCACGACCCCCCTGCTGCTCCTCGCCGCGAGCGCGCTCGCCCTCACCGGCTGCCCCCGAGACGAGCCCCAGCAGGTCCCGATCGGGACCCTCGACACGATCGCCGAGGACCAGGACCTGTTCACGGACACCACCGAGGGCGAGGCCCCGAGCGCGGGGGACGCCGACCTGATCGACGAGGTGCTCGTCGGGGAGACGCTGACCGACGAGACGATCCCCGAGCTCGACGCGGTGGAGATCGACCCCGAGACCGGTCAGCCCCTGGCTCCTGGCGAGGACGACCCCGACGCGCCCTGGGACGGCTCCCAGGTCCGCGGCGAGGACGAGCCCATGGAGGAGCGCGACCCCCAGGAGCCCGCGCCCCCGCCGACCCTCAGCCCGGAGGAGCTCAAGGCCCTCGCCGCCCAGGGGATCCTCAAGCACTTCCCCGGGATCACCGTCTTCACCAAGGAGCAGCGCGTCGAGATCCAGGGCTCGATCTGCCTCAAGCGCAGCCCGGCCCTCGAGCTCCTGGCGTGCATGCCCAAGGGCAAGACCCACGAGAGCCTGCTGCTCCTCGACCTGCACCCCCAGGACGGCCCCGAGCACCTGGCCACCGCGCTGATCCTGATCGGGCTGGAGCCGACCCCGCAGGTCAACGAGTTCGGCGAGGCGATCGCGCTGGCCAAGGGGCAGCGTGTCCTGGTCGAGGTCGAGTGGGCCGCGGCGGACGCGCCGCCCCTCGACGCCAGCGCACCGGCCCCGGTCGAGGGCCGGATCACGCGACGCGCCGAGGACCTGATCTACGACAAGCGCACCGGCCAGGCCATGCCTCGAGTCGGCTGGGTGTTCACCGGCTCGCGCAAGGTCATGGTCCCCACGCCGCCCGACTTCAAGACCGAGCACGAGGTCTTCGCCGCGAGCTACACCGGGAACATCGCGGCGACGTACCACGACCCCGACTGCCTCCTCGACACCCCCCTGCTCGAGGGCGGCGACGACACGGTCTACGTGCCCTACGAGGGCCGGCTCCCCGAGCGCGGGACGCCGGCGGTGATCCACATGCGCCTGCTCGACGAGCCCCCCGCCGACGGGGGCCAGGGCACCGAGGCGCCCGCCCCCGAGGCTCCCCCGGAGGACGGCAAGCGGTGAGTCCCGCGCCGCCGAGCGACGACGCCCGACGCCTGGAGCGCGCGCTGCGCCGCGGAGCGCGGCGTCTGAGCTGGGCCCGGGGCGTGCGCGAGGGCGCCTGGGCCGGTTTCGGCGCGGTGTGGGGGCTCGAGCTGTGGGCGATCGCTCCTGGCGCCCTGGGCGCCGTCGGCGCCGCGGCCTCCCTGGGCTGCGCGGCCTACGCCTGCACCCGGGTCCGTCCCGTCGCCACGGCCCTGGCCGCCGCGGTCGCCGACGCGCGCCTGGGCGGCGCGGCGATCAGCGCCGGCGCCGAGGCCCTCGACGGCGGGCACCCGCGCTTCGCCGCCGCGACCACCCGCCAAGCGCTGTCTGGGCTGGAGGGCCTGCCCCTCGCGCGCTGGGCCCGGCTCGCGCCCCCGGCGGGCTGGCCGCTGGGGCTCCTGATCGCGGTCTTGCTCCCCCTCGCCTGGCTGGGCCAGCCGCGGGCCGCCGCGGCGACCCCCAGCCGCCGCCTCCCGGGGCTCCTGGACCCGACCCAGCTCGCCGCCGCCGGCGGGGGCGCCCCCGAGGCCGCCCTCGACGAGCCGGGCGCGGTGGGCTGGGCCCAGGGCGCGGACGCGCTCGAGTGGAGCGAGCTGGCCCCGGAGGTCCTGGCTGCCCTCGGCGCGGAGCTCGCTGCCCAGGGGTCCCGCGGCGCCGGCGCGGGCCCGGGGGCGCCGGGCACCCCGAGCGACTCCGTCGGGCGCGACGCCGACGGGCGCTCCCTGGAGGCCTGGGCGCAGACCCTGGCCGCCGAGGCCCTGGCCGGCGACCGCGCCGCCCAGGCCACCCTCGCTCAGCTCGGCGACGCCGCGGGCGCTGGCGGCGGAGCGAGCGCGGCCCCCTCGCCCTTGGCAGAACCGGACTCCGGGGCGACGATTCGCCTCGACACCGCCCGCGGCCGACGGCTCCAGTGGGAGCTGCGGGTCGCCGAGCGGCGATACTTCACTCACGAACCGACTGGGAGGTAGTCGTGATTCGCACGATCTTGATCGCGGGCGCGTGCGCCCTGACGCTGGCCCTGGGTGCCCACGCCGAGGAGGGACCCGCCGACGTCCACGGCGCCGCGCTGCACTTCCTCTTGGGCAAGCAGCACCCGAACGGCGGCTTCGGCCAGATCCCCGACGAGGAGCCGGGGGAGGTCGGGATCACCGCCATGGTGCTCCGCGGGCTGGCGAACCTGCCCGAGGACCTCGCCGGCGAGGACGGGGTCGCCGAGGCCAAGGCCAAGGCGATCGAGTACCTGCTCGCGCGCCAGGCCGACGACGGCAGCTTCACCAAGGGCATGAACGGCCTGGGCACCTACCGCACGGCGCTCACGATCTCGGCGCTGGTCGCGGTCGACAAGGAGAAGTACGCCGCGCAGATCGAGAAGGCCGCGGGCTGGCTCAAGGGCAACCAGTTCAACGAGGACGAGAGCGTCGACGAGTCGAACCCCCACTACGGCGGCTTCGGCTACGACCACGGCGGGACCAAGCCCGACGCCGACATGTCCAACACCCAGATCGCGCTGACCGCGTTCCGCGACGCGGGGATCTCCCCCGACGACCCGGTGTTCAAGCGCGCCGTGACCTTCCTCTCGCGCTGCCAGAACTCGAGCGAGACCAACCCCGGGATCGCCAAGCTCAAGCCCAAGGACGACGGCGGGTTCATCTACGACCCCGGCCTCTCGGACAACAAGAGCTCGGCCACGAAGCACGAGGACGGGACCACGAGCTACGAGAGCTACGCGTCCATGACCTACGCCGGGCTCATGTCGCTGCTCTACGCCGGCGTGGCCGAGGACGACCCCCGGGTGCAGGCGGCCAAGCACTGGATCGCCAACAACTACACCCTCGAAGAGAACCGCGGCCTGGGGATCCGGGCCTCGTCCCCGGACGCGGCGCAGCAAGGCCTCTACTACTACTACCAGGCCTTCGCCAAGTGCCTGGCCGCGGTCGACGCGAAGACGATCGCGACCCAGGACGGCGAGCGCAACTGGGCCCAGGACCTGTTCGAGGCGCTGGCCGCGCGCCAGTCCGACGACGGGAGCTTCACCAACCCCAACAGCCGCTGGTGGGAGCAGGACCCCGTGCTGTGCACGGCCTACGCGCTCAACGCTATGGACTTCCTGCGGCGCCCTACCTGGACTAGCGGCGTGCGGGTCGGGGGTCTGGTTGATCGGGGCGCTCGGCGACGTCGCCACGACCACGGTGCTCGGGCGCGGGCGATCGCCCGCGCCTGGCGCCGCCGGTCGGGCTGGTGAGCGCCGGGCCGGAGTGCGCGGAGCTGCTCCCTGGTGCCCCTCGGGGGTCTTCTGTGTTCGGCGGGCACGACGTGCGCGCCGGCGACCCCCAGGAGGCTGCGGCGCGCTTGGCCCGGGAGCGGTGGTGCCCGGGGCTTCGCCTGAGGCCCTGGCCGACGACCTCGTCGCCTCGGCGCGCGGATCCGCCCGGGGTGCACCCTCGGGCGGCGCGCGCCTGGTCAGCGAGCACGAGAGCGACGCCGCGCGCGCGGTGCGGGCCGACGGCCCTGCCGCCAGCGGTAGCTCCTGCGCCGCGACCTTCGCGGCCTTCCGCGCCGAGCACGACCTCGAGCGGGTCGTGGTCGTGGCCGTGGCCCGACGGAGCCGCTGCAGCTCCAGGTCCCCCTGGCCTGGTCGACCCGGAGCCGGGGTCGAGGCCGCCTCGAGGCCGGCGACCCCCAGCTCCCAGCGAGCCTGCTCTACGCCTGGGCCGCGATCGCCGAGGGCTGCCCCTACGTGAACTTCACCCCTCGACCGGGGCGACCCCCGAGGGGGTGCAGGCCTACGCCCGCGCGCAGGGCGTGCCCCTGGCCGGCAACGACGGCAAGACCGGCGAGACGCTCTTGCGCACCACCCTGGCGCCCATGTTCCGCGCGCGGAACCTCGAGGTCTTGAGCTGGTCCGGGTTCAACATCCTCGGCAACCGCGACGGCGCCGTGCTCGACGAGCCCGAGGCGAACGCCGCCAAGACCGGGGGCAAGGACAAGGTCCTGAGCGCGATCCTGGGCCCCGGGCTCGGGAGCTCGCTGACCCGGATCGACTACGTGCCCTCGCTCCGCGACTGGAAGACCGCCTGGGACCACGTGCACTTCGCGGGGTTCCTGGGCACGCCCATGACGCTCCAGTTCACCTGGCAAGGCGCCGACAGCGCGCTCGCGGCGCCGCTGGTCCTGGACCTGGCGCGGCTGGCAGAGCTCGCCCAGCGCCGCGGCCTCGCCGGCGCCCAGGCGCCCTTGGCGTGCTTCTTCAAGCAGCCCCTGGGCTCGGAGGAGCACGACTTCGCCCGGCAAATGCAGGCCTTCGCGGCCTACGTCCAGGGCCCGCTCAGCAGCCGGTGAGCGCCGCGCGCTGCCCCGCGTGCACCGGCTCGCGGCTCGACCCCTGCTTCGAGAAGGACGGGGTGCCCTACGCGCGCTGCGCGAGCTGCGGGCTGCTCCTCGGTCGGCCGGCGCGAAACGCGAACCTCGAGACCGCGCTCGCGGACTACGAACCGGCCTACCTCGAGTTCCTCGGCCCCGACGCCGACGACGCGGCCAACTTCGCCCAGCTCCTGGCCCCGCTGGGGGGCCGCGAAGCCTGCCGCGGCTGGCGCGCCCTCGACGTCGGCGCCGGCGGCGGGAAGCTGGTGCGTTGGCTGGCGGAGGGAGGGGTGGACGCGGTGGGCGTCGAGCCCGCGGCCGCGCTCTATCGTCGCTTCCTCGCCCAGGAGCCCGAGCGCTTCGTGGAGGGGACCGTCGCCGCGGCGCGGGCGCGCTTCGGCCCCGCGAGCTTCGACCTGGTCACCGTCTGCGACGTGATCGAGCACGTGACCGACCCCGCCGAGGTCGTGGCGCAGGTCGCGGCCCTCCTGCGCCCCGGGGGCCGGCTGCTGCTCACGACCCCGGACGCCGAGAGCCCCTTGGCGCGGCTCCTCGGTCGGCGCTGGCACCACGTGAACCGCTACCACCTCGCGCTGTTCGGGCGCCGCAGCCTGCTGGCCCTCGCCGCCCGCCACGGCCTGCGCGCGACCCACGTCGCCCACACCGGGCGTCGGCGCTCGCTGCACTACGTGGCGCAGTACGCCCTCGACTTCGTCGGCAGTGGCGGCCGCGCGGCCCCCGCCGTGCTCCGCGGCCTCGCGCTGCCCCTGAACCTGGGGGACGTGCTCTCGGCGACCTTCGTCCGCGACTAGCGGCGGAGGAAGACCTGGACCCAGGTCCGCGAGCCCTCGTCGTAGCCGACGCCCAGGTGGGTGTAGCTCGAGTTGAGGATGTTCGCGCGGTGGCCGCTGGAGTTCATCCAGGCGGTCATCACCGACTGCGGCGTGGACTGACCCTGAGCGATGTTCTCGCCCCAGCCCGAGTAGCCGCTGGCGCCGACCATTTGCAGGCGGTCACCCGGGCTCCAGCCTTCGGGCGAGTTGTGCGAGAAGTAGCCCCGCCCGACCATGTCCTCGGCGTGGACCTTGGCCGCCGCCGCGGCGTCTGCGTCGAAGGCCAGCGCCGGCAAGCCCGCGTTGGCGCGCTCCTGGTTGACCAGGGTCAGGACCTCGTTGGCCGCGCTCTGCTCGCTGGCGGAGTGGGTCTTGAGCGGCTGCCCGAGGGTGTCGTTCTCGTGCCAGAACTGCGAGCCTGCGTTGAGCACGCTGCTGCTCGTGCCCCCCGCGCCGCTCGTCCCGCCGGTCCCGCTCGAGGTCGGGGCTGGCGCGCCGCCGCCGCCGCCGCCGCCCCCGCCGCAGCCCGCGCTCCCCAGGGCCAACGCCGCTCCCACGAGCACCGCAGCGCACGCTCCATGGACGTTCATGCCGCCTCCCCTCGCTCCTCGGGTATAGCAGCGCGGCTCGGGCGGCGCACGCACGTCCCTTCGTGGGCGCCCCGGCTCCTCGCGCCACTGCAAGTCGCCGCCGCGGAGAAACTTGCACAGACGGGACAGATTCCGTCCAATTTTCGTCTTGATCCGGCCACCAAACACGGGAGGATCCCCGCCGGAGAGCGACAAGAGAGGGAAGGAACCGCGCCGTGAACTCGTCTCGTTCGTTCGCCCTGGGCGCCGCCCTGGGCCTGGTCCTCGCTGTGGGCTGTGGCTCGGGCTCGAGCTCGAGCTCGCGCCCGCCCGCCCCCGCCACCGCTGCCAACGCGAGCACCGCCGCCTCGAGCAGCACGACCTCGACCGCCCCGGTCCAGGCCACCCGCCTCGACCCGACCTCGGGGCTGGCCTCCGTCGACACCCCGCTCACCGTCGAGGGCGCCGCCCTCGACCGGGTGGTGGGCGCAGCCCTCGTCCCCGACAGCGGAGGGACGCCCCTCGCGCTCCAGGGCTGGAGCGCGTCCAGCGCGAGCATCGCGTCGGCCCTGATCCCCGCGGGGCTGTTGAGCCCCGGCGACTACCGGCTGGAGCTGACCGAGCGCAGCGGCGCCGTCGTGCGCGCGGCCCTGATCTACACCGCCCTCCCGGCGCCTGCCGCCCCGACCCTCAGCGCGCTGGTCCCGGACCGCGGCGCGAGCGATCGCCCGCACACCGTCGTGATCCAGGGGAGCGGGTTCGTCGCCGGCGCCCCGGTGTCCGTGCAGGTGGGCGGCGTCGCCGCGAGCGGCGTCGTCGTGCGCAGCGCGACCGAGGTCGAGGCGATCCTCCCCGCCGGGCTGCCCCTCGGCGCCCAGCCCCTGGAGCTGACCCAGGCGGGCCAGACCGCGGGCGGCCTGAGCTGGACCGCGCTGAACCTCAGCGATCCGGATCAGCCTGGCGCCTACGCCGTGGGACGCCTGGACGAGACGCTCCAGGGCGCCAGCGGTGACCGCCCGGACGTGCGGATCTACTACCCGGCGACCCAAGCCGGGAGCGGCGCCACCCCCGACCCCTCGGGCGGCCCCTACCCCGTGGTCGTCTACAACCACGGCTTCAAGCCGCCGATCATTTCCTTCGGGATCGGCTACCGCAACAACACGTTCATCGCCGAGCGCCTGGCGTCCTTCGGCTACGTCGTGGCCTGCGTCGATCTGGCGACCAACAACAGCCTGTTCCGCACCGGCCAGGAGAACAGCGACCGCGACGCCGCCGACACGATCGCCGCCCTCGACCACTTCGAGCGGATCAACGCCGACGCGACCCACCCCCTGTTCGGGCTCTTGGACCCGACCCGCGCCGCCCTCGGCGGCCACAGCCGCGGCGGCGACGGCGCGTTGATCGCGGGGGCCCAGGAGGTCCAAGCCCGCGGCGCCGCGAGCCGCGTGCGCGCGCTGTTCGTGTTCGGCCCCCCCAGCACCGACTCCCAAAACGGGAACCGCCCGCTGGTGTTCGGCAACTTCAGCTCCCTGCCCCTGCTCGCGGTCGCGGGCAGCGCCGACGGCGTGGCCCCCCCCAGCCAGCAGCGCGCGATCCTGGCTCAGGCCGGGGCCCCCTCCATGCTGGTGGAGCTGGCCGGCGGCAACCACAGCCAGTTCAAGGACAACGACACGTTCATCCTCGGGGACTCCGCCGCCACGCTGCCCCTCGCCGACCAGCAGGCCGCCTGCCAGCGCTACGTCACCGCCTGGCTCGGGACCCACGTCAAGGGCCAGGCCGGGACCTTCGCCGACTACGTCCTGCGCGGGAGCAAGGTCTTGAGCGATCCGCGCCTCGCCGCCGTCGACGTGCGCTAGCGCGCGAGGAGCACCAGGACCCAGGTCCGCCCGTCCTCGTCGTAGGCGGCGCCCAGGTGGGTCACCTCCGGCGCGAGGAGCCCCCGGCGTGTGGCATCGATCGTGAGCCAGTAGCCCACGGCCTGCGCGGGGGAGAACACCCCCGTCGCAGCCGAGGCGACGCACTCCGCGCGGGCCTCGCTGCCGACCCCGCCGACCATGGCCAGGCGCTCGGTCACCTGCCAGCCCTCGGGGGACCTGTGGCCGGTGATCCCGCGCCCGCCCATGTCCGCTGCGTGGACCTTGGCCGCGGACTCCGCGAAGGGATCGGCGAGGGCGGTGCTCAGCCCCGCGTCCTCGCGCGCGTTGTTCACGAGGAGCGCGACCTCGGTCGCCCGCCCGCGCTCTCCGGGGTTCATGCCCACGAGCGGCTGCCCGTAGGTGGTGTGCAGGTGCCACCAGGGCGAGCCGACCTCGAGCACGGGGGTCCCCGGGCCGCGGTCCGAGTAGTCGAGCACCGCCGGGGTGAAGCTGCCGCTGCCCCCGGAGCTCGAGCTGGACCCACCGCCGCTGCTGCTGGAGCCGCTGGAGCCGCCCGTGCTCGAGCCGCTCGACCCGCTCGACCCGCCGGAGCACCCGAGGGCCAGCGCGGACGCCGCGATCACTCCCCACCTCGTCGCTCGACGCTGCACAGGGCGCTCCTGTCGCCCCGACCCCCGCGCGCGTGACGGCGCTCCCTTCGGTGTAGCGGAGTCCCTCCGCGGCTGCCACGAAGCTATTTGCGGCGCCTTGGGTTGCGCTCCTTGGTCGCGTCACGCTTGGCCTCGAGCAGCTTGCCGAAGCGCCCCTTGGGCGGAGGCGGCGCGTCCTCCTCTGCAGGCTTCGGCGCCGGCTTGGCGGGCGGCTTCGGCTTCGGCGCCGCCTTCGCGGGCAGAGGCTGCTTCGGCTCCGCGGGCTGGGCGGGAGGCAGGGGCGCGGGCTCGGCCAGGCCGGCCGGGGCCGGGGCGCGCCGCGCGCGGGCCGAGACCGAGGCCTCGACCCGCTGATCGACCAGGCTGCGCACCGCCTGCTTCTGCGCGCGCAGCTCGGCGAGGGTCGCGCCGTCCGACGCGCGGAAGTCGCCACCCTGCCGCTGCAGCCGCGGGAGCTGCAGCCGGCGGAGCGCGACGTCGACCACGAGGAACGCGGCGGCCAGCGCGAGGAGCCAGGCGTCGAGGGGCTGAATCGCCGCGCGCCCGACCCGCTCGCCGCCGAACACCTGCGGCAGGTCGTCCAGGGTCAACGCCTCGCCACCGGTGCGCTGAGCCAGCTCCGCGAGGAGCGCCGTGTCCTGGCTCAGGTCGCGGTATTCGTCGGGGTAGGCGATCACCCCCGAGGTCCAGGCCACCCGCTCTGCGCCCCCCGCCCCGCGCCGCTCCACGGTGGCCAGATAGGCTCCGCTGAGCCCGGCCGGGAAGCGCGCCTGGAAGCGCCCGGGCCCCGTCTGCAGCAAGGGCTCCGGCGGCAGCGGGCCGCTCGCGTCCGGGGTGCTGACCCGCAGCCAGAGCTCGGCGTCGGCTTCCGCGGCGGGGGCCTGCACGTCGACCACCCCCTCGCCGCCGCGCAGGGCGAGCTCGACCTCGTAGCCCGCCCCCCGGGGCTGGGTCAACCAGCGCAGTTGCCGGGCGAAGGTGCGAGCGAACCCAGGCCACCCCAGCCAGGGCGCGGTCCAGCGCGCGCTCGCGTCCGAGGTGAAGGCCGCGCTCTTCCCTAGCCCGTAGCGCCAGCGCACGAGGAGCGGGCCGTCCTCGGGGCCGTCGCCGGGGCCCGTGTCGAGGAGCACCTCGGCCTCGGGGCGGGCGGTGGTCAACACGAAGCCGAGGAGCGGCGGGGCCTGGGTCCACTCCTGAGGCTCGAGGCCCTGGAGCGGACGGGCGCGCACCGAGCGCTCCACCAGCAGCGCGCGCGAGGCGACCACGGCCTCCTGGGACATGAGCCGAGGCAGGGCGCGCGCGTCGAGGGACACCAGCGCGCGCCCGCCGGTGCGCTGCGCGACCCCGGCCAGGAACGCCTGGTCGGCGTCGGCCCCGATCGCGACGGCGTCGGCCGCGACCCCCGCCCGGGTCAGCGCTCGAGCCGGCTGGAGCTCAGCAGGCTCGGCGTGGCCGTCGGTGAGCAGGACCGGTGCGCAGCGCGCGGTCGACCGCGCTCTGGCCAGGCGCGCAGCGCCGCCCGATTCGCGTCCCGCCTCGTCCTGGTAGGCCGCGAGCTGCTGGGCAAGGCCCGGGCCTGACCCCGCCGAGGTGGACCAGTCGGGCGCGTGCAGCTCACGACCCCGGATCCGATCCCAGGGCTGGGCCCAGGCGCGCTCGGCGCCTCCTTGCCAGCTCGAGCCGCGTGGCGCTGCCGGCGTAGGCGCCCATAGCTCCTTGGGAGGCGTCCAGGCAGCAGCACCAGGCCACGCTGGCAGGCCCTCCTTGTCGGGGACGTCACAGCGCACGGGGAGCGCCTGCTCCAGCGGCGTCTGGGTGCCCCCAGGCCGTGGCGTTTTGCTTCAGCGCCAGGACCCCGCCGCCGTGCTCGAACACCCAGCGCCGGGTTCTCCAGCGCCTCGCTGCTCCAGGCTCGGCGCCCACGTCGCCCACGACCAATGCCGAGTAGCGCCGGCGAGCTCGGCCAGCCCGCCGGGGGCCGGGGCCGTGTCGCGCACGCGGAACCTGCGGCCTTCGAGCACTGCAGCGGGCGCGGCCTGCCTTCGGCGCCGCCGGCCTGCACGTAGCACTCCCGGCCGCCCGCGCACCCGGACCAGGTCGCCCCCGACGTTGTTCGCGTCTCGTCCCTCGGCGTCGACCCGCGCGGTGTAGGTCACGAGCCCTGCGTCCCTGAGCTGGTCGCGGAAGGTCACGTGGTTGACGTCGGGGCGCAGGCGCACCCGGCGCCGAGGGCGTCCCGCCGGGCGGGTCCCGGGTCAGCCTCACCTCCGCCTCGCCCGCGCCGCCCGCCTGGAGCTCGACCTGGATCAGGAGCGGCCCTCGGCGACGGCTCTGGGCGTGCTTCACGAGCACCTCCGCGGCGCGGGTGCGTCGGCGACGACGGTGGTCACCGCCGGGATCCCTGCGCTGGCGAGGACAGCGCCTCGCGCCGCGCGGCGCGGTCGCCGTCGCTGAACACGACCACTCGCCGGTCGCCGACCTCGCTGCGCAGGAGCGCGCTCCGCGGTGCGCAGGGGCGTGGGGCCAGGTTCAGGTGCTCGCACCAGCCCGTCGGGAGGGAACCGCGGGCGAAGGGCCCGCTGCAGGGGCCGCTCGATCCGCGCCCCGGCGAAGGCCAGCAGCGCCGCGCGGTCGTCCTTCTCCCGCGCGCCCCAGGCCTGGGCCCAGCTCAGGGCGTGGGTCCGCGCCGCCGGGGACGCTGTCCGAGACGTCGAGGGCGAACACCACCGCCTGCTCGCGGTGGGGGAGGTTGGCCCGGGCCCCGGCCACCGCCAGGGCCACCAGAGCACCTCCCCAGGGCGCGCACGCGGAAGCTGCTCGCGTCGCCGCTGTGGGGACGAGGCCCACGGCGCCCTGCGCCGGCGCCGAACACCACGAGCAGCGGCGGGCAGCGCCAGGATCAGCCGTGATCGGACGGGCGAACTCCACGGCTCAGGATAGCCGGGCCGACCGCTGAGGCGGGCGCGCCGGGGCGCGCGAAGGCGGGCCCAGACTTGCTACCGGTAACGACATGTCGGAGCGGCCGAAGAGTTCAGCATCGGTCTGGCGCTCCGGCGACCAGCCGGGCAGAGGTGCAGCTCGGCAGCGACTTCCTCGACTACGCCCGCCAGCGCTACGCGCCTCCGAGCCCAAGGACGCCTCGTCGAGCGCCTCCTGCCCACGGTCCCCACCTCGGGGCACCCGCTGTGGTGCGCCGCGAGCCCCTTCGCAGTCGATGCGCGGCCGGCTGGGCAAGGGCGGCATGGCCGAGGTCTACCTGGCCGAGGACCCCGAGCGCCCCGAGCGCGAGCGGCAGGTCGCGCTCAAGGTCATGAAGGCCAAGATCGCCCACGACCCGACCTACGTGAAGCGCTTCCTGCGCGAGGCGGCCAACGCGGCGCTGATCGAGCACCCGAACGTGGTCACCGTGTTCGAGGTCGGCGCGGTCGAGGGCCGGCTCTACTTCACCATGGAGCTGATCGAGGGCGAGACCCTCAAGGAGCGCCTGGAGGAGGGCCCCCTGTCCGAGGAGGACGGGGTCGTCGTGCTGATGCAGCTCCTGGACGGGCTGCTCGCGGCCCACGAGCGCGGGATCGGGCACCGGGACATAAAGCCCAGCAACGTGATGCTCGTCGACAGCCGCGCGCGCTACGGCGTCGAGCTGCGCGACGTGTTCGACGTGCACGTGAAGGTCACCGACTTCGGCCTGGCCCAAATGCAGGGGATCGACAAGAGCGAGTCCCTCGAGGGGCGCTTCCTCGGCACCGCGAAGTACGTGGCGCCGGAGGTGATCCGCGGCAAGGAGGCGACCCTCAAGTCCGACGTGTTCTCGCTGGGAATCCTCGCTTTCCAGCTGTTCAGCGGGGGCACCCCCTGGCCCGCGCGGAGCAAGGTCGAGTACATCACCGCGAACATGGACCTCGACGCCCCGCGGCTCAGCGATCGGGCCGAGGTCAGCGACGGGCTGAGCGACGTCGTCGACCGCATGCTGGCCAAGGATCCGGACCAGCGCCCCGACGCCTCGCAGCTGCGCCGCGCCCTGAGCCGGCTCGTGGCCCGGGATCACGGCTTCGGCGGCGACCTGTTCTCCGACGACGCCGGGCGCGACCGCGGCCCGCAGGGCGCCGCCTCCGACGCGCCCCCGACCCTGCTCCTCGCGGGGTTCGCGCTGGTCATGCTCCTGGTCCTGGGGCTCGTGTTCGCCCTGAGCGGGGGCGACCCCCCCCAGGAGCCCCGGCTGACCGACCCCCTGGACCCCGACGGCCCCGTGGACGACCCCGAGGAGGTCGACCCTCCGACCCCCGACGACCCCGCGCTCCCTCGCGCGGTGCGGGAGTTCGGCGTGCTCGCGGGGCTGGCCCCGGACGCCCGGGCCGCCGCCGAGCGCGGCGACGAGGCCTGGGAGCGCGGCGACGTGCCCGCGGCCCTCGCGGCCTGGGCGGGGGTCGAGCGCAGCCTCGGTCGCTCCACCCGCGCGCTGGCGCGGCGGCTGCAGGCGGCGCGCCGCGACGACGCGCTGACCCGCGCCAAGCGCGCGCGCGCCGAGGGCGACCTCCACGCGACCTACTGCGCCCTCGACGACGCGGTGGCCGCCGGAGCCGACGAGGAGGTCGTGCGCGCGCGGGACGCGCTGTGGGCCGAGCTCGAGGAGCGCCACGCCGTGATCGCCGAGCTCCAGGAGCTGGAGGGCGCCCCCCGCGGCGCCCGGGGCGCCGTCGAGGCTGCGCTCCGCGCGCTGCGACCGCGCGCCGAGGCCGCGGGGCTCGAGGCCGCCTGGTCGCGAGTCTCGTCGTCCTTGGGCGCGGTCGAGAGCGACCCCGGCCGGGTGCGCCTGGAGTCCGGGGCGGTGGTCCGCCGCGAGCCGGTGAGCAACGCCGAGTTCCAGCGCTGGTACGAGCGCGCCAGCCAGGATCAGTTCCTCGCCCCGCCCAGCGGCTGGGCCGGCGAGCAGGCGCCGGACCCCGCGGCGGGCGGCGCCCCGGTCGAGGGTGTGCGCGAGGTCACGGCCCGGGCCTACGCCGAGCACCTCGGCCAGCGCCTGCCGACCCCGGCCGAGCTCCAGCAAATGCGCGCCGCCGGGCTCCCGGCGGACGACCCCCAGGACGAGCGCTTCAGCGGCGGCTTCTGGACCGTGGCGATCGAGGACTGAGATGAGCAAGACGGCCCAAGACTACGTGGTCTACGCCTGCCCGGCCTGCGGCAAGCGCGTGTTCGCTCCGCGCAGCGACTGCGGGCGCACCGGCCGCTGCCCGCTGTGCCGCCACCCGCACACCGTGGGAGGGCCCGTGGAGGCCGAGCTCGGCGTCGAGCGCCGCGGCGCGCGCCGGGTCGAGCCCCGGGACGGCCAGGTCGCCCTCGAACCCGGGGACGCGGCGCCGCTCCAGCCGCGGGCGCGGGTGTGCTCGGTGCTCGACCTCAGCGAGAGCGGCGTGGCCTTCCTGTTCCCCGGGCTGCCCAGCTCACGCCACGTCAGCGGCTACGCCCCACCGGACCTCGCCCCAGGCACCGAGCTGCGGCTGCAGCTCCAGGCCGCCGGGCTCCAGCCGCTGTGGCTCGGCGCGGTGGTGCGCCGGGTGGTCCCCACCGACGACCCGCGCCGCTGGCGGGTGGGCATGGCCTTCGTCGGCGTCGACGGCGAGCAGCGCCTGGCGCTGAGCGCCGCGATCCGCCGCGCGACGCAAGACGCCGACTGAGTCCCCGCCGGCCGCGCCCACCGGGTGATTGCAGGTGAGGCCGATCGCGCCGACAATCGCCGGACTGGGGTCCCGTGGCGTTCAGCTTCCTCGAGCTCTTCCTGGCCAAAGCCGCCTTGGAGTACCGTGCGTGCTCCGTGGAGGCGGTGCAGCGTGCGCTGAGCACGGCGCGCCCCGGCGAGCTGACCCAGGCCCTGGGGGCGGCGGGGCTCAGCCCGCAGGTCCTGGCGCACCTGGACCAGGCCGCCCGCCGCTGCGTCTACTTCAAGGGCGAGGACACCTTCTTGCGCCTGGCGGTAGCCGAGGGCAAGCTCGACGGCGCGGCCGCGGAGGGCTACCGCCGTCAGGCCCAGCAGAGTCGGGAGCGGATCGGGGCGACCCTCGTCGGCGCCGGGGTGCTCAGCGCCGAGGACGACCAGCGGCTCACGGCGCAGGTCGGCGGCGTCCTCGACCAGGACGGCCAGCGCCTGAGCGCGGCGCTCCAGGCCCGCGCCTTCGCCGGGATCGAGCAGCCCTCGAAGCTCCTGAGCGCGGTCGTGCGCGCCCTGGGGCCGCTGCCCCAGCCAGTGGCGGCCGCGCCGCCCCTGGTCCCCGCGCCGCAGCCGCTGCCCGAGCTCCCCGCGCTCCCGACCCCGCTCGCCCCCGCTCAGGAGCTCCCCGCCGACCTGGTGGGCACCGGGATCGAGCAGAAGTTCCGGGTCGTGCGCAAGCTGGGCGAGGGCGGCATGGGCGCCGTCTACCTCGCCTTCGCCAAGGACGACACCGACGGCCTGCAGCCCATGGCGCTCAAGGTCGCGCGGGCGACCAAGGGCGGCCAGCGCAGCGAGGAGGCCGCGGCGCGCTTCAAGCGCGAGATCCTGGCCACGAGCTTCTGCGCCCACGAGAACATCATCGAGATCTACGACGCCGGAGAGACCCAGGACGGGTCCTACTACATGGCCATGGAGTGCATCGAGGGCGAGCAGCTCGACGAGACCGTGGCCCGGGAGGGACCCCTGGCGATCCCGCGCCTGGTCCGCCTGCTGGAGCAGGCCCTCGAGGGCCTGGCGGCGGTGCACGAGGCGAACATCGTGCACCGGGACATTAAGCCGCAGAACTTCCGCATCGGCCGCGACGCCGAGGGGAACGAGCAGCTCAAGATCATGGACTTCGGGATCGCGCGGGTGCTCGACGCCGAGGAGTCCGGCCGCGGCGAGCACTTCTTCACGACCCTGGCCACGCGGATCACGGGCTCGCCGGCCTACCTCTCGCCCGAGAGCATCACCGACCCCTCCGCCGTCGATCAGCGCTCGGACCTCTACTCGCTCGGGATCAGCATCTACCGCGTGGCGGTGGGGCGCCTGCCCTTCCTGGCCCGCAAGGCCGACCAGTTCCTGCAGCTGCACCTCTACAGCACGCCGCCCTCGTTGCGCGCGGCGGTGCCGAGCACGCCCCCCGCCCTCGAGGAGCTCTACCTCAAGCTCCTGGCCAAGCTCCCCGAGAACCGGATCCAGACCGCCCGCGAAGCCTTGGCGTGGGTGCGCGAGCGGGTGCTGCCCGAGCTCGAGGGGGGCAGCGAGCGCCTCGAGCTCTCTGGCGCGCCGGCGGGTGAGACCGAGCGCCCGACCCGCCGTGACCGCAGCGGGGAGGCCGTGCCGCCCGACGAGGAGGCGACTCAGCCCGGCATGTTCATGCAGCCGCAGGGGCAGGTGCAGCCCGCGGATGTCGGGGACTCGTTCGAGGTCACGACCCCCATGGCCCCGCCCCTCGGCGCGGGCACCGGCACCAGCGAGCGCTCGAAGTCCCCGCAGGTGATCCCCGCGCCGGTCAGGCACGAGGACTCGGCAGGCAAGGGCAACACCGGGCTCCTGATCGCGATCGGCGCGCTGGCGCTGTTCCTCGCGGTGGGCGGCGGGTTCCTGCTCTGGACGCTCTTCGGCTAGTCGGCGCGGCTGGAGGCGTTGGCCGGGGGCAGGGTCGGAGCGTTGATCTGCTCGTCCTCCTCGCCGCGCACCGGGCGAATGAAGCCGCGGTTGGCGCTGGACTCGACGAGGAACTCCAGGAAGCGCTGGACCTCGTGGCTGCCCTTGAAGTCGACCCGGGCCTGCTCGATCAGGTCCTCGAACTTGCCCTCTTCGAAGAACACTTGGCGGTAGACCTGGCGCAGGTCCTTCACGGTCTGGTCGGAGAACCCGCGGCGCTTGAGCCCGACGTGGTTGATCCCGCGCACCCGGGCGGGGTAGCCCTGGGCCATGGTGAAGGGGGGGATGTCCTTGCCGACCTTGGAGCCGCCCGAGGTCATGCAGTGGGCGCCCAAGCGCACGAACTGGTGGATCCCCGACTGCCCGCCCACGATTACCCAGTCCTCGAGGATCACGTGCCCGGCGAGCCCCGCCCCGTTGGCCAGGATGCAGTGGTCGCCCACGAGGCAGTCGTGGGCCACGTGGCAGGTGGCCATGATCAGGTTCTTGCTGCCCAGCCGGGTCAGGCCCCCGCCGGCCTCGGTCCCGATGTGGATGGTGACGTGCTCGCGGATCACGTTGTAGTCGCCGACCTCCAGCCGCGAAGGCTCGCCCTCGTACTTGCGGTCCTGGGGCTCGGAGCCGAGCACGGCGTAGGGGAAGATCGTGTTGTGCGCGCCGAAGCTCGAGTGGCCCTCGATGATCGCGCCCTGCCGCAGGTCGCAGCCGGGTCCCAGGGTCACGTGCGGACCGACGTAGCAGTACGGACCGATCTTGACGTCGTCCGCGAGCTGCGCGCCGTCCTCGACGATGGCGGTGGGGTGGATCTGGGGCATTGCACCTTCCGCCGCTAAGCGGCTACTCCCACGGATCTTAGCATTCCCCCCCCGACAGACCAGCGACGCGACGGGCCGCGCGCCGGCGGTCGAGGACCGCCAGGCCAGCGGTTACGCGCCCTGGCGGGATCCTGGGGACGCAGGCGCGTCCCCGACCTTCAGTCGGCGTCGGGGTCGAAGTCGGCCACCGTCTCCTCCAGGAGCAGCTCCGCCGTCTCCCCGAGGTCGGCCTGGAGGGAGTCCAAGGTCCGGTGGTGGCGCTTGTGCCGGGGGACGAGGGTCCGCTCCAGGAGCTCGAGGGCCGGCAGGGGGAGCTCTTGGAACAGCGCGGGGGCCTCGCGCCCGCGACGGCGGAGGATCCCCGCGGCCTGGACCTCCTTGACCACGCTCGGCGCGAAGGCCCGCCCGGTGAGCAGGTGGTAGAGGATCCGCCCCACGGAGTAGGCCTCGGCGTACTCGTCGGCGAGCTGCCCCAGCCGGGCCTCGGCCTCGCTCTTGGGTTCGGGGAACCCCGCGTCGATCAGGGGCTGGGGGTCGACCTCGATCGACGCGCACAGGTCGCGGAACACCTGGAGCTGGCACAGCTCCTGCTCCAGCTCGCGGGTGGGGTCGAAGGCCTGGACCCGGACCGTGGCCCCGCTCTTGGCGACGAGCACCCCCGACTTCTTGCGCTTGGCGACCACGATCCGCTTGGTGCGGGCGAAGGCCAGGATCTCCGCCAACTGGCGCGAGACCTCGACTGCGGTCAGGGGGGTGGTGGGGGACTTGTCGCGCACGAACTGCTCGAGCTTGAGCGCGCTGTCCACGTGGTCGAGCACGGCGTAGAGGATCCCGCCGGAGCTGCGCAGGGCGTGGACCTCGAGGAACAGCTCGTTCCCGAGCACGAGCCCGATCAGGGCCCGCACGATGAACTTCCGCAGCTCCAGGGGGTGGGCCTGGCGTTCGGCCTTGAGGATCCGGATCCCGAGGCGCTCCCCGGTCTCCTGGTCGACCCCGAGGTAGGTGATCTCGGCTTGGTTCGCCGCGATCTTGCGCAGCATGCGGTAGCGCTCGAGGTCCGGGCGCGCGTGCAGGCGGCGGTCGAGGTCCCGGGCGGCGGAGTCCGGCGCCTGGGCGTGGTAGACGAACTGGTGGGCCCCCACCTCGAAGGTGTCGTCCTGGGCCAGGGGCATGGGCTTCTTGATCCGCTTGCCGCCCAGGCGCACGGGCTTGCGCCCGCGGGGCACGAGCTGGTGCCCGGTGCCGACCGCGCGGATCTCGGCGTGGCGCTCGTCGACGGTGCCGCCGAAGAGCACGAGGTCCGACTCGAGGGAGCGCCCCAGCACCAAGGACTTCGACGCGGGGAGCAGCAGCACGCGCCCGCGCAGGTAGCCCTTGACCGCTTGTAGGGCGGCAGCCATTGCCATCTCCACTCGTCCTCGAGCTCGGCCGCCCCGGTCCGGAGACCGGGGCGCCGCCGTCCCTCGTTCAACCGCACGACGCCGGCGCGGAGCCGGCGTCGAGCGCGCTACTCGCTGTCGTCGGCGGAGGAGGTGGTGTCGTCCTCCGACTCGGCAGCGACGGTCTTCTGCTGACCCGCCTTCCCGGGGATCGGCGCGAGGACCATGATCATGCGGTAGCCGTCCATCTTGGGCTGGACCTCGACCTTGGCGATCTCGGCCAGCTCGGCGGCGATCCGCTTGCAGTGGTCCCGGGCGATGTCCGAGTGCATGCGCTCGCGGCCGCGGAACAGGATGTTCACCTGCACCTTGGCGCCCTTGTTGAGGAAGCGCACCGCGTGCTTCAGCTTGACCTGGAAGTCGTGCTCGCCCGTCTTCGGGCGCAGGCGGACCTCCTTGGTGATCACCTGGTGCTGCTTCTTCTGCGCCAGGCGCTTCTTGCGCTTGGCCTCGTACTTCTGCTTGCCGTAGTCTTGGATCTTGCAGACCGGCGGACGGCTGTCGGGGGACACTTCCACCAGGTCGAGCCCGACCTCTTGCGCGAGGGCCATGGCCCTCGTGGTGTCGACCACGCCCAGCTGCTCGCCGGTGTGGGAGATGAGGCGGACTTGCGGGACCCGGATACGGTCGTTGATTCGCGGTCCCCGGCTCTCGACCGGGCGATCCATCACATTTCGACGTCTAATGGCTCAGTTCTCCTGCAGAGGGTTCGGCGACGGGGTCGACCCGTCTCGAGGGTGAGGCGCGCCCGCCTGGGCGGCCTCGGGGTGAAGGTGACCGGCGCGCGGCGCGGCGCTGTCGATGGCGCGCTGCAGCCAGGGGATCAGCGCCCCGCGCTCGAGGCCCAGGCGCGCTCCGCGCCAGCGCAGCGCGACTCGGTCGCGGGCCAGCTCGTCGGCGCCGAGCACGACCACGCCCGGCACGCCGCGGCGGGCGGCCTCGCGCACCCGGCGCCCGACGGTGCCGTCCGGGCGCAGGGCGGCGCGCAGTCCGGCGGCGTCGAGCTCGGCGCACATCGCGGCGGCGGCGGCGGCCTGCTCGCGCCCGACCGGCGCGACCTCGACCTGCACCGGCGCGAGCCACCCCGGCCAGGCGCCGGCCTCGGCCAGGCGCAGCACGGTCGACTGCGGGTGCCACAGCGCCCCGCGGGCGCGGTCGTGCGCGCGCTCGAGGGCGCCGACCTCCCAGCGCAGCCCCGCCGCCTCGGCGTGCAGGACCCGGCGCTCGCCGGGGGCGAGGCGCGGCGTCACCAGCTCGGCGTCGGCGCTCGGGGCGCGGTCGGGCCCCAGGACCTGCTCGACCACCAGGGTCCAGCCCAGGCGCGCGTAGAACCGACGCGCCGCGCGCAGCGCGGCGGCGCGGTCGTCCCAGGGGAGGTCCACGGCGTCCGCCGCCAGGGCGGGGAGCCCCGCGCGCTCGAGCTCGGTGATCAGGTGCTGGCGCAGGCGCGGCTCCACGCCAGCGAGCTCGCGGGTCGCGGCCACACGGCGGGCGCCTGGCCGCGGCCCCAGGGAGGGCGACGGGAGCGAGGTCGAGCTGCGTCCGAGCGAAGAGGGGGGCGCGTCGAGAAGCGAAGGTCCTGCCAGGGACCCCTTCATACGCGAACCATGAACCTCGACCTCTGCACGCTAAGCGCCTCCGAGCCGGCGAGCTTAGCACACCCGGGGCCGAGCGCCAGGCAAGGAGCCCGCGAACCTGGCGTGCTCGTTGCATTAGGCTTGCTTCTGGGAGGACGCCTGGTATACGTGTGGGCTCGAGTTCGGGAAACCGAGCTCTCATTGCGCCGTGACGCCGGGAGGCGTCGCTGCAAGTCGAGGAGCCCCATGCCCAAGGCAAAGACCAACAAGGGCGTCGTGAAGCGCGTCCGGGTGACGAAGAGCGGGAAGATCAAGTTCCGCCACACGTTCACCAGCCATATCATGTCCCACAAGTCGGGCGACCGGAAGCGCGCGCTGCGTCGGCGCGGCGTGCTGAAGAGCACGACCGAAACCAACAAGATCTTGAAGATGCTGGGGAAGGCGCGCCCGTAGGCGGCGTCCCCCTGGATCGAGGAAGCATCCCATGAGGGTTAAAGGCGGAAGCGCCCCGCGGCGCTCCAAGAACCGCGTGCTGAAGGAGGCCAAGGGCTTCTGGGGCAAGCGTAAGAACTGCTGGAAGATGGCCCGCATCGCGGTCCGGCGCTCCAAGCAGCAAGCGTTCACCGGCCGCAAGCAGCGCAAGCGCAACCTGCGCGCGCTGTGGATCCAGCGCCTGAACGCGGCGACCCGGGCCCGCGGCCTGAGCTACAGCCGCTTCGTGCACGGCCTGGGCAAGGCGAACATCGAGCTCGACCGCAAGTCGCTGAGCGAGATCGCGATCCACGACCCGCAGGGCTTCGACGCCGTGTTCGAGGTCGTGAAGCGCTACGTCTAAGACCCACCCGTTGGGAACTGCCCGCGCAGCTCGCTGCCGGGTCGAGGGGGCCTCGCTCGAGGCCCCCTTGCGATGAACCGGGAGAGCCCCATGCCTCCGAAGCCGCTGTATGACCTGAGCAAGGTCGACCTGGAGCACGTCGCGTTCGGCAAGGACGAGCTGGACGTGCTCCTCCCGCAGACCGACGTCATGCGTCAACTCCACGGGATCCTCGTCAACGACGAGGAGGCCGGGGTCGCCGTGGGCTACCGCGACGTCAAGGAGGACGAGTTCTGGGTCAAGGGGCACTTCCGCGCCAAGCCGGTGTTCCCGGGCGTGCTGCTCGTCGAGAGCGCGGCGCAGGTGTGCGTGTTCCTCTGGCGGCGCAAGATCGGGCGCGAGCAGGCCCCCGGTCGGGTCATGCTCTTCGGCGGGATCGACGAGGTGAAGTTCCGCGACGCGGTCTTCCCCGGGCAGCGCCTGATCATCGTCGCCAAGGAAGAGACCGTGCGCGTGCGCCGCTCGATCTACGAGTGCCAGGCCTTCGTGGACGGGAAGCTGGTGTTCACCGGCAAGATCACCGGGCTCCTCGGCCCCGAAATGCCCGAGGTCTACCCCGACGGCAAATAGCCCGCTGGACCCTCCCAGCGCGCGCCGTCCGCGGTAGGCTCACTCCTCAGGGCGAATAGCTCAGTTGGTAGAGCGCCTCGTTTACACCGAGGTGGCCGGGGGTTCGAGTCCCTCTTCGCCCATGCCTCCCGGGCTCAGCCCTTGACCCGGCCCCCGTCGGGTCCCTGAACCCGACCTCCCGCGGCGCGCCGACCCCCGCAGCCCGGGATCGCGCAGCCGTCCGCCTCCTCGAAGCAGGTCGGGTGGTAGGGCGCGTCGCAGCTCGCGCAGTGGACCACCAGCGCGTCCTGCTCCAGCCCGTCGTGGCAGAACGGGCAGCGAAGCGTGGGCGCCTCCACGGGAGCGATCTGCATCCGAGGCGTGGGAACCGGGACGGGGACCGCGAGCGCGATCGGCGCGTCCCGCTGCGGCGACCCCGCCCCCGCGAGCTGCACGACCTCGCGCACCAGCGCCAGGACTGCCTGGGGGTCGAGCCCCGGGCGCACCCGCCGCAGCTCGAGGCGTCCGGCCCGCACCCGCAGCCGCGAGCCGCGATAGCGCCGCAGCAGCGAGCGGGCCTCGCCTTCGGGGCCGGAGGCCGCGGTCGTCGCGCCGCCAAACAGGCGCGCCAACCACCCAGTCGCGACGTCGAGTTCGGTACCTGAGCGCGCCGAGCAGCGGACGTCGAACCTCCCCTGACCGCGGTAGACGAGCTGAACCTCGCGCCCGTCCAGGCGGCCTTCGATCCGGGGCTTGCGGAACCAGGGCACCCACGCGGTGCCCGAGAGCCCGCGCGCGATCGCGTCCAGGGCTCCGCGCACGGTGCGGGCGCGCTGCTTGGCCTCGGCGCGCTCCCCCGCGAGGAACACCAGATCGAGCAAGAGTCCGAACGGTCCCCACATGCCGCCTCCCGTGCGCCGGCGAAGCTCAACGGGCTGCTACGCGCGGCTGGTGAGGTCCCAGTTGTGGTCGCTCTCGTCGGGGCCCTTGCTCCCGTCGGCGACCTTGGCCTCGTCGCTGTGCTCGACGTCGCCGAACTCGGGGATCTGGGCCACGTCGGTGTCCTCGGCCTCGCCCTCGTCGGCGGCCGGGGACTCCCCCGCGCCCTCCTCGGCGAAGCCCTGGACCTCGAAGTCCGCGATCCCCTCGCTCACGGCCTTGGCGCTCCAGGCCAAGGTCTTGGCCTCGGCGTCCTCGGAGGTGACGTCGAGCTCGCCGTCCTCCATGTTCGCCAGCGCCTCGCCGATCGCGGACTCCACCGGGGCGGCCGCGGCGGCGGAGCCCTCGTCCATGCGTCGGCTGGCCTCGAACAGGAGCCCGGTGATCCGGGAGGTCATGGTCTTGTCCCCCGGCTCGACGTTGGCCGAGAACGAGAAGCGCCCGTCGTTGAGCTGCGCCATGGCGAGCACGGCCTCGTCGTCGACGAGGTCGTCGTAGGTCGCCCACACCGGGAGCCCGTTGGCCACCACGAGCTGGCCGTGGCTGTTGTGGTGGTGCAGGTCGAGGGTCCCGGTCTTCTTGTTGAACTCGAGCTGCTGCAAGAGCTCGACCACCGGCACCTCGTCCAGGAGCCCCGTCAGCGCCGCCGCGGGGTTGATCCGGCTGACCGAGGTCAGCTCCATGGACTTCGTCGAGCTCTGACGGTCGTGGTCGAGCATGTCCTCGGTCGAGCGGATCTCGAGGTCGTAGGGCCCGATCGTGATCTTGTCGCCGATCTTGAGCAGCGAGGACGAGACCCGCTTGCCGTTGAGGTAGGTCCCGTTCGACGAGCCCTCGTCCTCGAGCACCAGGGTCTTGCCCAGGACCTTCACGATCACGTGGCGGCGCGAGACCTCCTTGTGGGGCAGCGTGAAGTCCGAGGAGTCCGCGCGCCCGATCGTGACCATGAGCTTTTGCCCCAAGGGCACCGGCGGCAGGGGGTCGCAGCACAGCCAGGCCACGATCTTGGACTTGTCACCCTCGGGGGGCGCACCCGCCGGACCCGGTCGACGACGGCGCAGCGGGCGACGCGCCGTCCCGCTCGGTCCCGGTCGACGCGCGGCGCCGCTGGGGCCAGGCCGACGCGCGGCCCCGCTCGGCCCAGGCCGCGCACCCCCACCGCTCGCTCCAGGCGGCAGCGGCCGACGCGGTCCCGGACGCCCTCGCGGCGGCGGTCGCCTCCGGCGCGGCCTGCGCGCGGGGCCCGAGCGCCCTGCTCCTTCCGGTCCCTCAGCGGACATGAAACCCCCAAATCCAACGCGGACAGTCGCTCACGATACCCGGGAGGCCACCCTGCTGCCACACGAGCAGCGGCCCGTGAACTTTCGCGACGAAGGGTTAGCAGCGCTCGAAGCGGAACAGCACGACGCCCATCTTGATCAGGTCGCCGTTCTTGAGGGTCTGGCGATCGACGGGCTCGCCGTTGACGAAGGTCCCGTTGGCCGAGCCCAGGTCGATCAGCATCGGCTCCTCGCCGCGGGCGTCGATCTGCGCCTGACTGCGCGAGACCGAGGTCGAGAGGATCTTGACCTCGGCGCTGCGGTCGCGGCCCATGGTGTAGAGCTTGCCCGGCGCGAGGTCGAACACGGTGCCGTCGTCGAGGCCGTCGAGGGCCACCAGGCGAAACCCGCTGGAGTCCGGCGCCAGGTCCAGCGGCGCGTCCTGGGGCGGCGGCGTGTGCTGCGCGCGCTGGGGCGGGGGGTGCTGGCCGCGCTGGGGCGGCTGGCCGTGCTGGGGCGGCTGGCCGTGCTGGGGCGGCTGGGGCGGCTGGGCATGCTGGGGCGGCTGCCCGTAGGGCGGCGGGTAGCCGCCACCCGGAGGCGGGTAGCCCGGATAGCCCGGCGGCGGGTAGCCGGGGTAGCCCGGAGGCGGGTAGCCCGGGTAGCCCTGACCCTCCGCGGGCGGCGGCGGGTAATAGCCCGGCGGCGGCTCCATGCCCGGGGGCGGGTAGCCGTAGGGCGGCATGGGGTAGCCCGGAGGCGGGTAGCCCGGCGGCGGCCAGCTCGCGTGGCCCGGCGGCGCGCTGTAGCCCGGCGCGTAGGGGAAGCCCACCGGCGGGGGCGGCGTGTCGCTCGGCGCGGGGGTCGCTGCGGGAGGCGGAGGCAGCTCCTGGAAGGGCGGCGGCGCGACCGGCGGCGGCGCGTCCGCGCCGCCGAACAGCTCGCCGACGTCGCTGTCCTCGTCGTCCTCCATGCCGAACAGCCCGCTGGGGGACTCCTCCGAGTCCATGCCCCACAGCCCGCCGCTCGAGGCCTTCTCGGGCGCGGGAGGCGGCGCGGCCGCAGGCGCCGCGTCCTGGCGCCGCGGAGGCGGCACGAGGAACTTCAGCCCGCAGCGCGGGCACGCCGCGAGGTGCCCCGCGTGCGCGTCCGGGAGGGTGGTGGAGTGCTGGCAACCTAGGCAGACGTATGGAATGGGCATTGGGCCCCAAGCTGGGTTTGAGCTAGCATCCTAGATCGCGGGGTCTGCCCGCTCAACCCGCACCCTCGGAGGTCTCCGCTGCAGCCCCTCCCTTCCCCCGCCGACGCCCGTGCCTGAGCACGCCAGCGGACAGACCTCGGGCCTCAAACCCAGCGACCTGCGCGCCGTCGAGCGCTTGTTCCGGCGCCGGGTCCCCCCCGCGGCGGTGGCCACCCCGGAGCTGATCGTCGAGCTCGCCGAGCGCAGCCAGGCGCTGGGCCGCCGGATCGGGGTCCTCGTCAACCGCAGCGGCCTCGTGACCCACGTGCAGGTCGGCGACGCCAAGACCCTCGAGCTCCCGGCGCTCTCGAGCAAGCGCCGCGGCCCAGGCCGCCTCAAGGGCCTGCGCTGGATCGCGACCTCGCTGCGCGGCGACGGCCCCAACCGCGACGACCTCAACGCGCTCGTCCGCGCGCGCCTGGACCTGCTGCTGTGGGTCGGCCTCGAGCCCGAGCTGCGCGTGCGCGAGGTGACCCTCGTCCCGGCGGCGGTCGTCGACGAGACCGTGGTCCAGGGCGAACCCCAGGACCCTCACCGCCTGCCGCAGGACTTCCCTCAGCGGATCGCCGAGCTCGAGGCCGCCTTCGGCGCCTCGGTCGCCGGTCAGCGCACCCAGGGCGACCGCAGCGCGCTGCTCGCGGTCGTGGGCAGCGGGGACCTGGAGGAGGCCCGGGCCGAGCTGGCGGCGCTGGCCAGCGCCGCGGGCTACGGCGTGCGCGGCGAGCTCGTGCAGCGCCGCGAGCGGCCGAACCCCAAGACGCTCCTCGGGCGCGGCAAGGTCGCCGACCTCTGCGCGCTGGCCCTGAGCACCGGCGCCGAGGTCGTGATCGTGAGCCACGAGCTCGCGCCGCGCCAGCAGGCGGCCCTCGAGGACCTGCTGGACCTCGAGGTCCTCGACCGCACCAAGCTGATCCTCGACGTGTTCGCCCAGCGCGCGCGGACCCACGCCGGCAAGCTGCAGGTCGAGGTCGCGCAGCTGCGCTACCGACTCCCGCGGCTCGTGGGCCGCGGCGGCGACTTCTCGCGGGTGGGCGGCGGCAAGGGCGCGGGCTTCGGACGCACCAAGGGCGCGGGCGAGACCAAGCTCGAGGTCGACCGACGCACGATCCGCCGGCGGATCCACGCCCTCGAGCAGCAGCTCTCGCGGGTGCGCCAACAGGGCGACCTGCGCCGCCGGCGCCGCGCGAAGAACGCGCTGCCCCAGGTCGCGCTCGTGGGCTACACCAACGTGGGCAAGTCGACTTTGTTCAACCGCCTGACCGACGCCGGCGTCCAGGCCGAGGACATGCTGTTCGCGTCCCTCGACCCCACGGTCCGCGCGCGGCGCCTGCCCAGCGGCCGCCGCGTGTTGTTCGCCGACAGCGTGGGCTTCGTGCGCGACCTGCCCGCGAACCTGCTCGAGGCGTTCCGCGCGACCCTGGACGAGATCGGCACCGCCGACCTCCTGCTGCACGTGGCCGACGCCAGCGACGCCCACGTGTTCGAGCGCGTGGAGGCGGTGCGCACGCTGTTGGCCGGGCTCGGCCACGTGGGCGTGCCCGAGGTGCTCGTCTGCAACAAGACCGACCTGCTCGAGGACCCCGCCGCGTTCGCGCCCCTGGCCCGGACCCTCGGCCGGGAGCCGCTCCTGCTCAGCGCGCGGGAGGGCTCCCTGGACCCGCTCCTCGCCCGCCTGGACGAGGAACTCGAGGCGATCGCGCCCGAGGCGGAGGTCGTCGCCAGCGAAGACCTCGTCAGCGAAGACGGCCTGGAGTAGCCCCCTACGTGCGCCCGAGGGGGAGGTTGACCCCGACCTCGACCCGGGGGCGGACCTGGGTCGAGAGCCCGGGGATCCGCTCGGCCTCGAGCGCGGCGCGGGTGAAGAACGCCCCGGCCTTGAGCCCGGTGAACACACTGATTCGCGAGAGCGAGGGCTGGCCCTCGACGACGCCGTTCTTGGCCCGGGTGAGGTCGAAGCCGCCGAGCGCGTGGAAGCGCCCCGCCGGGTCGAGGGCGAAGCTGCCCTCGGTGGTCAGGCTCGTGACCCGCGCGACCAGGCCCTTGCCTGCGCGCTCGACGTCCTGCTCCAGGCTCGTCTCCACGCTCCAGCGCCGGGCGCTGGGGTCGGTCAGGGTCGCGGTCAGGCCGGTGTGGCTGCCCACGCTCAGCGCGCGGTCGGCGTCGTAGACCCCGATCCCCAGCGACCAGTCCACGTTCAGCTTGAAGCGCGTGCCGTCGCGGAACACGACCGTCGGCGTCTCGCGCTCGACGCCGACCCGGGCCCGGGTCGCGCCGCCGGGGCCGCGGGCCTCGAGCCGCTCGAGCCCCACGGTCATGAGCACCTCCTCGTCCGGCGCCCCGACCTCGCGCAGCACCGCCTGGTAGCGGTTGAGCTGGATCCCCGTCGACTGCTCCCTGAGCAGCTTCATGTTCAGCTGCGCGCCCCAGCCGCCCTGGCCGAGGAGCTTGCCCACGCCGACCTCGTTGCGCGAGAGGCGGTAGCCGCGCTGGCCCTCGCCCACCAGGCGCAGGTCCACGAGCAGCGACTCGCCGAGCAGGTCGGCGTAGCGCACGCGGTGATGGTTCTGGCGCGCGTTCGAGCCCCGGGCCAGGTCGAGCTCGAGGCGCGGGGCGCGGAAGCGGATCCAGCCGCCGCTGCCCAGCCCCGTCCAGGCGCCGAGCTCGAGGCTCGGGTCCTCGCTCACGAGCTGGGCCATGGTGCGCCCCACCTGCTTCCCGACCTCGAGGGGGCTCGGGCCGTCGGAGACGACGACCTCGTCGGTGGGCGGGGGCACGTCGGGCAAGGCCAGGGTCTGCGCCTGGGCCAGGCCCAGGGCGCACACCGAGATCAGGGGGACGAGGCAGGACGAACGCGAGGTGAAGGTCATACGAGGCTCCTTTGCCGACGCCCTCGGGCAAGTCCCACGCCCGACCGCAACTCCTGCGCCTGCGTGGGGCCACGCCGCCTAGCGGTGCACGGATCCCACCGGCGGTCCGCCGTCCCACCCGTGGCACGCCCGTACGGACACCCGCCCTCGCCTGGGGGGCGAGGGCGGGCGGACGAAAGACTCTGTAGAACGGGGTCACGCCGGAACGTCCGGCGAGCGTCTTGCTTGCACGCGCGGTGCCAGACGGGTCCCCCCGGCGTTGGGCTGGGCGGCGTCCCGTCCACGGGACGAGGCGTTGCATGCGTGGCCCGCGAGCTGTATTCGAACCGCAGGCGCGGAGGCGTGCGTTGATCCCCGAGAGCGTCGGTCCATATCGCGTGGAGGGGATCCTGGGCAAGGGCGGCATGGGGGTGGTCTACGCCGCGCGGCACCCCGACGGCGGCCCGCCCCTGGCGCTCAAGCTGCAGCACACCCGCTCGCCGCGCAGCGAGGCGCGGCTCCGCCGCGAGGCCGAGCTCTGCGCGCGCCTGCGCCACCCGAACCTGGTCCCGGTCGTCGACGCCGGGGAGCACGCGGGCCGCCCCTACGTCGTGTTCCGCCGGATCGAGGACGCGCGCCCGCTGTCCGAGGTGCTGGACGGGCTGCCCGAGGCCCAGCGCCTGGACCTGCTGGAGCAGACCGCGCGCGGGCTGGCCTGCGCCCACGCCGCGGGGATCGTGCACCGGGACGTGAAGCCCGAGAACGTGCTCGTCGACCCTCAGGGCCGAGCCTACGTCGCGGACTTCGGCGTCGCCCGCGACGAGCACGTGGAGCGCCTGACCCAGACCGGGGCCGTGCTCGGCTCGCTCAACTACCTCGCCCCCGAAGCGCTCGTGGCCGAGGCCCCGGTGACCCCCGCTGCCGACGTGTGGGCCCTGGGCGCGATCCTCTACCGCGCCCTGAGCGGGGAGCTGCCCTACCCCTCGCAGGAGCTGTTCGGCTACTTCCGCAGCCTGGAGTCCCCCCCGCCGGCGCTGCCCTCCTCGCCGCTCGCCGACCTCGCCCTGCGCGCGCTGGCCCGCGACCCTGCGCGCCGCCCGGCCGACGCGCAGGTGTTCCTCGAGGCCCTGCTCGCCGCGCGCGCCGCCGGCCCCAGCCGAGGGCGGCGGCGGACCGCGCTCGGGATCGCGCTGCTGCCGCTGGCCGCCCTCGCGATCGCCTTCGTCGCGCTGCGTGAGCCGCCGCCCGCCGCCCCCGCCCCCCCCAGCGTCCCTCCGCCTGCGCCGCCCGCCGCCGACGAGCCCGCCTGGGCCCCCGAGCCGGGCCAGGACTGCACCCTCCCCGCGAGCGGCGCGCGCCTGCGCTGGGTCGAGCCGGGGAGCGTGAGCTGGCGCCGGGGCGGCGTCGCCCACCGCCTGGAGGGCTCCCAGGGGTTCTGGATCGCCCGCAGCCCGGCGACCGTGGGCGCGCTGCGTGGGTTCCTCGCCGCCCACGGCTTGACCCGCCTCGCCGGGGGGCCGCTCCAGGGCGCCGACGACGCCCCCGCCGCGGGGCTGACCTGGCTCGAGGCCGCGGCCTACTGCCGCTGGGCCGGGCTCGCCCTGCCCACCCGCGGCGAGCTGGTCCGCGCGCTGCTCGACCCGAGCCTCGACCTCGAGCGCGCCCCCGAGCTGCAGGAGTTCGTGCAGGACTGGTGGCGCCCGAGCCTGGCCCTGCCCCTCGAGGAGCGCGACCCCTTGGGCCCGCACCTGTGGCGCCTGGCGCTGCGCGCCCACGCTGCGCCCCGCGACGTGCCGCACCGGCTGCTGCTGCTGCCCGCGAGCCTGCTCGAGAGCGCCGAGGACTACCGCCTCCCGGGCGTGGCCGAAGACCGCGCCGGCGCGCGGGGCGTGCTCCGCCCCGGCGCTCCCACGGTGGACTGGCGCGCCCTGCGCTGGCGGGTGCGGGTCGCGGCGCGGGAGGTCGCGCTGGACGGGCCACCGACGGCCGCCCAGGCTGCGTCCGCCGCGGGGCCCGCGCGGGAGGTCCCGCTGCTGCTCGGCGATTGGTCGCGGGACGCCCCGGCCGCGGGCGTGCTCTGCGCCGAGGCCGAGCTCGAGCTCCCGGCGGGGACCTGGGGCTTCAGCGCCAGCGGCCGCGGCCCCGTGCAGCTCGAGCTCCCGGACCACCCCTGGCGCGCGCCCACGGGCGGCGGCCTGATCCGCGACGACCCCGGCCGCGCCTGGGCGTTCCGCCCCTACCTCGGCCGCGACGGGCGCACCGCCCTGGACCTCCAGGGCGCGCACCGCGTGCTCGAGCTCGCCGCCCCCACCCGGGTCCGGGTGCGCCTCACCCACGCCTGGCGCGGCGCCTGCGAGCTCGCCGCCCTGATCTACCCCGAGCGCTGCGAGCCCGCGCCCCGGTAGAGGACGTGGGAGGCTCTGCCAATCCGCACCCGTGGGCGAAGGCCGCGCCGAACACCGCCCTCGCGACGCCCGGCGCCGGCCCCTACGCCGGCGTCGGCGTCGCCGCGCAGCGCATGCCCCAGCGCACGAGCACGAGGTAGCCCGCGGGCACGAAGCTCAGCGCGAGGAGCGTGGCCCCCGACACGCCGCCGGCGATCGAGACCGCGAGCGGGCTCCAGAACGCGCTCCCCGCGACGAGGAGCGGGAGGAACCCGGCGACGGTGGTCAGGGTCGTGGCCAGGACGTGGCGCGTCGAGCGCACCACGACCTGGCGCGCGGCGAGGGCGTCGCCCCGCGAGGCGGCGGGGTCCTCGCGGATCCCGGCCAGGACCACGATCGCGTCGTTGATCGCCACCCCGACGAGGCCCATGGTCCCCACGATCGCGGTGAAGCCGAAGGCGTGGCCCACAGCCAGAGCGCGAGCACGGCGAGGCCCACGGCGAGCAGCCCCACCCCCGCGATCAGGAGCGCCTGACGGAAGGAGTCGAAGGCGAGCACCAGGCTCGCGCCCATGAGCACGAACAGGAGCGCCGCCGAGCCGAGCAGGTTCGCGACGGCCTCGTCGCGCTGCTCGGCCTCGCCGCCCCAGCTCAGGCGGTAGCCCGGGGGGAGCTCGAACCCGTCCGCCGCGAGGTTCTCGCGGAACACGGCCAAGGCGTCGGCGGGCAGGACCCCGGCGCGGAGGTAGCCGCGCACGACGTTGGCGCGGTTCCCGTTCTTGCGCGCGATCGAGGTCGACTGGGGCACGAGCTCGAGGTCCGCGAGCGCCGCCAGGGGCGCGCCCGGCGCCTGGCGCCCGCCGAGGTCGAGGGCGCTCAGGTGCTCGTAGCTCGCCTCCTGCCCGGGGGCGCCGTGGACCACGACCGGGAGCTCCTCGTCGCCGAAGAGCACGCTCCCGCCGGGGGCGCCACGCAGCGCCTCGCGGATCTGGGCGCTGGCCTCGCGCTGCCCGAGGCCGCCGGCGCGGGCGAGCTCGGTCTCGAGCTCGACCCGCACCTGGGGCCGCACGTTCCCCAGGCTGGCGCTGGTGTGGACCACGCTCGGCACCCGGGCCAGGGCCCGGCGCGCAGCCTGGCCGAGCTCGGCCAGGCGCCCGGTGTCGGGGCCGAACAGGATCAGCTCCACCGGCGCCTCGAAGGGCGGGCCCTGCTCGAGCTGGCGGCAGATCACCTGGGCCTGGGGCAGCGCGCGGTCGAGGCGCGTCTGGGCCTGGTCGATCAGGGCGAAGCTGCCCTCGGAGGCCTCGAGGTCGACCAGCGCCTGGGCGAAGAACGGCGCCTGCTCGTTCCCGCCGATCATGTTGTAGTAATACTTGGGCGCGGACTCCCCGCAGAACCACTGCACGCGCTCGACGCCCTCGAGCTCCAGCAGCTCGGCGGTGGCGCGCTCCGCGGCGGCGCGGGTGGCCTCGATCGCGGTGCCCTCGGGCAGGCGCAGGTCGATCCGGAACTGGTCGCGGTCGCTGGGCGGGAAGAACTGCTCGCGCAGCGAGCCGAACACGAGGAAGCCCAGGAGCGGGAGGATCAGCGCCACGCCGATCCCGGTCCCGGGGTGGGCCAGGGTCCAGTCCAGGGCGCGCTCGTAGCGCGCGCGCAGCCGAGGCAGGACCAGCCCCGCGGACAGCGTGCCCCCGCGCTCGCAGCCCCGGGTGCGGCGCTGGAGGAACCCGGCCAGGGCCGGGACCACCGCCAGCGCGAGGAACAGCGAGCTCCACAGCGCGAGGATCACGCTGATCCCGATCGAGCCCACGAACTCGCCCGCCGGGCCGGCGAGGAGCACGATCGGGAGGAAGGCCAGGGTCGTGGTCACCGTCGAGGAGAGCAGCGGGATCGTGAGGTGCTTCGTGCTCGCGGCGATCGCCTCCTCCGGCGGCTCCTCACGCAGGCGCTCACCCATGTCGTCGGCCATGACGATCGCGTTGTCGATCAGGAGCCCGAGGGCAATGATCAGCCCGGTCACGGACATTTGGTGGATCGGGACCCCCAGCGCGCGCAGCCCGGCGAGGGTCATGAGGCTCGCCAGGGGGAGCGAGGTCCCCACGAGCAGCGCCGCGCGCCAGCCCATGAGCACGAGCACGACCGCGACCACGAGGGCCACGCCGAGCACGAGGTTCCACAGGAGCCCGTCGAGGCGGTCCTCGGTGTAGCGCACCTGGCGGAACAAGGGCGTGAGCGCGACCTCCCGCGGGAGCTCCGCGGCGAAGCGCTGGGCGACCTCCTCCGCCACCGGCGACCAGGCGTCGATCCGGCGCTCGGGGCGCATGCGCACCCCGAGGGCGACCCCGGGCCGCCCGTCGAGCAGGGCCAGGGCGGGCAGCGGGTCCGGCGGCCCGAGCACGACGGTGCCCACGTCGCCCACCCGGATCGCGCGCCCGTCGGCGCCGACGGCCAGGGGCACGCTGGCCACGCGCTCCACCGCGTCGAGGCCGTCCTCGACCTCCACCAGCAGCTCGCGCCCGCCCTCGCGCACGACGCCGCCGGGGACCTTGGCGTCGCTCCCGGCGAGCGCCTGGGCCACGTCGCCGGCGGTCAGCCCCAGCCCCGAGAGCGCGGCGGGGTCGACCTCGACCCGCACCTCGTCGGCGGGGTCGCCGAAGCGCTCGACCTCCTCGGTGCCCGGGACCGCGCGCAGGCGGTCCTCGAGGATCCGCGCGTGGCGGTGCAGCTCGCCCCGGGCCGGGGGCCCCTCCCCGTCCCAGCGCAGGCCGAAGATCAGGGTGAAGGCCTCGATCCGCACCAGGTCGAAGGTGGGGTCCGAGGCCTCAGGCGGGAGCTCGGGCTCGGCGTCGGAGATCCGCTCGCGGACCCGCGACCACACCTCCTCGACCTGGTCCTCGAGCACCGCGTCCTCGAGCTCGATCAGGACCGAGCTGAAGCCGTCGCGGCTCTCGGAGTAGAGCGACTTGAGCTCGGGCAGGTCGCGCAGCTCGTCCTCGAGGGGGCGCGTGACCAGGGCCTCGACCCGGGCCGGGGTCGCGCCCGGGAGCGCGGTCGTCACCCGGGCCACGCGGCTCGAGAGCCGCGGGTCCTCGGTGCGGGGGAGGAGCACGAACGCCGCGCCGCCCGCGACCGCGATCACGAGCAGGGTCAGGGCCACGAGCCGCGGCGAGCGGTAGAACGCGAGCCCGAGGTTCACTGGGGCTCCACCGCTTGCCCGACGACCGCGCGGTGCGTGCCGTCGGCGATCACCCGGTCCGCGGGGGTCACGTCGCCCACGATCCAGGCCCGGCGCCCGTCGGTGCCCTTGACCTCGACCCGGCGGCGCTCGACCACGAACCCGGCGTCGGTGGGCGCCGCCACGAGCAGGGCCCAGGTGTCGCGCTCACCGCGCACCAGCGCGCCCAGCGGCACGTTCCAGCCCGCGGGCGGGGTGGGCTCGGGGACGCGCCAGCGCACCACGCGCCCGGGCACCAGCCCCGCGTCCGGGGCCAGGCGCAGGACCACGGTCCGGGTGCGGGTCTGGGGGTCGAGCTCGGGGAGCAAGGCCTGCACGGTGGCCGAGACCTCGCGCCCGTCGACCCGCACCGCGGTCGCCGCGCCGACCTCGAGGGCCACGCTCGGCGGCGCGCCGATCCAGGCCTCGAGGGGCGCGTCCTCGACCAGGCGCAGGATCGGCTGCCCCGGGAGCATGACCTCGCCGACCTCGACCCGGACGTCGGCTACGACCCCCGCGAAGGGCGCGACCATGTGCGCGTCGGTCCAGTGGGTCTCGACCAGCTCGCGAGCCTGCACGAGCTGCGCGACCAGCGCGCGCTGCGCCGCGAGCTGCTCGGGGCGGGTCCCGGTCTCGAGCTCGCGCAGCTGCTCCTTCTGGGCGTCCAGCCGCGCGCGGGCCACGTCGAGCTGGGCGGCGGTCTCGTCGCCGACCTCAGGGGCGCTGACCCCGTCGCGCACGAGGTCCTCGCGGCGCGCGAGCTTCTTGGTCCAGAGCCCGACCTCGGCCTCGGCCTGGCGGCAGGCCGCGCGGGCCGCGGCGAGGGTCTCCTCCCGCGGGCCGCGCTCGAGCTCGTCGAGCACCGCGCGAGCCTGGGCCAGGCGCGCGTCGGCCTCGGCGCGCTCCGCTTTCAGCCGGCGCAGGTCGAGCACGAGCAGCACCTCGCCCCGCTCCACCCGCTGGCCTTCGCGCACCCGGACCTCGTGCAGGATCTCGCCGCGCCCGTAGGCCAGCTCGCTGACCCGGGGCGCGCGCAGGAGCCCGGTCAGCTCGAGCTCGCTCCAGCC